>NZ_JBFBCH010000055.1:0-1026 GCF_040683055.1 Polymorphospora sp. NPDC051019 | reverse complement strand
CGCGCTGGCTCCTGATTGGCCCGCTGATCGGCGTAATGCCTCAGTCACCAGGGCTAAAACCGTCTCGTGGTCCACGCCTTGGGCGGCCGCGCGGGTGGACAGCACCTCGGCCATGTGCCGTAGATCAGATACATCGCGGACATCGGGTGGGACGGTGACAACGGTCCCGTGCCGGCGGGCCACTCGGACGAGGCCTGCGGCCTGCAACTCCTGATACGCGCGAGCAACAGTGTTGACGGCGATGCCGAGGTCCGCGGCCAATGCTCGGACGGTGGGCAAACGGTCGCCCTCCCGCAGCACGCCGGTGCGCACAAAAGCAGCGATCTGGGACCGGATCTGCTCGTAGACCGGTGACGGCGACGCCACATCGACCACGAGACTCGGTATCACGGTGTCGCCCGCCCGCTCGGCAGCGTCCGGCGCCAGGCTGATCGGGAGAACCGCAGGACCGGCAGCACACTGATCAAGGCCCCCGCGGCCGCGAGCATCACACCGGTCAGCGCCACGATGAGCCCGCTGATGTGCCAGAGCCCGCCGGTGAAAGCCTCCGCGACGGCGACGCCCGCAGCAAAACACGCGCCGCCGGCGGCGATGAGCAGAGCTGCGGCACAGCCGCTCAGCACGCGCTGGCCCGACAACCGGCGCAGGCTGGCGTCCGCGGTGAACTCCTGGAGGGCCGGCCGGGCCTCGATCAGCCGTAGAGCCGCCGCGCACACAATCATCACCATGAGTGCGCCCCCCAGCAACGAGACGCCGTAGGCAAATCCGGGGAAGATGCCAGCGGTGAAGTCGCTGACCGCCAAGCGGCTGGATCCGGGATTCCCATACGCCAACGCCTGTCCGCTCGAATCGGCTAGCTGCGCGCCAACCACCACGATCATCACCAACAGCACAAAGGATGCAATGCATAGCCACAGAAGCCAGCCACCTGCGATGTCCCGAAAGGAGCGCCGGACCAGCGCTGCGCGGCGCACATCACCGAGTCGGCGCCGTAGCACCAGTTCGCCGCAGACCACGATGACGGCG
>NZ_JBFBCH010000054.1:0-1312 GCF_040683055.1 Polymorphospora sp. NPDC051019 | reverse complement strand
TGGGCTTGACCCGGTTTGACGGACATCTGAGATCCGTGGGGCTGTGCGCCCTCGGGAAGAATGTTCATCATGGAAGGCATGGGGAGCAAGCCGCGTCGGCCGCGCAGGGCGTTCACGCCGGAGTTCAAGGCGGAGATCGTCGAGGTGTGCCGTCGGGGTGACCGCACGGTCGGTCAGGTCGCGAAAGACTTCGATCTGACCGAGACCGCGGTACGGGACTGGGTGAAACAGGCCGACCTCGACGCCGGTGCCCGTTCGGACGGGTTGACCAGTGCGGAGCGGGAGGAGTTGGCGCGGTTGCGTCGGGAGAACCGCCGGCTGCGTGAGGACGTCGACATCCTCAAACGGGCCACGGCTTTCTTCGTGAGGGAGACCCGGTGAACGTGTACCCGTTCATCGAGGCGGAGAAAGCGCGGCAGGGCAATGTGAAGCGTGCCTGTGAGCTGCTGGAGGTCTCCCGGTCCGCCTACTACCAGCACCGCACCACAGGCCTGTCGCCGCGGGCCCGCCAGGACATCGAACTCACCGAGCGGATCATCGCCGTGCACGACGCGTCCGCCAGCACCTACGGCGCCCCACGCGTGCACGCCGAGCTTCGCGCCCAGGGCCGGCGACACTCCCGCAAGCGGATCGCCAGGCTCATGGCCGCGGCCGGAAGGTGCGGCCGGACACCGAAACGGTGGCGCACGACCACCGTTGCCGACCCGACAGCGCCGGCGCGACCGGACCTGATCGGCAGGGACTTCACCACCGCCGCCACGGCGGTGAACACCCGCTGGTGCGGCGACATCACATACGTCCACACCCGGGAGGGCTGGCTGTACCTGGCCACCGTGATCGACCTGGCCTCCCGCCGGGTCGTCGGCTGGGCCACCGCCGACCACCTACGCACCGACCTACCCGCCCGGGCGTTGTCGAACGCCGTCGCCAGTCGCCGCCCCGACCGGCCGCTGATTTTTCACAGCGACCGCGGCTGTCAATACGGCAGCGCCCAGTACACCCGGTTGGCCGACCAGCACCGAATCCGCCTGTCCGTCGGACGCAAAGGCCAGTGCTGGGACAACGCCGTCGCCGAGTCGTTCTTCGCCACCATCAAGACCGAACTACTCCACCGCGAGACCTGGCCCACCCGCACCGCAGCCCACACCGCGATCTTCAACTGGATCGAGGGCTGGTACAACACCCGACGCCGTCACTCCACCCTCGGCTACCTCAGCCCCGCCGCCTACGAAGCCACCGCCCACACCAACACGATCAGCAAGGTAGCCTGACCAACTCATCGACCCTGTCCGTCAAATCGGGGCAAGACCAC
>NZ_JBFBCH010000053.1:0-1331 GCF_040683055.1 Polymorphospora sp. NPDC051019 | reverse complement strand
GCGTTGGTGCCGTCACCCGGGGACGGGAACGAGTGCGTCAACGTCCACGAGTCGACGTCCTGCCAGTCCGCGGGGGTGACCGAGGTGTTCCAGACTCTGGTGGTCACCTTCGCCAGGCGCTTGGTGCTCCAGAACGTCGGCGAGTAGTTGGTGCCAGAGGAGGTCGCGGACTGGGCGCACTCCTGGTCCCAGGGCACGTCCGGCCACCGGGTCGCGTCGTGGGTGGCGCAGTTGGACAGGCAGCGGTCGTCTGGTTCGAACAGGATCTGGGCGATCGGGGTCGTCGAACGGCCGTCGGCGCGGTCCCAGGTGCCGTATTCGATCCGGCGCAGCACACCGCCGCGGTCGTAGGAGACGGTGTCGGAACTGGTGAGGTTCGCGGCGTACTTGTTCAGTTCCTTGTCGTACCAGTACGAGTTGGTGTTGCCATGCGGGTCGATGACGTAGTCGAGGTTCCACCGCCACGCCTGCATGCAGTGCGACGCCGCGAACGTCGACTGCCGGCACGGTTCGCCGGTGTGGTTGCCGTAGACCCGGGTCCGCCAGGTGCTGTTCGTGTCGCTGGTGTGCCCGGCCGGGCGGTTGAGACCGAAGAAGTACTGCACGCCGTCGGCGTCGGTCACCTTCCAGTGCTCACCGTCGTTGTCGTTGTTCGGCGCGCCGGTCAGCTTCTCGATCCGTGACCCGTCCTCGGTGCGGCTGTGCCAGCCCTTGCCTGCCTCGAAGATGAGTTCGGTGCTGCGCCCGTTGAGGCTCATCGTGGCGTTGTCGGAGCGCCAGCACAGGTCGCCGGTCTTGACCGTGTTGTTCGCCGAGCCGCCCATGTCCTCCGAACAGGGGACGTAGCGGCGTTCGATGAACCCGGGCGTGTACTCGAAGCCCTCACCGATCCACGACGGCTGGTTGTTCGTGGCCTCGGACCGGCCGTCGACACTCGACGAGGAGTAGGACAGGCCGAGCCCCGGGGTGGGGCCGGCGATCCCGGGCGGCAGCCGCATCGGATACGTCCAGGAGAAGTCGCCGGTCGACCCGCCGGCCGACCACGACGACGAGGCCTGCAACGGGCTGGCCGCGAAATCGCCTCCGGAGCCGGTGGGCCCCGCCATCAGCGCGATGGTCATGGTGGAGCCGGCGGCCGATCGTGCCGCCGTGGGGACGTCGACCTGGGCCGAAACCATGCTCAGGGCGGTGTCGTTGACCGACCGCAGCGGCACGACCTGGCAGCCGGCCGGCGCCGGGTCTTCCAGGGCGCAGGACGGCACCTGCCACAGCCGCAGCCGCGCCGCCCAGTCACCACCGTAGGCGTACCTGAACTTGGAGTAGTCCACCGA
>NZ_JBFBCH010000052.1:0-1507 GCF_040683055.1 Polymorphospora sp. NPDC051019 | reverse complement strand
CGTGAGTTGCCCTGTGTCAAGCCGCCACCTGATGATCTTGTGTGAGCAGGTGTTGGAGGGCTCGGTGGCGGTCCGGGTCGTAGGGGGTGTTGGTGGTCCAGCACTTCCAGATGATGTCCAGCCAGGCGCGGGCCAGGATGCGGACCGCGTGGGGGTGGTCGTGGCCGCGGGCGCGGGCTTGGGTGTAGAGGTTGGCTGCCCAGGGGTTGGCGTGGCGGCTGTCGCCGGCGAAGTCGCAGACGGCGTCGCGCAGTTGTTTGTCCACGGCCCAGCGGAAGGCCACGATGCGGACTTTGCCGGATTCGCGGGTCGAGGGTGCGACGCCGGCGAGGCAGGCCAGGGACGCTGGGGTGGGGAACCGGCCGCGGGCGTCGCCGATCTCGGCGAGCAGCCGGGCGGCGCGGACGGTGCCGGAGCGGGGCAGGCTGGTGAAGATGTCCCGGTCGGGGTGCAGGTCGAGGGCAGCGGTGATCTGCTGGTTGAGGGTGTCGATCTGGGTCACGATGGCGGCCAGGGTGGCGAGGTAGGCGCGGGTGATGCCGGCCAGGGTCTGTCCGTGGTCACCGGTGGCGCCGCGAGGCGCGGCGTTGATGCGGGCGTGCAGCACGGCTGGGTCGGCGCGGCCGCAGTAGCTCACGCTCTTCAGCCAGGCGGCCAGGCGTTTGGGCGACAGCCAGTCCAGGGCGTCCTGGGTGGTGAACCGGGTCAGGAACTGCCGGCTGATCGACGAGTCGATCTCGTTGAACAGCTGGACGGTGGCCGGCAGCGCTGTGGTCAGGTGAGCGCGCAGCTGGTTGGCGACCGCGATGCGGTGGGCGACCAGGTCTTTGCGAGCGCGGCACAGCTTACGCAGCCCGGTGGTTGTCTCGCTGTCCAGCACGAGCGGGGTCAGCCGGCGTCGGTCGGTGCGTACCGTGTCGGCCAGGACATGGGCGTCGAACCGGTCGTCCTTGTTCCCGGCCGAGCCGTAACGTCGGCGCAGTGCTTTGACCTGCGAGGGTGGGATCACGTACACGGTCGTGTCGGCGGCCAGCAACGCATCTACGATCGGCCCGTCCGGGCGTTCGATGCCGACCGCGTCCACCCGATGCCGGTCGAGCAGGTCGATCAGCCGTCTCAGGCCAGTCTTGGTGTATTTCAGCGTCAGCCGCTCCAACGGCTCACCGTCGGCGTCGACCACGCAGACCGTGTAGTCGTCCTTGGCCCAGTCCACCCCGGCCGAGTTCCCTCGCGCCGGCGCGGCGGTGTCGGTCACACTCATGGTTGCCTCTCCGCTGCGCTACCAGTGGGGAAGCACCTGGTGGTTTCGGGACACCACTGCCGGTCGCTCATTGAGCGGCGCTCGATGGCGCATAGCCCTGTTGCCAGTCGGGGTGTCCCGGGCCGCCGGGCCTCGCAGAACTCACGCTGGACCTCGAAGGTCGAGCGAGCTGGGCGATGGCCCGACGGTCACCGGTGCACTCGAACCAACATCAGCTCGAGTGAGACAAGGGTGCACCAATGAGCG
>NZ_JBFBCH010000051.1:0-1643 GCF_040683055.1 Polymorphospora sp. NPDC051019 | reverse complement strand
TCCGCCGAGAAAATCTGGTCTCCGGCGGCTAGACATTGTCGGTCGGGTTGGGTAGTGTTGCTTGCGTTGACGACGGAGATCGGTAAAAGACGCCGACGAAACAGGCCGAGCGTCAAGCAGGCCCGGGACACTTCGTGGCCCGCTCGGTAACTGCGGTGGAAGCACATCACCGCACGCAGCAAGGTAAGGCAAGTGCAGGTCAAGACCTTGACGTAACTCCAGGTCAGGGCAACCGCAGGCAGGGCCGATGCAGGTTCGGGGCTCCGCCTGATGCAGGAAAGATCCGCCGCACGTGTGCGGGGCCATGAGTCGCGTGGGGCTCCGACATCGGCGGGTAGCACCGCAGTAATGGAAGAAGAGGAAAGGGAGGGCTGGACACCGTTGGATCGCCCGCCGTCAGGACGTAGTTGCAGTTCTGCGGTGGACACCGTAGTCCCATCGAACGTGAGGTGGTGGTCTCCGGTCACGCTTATGCGATCCTCACCCCGCCTGCCGCTGATAGCGGCATGGTGCGGAAACGAGAACCCGACGAACCTGTCGGTAGATGGTGTATTCAACCCGTAACCCTGGGCCCCGGCGCGTGGTGCGCCGGGGCCCTCGTCATGGAGAGGTATGTATGGCCCAACCCGACGACATGCTCAACGACGACAACTACCCCGCCTACACCATGGGCCGCGCCGCGGAGATCGTGGGCGCCTCGCAGGACTTCCTGCGCCGCCTCGACGAGGCGAAACTGATCATCCCGTTCCGCTCCACCGGCGGACACCGCCGCTACTCCCGCTACCAACTGCGCCTGGCCGCACGAGCCCGGGAGATGGTCGACCACGGCACCGCCCTCGAAGCCGCCTGCCGGATCATCATCCTCGAAGACCAACTCGAAGAAGCCCTCCAGCACAACCGGAACCTCCAGCGCCGCCAGCAATCCGGCGCCGCCTGACCCACGCCGCACGGTCCTTCTCCACCCTTGAGAGGGACCGTTTGTCGTACCCGAATCCCCCGCGGCCAGCAAGAAGGCGCTTCTTGACAGCCCAGCAAGGCGAGCGCGCAACGCGCTGACGCAGCACACCCGCGGCCAGCACGCGGACGCCACCGGGGCCGATGAGCTGGCAGCGGGGATTCCGGGCGCAGGGCTGATGCGGTGACAGGGGCCGCGCACATGGGGCGCTGGCGGGACTGGCATCTGTGCTAGGCTTCTCCCAGTTGCAGTTTTGATTTCCTTAGACGTTTTCGGCGCCTGATGGGGTTATCTGAACCCATCCAGGCGCTTTTTTCGTTTGTCGTGTCGGTTCCGGCGCGGGCGATCAACGCGGCGGCGTAAGGGTCCGCGCAGTGCGGCCTCTAACAGCTTGCGAAGGAGCAGACATGGCTACAGGTACCGTGAAGTGGTTCAACGGCGACAAGGGCTTCGGTTTCATCACCCAGGACGGCGGCGGCGCCGACGTCTTCGCCCACTTCTCCGCGATCTCGGCGAGCGGCTTCCGCAGCCTCGATGAGAACCAGCGGGTGGAGTTCGACATCACCCAGGGCCAGAAGGGCCTGCAGGCGGAGAACATCCGCTCGCTCTGATCCACAACTTCGCGAACGGCGGCCCGACTGGTTCAGCGGGCCGCCGTTCGGCGTTCCCCCGCCTCCAAGGTCTTCGG
>NZ_JBFBCH010000050.1:0-1766 GCF_040683055.1 Polymorphospora sp. NPDC051019 | reverse complement strand
GGGTCGCCTTCGCAGTCGATGACGACGATCTGGCCCGGCTTCAACTCGTTGAACAGGATCCGCTCGGACAGGTTGTCCTCGATGTCACGCTGGATCGTCCGACGCAACGGACGCGCACCCAACACAGGGTCGAACCCCTTCTTCGCCAGATACCGCTTGGCGTCGTCGGTCAACTCCATACTCATGTCCTTGTTCCGCAACTGCGTCTCGATCCGACCGATCATGATGTCCACAATCGAAAGGATCTCCGTCTGCCGCAACTGATGGAACACGATCGTGTCATCGATCCGGTTCAGGAACTCCGGCCGGAAATGCTGCTTCAACTCATCGTTGACCTTCGTCTTCATCCGCTCGTAGTTCGACTCCGAGTCCTCAGAAGCCTGGAAACCAAGAGACACAGCCTTCGCCACATCCCGCGTACCCAGGTTCGTCGTCAGGATGATCACCGTGTTCTTGAAGTCCACGATCCGACCCTGACCATCAGTCAACCGACCGTCCTCCAGGATCTGCAACAACGTGTTGAACACATCCGGATGAGCCTTCTCGATCTCATCGAACAACACCACCGAGAACGGCCGACGACGGACCTTCTCCGTCAACTGCCCACCCTCGTCGTAGCCGACATAACCAGGAGGCGCACCCACCAGCCGCGACACCGTGTACCGGTCATGGAACTCACTCATGTCCAACTGGATGAGCGCGTCCTCACTACCGAACAGGAACTCCGCCAAAGCCTTCGACAGCTCCGTCTTACCAACCCCGGACGGGCCGGCGAAGATGAACGAACCCGACGGACGCTTCGGATCCTTCAACCCGGCACGGGTACGACGGATCGCCTTGGAGACCGCCCTGACCGCATCCTCCTGACCGATGACCCGCTTGTGCAGCTCGGCCTCCATACGCAGCAGCCGGGAAGTCTCCTCCTCGGTCAGCTTGTACACCGGAATACCCGTCCAGTTCGCCAGGACCTCGGCGATCTGCTCATCGTCGACCTCGGACACCACGTCCAGGTCCCCGGCCTTCCACTCCTTCTCCCGCTGCGCCTTCTGACCCAGCAGCTGCTTCTCCTTGTCCCGCAACTGCGCCGCCCGCTCGAAATCCTGCGCGTCGATCGCGGACTCCTTGTCCCGACGCACCTGCGCGATCCGCTCGTCGAAGTCCCGCAGGTCCGGCGGCGCCGTCATCCGACGGATCCGCATCCGCGCACCCGCCTCGTCGATCAGATCGATCGCCTTGTCCGGCAGGAACCGGTCCGAGATGTACCGGTCCGCCAGCGTCGCCGCCGCGACCAACGCCGCGTCGGTGATCGTCACCCGATGGTGCGCCTCGTAACGGTCCCGCAAACCCTTCAGGATCTCGATCGTGTGCGCCAGCGACGGCTCACCCACCTGGATCGGCTGGAACCGCCGCTCCAACGCCGCGTCCTTCTCCACATACTTGCGGTACTCGTCCAGCGTCGTCGCACCGATCGTCTGCAACTCGCCACGGGCCAGCATCGGCTTCAGAATCGACGCCGCGTCGATCGCACCCTCCGCGGCACCCGCACCCACCAACGTGTGAATCTCGTCGATGAACAGGATGATGTCACCACGGGTACGGATCTCCTTGAGCACCTTCTTCAAGCGCTCCTCGAAATCACCCCGATACCGCGAACCCGCGACCAGAGCACCCAGATCAAGCGTGTAAAGCTGCTTGTCCTTCAGCGTCTCCGGCACCTCACCCTTGATGATCTTCTGGGACAAACCCTCGACCACCGCGGTCTTGCC
>NZ_JBFBCH010000049.1:0-2579 GCF_040683055.1 Polymorphospora sp. NPDC051019 | reverse complement strand
GCCCTCATTGCTCGCCACTCACGATCTCGGTCTCCCCGTCGTGCGTGTAGGTGACCGGCAGGTGCTCGTCCGGTTGCGGCGCCTGCGCCAGTTTGTGGTGCGGGTCGCCGTCCGGAGAGAAGAGCACATCATCGGTCTTCGGGTCCTTCTCCTGGCTTTCCTCCGGCGCTGTCATGTGCCCCCCTTCGGTCCGGGCGGGCCTGGAACCGGCCCCGACAGCTGGTATCCCCACTCCACACGGAATCAACATCCTGGTCGCCCGACGGGGATGACGCGGCCGGTGGCGCCCGAACCATTCGCGACGGCCGGTCGTCCCCGGTACGCTCATCGCCGCGCTCGGCCTGTCCGCCAACCGTCGCCGTGGCCAGGTCGGGACCCCGGTCTGCTGAACCGCGCAGGTGGCCCGATCCCGCCTACTCACGAGGGATGACCGGTGCGGACGTGTCTCAGCCACAGTGTCAGGTGCGTACCGAGGGTCAGCGCACAGGCGCCGAGAACGGCGATGATGCCGATCGCCATGTCGGGTGCCCACAGCATGACCTCGCGCAGGCCGGCGCCGAACTGCCGGGGCAGTATCCAGCCGGCCGCGAACGCCGACAGCAGCGCCGCACCGCACCAGATGGAGGTCCGCAGTACGGACCTCGGGCCCCTTCGCAGTGCGGTACGCACCAGCAGCGCGACGACGACGGCGGCCAGTCCGAGCAGGACCCACGGCCCGTACGCGAGCAGGGGGTCTGCGCCGACGTCGTGTGGCGTCCCACCCTGGAGCAGGCGTACGACGTTGAAGGCGGCCTCGTACTGCTGGACGTCGCGGGCCATGCCGTGCGCGTTGTGTAGGACGATGACGGCAAGGTCCTGTTCGGGTACGAGGACGAGTGAACTCATGTATCCGGCGGTGGCGCCGGAGTGGTGCACGGTCCGGACGCCGTCGAGGTCGCGGGTGCGCCATCCGTAGCCGTACGAACCGCTGGACGTCTCCACCCTGCCCTCGTGGGTACGGGCCGTCGCCTCGGCCGACAGCACCTCGGTGCCGGCGAAGGTTCCGCCGTTCAACTGGGCGATCGCGAAGTTCGTCAGGTCGGTGAGGCTGCCGCCGAGATATCCGTACGGGACGCCGGATTCGTCGTATTCGGTGTCGAACCTCCACGCCCGGTCGAAGGTCAGCCGGTGACCGGGTGGGATGTGTTGGCGTGCGGTGGCCTCGTCGACGACGGCATCCCGCATCCGCAGCGGTTCCAGGACGTGCTGGCGCAGATAGTCCGCGTACGACGATCCGGAGATCTTCTCGACGAGCGCGCCGAGCACCATGTAGTTCGCGGAGCTGTAACGGAAGGCGCCGCCGGGTGGGCCGGCGGGTTCGGCGTCGGCGAGGGCACGCGCGGCGCGTTCGACGGCACCGTCGGCGTTGTCGAAGCGGTCGGCGAACCGCACCCCGTCCGGTGCGCTGATGCCGCTGGTGTGGGTCAGCAGGTGTTCGGTCGTGATCCGGTCGCTGACCTCCCTGTCGGCCAGGCGGAACCACGGAAGCGTGTCGACGACCGGGGCGTCGACGTCGAGCCGGCCGGCCTCGACGAGTTGGGCGACGGCGAGGCCGGCGAACGGTTTGGCGACCGAGCCGAGCAGGAACGCGGTGCGGGGTGTCACGGGTGCGCCGTCGCCGTCGGTGCCGAAGGTGCCCTGGGCGACGACGCTGTCGTCCCGTACGACCGCGTAGGCGAGTCCGGGTGAGCCGACCGATTCACGGTGCCGTTGCAGGTAGTCGTGGACGGTGTCGGTCGGAGCCGCGGCGGCGGGCGGGGTGACCAGCGCGGTGACGGACAGAACGGTGACGGACAGGGCGACGACGGCGGCCGACCGGAGTGACGAGGGGCGCATCGGAGACTCCATCACCATATTGCCGTACGGTTTACGGGGACGTTATACCGTATGGCTGTATGATTCAACCGTGCCCCGGATCGTGGATCATGCAGAGCGTCGCGGCCAGATCGCCGATGCCGTCGAGCGGCTGATCGCCGCCGAGAGTCTCGACAGCGTCACGGTTGCCCGCACCGCCGAAGAGGCGGGGATCTCTGTCGGCCTGGTCCAGCACTACTTCGCCAGCAAAGACGAGATGCTCCTGGAGTCGTTCCGCCGGATCCGCAACCGCATCGAGGCCAGAGTCGCGGCCCGCCGGCAACGATCCGAGCGCGCCGGCGCCCGGATCGAACGGATGCTGCTCGACGGGGTCGCCGAACTGATGCCGCTCGACCCGGCCCGGCGCAGCGAAGGCTGGGTGACACTGGCGTTCACGGCACGCTCGTTCAGCAATCCGGCCCTTGCCGACGTGCTGCGGTCGAGCAACGCCAACCTGCGCGCGCAGATCGAGCAGGCGCTGCGTAACGCGCTGGCGTGCGGGGAGCTTCCGGAACCCGTCGGCTACGAGATGGAGGCGGCGAGGTTGCTCGCCTTCGTCGACGGTCTGGTCCTGCACTGCCACACCGGGCAGCGACCGCTGTCGGCCCGCGCCGCGCACGCGATGGTCGCCGCCGAGTTGGCCCGGCTCCTGCCGGGGCCGTGCGACCGGTCGGCGTGACCGGCGT
>NZ_JBFBCH010000048.1:0-2709 GCF_040683055.1 Polymorphospora sp. NPDC051019 | reverse complement strand
TTTCTGTTCGGTGCCGATGAAGGCTGAGCCGTTGGACAGGGCGACGTAGACGTCGTTGGTGGTGCCTCGGGTGAAGGTGGCGATGTCGTCGCGGCCGTCCCCGTTGAAGTCTCCGACGGCCGCGATCTCGGCCCCGGGTGCGAACCAGTCGTGCCACTTCGAGGCGCCGGCGAATCCGCCACCGGTGGACAGGGCCACGTGCACGTCGGCGAGCGATCCGTGGGTGAAGGTGACGATGTCGTCGCGTCCGTCGCCGTTGAAGTCGCCGGTCAGTGTCGTCTCACCGGACAGGCCGAAGAAGTCGTTCCACTTCACCGACGTACCCGCGAAGCCCGAACCGGTCGAGGTCGAGACGTAAACGTCGGCGAGTGATCCGTGGGTGAAGGTGACGATGTCGTCGCGGCCGTCACCGGTGAAGTCGGTCGGGGTGCCGCCGATGGTGCCGATCGCGCGCCGGGCCTCGGCGAGCAGGCTGCGGGCCTTGGCCTCCGACTGGTCGTAGCGGGTCGGGAAGCCGGACCGCTGCACGCACTGGGCGACCTGGCCGGCGGTGTAGCCGGGGTAGCGGCGGTCACAGTCGATGGCGCGTACGAAGAACTGGGTCGATGCGTACACCGGGTCCATGATCTGCTCGGGGGTGCCCCAGCCGAAGTCGTGGCGTTGCTGGAAGACGCCGAGCGACGACTTGTCGCCACAGGGCAGGTTGTTCATGTGCGACTCGACCCAGCCGGCCTCGAAGCCGGCGAGCATGACCTTGTCGTTGACGTTCAGGCTCCGGCCGACCCGGTTGACGATGATGATGATCGACGGGTCGTGGTTGGCCGGGATCGAGGGGCAGGCCAGCGTGCCGATCGGCGCGCCGGGGCCGGCGGCGGTCGACGCCGACGCCGGGGCCGGCAGCAGCGCGCCCGGCAGCAGTACGGCGGCGAGTGCGGCCGCCAGGGTGGATGGGCCGAGGCGGCGCCGGTGGCCGCTCGGAAGGCGTCGTCGCATTCTGCACCTCGCCATCAATCAAATGAGATCAATCGATGTGATGGCGGAACCCGCGATGGGTGCCGCTGGTTGCCGGGTGGCGGTTTTCGCACGTCATGGCCATGATGGGCGCGGTCGTTTGGAGCTAAGTTTCGGCCAGTCATCGCAGGCAGTCAACTATTGACATGTATCGAAGTCCGGGGTTGACTGCGCACACTGATCCGTGCCCGGCAGTTCGGGGGCCATCATGAGCGTCCACACGATCCGACGAGTCGTCATCGCCGCCGCGTTGGCCGTGCCCCTGCCGGCCCTCGCCGACGTCGACGGTGACGGCCGCGACGACGTCGTCACCTTCACCCGCGGTGCCGCCGCCGACGTGTACGTCGCCCGCTCCACCGGCTCGGGCTTCGGAGCCGCCGCGAGGTGGCACGACAACTTCGCGGTCGGCACCGAGACGCCCGGTGTCGGTGACTTCGACGGCGACGGCCGGGCCGACGTCGTCACGTTCACCCGGGGTACGGCCGCCGACGTCTACGTGTCGCTCTCCGACGGGTCCCGCTTCGTGCAGAACGCCTGGAAGTGGCATGACCAGTTGGCCGCCGGCAGCCAACTGCCCCGGCCGAGCGTGCCCTGACCCTCCGCGCCCGCCCAGACCCTCCGCCTACGCCGGGCCGCCCGCGCGCCGACCCACCGTCTCGACAGAGCCGTTCGCCGAGTGCGCCGGCCGGAAGGAGCCGCATGTCCCGCCGATCCATGACCAACCTGCTCCGCGTCCTCGTCGCGTCGGCCGTCGCCGCGGTGGCGATCGTGGTCGCGCCCGCCGTCGCGTACGCGGCACCGAACTTCAAGGCGCCGTTCCCGTGCGGGCAGCGGTGGACGTACAGCCACCACAGCGCCGAGGTACGGCTCGCCCTGGACTTCGTACGCGCCGACGGCGGTGTCACCAACAACACCCCGCAGGTGGCGTCCGCCGACGGTGTCGCCCGGCACCACTCGCAGCCGAACGGGGCCGGCAACTACATCGTCATCGACCACGGTGGCGGCTGGACGACGTACTACTTCCACCTGAACGCGTTCTCGGTGCCCAACGGCGCCTTCGTCCGGCAGGGGCAGCAGATCGGACTGACCGGCAGCACCGGCAACTCGTCCGGCGCACACGTCCACTACGAGCAGCTGCTCAACGGGGTGGGCCAGACCATCCGGATCAACGGCGTGTCGCTGGCGCCGTACCCCGGCTCCTACCACCAGCGCTACCTCACCAGCGACAACTGCGGCCAGTCACCGTCGGGGGCGCGGCCGATGGGTGGTTCGCCGACGGACTTCACCGGTGACGGCCGTGACGACATCGTGGCGTTCACGCACGGGTCGTTGGCTGATGTGTATGTCTCGACGTCGACGGGTTCGGGTTTCGCGGGTACGTCGGTGAAGTGGAACGACTTCTTCGGCCTGTCGGGTGAGACGACGCTGACCGGTGATTTCAACGGTGACGGAAGAGACGACATCGTCACCTTCACGCACGGGACCCTGGCCGATGTGCATGTGGCCCTGTCGACCGGGTCGGCGTTCGCGGGGGCGACGAAGTGGCACGACTGGTTCGCACCCGGGGCCGAGGTTCCGGCGGTCGGTGACTTCAACGGGGACGGCCGCGACGACATCGTGACGTTCACGAGGGGTTCGACGAACGACGTGTTCGTGGCGTTGTCGAACGGTTCGAGCTTCGTCGGCACCGAGCAGAAG
>NZ_JBFBCH010000047.1:0-3458 GCF_040683055.1 Polymorphospora sp. NPDC051019 | reverse complement strand
AGTCCCAGGAGTCCTTCCAGCACTGGTTCTCCAGCCCGGTCCGCTCGTTGCGGCGTTGGTACCAGGCGTAGCCGTCGCCCATGATGTCGCCGTACTCGTCGATCCAGTGCAGGGCGGCTCTCCCGGGACGTTCGAGAGACCGAACCAGCGTGGCGTCGCCGGTCCACCGCTCGTACTCGTCGAGCAGGATGACGAAGAGAGGAGTGGAGTCGGCGCTACCGTAGTACGGCGAGTGTGGCTGCTCCTCGAATGCGGCCGTCTCCCCGTACCGCAGCTCGTGGAGGATCTTCCCGGGCTCCTCCTCGCGGAAGTCATGCAGGACGGCCCCCTGTCGCACGGTGAGCTGGTGCAGCGTCGTGGCGGCGAGGTCGGGCGCGAACGGCAGTGCCTGGATGCTGGTGAGGATGCTGTCCCGGCCGAAGATCGCCATGAACCACGGTAGGCCGGCGGCGGGGATGGCGTGTCCGCTGGCGGTCAGCGGTGCGTAAAACAGCGCGGAGAGGTCGGCCAGGCTGCGTCGGTAGGTCATTCCCAACGTGGGGGAGTCGCAGGTGAGGCGGGGTGCCTGCGCGAGCCAGCCGGCCAGGTCCTGCCGGATCTGCGCTCGGGATCGACCGGGTCTGCCCTCCAGGCTCTTGCGAAGGTCGCGCCCGTCCAGGCCCAGCGCCTGCACGTGCAGGTCGGTGGTCCATTGACCGTGCGGTTCGAGTCGAACGTGGTATGTCAGCCCCTGCTCGTCGACTCGGGCCGGCACGGTGGACGAGACCAGGGTCTCCCGGCAAAACGCTTCCCGCCGATAGCCGAGACGTAGGCGCCCGCCGTCGACCTGGGTGTAGTACGTCCCGCTCTTGTTCCGCACGTCCTTGATCTCGAAGAGGTCGGCGAAGTCGCTGTCGACGTCGATCCGGATCCGCAGGTCGACGGGCTTGGGTTCGTGGTTGATCACGGTCAGTTGCTCCATGAAGCTTCCGCCGATGGAGCGGTCGCGAATGGCCGAAACACCGATGTCGACGAGTGGAGCGGGGAGGGTCGGGACGACGACCATGCGGCTCTCGAAGTACTCGACCTCCTCGACGGTGAGCACGTTGACCCGCTCGTCGTTAATGGACAGGATCCATCTCGACAGGAATCGGGTGTCGAACGAGAAGAACCCGGTCGGGATGGTGGGAGACGCGTCGATGTCGCCCGTCTCCTCACTGACGATGAACGTGTTGCCGTCCAGTAGCCGGACGAGGCCGTCGCTCATGCCGCACGTCTCCGTTCGCGGCCGAAATCCCGAGGGTGATGGGCTTCGGGCGGCGCCGGCATGAGCCGAACGAAGAGGCGGGCCAGCCGGACATCACCCTCCGTCGTGATGTCGTTACGCAACCATGCCGGGTACATCTGTGACTGGCCAGCCAAGATCCGGTCGAAGGTCGCCCGGCTGCCATGGAATACACAGTCGGCCTTGCCTCCATCCTGAGAGACGCGGATATCGCCCCGTTCGATGGCCACGAACCAGCGGTCGACGCCCTGCTCGTGGGTGAGGTCGAACCGTATGGTCCCGGTGGCGTCCTCGAGGAGGGTTTCGTGCCCGCGACGGGCGAGGGATTGGAAGAAGCTCGTGGTGGGATTCGACATGTCCGCCTCCCTCCGATGCGCGCCGAGCCCGGATGAGCCGCCTACCCACCCTGACCCGGAGCGAGGCCCTGCCGCATCACCCGGATCGGGTGGATTTCCCCGCGCCGCTCGCGACCGCAGTCCAGGTTCATCCGTTCCGAGTGAGGCTGACCCACCCTGATGCGAATGATGCTGCTCGTGGTCCGGCGGTTTTCTACGGGGGTGGTGCCATGTCGGAGGCGACCAAGAAGTTCTTCGAAGCGCTCGAACGACACGGCCACGAACGCCTGCTGAAGAAGACGAACGGCACCATACGGTTCGACCTCGAGCGTGACCACGACGTCGACCACTGGTTCGTGGAGATCCGCGGCGGCGTCGTCCGGGTGTCACAGCAGAACCGCGCCGCCGACACCGTCATCCGCTCCGACGACGCCTTCTTCGACCGGATGGTCCGCGGCGAAGCCAAACCGCACCCGGCGTGGCTGAGGAACGACATAACGCTCAAAGGACAAATCCGGCTCGTCAGCTTGCTGGAGCGGCTCTTCGCGCCGCCGCCCAACGCGCGTCACCCGCGGATCGCCGCCCGGGACCGGGGGAGGCAGGGATGAAAACCGATCTCGTCAGAATCCTGGACGGCAACATCTCCGTGTTGAGCGACGACAGCGGCGACATAGAGTCGACGCCCAACGTCCCAACCGGCTACTTCTCATTCGACACCCGGTTCCTCTCGCTGTGGCGACTGACCATCAACGGCGAACGGGTGAGCACACTGGCGATGGACGACCCGTCGTACTTCGAGGCGCGGTTCTTTCTGGTGCCCGGGGCCCCGACACACTACGTCGACGCCAAGGTCTCGGTGATCCGCGAACGGGCGGTGGCCGGCAGCTTCGAGGAGCGGTTGACAGTGCTCAACCATTCCGGGGAACCGGCCGAGTTCACCGTCCGGGTGGACGCCGGCTCTGACTTCAGCTCCGTGTACATAATCAGACAAGAACGCACGCCGGCCGGCCGGCTCTACCAACGCGTCGAGAACGGTCGCCTGCACCTCGGCTACGTGCGGGAGAAGTTCCGGCTAGAGACGGTGATCTCCACGACCGAGCCGGCGCAGGTCGACCAACGGGGGCTGACCTACCACATCCGGATCGAACCCCACGGGCAGTGGACCACCATGCTGCACGTCCGGGGGCTGGTGCTGCATCCCGACGGTCAGGACATGCGAGAATACCTGACTCCCCCTCGCCAGCAACGCGACACGGCAAGGCTCCAACACGACCTGCGGCAGTGGCTCGACAAGGCTCCGCAGCTGAGCTGCGACTGGAAGCAACTGGAGCGGACCTACCAGCGCAGCCTGGTCGACCTTGCCGCGCTGCGGTTCTCGCCGCTGGCGCTACCGACCGAGCCGCTGCCCGCGGCGGGTCTGCCGTGGAACGCCACCCTCACCGGCCGCGACCCCATCCTCACCAGCCTGCAGGTCCTGCCGTTCACACCGGACATGGCCGTCAACACCCTGCGGATGCTCGGCATCTACCAGGGCAGCGTGCTCGACGACTTCCGCGACGAGGAGCCGGGCAAGATCCTGCGCGAGTTCCGCTACGGCGAGCTGACCGCGTTTGAAGAAAATCCCACATCGCCCTACTTCGGCGCCGCCGACAACACCCCGCTCTATGTCATCCTGCTCGACGAGTACGAGCGGTGGACGGGGGACGCCGCGGTGGTGCGCGAGTTCGAGGACGAGGCGCGCGCGGCGCTGCACTGGATCGACGAGTACGGCGACATCATGGGCGACGGCTACGTCTGGTACCAACGCCGCAACGAGCGGACCGGGCTGGAGAACCAGTGCTGGAAGGACTCCCCGACGG
>NZ_JBFBCH010000046.1:0-3414 GCF_040683055.1 Polymorphospora sp. NPDC051019 | reverse complement strand
GTTCGTGGTTTGGTGTGGTGCTGTGGGTTGTGGGTTGGTCGTTTGTTGAGAATTACACAGTGGACGCGAGCATCTTTGTGGTCAAGTTGTCAAGGGCGGACGGTGGATGCCTTGGCACCAGGAGCCGATGAAGGACGTGGGAGGCCGCGATAGGCCTGGGGGAGCTGTCAACCAAGCTGTGATCCCAGGGTGTCCGAATGGGGAAACCTGGCATCAGTCATGTGATGTCACCCGCACCTGAATGCATAGGGTGTGTGGAGGGAACGCGGGGAAGTGAAACATCTCAGTACCCGTAGGAAGAGAAAACAATAGTGATTCCGTGAGTAGTGGCGAGCGAAAGCGGATTTAGGCTAAACCGGTTGCGTGTGATACCTGTCAGGGGTTGCGTGGTCGGGGTTGTGGGACTCTGCTGGACAAGCTGACACTTGTTCGAGAAGTTATAAAGCCAGTTGCTAGCCGAATGGTGTGGGAAAGCCAACCGTAGTCGGTGATAGTCCGGTAGGTGAAAGTGGCTGGTCTTCTGTGGATGTTCCCGAGTAGCGGCGGACCCCTGTAATCTGCCGTGAATCTGCCAGGACCACCTGGTAAGCCTGAATACTTCCTGGTGACCGATAGCGGACTAGTACCGTGAGGGAATGGTGAAAAGTACCCCGGGAGGGGAGTGAAATAGTACCTGAAACCGTTCGCCTACAATCCGTCGGAGCCTTTAGGGGTGACGGCGTGCCTTTTGAAGAATGAGCCTGCGAGTTAGTGGCATGTGGCGAGGTTAACCCGTGTGGGGTAGCCGTAGCGAAAGCGAGTCTTAATAGGGCGTTTAGTCGCATGTTCTAGACCCGAAGCGGAGTGATCTAGCCATGGGCAGGCTGAAGCGCGGGTAAGACCGTGTGGAGGGCCGAACCCACCAACGTTGAAAAGTTGGGGGATGACCTGTGGTTAGGGGTGAAAGGCCAATCAAACTCCGTGATAGCTGGTTCTCCCCGAAATGCATTTAGGTGCAGCGTTGCGTGTTTCTTGCCGGAGGTAGAGCACTGGATGGTCTAGGGGGCCTACAAGCTTACCGAAATCAGCTAAACTCCGAATGCCGGTAAGTGAGAGCGTGGCAGTGAGACTGCGGGGGATAAGCTTCGTAGTCGAGAGGGAAACAGCCCAGATCACCAGCTAAGGCCCCTAAGCGTGTGCTAAGTGGAAAAGGATGTGGGGTCGCATAGACAACCAGGAGGTTGGCTTAGAAGCAGCCATCCTTTAAAGAGTGCGTAATAGCTCACTGGTCAAGTGGTTCCGCGCCGACAATGTAGCGGGGCTCAAGTACACCGCCGAAGCTGTGGCATTCACATTTTTACTTCGCCTATGCCTTTGGGTGTGGGTGCAGGTGTGTGGATGGGTAGGGGAGCGTCGTGCCGGGGGTGAAGCAGCGGGGTGACCCAGCTGTGGACGCGGCACGAGTGAGAATGCAGGCATGAGTAGCGAATGAAGGGTGAGAAACCCTTCCGCCGGATGACCAAGGGTTCCAGGGCTAGGTTAATCCGCCCTGGGTGAGTCGGGACCTAAGGCGAGGCCGAGAGGCGTAGTCGATGGACAACGGGTTGATATTCCCGTACCCGCGAAAGAGCGCCCATGATGAACCTCGTTGTGCTAACCACGTGATCTGGTGGAGGTCTTCGGACTGATGCTGGTGAGCCTGGGAACCTGGCGGGTAGTAGTCAAGCGATGGGGTGACGCAGGAAGGTAGCTGATCCCGGCCGGTGGTTGTGCCGGGGTAAGCGTGTAGGCCGGTGTGTAGGCAAATCCGCACACCTTGTGGCTGAGACGTGATGCCGAGCCGATTCAGGTGAAGTCAGTGATCCTATGCTGCCGAGAAAAGCCTCTAGCGAGTTCTTAGCGGCCCGTACCCCAAACCGACACAGGTGGTCAGGTAGAGAATACCGAGGCGATCGGGCGAACTGTGGTTAAGGAACTCGGCAAATTGCCCCCGTAACTTAGGGAGAAGGGGGGCCGGACGCGTGAAGGGACTTGCTCCTGGAGCGTGGTATGGCCGCAGAGAGCAGGGGGAAGCGACTGTTTACTAAAAACACAGGTCCATGCGAAGAAGTAATTCGATGTATATGGACTGACGCCTGCCCGGTGCTGGAACGTTAAGGGGACCGGTTAGCTCTTCGGGGCGAAGCTGAGAACTTAAGCGCCAGTAAACGGCGGTGGTAACTATAACCATCCTAAGGTAGCGAAATTCCTTGTCGGGTAAGTTCCGACCTGCACGAATGGCGTAACGACTTCCCCACTGTCTCAACCACAGGCCCGGCGAAATTGCATTACGAGTAAAGATGCTCGTTACGCGCGGCAGGACGGAAAGACCCCGGGACCTTTACTATAGCTTGACATTGGTATCTGAATTAGCTTGTGTAGGATAGGTGGGAGCCGGTGAAGCTTGTACGCCAGTACAGGTGGAGGCAATCTTGAAATACCACTCTGGTTGATTTGGGTATCTAACTTGGGGCCGTGATCCGGTTCAGGGACAGTGTCTGGTGGGTAGTTTAACTGGGGCGGTTGCCTCCTAAAGGGTAACGGAGGCGCCCAAAGGTTCCCTCATCCTGGTTGGCAATCAGGTGTTGAGTGTAAGTGCACAAGGGAGCTTGACTGTGAGACTGACGGGTCGAGCAGGGACGAAAGTCGGGACTAGTGATCCGGCACTTGCGTGTGGAAGCGGTGTCGCTCAACGGATAAAAGGTACCCCGGGGATAACAGGCTGATCTTCCCCAAGAGTCCATATCGACGGGATGGTTTGGCACCTCGATGTCGGCTCGTCGCATCCTGGGGCTGTAGCAGGTCCCAAGGGTTGGGCTGTTCGCCCATTAAAGCGGTACGCGAGCTGGGTTTAGAACGTCGTGAGACAGTTCGGTCCCTATCCGCCGTGCGCGTAGGATACTTGAGAAGGGCTGTCCCTAGTACGAGAGGACCGGGACGGACGAACCTCTGGTGTGCCAGTTGTTCCGCCAGGAGCATGGCTGGTTGGCTACGTTCGGAAGGGATAACCGCTGAAAGCATCTAAGCGGGAAGCTCGCTTCAAGATGAGGTATCCCACCCACCTTGGTGGGGTAAGGCTCCCAGTTAGACGACTGGGTTGATAGGCCGGAGATGTAAGCACGGTAACGTGTTGAGTTGACCGGTACTAATAGGCCGAGGACTTGACTACTAAGCTGCTACGCGTCCACTGTGTGATTCCCGACAAACGAACACCCGACCCCCCGCCCAAGGGAATGTGGGTGGTTGTGGGTGGTGTTTGATAAGTCGATAGTGTTACGGCGGTTATGGCGGAGGGGAAACGCCCGGTTACATTCCGAACCCGGAAGCTAAGCCCTCCAGCGCCGATGGTACTGCACTCGTGAGGGTGTGGGAGAGTAGGACACCGCCGGACTTCTT
>NZ_JBFBCH010000045.1:0-6544 GCF_040683055.1 Polymorphospora sp. NPDC051019 | reverse complement strand
CGCCCTCACGCATGCCTCTCACGCGGGGCAAAGAGAAGAGCGGGGGACGTGGCGCGGGGGGTGCTGCTCACGTCCGGACCGGGTGTAACGCACCGGCGGCCCGGACCATTCCGGCCCGCACCGGGAAACCGACGCCGCCGGCTGCTACCTCGGCGGCGGTCATGCACAACGACCCCGACCCACCGACCATTCCACCGACCGCCGGGCCGATCCACGTCACCAACGACCCACGAACCGCCCGGATGTCCGGATCTTGCCACTATCTGGGCGCCGGTAACCGGACAGAACAGCGCCCGCCGGTCTTGTAGTTTGTCCGGGTGAAAATCCGGGACATGCTGTACAAGCTGTACGCCCGCCGCCTCCAGGCCAGTCTCGGCGACAGCCCCATGCCGCGGCACGTGGCGATGGTGATGGACGGCAACCGCCGGTGGGCCCGGCAGATGGGCTACGACAACCCCAGCGTCGGCCACCGGTACGGCGCGGAGCACGTCGAGGAGGTCCTGGGCTGGTGCGCGACCGCCGGGATCGAGCACGTCACGATCTTCGTCGCGTCGACCGACAACCTGCGCAAGCGCCAGTCGGACGAGATCCGGTTCCTCCTGGAGATGATCGAACAGGTCGTGGCGGAGCGGCTGGTACGGGGTTCGAGCCGCTGGCAGGTGCACCTGGCGGGCCGGCTCGACGGGCTGCCCGACTCGACCCGGCATGCGCTGAAGCTGGCCGAGGAGGAGACCCGGGACCGGGACACCGATTTCCACCTCACCGTCGCGGTCGGGTACGACGGGCGGGACGAGGTCGTCGACGCCATCCGGTCCCTGCTGGACAAGGAGGCCCGGGCCGGCACCGACATCGACGAGTTGGCCGGGCGGCTGACCGCCGACGACATCGCCGCGCACCTTTACACCAGTGGCCAGCCCGATCCCGACCTCATCATCCGTACCAGCGGTGAGCAGCGGATGTCCGGCTTCCTGCTCTGGCAGGCGGCGTACTCGGAGCTCTACTTCTGTGACGTCTACTGGCCCGGGTTCCGGCAGGTCGACTTCCTGCGGGCGCTGCGCTCGTATGCGGCCCGCAACCGCCGCTACGGCGCATAGCGGCCGATCTCGCGGGCGAAGGCTCGCAGCAGGTCGTGGCAGGTGTAGCGGCCGGGCCGGTGTTCGGTGAGCAGGTGGGCGCGGGAGAGTTCGGCGAGGGCCCGCCGCGCGTCGGCCGACGACGTTCCGGCGAGGCGGGCGGCGCCGTCCGCGTCGACGTCCGGTTCGTGGTACGCGCCGACGCGCCGGAACAGGGTCGCGGCCGCCGGTGTGAGGTGCCGGTAGGAGCCGGCGAACGCCACCCGTAGGTCGGCGGGTGCGTCGTCGCCGCTGAAGAGGTCGAGGCTGCCGTACGCGAGCCGCAGTTCTTCCGCGAGTACGGCCAGCGGGAAGTTGGGGCGGGCGTTGGCGCGGGCGGCGACGACCACCATGGCCAGCGGCAGGCGGGCGCAGTGCCGGACGAGTTCGTCGACGACGGCGGGTTCGGCGGCGGCCCGTACGGGGCCGAGCCGGTGGGCGAGCAGTTGCCGGGCGTCGTCGGTGGTGGGCAGGTCGACGACGAGGTGGTGTACCCCGTCGAGGGCGACGAGGCTGGTGAGTTGGTTACGGCTGGTGATGATGGTGAGGCAGCCGGGTGAGCCGGGCAGCAGCGGGCGAACCTGGTCGGCGTCGCGGGCGTTGTCGAGGACCATGAGCACCCGGCGGCGGGCGAGCAGGCTGCGGTAGAGGCCGGTCCGGGCGTCGGGGCTGGCCGGGATCTGGTCGCCGGGCACGCCGAAGGCAGCGGCGACGTCGCGGACGACGCGGGCGGGGGTGACCGGCGGCCCGTCCGGGTCGAGGCCGCCGAGGTTGACGTGCAGCTGGCCGTGGGGGAAGCGGCCGGCGACCCGGTGCGCCCAGTGGACGGCGAGGGTGCTCTTGCCGGCTCCGGTGGTGCCGGTGAGCAGCACCGCGACGGCCGCGGGCGGCCCGGAACGGTCGAGCAGGGCGTCGAGGGCGGCGAGTTCGGTGTCGCGGCCGACGAAGCGGAAGTTCTCGCCGGGAAGCTGGCGGGGCACGGGCCACCGGCCGGCGCCCGGTGCCGGTGTGTTGGGACGCCGGTCCTCCTGTGCGCGGTCGCGGGCGGTGGCAAGCACGCCCTGTTCGGTGGGGGTGGCCTCCAGGAGGGCGGCGAGGACGTCGAGCCGGTTGGTCGGGGGCAGGGTACGCCCACCGAAGTATCCGGCGATGGTGCCGATGGACCAGCCGGTCCGGGCGGCGAGTTCGCGGTAGGTGAGTTCGGAGTCGCCGCGCTGTCGGGCGTGCCGGCGGCGGAGTTGGCGGAGGAGCCGGGCCAGGTCGGACAGGTCGGTGCGTTCGGCCGAGACCAGATAGGGGTTGACCGCCATTTGGCGCCTCATCCGTCGAGGAGTCGAGTGGCCTGAGATTACATAGCCGTTCGGCAATGTTCAACGAAGTTCAGGATTCGTGGTGTGAATTCTCGGTTACCGCAATCATCGGTATCTGCGACGGGGCTTCCAACAACGGGTCGGTCGATCAAGGTGCCTATTTCCTCGCGTTGGGCAAGTCCCGTTGCCGCCCGACTTTTCAGCGTCGGCGTGTTCGCACTTTTCGGATCAGGGCGTCTATCGGCGCCCAAAAGGAGGAAGCCCGTGAACCCGCCCATCGTCGTACCCGGCAGGAGAGGTGGATCCAGGTCCGGCCTACTGCGCCGCCTGGCGTTTCCCGTCGCCGCGACACTCTGTCTTGCACTGGTCGCCGGGCCGGCACACGCCGGAGTGCCGAGCAAGCAGGGCAAACCGACCGAAACTGCGGCATCGTCGGTCGACGCCATGATCGAGGCCCGGCTACAGGCGCTGATCCTCCCCCTGCTGACCGCCGCGCAGAACACGATGCTCCAGGTGCTGATCCGCGACATCGCCGGCCGACAGTTCGACGGCGACACGAACGCGCTGCTCTCGAGCGTGATCAGCGAGGCCGAGGAATCGTATATCGTGCACCCGCAGGACCAGAACTGGCTGCACCTCAAGAATGGTGTCGCACAGTTCCAGAACATCTCGGGCTTCGCCTACCCGCCGCAGATCTACATCCCGAACCTGGACGAATGGGTGCCACCGGCGAGTACGCCGACCGTGGCGGTCGCGCCGGCCGATCAGACGGCCACTTCCACGCCCGGTTACCAGTTCCAGAACGGGCAGGTGGTCACCCTGCCGACTCCGCTGACCGAGGCGTATGCCGAGACCAACGAGGTCTGGGTGTTGTCGGTCAACGAGGTCGTGGACACCGGCGGCGGCACGACGGTCGCCTCGTGGACGCCGCCGGCCGAGGAGGCGTCGGACGGCGTCGTCGGACCGGTGGCCGGAGCCGACGCCGGCGCGACCGGTGCCGGCGCGGGGACGCAGGCCGCCTGCAACCCGACCGGACTGCGCAACAACCGGGGCCAGGAACACCTGCACCGGTTCAAGGTGCCGAGCCCGAGTTCGCTGGGCGGGCTCTTCGAGGGCAAGCTGGAGATGAAGCTGATCGTCGTCGCCCAGGGCGGGGCGCACGTGAAGACCATCTACTTTGGAAAGATCAAGAAGAAGCACATCACGGGTTGGCAGTACCCCGACCACTTCCTGACCACCTGGGACTACGCCGCGTACGGCCCGGTCTGGGGCTACCAGTGGGTCGAGGTCGACGGCGGCCCGAACATCAACATCACCCTCAACATCAAGGTGATCGGCTCGGTCACGCTGGCCTTCCAGTCCCGCGACGACCCGGCCGGCGACGCACCGGTCTGGAACAACGAGTCGACCTACCTGCAGTACAGCACCGGCCTGGTCGACTTCGGTGTGTGCAGCGTGGGTGGTGACGGCGGGACCGGCCACGACAACCTCGCCCGCAGCGGCACCGTCTCGGCGTCGAGCACCTTCTCCGGCTACTCGGTGAACCGGATCAACGACGGCTCGACGAACACCACGCTCGGCGGCCTCCACAGTTGGGCGAACGCCGGGGGCACCTATCCTCCGCTGACGCCGGAGTGGGTGCAGGTCGACTTCGGGGTGAACAAGGCGGTGAGCCGGGTCGTGGTCTACACCAGCCAGGGCTATCCGATCAGGGACTTCGACATCCAGGTCTGGAACGGCATCACGTTCATCACCGTCGCGCAGGTCACCGGCAACACCCAACTGGTCCGGACGGTCACGTTCGGCCAACGCACCACCCGCCTGGTCAGGCTGCTGGGTAAGCACGGCCCCACCCATCAGCCCGGCTACGTACGGGTGAACGAGTTCGAGGCCTACCCGGTGTAGTCGTACCGGAACGACGAACCCCGGCGGGACGAGCTTCCGCCGGGGCTTGTCGCATGTAGTGAGCTACACTCACTATCAGGCGGACTCATTATGAGGATGGCGATGTGAGCGGGAACGGCGATGTGAGTGAAATGGCGGACCGGCACAACGCGGCACTGAACCTGTTGCTGGAGCTGGTCGTCGTGGTCAACGACGACATGACCCGCAGCCTGGCCCGTGACGGCCTCACCGGCTCCCGGGCCCACGTCATGTGGGTGCTCGCCCAGCGCGGCCCCACGACCCAGCGCGACCTCGCCGAGGCGCTGGCCGTCAGCCCGCGTACGGTCACCGGCCTGGTCGACGGGCTCGCCGCCACCGGCTTCGTCACCCGCGAACCGCACCCGACCGACCGCCGGGCGACCCTCGTGACGTTCACCGCGCACGGCACCGAGACCGCCGACACGCTCGTCCGTGGCCAGCACGAGTTCGCCGACCTGCTCTTCGCCGGGATGCCCGACGACCGGCTGGACTGCCTGGTCGCCGGCTTCGGCGAACTGCTGGACAGGTTGCGCGCCCACGATGTCGACCCCGTCCCGGCAGCCGGCACCGGCGGCATCCCCGCAACCACCGAGGAGGACCGATGACCACCACCCACGGCCGCCAGCCCACCCTGCTGCGCCGGGCCCTCGCCGCCGAGGCCGGGATGTGGCGCAGCCTCTTCCGCTGGATCTCACGCCGACGGCCCACGCTCGCCGACGACGCGCGGGCGTTCGGGTACGCCGGCGTGGTGACCCCGATCTTCGTGGTGTTCATCGTCGTGTCGGCGGTCGAGATCCCGCTGCTCGACCTCCTGCTCGCGCACTTCCTGCCGTGGCCGCCGCTGCGGATCGTCGCGTTGACGCTCGGCGCGTGGGGACTGATCTGGATGTTCGGGATGCTGGGCGCCGTACGCGTGCACCCGCACGTGACCGACGCCGCCGGCATCCGGGTCCGGTACGGACACTCGGTCGACGTCACGATCCCCTGGTCGGCGGTCGCCGAGATCCGGGGCCGGCGCCGGTCGTTGACCCACAGCAGCCGGACCGTCGAGGTCGAGGAGTCCGGTGACCGGGTACACCTGCTGGTCGGTACCGGCGGGCAGACCAACATCGACCTGGTGTTCCGTGAGCCGATGACCGTCGTGGTGCCGAAGGGACCGGACCGCCCGGTGAGCGAACTGCGGTTCTACGCCGACGCCCCGGACGCGCTCATCGCCCGGGCCCGCGGGCACCTGACGGCGGTGGCCACCCCGTGAGTACGTACCCGGTCCCGCCCGGCGCCGGGTGGCATCCGGTCACCGGTGGTGAGTCCGGGGCGGCCGTCTTCCGCAGTGCCGACGGTTCCCGGTACGCCAAGTGCGTGCCGGCCGGCCAGCGGGCGACGTTGGAAGCCGAACGCGACCGGGTCGAATGGCTGAACGGCAGCGGGATCCCGGGGCCCGAGGTGCTCGACTGGCTCGCCGACGACGCCGGGGCCTGCCTGGTGACGAGCACTGTGCCCGGGGTGCCGGCGGACCGCCTACCGGCCGAACAACTGAAGCGGGCGTGGACTTCGATCACCGACGCCGTACGGCGGCTGCATGAACTGCCCGTCGACCGGTGCCCCTTCACCTGGGGCCTCGCGGACATGTTCGACACCGCCCGGGACGTCGTCGCCCGTGGGGCGGTGAACCCCGACTTCCTCCCCGTGGAGCAGCAGGCCACCCCGCCCGACGAACTCCTCGCCCGCCTCGAACCGCAGGTCGGCCGGCGGCTGGACCAGGAGGCCGCCGACACCGTCGTCTGCCACGGCGACCTGTGCCTGCCCAACATCATGCTCGATCCGGACACCTTGCGGGTCACCGGATTCATCGACCTCGGCCGGCTCGGGCGGGCCGACCGGCACGCCGACATCGCCCTGCTGCTCGCCAACGCGCGCGAGACCTGGTCCAGCGAGGAGCGGGCGGCCGAGGCCGACCGGGCCTTCGCCGACCGGTACGGCGTCGAACCCGACCCTGACCGGCTGGACCTCTATCTCAGCCTCGACCCGCTGACCTGGGGCTGACCTCGGTGTCGGCCCGGGGGCGGGTTGCGCCGCCTCCGGGCCGACCGCCTACAGCGTGGTGTCGCCGTTGAGTCCGAAGAAGTCGTGCCATTTGGCGGCGGGGCCGAAGGTGGTGCCGGTGGAGAGTGCGACGTGTACGTCGTTGGTGGTGCCCTT
>NZ_JBFBCH010000044.1:0-8257 GCF_040683055.1 Polymorphospora sp. NPDC051019 | reverse complement strand
TGGCCAAGCCGATCCGGTTGGCGGACTACGAGTCCCTGTTGGAACAGGCCGGTCTGATCCCCGTCGAGCTGACGGACGTCACCGAGCACACGGTGGCGCGCACGCGAGAGCGCATGCGGCAGAAGCTGACCGACGACCGGGCCGAGCTGGTGCGGAAGTTCGGCGAGCGGGTCGTGGCGCAGTACGAGAGCGTCCTCCCACTTCAGGAGTCCGTCACCTTCGGCTACGGCATCGTCGTCGCGACCGCGCCGGAGACGGCTGCCGTTCCGCCCGCCGACGAGCGCGAGTAGTCCCGGTGAACGTCACCACCGACACCGCGAAGTGCGTCGGGTCCGGGCGGTGCGCATGCTCGCGCCGTCGGTCTTCGACCAGCGTGACCAGGACGGCGTCGTGGTTCTCCTGAGCGACACCCCGGCGCCCGAGCAGTACGACGTCGTCGTCGAGGCGGCCGCGTGCTGCCCTCGGCCGCCATCGAAGTGACACATCGGCAGTGAGGAGTCCGCGATGACCGCCACCGAGGCCAGGCCCTATCCGTTCAGCACCCCCCGGCGACTGGATGCCGAACCCCTCTTGGCGACCTTGCGCACCCAGACGACGATCCGAGTGCGGTTGCCCTACGGGGAGCCCGCGTGGTTGATCACCCGGTACGAGGATGTGAAGCTCGTCCTCTCCGACCCGCGCTTCAGCCGGGCGGCCGGCGCGGGCCGGGACCAGCCCCGCATGCGACCCTTCTTCGCGCCTCCGGGCAGCATCATGGACCTCGATCCGCCGGATCACAGCCGGCTGCGTCGGCTGGTCGCCAAGGCGTTCACCGTGCGCCGGATCGAGCAGTTGCGGCCTCGTGCCCAGCAGGTCGCCGACGAACTCGTCGACGCGATGGTGGCCAAGGGGCCTCCGGCCGATCTGGTCGAGGACTTCGCGCTGCAGCTTCCGGTCACGGTCATCTGCGACCTGTTGGGCGTGCCGGAGGAGGACCGGGCGACCTACCGGATGTGGTCTGAGGCCTTCGTCCCGACCACCAGGTACGCGCCGGAGAAGGTGCGCGAGTGCCTGATGCAGCTCTCCGGATACCTGGCTGACCTGATCGCCCAGCGCGGCAAGACACCGACGGACGACCTGCTCGGGGCCCTCGTGGCGGCGCGTGACAACGACGATCGGCTCGGCGACCGGGAGCTGCTCGGACTGGTCCAGAGCATGATCCTCGCAGGGCACGAGACGACCGCCTCGCAGATCACCAACTTCGTCTACGTCCTGCTGACCCATCCCAACCAGCTGGCTGAGCTGCGCGCGGATCCGGGACTGCTGCCTCGCGCCGTCGAGGAACTGCAACGCTTCATCCCGCTGAGCGTCCTCGGAGCCATACCACGCTACGCCCTGGCGGATGTCGAGCTGAACGGCGTCCTGGTGAAGGCGGGCGACGCGGTGCTGCCCGTCCTGCCTTCGGCCAACCGCGACGAGTCGGTCTACACCGACCCGGAGCGCCTCGACCTGCGCCGTGCGGAGGCGACGCATCTCAACTTCGGGCACGGCCCGCACCACTGCCTCGGCGCCCCACTGGCCCGGATGGAGCTTCAGGTCGCTCTCGGCACGCTCTTGAAGCGGCTGCCCGGTCTGCGTATCGCCGGCCCCGAGGCCGACATCGAATGGAAGGACGGGCTGGGCGTGCGCGGACCCGCTGACCTGCCGATCAGCTGGGACGGGACGCCCGGACGCTGACGCACCGGAAAGGGGGCGTGGGCCGGCTCTCGCCGGCCCGCGCCCCCAACAGGTGTCCGGAGTCAGCCGAGGCGGTCGAGTACCCGCTGCTCGAGGGAGCGGTCCAGCCCACGGCTGGTGTCCTGCCAGGGCGGCTCGCCCTCACGCCGCAGCCAGGACCACGCGTCGGCGACGGTGTCGTCGAGCGGACGGCTGGTGTCGAGTCCGGCATCGTGCGCGGCGGAGACGTCGGCGTCGTGCATGCCACCGCCCTTGCCGGGAAGCCACAGCGGCAGATCCAGATACGGGCGGATGCCCGCGGACAGGAGGACGTCGTCGGCCACCCAGACCAGCTCCGCGTCGGACCGCGTGACCCGCCGCATCGTGTCGAGCAGCTCGCCCATGGTGTGGCTGCCGGGCCGGCACAGCGTGTTGAACGTGCCGGGGAGGCGCCGCTCGGTGGCATCCAGCATCCAGGTCGAGAAATCCCGGACGTCGACGTACTGCAGCGGGTCGGAGGGATCGCCGGGCGCCAGGACCCGTCCACCGCGCTGGATGCGACGCAGCCACCAGGTCAGCGAGCCGACGTCCTCGTACCGGCCGAACACGGGTCCCGGTCGCGCGAGCAGGGCACGGTCTTCGAACGCCCGCAGGACGGCGATCTCGCTTCCGCGCTTCGCCGTGGGATAGAAGCCGTCGGCCTCGTCGTCCGGGTCGCCGTCGATGGCTGGCGCGCTCTCGTCCGCGCCGGCCGGGATCGGCTTGTCGTAGACGACCCGGCTGGAGACGTAGCCGTAGTGGCCGACGCGGCCGGCCAGGAGCGCGCAGCTGTCACGGACGGCTCGAGGAGCGCCCGTCCAGGTGTCGATGACCGCGTCCCACTCCCGCTCGCCGATGGCGTCGCCGAGTGCCCGCGGATCGGTTCGGTCGGCGATCAGGGTGTCGACACCCTCGGGTGCGGGCCGGCTGACGCCGCGGTTCAGGACGCTCACCTTGTCTCCGCGGGCGAGCGCCGCTTCGACGATGCTTCGTCCCACGAAGCGGGTACCGCCCAGCACGAGAACTCGCATCACGATCTCCTCACCAGGACCTCACCAGGTCGCGGGCAGCGCGCGCACCCCGGTAATGAGGAACCCGTCCTTGTAGGGGATGTCGTCGACGGGGACGGCCAGCCGAAGCCCGGGAAAGGCGGCCAGTGTGCTGCCGATGACCACCTCCAGCTCCATTCGGGCGAGCTGGGCTCCCAGGCAGTGGTGTATGCCGTGACCGAAGGCGACGTGACCCACCGCGCCCGTGCGGGTGACGTCCAGCCTCTCGGGGGCGGGGAACGCCGCCGGGTCCAGGTTGGCGGCCGGCAGGCAGGCGTAGACCACCGAGTGCGCGGGGATGGTGACGCCGCCGAGGTTCACGTCGGACGTGGTGCCTCGAAGGTGGCCACTGTACGGGCGGACCCCCAGCGTGGAGAAGCGCAGGATCTCCTCGACCGCGGCGGGGATCAGGGATGGGTCGGCACGCAGCGCCGCCAGCTGGTCGGGATTGGCCAGCAGGGCCACGAGTCCCTTGCTCAGCATGGTCGCGGTCGACTCGTTGCCGGCGAGCAACAGGCCGCATCCCAGGGTCACCAGCTCGTCCTCGCTCAGCCGGTCCTGCTCGTCGTGGGCCGTGATCAGGTCGTGCAGCAGGCTCTCGTCGGGATCACGGCGCTTGGCGTCGACCAGGCCGGCCATGTAGGCGACCATCGCCCTGAGCGCGGCCACGGCCTCCTCGGGTGGGTAGGCACCGGTGGACGTGACCCGCTCCGCCCAGCCCCGGAACCGCTCCAGATCCTCGTCCGGCACGCCGAGAATCTCGCAGATGACCGAGATGGGCACCTGGTAGCACAGGTCGGATGCGAGGTCGGCGGGCGGGCCGGTCGCGATCATCGAGGCGATGAGCTCGTCGGTCATCCGCTGGATGCGTGGACGAAGGGCACGCATGCGGCGTGCGCTGAACGCGCCGGAGACGAGACGGCGCAGCCGGGTGTGCTCGGGCGGATCCAGATCGTTGATTCCCGGATTCTTGAAGATCGCCGCCGGTCCGATGACCGCACCCAGGCGGCGCGCCTCGGCGCGGCTGAACCGCGGGTCGGACAGCACGGCCCGGACTTCGCGCATTCCCGTCACCAGCCACGCGAGCCTGCCCGACTCGGTGGTGAACTGTCGCACCGGGGCTTCCCGCCACATCGCCTGAACCGGTGCCGGTGTCGTGTAACCACCGCGTGCCGCGGCCATGGTGAGCGTGTCCCGCGTCGACGAGGCCTCGGCGATCGGTTCAGTGGGCATGCGGTCACCCTAGTGGGCGCTCGCCCACTCGTCAACGCCGGCGAGGTGTGATCGTCGATCTTCAGCCGGTTGACTGTGGCCGTTTTGAGGGGAGTTGTGGCGACTGGTCGGTCCGAACGGGTTGACACCACGGGCGAGCGCCCACCTATTGTGGGCGCATGCCTACTAATCCGACTTCCGAGCCGAAGCTCCATCAGCAACGACAGGTCGCGGAGTCGTTCGGTGCGGATCCCGAACGCTACGACCGTGCCCGTCCCCGCTATCCACAGGCCCTGGTGGAGCAGATCGTCGCCGCCACCCCCGGGCCCGAGATGCTCGACGTGGGCTCCGGTACCGGCATCGTGGCCCGGCAGCTCGCGGCGGCCGGCTGCAAGGTGCTCGGCGTCGAGCCCGACGCGCGAATGGCCGAGTTCGCGCGGGGCACCGGAGTCGAGACCGAGGTGGCGACGTTCGAAGCGTGGGAGCCCGCCGGCCGGCAGTTCGACGCGATCGTCTCGGGACAGACCTGGCACTGGGTGGACGCGGTCGCCGGCGGCGCCAAGGCCGCGCAGGCGCTGCGTCCCGGTGGCCGGCTGGTGGTCTTCTGGAACGTCTTCCAGCCCCCGCCGGAGGTGAACGACGCCTTCGCCGCGGTGTACCGCGAGGTGATGCCGGACATGCCGGTCTACCAGTCGGTCATGCCCGCGCTCGAGGGATACTCGGTGTTCTTCACCAAGGCGGCCGACGGCATCCGTCACGCGGCGGCGTTCGACGAGCCGGAAGAGTGGCGGTTCGACTGGGAACAGGTCTACACCCGTGACGACTGGGTGTACCAGGTGCCGACCTTCGGCGGACACCACCTGCTTCCGCCGGCCAAGCTGAACCAGTTGCAGGAGGGCCTCGGTGCCGCGGTCGACGCGGCCGGGGGAAGCTTCACGATGAGTTACACCACGGTGGCGGTCACCGCGACGCGCGCCGGGGCCGCCTGACCGCATCCGTTCCTGCGGGAGTCGCCCGGCCCGGTCTCCTGTCGCCGGGCGGGCGACGGGCCGCTTCCCGGCACGGGTGATCAGCGGGCCAGCCCCGGCAGGCGGGCGGCAACCTGCGCGGGGCCGGGCATCTCGGCGATCTCGCTGGCGACCCGCTGTGCCGCCTTCGTTGCCTCCGGGTCGGCGAGCAGGGCCTCCGCCGCGGCGGCGATGGCGGGCGCGGCGACGGCGTCGTTGCGCCGGCGGTCCTCGAACCGTACGGTGCCTTCGGGTAGCAGCCAGGTGCCCGCCCCCGCGGCGGCGAACCCGTTGCCGTTGACGAAATGGTCGGCCAGGACCGGCAGGAACAACTGCGGCACTCCGGCGGCGGCCGCGCTCAGCGTGGTTCCCGACCCGCCGTGGTGCACCGCCAGATCGAGGTGGGGCATCACGTCCGCCTGTGGCAGCCAGGCTTCGACATGCACGTTGCCGGGCAGGTCACCGAGTTCGCCCGCCGGCGCCGCGGGCCCTGCCGCCACCAGCAGGTCGATGTCCAACCTGGACAGCCCTTCGATCGCCGCGCGCAGCGGCGGCACCGTACCCACGGCCGTGCCCAGGGTGAGGTAGACCAGCGGCCGGTCCCGGTCGCGGCGAACGACGGCGGGCAACTCGCCCGGCTCGGCGAAGGCCGTCGGCCGCAGCGGTACCCGGGCGGGCTCGTCCAGGAACGAGGGCTCCTGGAGGGACGGCGGATAGACGTCGATGTACGGGTCGCCGAAGGTCGGGAACGCCGCGTCCGGCACCGTCAGCCCGACCTGTGTCGCCGCCCCGCGAACGCGGTCCGCGGCCATCGCCTGGAAGTCGTCACTCAGCAGGCTGGCGCGGCTGAAGCCATGGCAGACCGCGGGGATGCCGAGGTGGTGTGCCACCAGTGCCGCACCGGGGTTGCCCGGTTCGTACACCACCAGGTCGACCGGGTCCTCACGCAGCAGCGGGAGCAGATCGGCGGCGACCGGCCGGAACACGGCCTCGGTGAAGACGTGCACCGCCACCGGGATGGTCTCCCGCCAGCTGGGATTCGGCGGCGGCGGTGCCTGTCCCTGGAGGGCCTTGGCCGCCCCGGCCCGGGTGTTCACGCCGGCTCGGACCGGCCGGAAACCGAGTCGCCGTACCAGCGGGTGGAACCCGACGTCGATGGCGTAGGAGATTTCGTGCCCGGCCTCCCGGGCGGCGATGGCCAGCGGTAGCAGGGGATAGGTGTGGCCGTACTGCGGCGCACTGGAAAAGAGAATTCGCATGGGTTCGCCTCAATGTGTTTCGGCGTCAGCGACCCCGCCATCGTACATGTAATGCTCGATGAGAATGAATTTGTGTGACCGATTCCCCGGTATGGCTCCGGCGGCGCCCGAGAATAGCACTCCCATTGCCTGACGGGTACCCCGGGAAATGGGGGATTGTTGCGGCCGGCGTGGTGCGGCAACGTGACCTCGGTGGCGAGGTGACGCCGGTGTCGGATCCCGTTCGCCGTTCTGTTCCGACATCACCCGGGTCGTTCTGGCTCTGGCCCCAGCGCCTGACCGTGTAGTCCGAAGCCGGTAGGGAGATTCCGTGCCATTGACACCGACTGCTCTGCGTGAAGGGATCAACCGGGTGGCGCCGTCCGTGCTGGAAGCCACCAGTGCGCCCGGTGCACTGGTCACGGTAGGCGTCAAGGGGCAGCCCTTGCTGACGCTGCCCTTCGGGGTCGCGGACGTCTCGACGGGTGCGCCGCTGACCGTCGATCACACGATGCGCCTCGGCAGCCTGGGCAAGCTTCTGGTGTCCGCAGCGGTGGTCAAACTCGCAGACGCCGGCCGGCTGCAGTTGGACGAACCGATCGACACCCACCTGCCATTTCCGGTCACCAATCCCAAGGGCGGCACCATAACCCTCACCAAGGCGCTGGCGATGCTCACCGGCGCCGCCACCGACGGGTACGAGTGGACCGGGACCCCGGAGCCGGCGGGCGAATACGTCAAGCGCGAGCTGGCGCGGGACGCGACCTGGGAATACGGCACCGGAGCGTCGCGGTTCGTCGACTCGGCCGATACCGGGCAGTGGCGGTCGTCGTCCTTCATGTATCAGGTGGCGCCGCTGGTCGCGGAGGCGGTGACCGGGATGCCGCTCGGTCACTACGCGAAGGCGGAGATCTTCGACCCGCTCGGCATGCACGACACCGCCTGGTGGGACAGCCCGAACTGGGCGGCGGTGCGGGAGCGCTGCACCACGGGTCACATGCTGTTCGGCCAGCACGCCACCCCGCTGCCGTGGATGGAGTGCGCGCCCTACCACTCCGTGGGCGTGGTCATGACCACCAGCGATTTCACCAAGCTGATGCTGGCCCTGATGAGTCGCGGGGGCGTATTCGGCGACAACGTCGTGCACACCATTCTCGAGCCGCGGACCACCGCGCGAAGTGACGTGAACGTGGGGTTGGGCGTTCACACCGTCGGAAATCCCGACGCGAAGGACTACTGCATCCGTGCGGTGGGCCACTATGCGTTCGGCTGGTGGGCCGTATCGCTGGGATATCCCAATGCCGACACGCCATTTTGTGTCACGGTCTGCACCAACCTCGCCGATCAGACCGACGTCTTCAATCCGCCGGAGCAGTATCCGTTCGGCATCCTGGCCTACGAGATCGCGAGCTGGATCCGCGATGGGAAGGTCGACAGCCGTGGCCTTGGCGACCGTTCCGGGTCGGAGTCGTACGTGATGGGCCTGGTCGCGGCGGACAGGTTCGCCGGTCTGATGGGGGCGGACCTCCGTAAGGAGGAGATCGACGCCATGGCGGACGGGACCCGACCGCTCGGGCGCCGGCCCGCCGTCGATTTCGACAGGGATCTGTTCGTCCAGGGATTCCTGGACATGAGGGCCGCGGTCCGGGACCGGCGCGTCGAGGAGTTTCTGGCCACGGACTGCCCCGTGGGCGGGGTCTTCCGAAAGCTGGCACGTAAGGCATGGGGCAGCAAGAACTTCGACGAGCCCGCGCCGGTGAGGTTCTGGCTCCATCAGTTGGAACGTTAGAAGGGATGGCGTCGATGAGTGATGCCGCACAGAAGACGAGGTCCGTTGGCGCGCAGAGCGAGGTGGCCGGCTTCTACGACCAGATCAGCCTGCTTCTCGCCGAGTTGATCGGTGGCAGCCTGCACCAGGGTTTTTGGGATTCGGTGTCTGATCAATCGACGATGGCGGAGGCGTCTGTGCGGTTGTCGGATGTGATGGTGGAGCGGATCGGGGTGGGGGTGGGGGATC
>NZ_JBFBCH010000043.1:0-10009 GCF_040683055.1 Polymorphospora sp. NPDC051019 | reverse complement strand
GCCGGTGGCACCCGGCTGCCTGGGCGGCTTGGGGAACCGCAGGACCCGGTCCGAGCGGATCCGGCCGACCAGGAGCACGGGCAGGTCGGGCAGGATCCAGGCTAGCCGGGCGGTGTCGTAGCCGGTGTCACAGACGCTCCTATATCTGTCAAGAAGTGGTGGGGGCCATGCGTAGGGGGCGGAGCAGGGTCCAGATCTCGCGGGCGAGGAGTCGTTTGAGGCAGCGGATGATCTCGGCTTTGGTCTTGCCCTCGGTGGTGCGGCGGGTGACGTAGGTGCGGGTGGGTTCGTGGTGTTGCATGCGGACGATGACGGCCCGGTAGAGGGCGGCGTTGGCTTGGCGGTGGCCGCCGCGGTTGAGTCGGTGTCGGTTGCTCATGCCGGAGGAGGCGGGGATCGGTGCGACTCCGCAGAGTCGGGCCCAGGCTGGTTCGAACCGGACTCGGTCGATGTTGTCGCCGGCGACGATGAGCATCTCCGCGGCGGTGTCGGCGCCGACGCCGAACGCGGCGACCAGTTGTGGCACGAGCTGGTTGGTGAGTTCGGCGAGCAGTGTCTCGTGGGTTTTGATCTCGTCGTTGAGTTGCTGCCAGCGGCGGGCGATCGAGCGCAGTGTGTGTTTGGTCGCGGCGAGCACGCTGGTGACTGGGCCGGGTCGGAGGCCGGCGCACCGCTCGATCAGTGCCATCTTCGACAGGGGTTGCAGCTGTTCGCGTAGTTCGGGGCTGGCGGTGACCAGCACTGCCTTGAGGGTGATGATCGCGGCCGTGCGGGCCTTGACCGCGACGTCCTTGGCGACCTTGATCTGGCGGATCATCTCCACCGTGCCGTCGTTGGTCTTCGGGACGCTGGTGGAGTTGCCGGCCAGCACCGAGCGGGCGGCGTTCTCGGCGTCGAGGGTGTCGCTCTTGCCCCGCAGGCGCCGGTGCCGGCGGTCGGTGCGTAGCACTTCGATCACGCCGAGACCGCGTCGGCGGACGGCGGAGGTCAGTCCTGCCCCGTAGGAGCCGGTGCCCTCGATCGCGAAGATCAGCTTCCGGGCGTCGAAGGCGGCGGCCCAGTCGAGCAGTTGCTCGTAGCCGCCTCTGTCGGCGGGGAACGAGCGGGCGTCGAGACGGCCGCCGATGTCGTCCAGGGCGACGGCGACGTGGACGTGTTTGTGGGTGTCGACGCCGATGACGACTCGACGTCGACGCGGGTCGGGACTCATGCTTGACATCGCGGGCTCCAGCTCAGACCAGGGCGACGGGGTGCGTGACGCTGGCCGGCCGGGTGGACGGGACTGTGACGGGACCTGCTGCGATCAGGCTCCTATAAGGTCACTGCCCGCCCGGCCAGCACCACAGGTGCTGCGCCGTCAGGCAGACGACAGATCAACAGCAAGGACACCCGAACCGCGGGGTCAGTCGTAACAGGAGTCAGGCCGCCTGACGGCGACTGAGTGCATGGATCGACGGATCCCAGCTGAAGTTCAGGAAGAGCCAGACGGTTTGCCGTGTTCCCGCAGACCAGGACGTTCTCATCTCGGGTACCTGTATATGCTGCCCTCTGGCGTGGCGGTGGACGCACCCGCCGCCGGGATGGGTATCGATCGGTGGGTCAGTTAGGGTTGAGCCCGCGACCACGGTCCGATGGGCGTACGCGGGACACGTTTGTTGTTGCTCGCGGCCCTGGTCCGGGCGCGGTCGTGGCGGAATGCGCGGGGGCATGACGAGGAGGGCAGCGATGGAGCGGCCGGATTGGGCACCCGAGGGTATAGACCTCAGCAAGGCGAGCGTGGCGCGCGCCTACGACTACTGGTTGGGTGGCTCCCACAACTTCGCGGTCGACCGGGAGTTCGCCCGGCAGGCCATCGCGGCGGTGCCGGACCTTCGATTGGTGGCGCGGGCGAACCGGGAGTTCCTGTACCGTGCGGTCCACTTCATGATCGACATGGGAATCCGTCAGTTCCTGGACATCGGCTCGGGCATCCCGACCGTGGGTAACGTGCACGAGATCGCCCAGAAGGTCGTGCCGGACGCGCGCGTAGTCTATGTGGACATCGATCCGGTGGCGGTGGCACACAGCGAGCAGATCCTGTCCGGCAACGAGTTCGCCGTCGCGATCCGCGAGGATCTGCGCCGGCCGGAGATCATTCTCGACCATCCGGCGACGCGGGCACTGCTGGACCTGGACCAGCCGGTGGGACTGCTGCTGGCGTCGGTCGTGCACGCGATTCCCGACGACGACGATCCGTACGGGATTGTGAACCGGCTGCGTACGGCGCTCTGCCCGGGCAGTTACGTGGCCATCAGCCACGTTACGACCGACAGCCGTCCGCAGGAGATGGGCGAGGGGGCGCGGCTGAGCGGTCGGACAACCACACCGGTCACGGCCCGTACCCGCGCTCAAGTCGAGCGGTTCTTCGACGGGCTCGAACTGATGGAACCCGGCGTGGTGTGGTCACCGCTGTGGCGTCCGGAATCTCCCGAGGATGTCGGGGACCATCCGGAGCGGATGAGTTTCTATGTAGGAGTTGGGCGTACGGTGTGACGGGCCAGCCCGATGCCGCCTCGCTCGCCGACCGGCACCGTCACGGCCTGGACACGTTCGCGAAGGCGTGGGCACAGGCGCTGCACCGGGCGCACTACGTGCCGATCAGTTCCGCCGAGCGGTACCGGATTGTCAGCGCGCTGGCCGAACGGCTCGTCGGCGGCCTACTCGCCGAGGCGCCCGACCCCACCTGCGGGTTCGGCGTTGGGGAGGATCTCGTCGTCGCCGGGTTCGCGTCTCCAGACGCGTTGGGTCGTACGATCGCGGTCCTGAACACCCGACTCGCGGCTGACCTCGGGCTGCCCGCCGACGCCGCGATGTGCGTACGGCTGACCGCGCTGTTGGAAGGACTGGCGGCCGGGTTTACGGCCGCGGTGCACGACCGCAGCCTGGACGCCCAGGATGCCGTCCGCCTGGCCGCGTTGGCCGCGCAGACACGCGCCGAGCAGGCACTACGGGCCAACGAGGCCCGCTTCCGGCATCTAGCCACCCACGACGCGTGGACCGACCTGCCCAACCGGACGCTGTTCGTGGAACGACTGGACCGCGTCTTGACCGCCGGGCCGCCGTCGAGGCGGGTGGGCATGTGCTGCATCAACCTGGACGAGTTCGCCACGGTCAACGACATCCTTGGTCACGACGTGGGCGACCGGCTGCTGGCGGCGACCGCCGATCGTCTGCGGGCCCTCGCCGAACCCTCGGGCCACCTGGTCGCCCGTTTCGACAGCGACCAGTTCGCGATCCTGATCGAGGGCACCACCTGCGCCGAGGACGCTGTCAAGGTCGCCGACCGGGCGCTGACCGCGCTGGCCGAACCGTTCCACATCGACAACACCGAGATACCAGTCACCGCCAGTGCCGGGGTCGCGGAGCGGTCCATCGGGTCCGGCGACACCGCCGAACTGATCCGCGCCACACAGATCGCGCTGCACTGGGCGAAGGCCGACGGCAAGGCCAGGTGGATGCTTTTCGAGCACGAGCGTAGTGCCGCCAATGCCGAGCGCTACCGACTGTCCGCAGCCATGCCGGCGGCTCTGCGCCAAGGTGAGTTCACCCTCGCGTACCAGCCGCTGGTCGACCTGCGCGACGGTCACATCGCCGGCGTCGAGGCGCTGGCCCGCTGGCACCACCCGCGCCTCGGCATGCTGGGCGCCGGGCAGTTCATCGAACTGGCGGAGCACACCGGGCTCATCGTGCCGCTCGGGCGCCGCCTGCTGGAGCAGGCATGCCGGCAGGCAAGCGCCTGGCAGCAGGACGAGTACGACCTCTACGTCAACGTCAACATCGCGGTCCGGCAACTCCACCAGACTGGGCTGGTGGCATCCGTCGCCCAGATCCTCGACCGGACCGGCCTGGCGCCGTACCGGCTCCAACTAGAGGTCACCGAGCACGCGGTCATCGACCTGACAGACCAGATCCGGGCCACCCTATCCGGCCTGGTCGAACTCGGTGTGCGGATCGTGATCGACGACTTCGGCACCGGGTACGCCAACCTGGCCAACCTGCGCGCCCTGCCGTTGCGCGGGCTCAAGCTCGATGCCAGCTTCGCCCGGCCTGCGCCACGGATCGGGCAGCCGCCACCACCGGCCGTGCGCCGGCCGGACGACACGGCCTTCCTGGCCACCGTCGTCGCCCTGGGTCACACCCTCGGGCTCACCGTTACCGCCGAAGGCATCGAAACCGCCAGCCGGGCCCGGCGGATGCGCGCCGCCGGCTGCGACACCGGCCAGGGCTGGTACTTCGGCCGGCCAGTACCACCAGGCGAGATCACCCGGCGCGTCGCCGCCCAGCGACGCTGACCGCCAGCCCGTGAAGCGGGCAGCTGCGTGGGGTCGGCGGGCCGGACCTCGAGGCGGGCGCCGGCGTGGCGGGCGAGGGTGGCGCAGGTGTGGCGCAGCACGTGCGGGCTGATCACGACGGGGATCTCGGCGGTCTTGGCCAGCCGGCGCAGCAGCCGCCAGACGGCGCCGCGGTCCAGGCGTCGGCCGCTGTCGGTGACGACCAGCGGCCGGCGCACCCGGGCGCCGGCCCCACCGACGGGCACCGGTAGCCGGTCGCCGGCCAGGTCCGCCCGGCCGGCAAGGTAGGCGTCGAGGTGATAGGTGACCGGCGGTGGCAGCACGACCAGGTGCGGTTCGTCGCCCTTGGCGACGAACCGGAGCACCCGGTGACCACCGTCGTGGCCGAGCTGGTCGACGTCGGCGCCGACCAACTCGCTGACGCGGATGCCGGTGAACAGCAGCACCGCGACGATCGCGGCGGTCCGGGCCGCCTGCGGGCCGGGTCGGCGTCGGCGCCGGCCTGCAGCGCCATCGCCTGCTCGCGGGACAGGCCGGAGGTGGTGGTGCGGTGCGGGTTGACCCGGGGCTTGCGTTTGGGGTCGATCGCGGCCGGGTTGGCCCGGTCGGTGTACTCCTCGGCGATCAGCCAGGCGTAGAACGCGGACACGGCCGCCAGGCGGCGGGCTCGGGTCGCGGTCGCCGCCCCGGCGGCCTCCTGGGCACGCAGCCAGGCATGGGTGTGCAGCTCGGTCAGCGGGTCGACGCCGGCGTCGGCGAGGAACGTCAGCCAGTGCTGCAGGTCGCCGGCGTACGCGGCGCGGGTGTTCGCCGCCCGGTAGCCGATCAGCCACTCGGCCAGCAACCGCTGCAGCTCGCCGCCAGCGGTGACGCCGGTCGCCGCCGGGCTCGGCGCCGGCTGCGCGGCGGGAAGCAGCTCGCCGGTGAGAGCGATTCCTGTCTGCCCCCTGCGTCCCGGCCACTACGGCGGGCGAGTATTGCAACGGGCACGGGCTCCAGATGATCGCTGAGAATGGACACCCTGCGCCCGGCCACCACGGCGGGCGAGGATCGCAACATGGGACTGGTCAAGCTGGTGCTGACGGCGACGCCAGTGTCTGCCCTCGGCCAGCACGGCGGGCGAGGATCGCAACCGGCAGCGGTAGATCGTCGGCTGGACCCCGGCGGACCGGGCCTGCGCCCGGTCACCACGGCGGGCGAGGACCGCAAACCTGTTCCGGGCCGGGCTGCCGCCGCGCGAGCTGGCCCTGCGCCCAGCCATCACGGTCTTTTAATACCCATGGTGACGTAGCCTACATCGAGGCATGGCTATGAAACTGCCTTCTGGGCGGCATGTATGCGGCCTCTGTTCGCGACATGTAGGTCCTATGTGGATCAGGATTGCTCGTAGGTTGCTCGGATGTTTGCGAGATCCTGATTGTGCGCTTAGAGTTCCTAACAAAGTCGTGCGACATGTCGGTACGTGATGATGCAGGTGGCGAGGGCGAGGAAGGCTTCGTGGATGTCGTCGCGGCGTTCCCACCTGATGCGTAGCCGTTTCATGCCGTGGTACCAGGCGATCGTGCGTTCGACGACCCACCGGACCGTGCCGAGGCCGGAGCCGTGGGGCTGGCCACGGCGGGCGATACGGGGACATGTGCCCTTGCCACGTACCGCCCTGCGGTACTTGTCGTGGTCGTAGGCGCGGTCCCCGAAGAGCTGGTCCGGGCGTTGGCGGGGCCGGCCGCGGCGACCGCGTACGGGCGGGATCTTGTCGATCAGTGGGAGCAGTTCGGTGACGTCGTGGCGGTTGCCGCCGGTCAGCGACACGGCAAGGGGGATGCCGGCGCCCTCGGTCAGGACGTGGTGCTTCGAGCCCGGGCGGGCGCGGTCGACCGGGCTCGGGCCGCTTTTGGGCCGCGTCTGGCGGCCCGTACATGCGAGGAGTCGATCACGGCACGGGACCAGTCGAGCTTGCCGGCCGCCTGCAGCTCTGCCAGCAGCAGCTCGTGCAGGCGCTGCCACACCCCAGCCCGGTTCCACTCCTCCAGACGCCGCCAGCAGGTCATCCCGGACCCGACCCCCAGCTCCCCGGGGCAGGAACTCCCACTGGATGCCGGTGTGCAGTACGAACAGGATCCCGCACAACACCTGCCGGTCCGGGATCCGCCTGCGTCCCGGGTGCCGCGGGTTGCGCTCGCGTTGGGGCAGCAGCGGCTCGATGCGTTGCCACAGCCCGTCCGGCACGATCCACGGCGGCTGCTCACCACGCCTCACAGCCAGACATCGTAGACCACCCTCCACAAGGGACAACAACCCAGAGATCATTTTGTTAGGAACTCAAGGCGGGATAGCGAGGAGGAGGGCGGCGTAGGGTCAGCGGGCGGGGACGATGGGGCCGCGGTGCAACCAGTCGATGAGGTCGGGCTCGGCCAACTTCGCGACCCGATCCTCGTATCGTCGCAGGTCATCTTCGTCGAGCAGGTCCCGCCACTGGCCGCTGACACCCTGGTTGAAGAACCGCTTCGGATCGCGCCACATCGCCGCGACCGGGGTCAGAGCCTCCGCCCGGCCGCACATCGAGTCGAATGTCGCCGCCCGCACCAGATCCGGCCACCGCGACTCCGGCACCTCGATTCCGAGGCGCCCGGCGAGGAACCTCATCTGGCCTTCAAGATCTGACTTCAGATCGTCGTAGTGCAGCAGCAGCACGTTGGGCCGCTCCCGCTCGGCCCAGAACCCCGACAGGTGGTGCAGCATCGACGGCAGGCCCACCTGCACATTGGTGTCCTCCAGCCAGGCCCAGAACCGGTTGTACGCGGACTCCGCAGGCGCCGGAGCCGTATCGGCGGGCTCCTGGGTCGGGCTACCGTTGGCCACCAGCATCGCGTCGAAGGCCTCCTGGGCGACGTTCTGGAAATGGGCGTCCCAGGAGATCGCGACGTCCCGGGGGTCCCGACCGACCGCGACGTAGGTCACCCCATCATGGATGGGCAGCCCGTCGAAGGGCGTATGAGTCTTGATGAAACGGCGATGCCGCTGCGCCTCGTAGAACGCGAAGATGTCGTCCCGGCTGCGAGTCAACATGTCGAGCCAGTAGGTGAGGTCGTCCAGCCGTGCCGGCAGCTCCGGCGTCTGGAAGATCAACAAGGCGCAGATCGTCTGGGTCCACGTCGTCCCGCACTTCGCGGGGGTCGAAACTACGATGTCACCTTCGCGGAACGGGAAACCCTCCCACCGTCCGCTGTCCATGACCTCGTTCTGGTACCGAACCGTCGGTTGGCGCAACGGTCCTCCCTGCTTTTCGGTTGGTCTGTCCATGGTAGACCTAACCTATCGAACCGGACGACCGTCGACCATCGTGCGGGCCGGTGAAGGGCCAGGGTGCGAGCTATCTCGGTGGTTCGAGTTCGAGGGTCATGCCGGTGCTGGTGAAGAAGCCGGCGAGGAGATCGTTCTGTTGCTGACAAGCGCGTAGTTGACGTTTGACCAGTTCAGCGAGGTGGTCGATACCGCAGGTGGCGGTGTTGGTCAGGCCGCGTTCATCCAGCGCCAGACGCCTTCGGTGGGGTTGAGGTTCGGAGCGTAGGCAGGTAACCGGGTCACGGTCAGCCACGGCCGGGCGGTGGTCAGGGCGTGCATGTGGTGGCCGACGCGGGTGTTCAGGTTGTCCCAGATTAGCACTATCGGTGCCCGCAGGCGCTGGTGGGCCTGATCGAGGAAGGCGATGTAGTCGTCCTCGCTGAACGTTCCACCAGCAGTCCACCGCCGTCGCCACAGGCGCACCGACTTCTCGGAAACCCGTAGATCATAAGCGATCTGCGCGGTCGGTACGGACTTCTCGAACATGGTTGCGGCCTGGATCCGGACCTTCTCAGCTTTTTCTTTAAAGCAATACCTGCCCGGCCGAGCCTGATCCTGCCGGTCGTCGCCGGGATCCTACTCGTCACGATGGTGCTGCGCCCAAAAGCATTGATCGCGCTCGGCATCCTGGCCGCCGGCAGCGTCACCGTCGCCGTGGCACAGATCCGTCACCGAGAGCACCACCGGTCCCGGAATCCGGGATACTGCGTTGAAGGAACAGGTGGCCAGTGAGGTGGACCAGAGCGAATGACGGCGCATACACCTTCAACCCCGCCCGGGCCCGGCGCAGCGGCTGCCATCGCCTGGACGCAGGCCAACCGCTGATGTTCCCCGGGTTTGGTGGAGTTGGGTTGGTTGACTGGTCAGGCTCGTCGATCCTTGAGGAGAGACGTGCCGAGAAGTTGCCGCCTGAGTTTCGTCTTAGGGTCCTCGTTTGCTCGGCAAGCAACTCGACGGGTTCGCCGCCACCGAGCACGGCTGGGTGCAGTCCTACGGCTCCCGCTGCGTACGTCCGCCCATCATCTACGGCGATGTCGCCCGCAAGGCGCCGATGACCGTCGCCTGGTCGACGTACGCCCAGTCGCTGACCAGCCGGCCGGTCAAGGGCATGCTCACCGGCCCGGTCACCATCCTCGCCTGGTCGTTCGTCCGCGCCGACCAGCCGCTGGCCGACACCGCCGACCAGGTCGCGCTCGCCCTGCGGGACGAGTGCCACGACCTGGAGGCGGCCGGGATCAGGGTCATCCAGGTCGACGAGCCGGCGCTGCGGGAAACCCTGCCTCTGCGCGGGGCCGACCAGAGGACCTACCTGGACTGGGCGGTGGCGGCCTTCCGCCTGGCCACCAGCGGCGTCTCCGACGACACCCAGATCCACACCCACCTGTGCTACTCCGAGTTCGGCGAGGTGATCACCGCTGCGGTGGACGACCAGGTCGACGCGCAGGCTGGCCCGCGAGTTGACCGGGCAGGGGTGGCGGATCTCGGCCGACACCGTCGCCGACGTTCTGCGTGATGAGGGCTTCACTCTGCAGGCCAACGTGAGGACGATCGAGGGGAAGCAGCATCCGGACCGGGATGCCCAGTTCCGGTATCTCAACGAGCAGGTCAGGGTTCATCAGGCCGGTGGGGATCCGGTGATCAGCGTGGACACGAAGAAGAAGGAGCTGGTTGGCGAGTTCCGTAACGGTGGGCGTCAGTGGCGGCCGATCGGTGACCCGGTTCAGGTCGAGACGCACGACTTTCCGGAGCGGCCGATCGGTAAGGCGATCCCGTACGGGATCTACGACGTGACCGCGGACACCTGCTGGGTCAACGTCAGCTGTGATCATGACACCGCCGCGTCGCGGTCGCCTCGATCCGCCGCTGGTGGCAGACCCGCGGCGCGGGCAACTATCCGAACGCCCGCAGGCTGCTGGTCACCGCCGACGCGGGTGGCTCCAACGGATACCGGACCCGGGCGTGGAAGACCGAACTCGCGACCCTGGCCGCCGAGACCGGCCTTGACATCACGGTGTGCCACCTGCCACCGGGAACCTCGAAATGGAACAAGATCGAGCACCGGTTCTTCAGCCACATCACGATGAACTGGCGCCCGGCTCTGGAGGCGCTCCTTCACCGCCCGCCGGGCCCGCGCCCCAGCCCAGCATCTCCGTGATCGCGTCGTGGCGGCCCAAGCGTTCGGGTAGCTGCCTGCGGCGGCAGCTACCCGAACGCGGGGCCAAGAAGATCGTGGGTGGCGGTGGTCAGGCGCGGCGGTGCAGGTAGCGGGCGCGCCGTCCGGCGTCGTGGAAGCCGAGCCGTCGATAGAGGGCGGCGGCCGGGTTGTCGTCGTTGAC
>NZ_JBFBCH010000042.1:0-22665 GCF_040683055.1 Polymorphospora sp. NPDC051019 | reverse complement strand
AGTTCGTCCGACATCACCCAGCGCTAGCCGGGTTCCGGTGGCTTCCGGTCGACGATCCGGCCGGGAGCCACCGGTGGCGGTGCCGGTTCAGCCGAGCAGCTTCTGGGCCAGCGCGCCGAGTCGCCAGCGCAGTCCGGCCGGGGTGGTCATCAGCAGGGTGAACATGCTGATCGCCGGCAGTCCGGGCCGGCCTTGCCGAAGTGCCGTACCGGCGATGCGCAGCGCGTCGCGGCGGGCGCCGTGCGCGGCGGCGATCGGGGCGCTGACGGTCAGCAGGAAGTCGCCGTACGCCCGGCGGCTCAGCCCGGCCGAGCGGGCGAAGGCCACGCTGTCCCACCAGCCCTTGCCCGGCGACCCGGCCGAGGTGCCCGGCCGGTTGAGGCGGTAGCGCAGCAGCGGTCGTTCGACGACGCTGACCCGGGCGTCGGCGCGCCGGTCGGCGCGCAGCAGCCACTCCCAGTCCTCGTGCAGGTCGAGGCCGGCGTCCAGCGGCTCGGCGCGCAGCAGGTCGCGGGGGGCGAGGATCGACGAGGAGCCGCCGAGCGCGGTCCGCTGGCGCAGCGACGTACGACGGAACAGCCGGTCGGCGAGCCCACCGGCCGGGCGTCGGGTCGCGGCGCCGGCGGCCGGCACGAACAGCACCTTGCCGTCGGCGTCGACGTCCACGCAGAGCGAGATCACCACCGGGTACGGCACCTCGGCGCGCTCGGCCCGCCACCGCCCGACCTGGACCTCCAGCTTCTCCGGCAGCCATTCGTCGTCGTCGTCGAGGAAGGCGACCAGGGTGCCGGTGGCCGCTTCGACGCCGGTCGTGCGGGTCGCGGTCGGGCCGCCGTCGCCGGCGACGAGGCAGCGTACGGGCCGGTCCGGCCAGGCGTCGCGCCACGGTGTGGGGTCGGCGGCCGGGGCGGTGCCGTCGAAGGCGACCAGGATCTCGTGCGGCGGGCGGGTCTGCGCGAGCGCGCTGTCGACGGCGCGGCGCAGGCTGGGCCGGCCCACGGTCGGGATGACGACGCTGACCGTGGGCGCGTCGGCGCCGTCAGCCATCGCCGGTCACCCCGTGGCCGCGCCGCCACGGGCCGGCGAAGCCGGCGGCGCGGGCCACCCGTGGCCACATCAGCAGACCCTGGACGAGGTTGGCGACCAACAGGCCAACGGCCACCCCGGTCACCCCGTAGCGGGCGCCGGCCACGCCGGCCAGGATCTCGGCCGCCGACCCGGCGACGGTCGCGGTCGCGGCGAGCCGCAGCCGGCCCTGGACCCGGCACACCGCGATGAACAGCGCCTTGACCGCCGACGGCAGCGACACCGCGAACAGCACCACGAGGGCGGGGGCGGCCAGCGCGTACGCCGGCCCGAGCAGCCCGAGCAGCCAGCCGCCGAGCAGCAGCGAGCCGGCCACCCCGGCGGCGGTGACCAGCAGCGACACCCGCAGCGCGACGAGCAGTTCGCGGCGCAGCCGGCCGTGGTCGTGGGCGGAGACGGCGAACAGCGCGGTCGACAGGTGCACCCCGATCGCCCAGGCGAACGAGGCGATCTGCAACGCCATGTAGAACCCGGCGTTGTGCACCGGGTGCAGTACGGCCACGACCACCATCGGCAGCACCAGCGACGGGGCGTGCGCGGAGACGTTGATGGCGTGGTGGCCGGCCGCCTGGGCGCCGAGGCCGCGTAGCACGGTCGGCGGGGCCGGCGGCCGTAGCCACCGCGACGGCCGGGAGCTGCGCGACAGCACGGCGACCACCGACAGCACCGAGCCGAGCAGCCAGGCCAGGTAGATCATGCTGGTGGACAGGCCGGCGAGCGCGGCCGCGACCGGCAGCAGTGCCAGCTTCGCCACCGCGAAGACGGTGTTGCGCAGCAGTTGCCGGGCCGGCAGCCGGGCGCCGACCAGCGCCAGGTCGAGTACGGCGGTCGCGGCGTGCGCGGCACAGCCGAGCGCGAAGACGAGAATCCCGGGCACGCTGCCGAACAGCGGCCCGCCACGGCCGAGCACCGGCCCGATCACGACGGCGACGCCCAGCGACAGCACCAGCCCGACGGTGGCACTGACCGCGAGCGACGCGCTGACCACCCGGGTCGTCGTCTCGGGGCGCTTGGCGAGTTCGGAGATGAGCAGGCTGCCGAGCCCGAGGGTGCAGAACGAGCCGAGCAACTGCATCGCCGAGATGGCGGCGGCGGCCGAGCCGACCTCGGCGGGGGAGGCGAGCCGGGCGGCGACCGCCCAGAACGCGAAGCCGAGGCCGGCGGTGACGATGGTGGAGCCGTAGAGGGCGGCCGCCGACCGCAGCACCGAACTGGACCGCAGTACGGCACTCGACCGCAGCAGCGCGCCGATCCGCCCGGTCCGGGCCGGCGGTGCCTGCGGCGGGCTGGCCGTCACAGCACCGCCGCCCGTACCTCGCGGTGTCCGGCGGCGGTCGGCGTGCCGCCGTACACCCGGATCTCCAGCGTGCCAGCGGTGGTCACCGTGATCCGGTCCGACCAGGTCCGGCCGGCGGGCACGGTCACCGTCCGTTCGACCGGTTCGGTGCCGGGCGCGGTGACCACCAGCCGGTACGGCACCGGCGTGCCCTCACGGTTGGTGACGCTGACCGTGAAGCTGCGCGGGTCGGACGGCTCGGGAACCAGGCCGACCTGGGTGAAGCTCTCGGCGGCGGTGACACGTTCACTGTGGACGGAGACGGTGACGGCGGTGGCCGCGGCGGCGGCGCAGAACACGGCGACGGCCGCGACCGGGACGTATCGCCGCCACGGCCTTCCGGCGCCGGCCCGCGGCGGCGTACCCGGCGCCGGCCCGTCCGGGCCCGAACCGGCCGCCGGGGCCGGTTCGTCGCCGGCGGGCCGGCCGGGCACCGGACGGATGGTGCGGGCCACCAGGTCGGCGCCGGCGAGCGCGACGGTGAGCCCGCCGAGCAGCCAGCCGACGCCGGCGGTGGAGGCGGCCGTGCCGGTCGCCTCCAGCAGCAGTACGGCACCCAGCGCGACCGCGAACGACAGCGCGACCCCGACCGTCGCCGCCTGCCAGCGCGGCATCCTGGCCCGGACCAGCCGCAGGACCAGCAGCCCGGGTACGGCGAACGTCAGCAGCAGCCCGGCCGGCACCCGCAGCACCGGCGCGCCGGCCAGCGTGCCGGCGGCGAACAGCGCGCACAGCGCCAGGACGGCCACGAAGACCCGCAGGTCGGCGACTGCGGGGCGACCTGCGCCGGCCCACCGAGGGTCGGCGGCGGGCGCGGTGCGGCGGCTACCAGGCATAGCGGGAGTTGGACAGGTCGTACACGCGGATGGTCCCGTCGTCGAAGACGATGCCGGTGCCCTGCGTCGTGTCGAACTTGGTCAGCGACGCGGCGGGGAACGGCCCACTGGTGTCGGTGCCGCCCTCGGGCGGGTCGCCGATGAAGAACGTGCCCCGGGCCGGCGGGGCGAGGGTGATCCGGCGGTCGACGACGACGTACCGGATCTCCAGGTCCTGGACCATGGAGCGGTCGCCCCAGTCGAACTCCGGGCGGTAGAACATCGGCGCCGGGCTGTTGACCGGGTCGAGGCCGCCGATGGTGCCGAGTACGGTCTGGTTGCCGAAGTCGGAGATGAACCGGCCGCCGGCCGGCAGGTGTTCCCGGCTCCACCAGCCGAGTTGGAGCGTGTGCGCGTCGACGGCGGCCTCGTAGCCGGCCGCGTGGTACGTCCCGGGCAGCCGCAGCCAGCTCGGCGGCCACCCGGCGGTGATCCCGCCGACGAAGAGCACCAACAGCGCGGCCGCGGCTCCGGCGAGCCAGACCCGGCCGCGTCGGACCGCCGCCGGCAGCCGGTGCAGGCCGAGCCCGAGTACGGCGGCGACCACCAGCGTTACGTACGCCGGGGAACGGCCGGCCAGTTCCTCGCCACGGGGACTGACCACCCGGATGATCACGATGAGCGCCTCCAGACCGGCGACGCCGATCAGCAGCACCGCGAGCCAGCGTTCCCGGCGCCGCCACGACCGCAGCCCGAGCAGTCCGGCGGCCCCGGCCAGCACCAGGATCGCAGCCAGCGAGAAGGCGGTCTCGACCAGCGGCTTGCTCGACGCGGCCCCAGCCACCTGGCCGGACTCCACCGCCCCGAACTGGGTGAACGTCTCACCGAGGGCGAGCAGCGGGCCGCCGAGATAACCCACGGTGTCCGGGGCGACCAGCGCCACCCAGGCGACCGACAGGGCAACCGAGCCGGCGGCGAGCGCGCCGAGCGCGGCGGCGGACCGGCGTACCGGCCGGACCAGGGCGGCCGACACCGCGATCGTGGCCAGCAGGACCAGGCACACCACCATCGTCAGGTGGTGGGTGACCAGTACACCGCCGGCGCACACCAGGCCGAGCGCCACTCGCCCGACCGGTCGCCGCGGGTCGCGCAGCAGGCTGACGGCCTGGGCCAGGGCCAGCACCAGCAGCGGCAGGGCCGGGGTGGTGTAGAGGTACATCGACGTGAAGAAGCCGTGGTTGGGGTTGCACAGGTAGACCAGGGTGACCAGGGCGACGACGTCCCAGCGCGGGGTCATCTGGCGGACCAGCAGGAGCACGGCGGCGGTGAGCAGCATCGTGCTGAGCCCGCACACGACCAGGGCGGCCGGGAAGAACGACAGGCCGGTGGTCTTCATGACGACCACGGTCAGGATCTCCAGGCCGGGGAAGACCGGGCTGATCGGTAGGCTGTGGTTGGTAGGGAAGAGCCGGCCGCTGTCCAGCATGCCGAGCGTGGTCTGCCAGTGCTGCAACTCGTCGGCGAACTTCACGTGCACCGGCGAGTACGCGACCTTGATCAGGAACTGGGCGGCGGTGAAGCCGAACAGCGCGCCGGTCCGCCCGGCCGGGCTGATCCGGGGCAGCAGGCAGGCCGCGCCGGCCGCGCTGACGAGCAGGAGCTGTCCGGCCCAGTACCCGCCCATCGCCCACGACGCCTGCGAGCGGCCGCCGGCGAACGCGGCGGCGACCAGCAGCAGCGCGACGCCACACAGTGCCGGTGCCCAGCGGGCCGGCCGGGCGGTCGCGGGACCGTCCGGCGCGGCGTTGTCCGGCGTGGCGGTCTTGTCCGGGTCGCCGTCCGGCCCGGCCGCATCGGTGCCGGCGGCCGGACCGGACCCGGCCGTGCCGGCCTCGGCCGTCCCGGCGTCGGCCGGCGGGGATCCGGCCGGTTCCTCGTGCGGGCGGTCGAGCAGGCGCTGCCGGTCACTTGGCACGGCGGCGGCCCCGCGCGGTGGACCGTACGTATCGCCAGGGCCCCACCAGCATCCCCTTCAGGTTCGTTGACATGAGTTCGGGCGGCATCCCGTCACGGACGCCGACGTTGCGCAGGCTGTCGCCGTCGCGTACGTCGCGCAGCGCCCGGGGCAGCAGCGCGACGAGCCGGGGGAGCAGCCGGGGCCGGTGCCACACCAGCGCGGTGTAGAAGGCGGTCAGCGCCACGCCGTACCCGCGCATCTGCGCGACGAGCTGCGGGTACTCGCGGCGGTGGTAGTGCCGGACCAGCGCCGCCGGGTGGTAGACCAGGGTCCGGCCGGCCAGCAGCAGTCGGGTCAGGACCATGGTGTCCTCGCCGCCCTCGGCGGGCGTGCCGGCACCGAGCGCCGGGTCGAAGCCGCCGACCGCGACGAGCGCCTCGCGCCGGAACGCCATGTTGGCGCCGACTCCGAACGGTGGCAGCGGATAGAGCGGGCTCTGCGCCATCTCCCCGGGGACGAAGACGTCGGGCACGAAGCCACGGCCCTTGCTGTGCCCGCCGAACGCCTCGTACCAGTCCTGGGCCGGGGTCTCGATCTCGCCGGGCACCACCAGCCCGGACAGGCCGGCGGCGGCGGGTAGTTCCAGGAACGCCCGGGCCACCTCGGTCAGCCAGTACCGGTCGGCGACCTCGTCGTCGTCGATCCAGGCCACGAGTTCGGTGTCCACCTCGGACAATGCTCGGTTGCGGGCGCGGGACAGGCCGGGGGCGGGCTCGACGACGTACCGCACGCCCGTGAACTCGGCGACGACGTCGCGGGTGGCGCCGCCGGTCGGGGCGTTGTCGACGACCAGCACCGTGGCTCGCGGGTAGTCCTGCGTGACCAGGCTGGCCAGGCAGCGGCGCAGCGCGTCGGGGCGGTCGCGGGTGCAGACGACGGCGGTGACCGCAGCGCCGTCGCGGCGGGCCCGCTCCCGGGCGGCGAGCACGGCGGCGCCGTCGGCGGTCACCGGCAGCCCGGCCCGCAGCCGGTCGGCGTCGGACGGGTCGAGGGCGCCGGACAGGTGGTCGGCCAGAGCGGCGCCGAGCGTGGCCGGGGGCAGCCCGCCGGCCGGCAGCGGCAGCACCGGCATGCCCAGCGGTACGCCGTGCCGCCGCACGACCAGCCAGGCCCGGCCGCGGCGTACGCCGCCGGTGTCGGCGGGCAGGTGCGGCAGCGGCCGGGTCAGTTCGACGTCGCGTACGAGATCGGGGGTGCGGGCGGTGGCCAGGACGGACGCCGTGGCGGTGGTGGTGGTCACGAGGGCTTCCCGATCGGGTCGAGGCGCGATCTGGCCGTGCCGAACAGTTCCAGGTAGCCGTCGACGACGTCGTCCCAGGAGCGGACGTCGACGAACCGTTGCCCGCGTCGGCTGGTGGCGTCGAGCAGGGCGGCGGCCAGCGCGGCCGGGTCTCGGGGCGGGACGAGGATCGCGCCCTCGTAGCCGTGGGCGGCCTCGCGCAGCCCGCCGACGTCGGTCACCACGACCGGCAGGCCGGTGCCCATCGCGACGTGCAGCGGCCCGGACGACGACGACCGTCGGTACGGCAGCGCGACGACGTCGGCCTCGGCGAAGAACCGCCCGACCTCGGCGTCTGTGACGTACCGGTTGACGACGGTGATCCGGTCGCGGTGTCGGGACCGGGCGACCGCGGCCAGTGGGGCGTCCCAGCCCTCCCAGGTCTCGCCGACGATGGTCAGCCGCAGCCTCGCCGCCTGCCCGTCGTCGAGCGAGTCGAAGGCGGCGACCAGGTCCTCCAGCCCCTTGTACGGCCGGATCACCCCGAAGAACAGCACGTTGGTGACGTCGGGTTCGGCCCGCCGGGCCGGCGGCGCGGCGTGGTGGTCGTACGGCCCGTGCGGGACCACGACGTGCGGGGCATCGCCGAGCGGGTAGTTCGCCAGCAGCAGGTTCCGGTCGTATCCGCTGTGGATGACGTGGCCGTCGGTGTTGCGGAGCAGCAGCCGCATCAGGACCCGGGTGTAGGCGCGGACCCCGGGGACGCGTACCTCGCCGGTGTCCTGGACCTCGTGCCACTCGATCAGCACCTTTGCGCCGCGCCGCTTCGCGGTGAAGGCCAGCAGCAGGTAGGAGTGCAGCACCGCGGCGGTCCACCACTGGAGCACCACCAGGTCGGGCCGCTGCCGGCGGACGAACCGCAGCGAGCGCGGCAGCGACGGGCCCCAGTACCAGTCGAGGCCGTCGTGGACCGGCACCGACGCGTCGTACGCGAGGTCGTGCATGCGTACGCCGACCCGGCGCCGTCCGGGATAGAGCAGCCGGGGGATGAGCCGGCGCATGAGCAGCACGCTGGTAGGGGTCCGGGTGGCCAGCGCGTTCGCCGCCCGGCAGGTGTAGTAGCTGATGCCGGAGGTGAAGCGGAAGCCGGAGCCGACGACGAGTACCCGCGGCCGGGAGGTGTCACCCATGGTCAGGCCGCGGCCTCGTCCGCGCCGGCCGGGGTCATCACCTCGGGGCGGCGGGGGGCCGGGACCCGGGCTGGCTCGGACCGCCGTACGACGGCCGCGCCGGGCCCGGGCCGCTCCACGACGGCGCCCACGGCCGGGCCGCCGGCGGCCGTGCCCCGGGTGTGGCCGGCGTCGCCCGCGCCCTTCCGGGTGGCGGCCCGGCGGCTCCGGCGGGCGGCGCGCCACTCGGTGAGGATGGTCCGCAGCACCCGCAGCCCGTCGCGGGGGGCGCTGAGGTTGCTGACGCCGTGGATGCGGGACAGTTCCACGCTCGGCACCTCGTGCACGGCGAGGCCGGCGACCGCGATCCGACAGTTGATCACGGTCTCGATCTCGAAGCCGTCGCCCCACGACATCTGGTCGCCGACCGGTTCCGGGCGGGGCAGGTCGAGCCGGGGCAGCACGTCGCGCCAGAAGGCGTTGTAGCCGTAGCACAGGTCGCTGTAGCGGGTTCGGAAGAGCCGGTTGGTGAACCAGGTCAGGCCGCGGTTGCCCAGGCCGCGCAGCACCGTGATGTCCTCGCTGCCGCCGCCGGCCATGGTGCGGCTGCCCTTGGCGAAGTCGGCGCCGGTGACGAGGGCGGCGACGAACCGCGGGATCTCGTCCGGGTCGGCCGAGCCGTCGGCGTCGAACATGACCACGACGTCACCGGTCGCCTCGGCGAACCCACAGGCCAGCGCGTTTCCCTTGCCACGGCGGGTCTGTTGCACGAGCCGGGCGGCCGGCAGCACGCGGGCTACCGTGCCGGCGGTGTCGTCGACCGAGTGGCCGTCGACGACGATGACCTCGTGCACCGGGGGCAGCTTGGGCAGCACCTCGGCCAGGTTGCGCGATTCGTTGCGCGCGGGTACGACGACGGTGACGGTCGGATGGCTGGTCGGGCGTGGACGCAGCGGCTGCACTCAAACCTCCCGGGGCGGGTTCCGCAGCGGAGTCTCAGGTCAGGTCTTGCCGGCCCGGCGGGTCGGGTGCGATCCCGCCGTACGTGCCCGCGTCGAGTGGAGCCATCGGCGGATTAGGCGAGGCTAGCCTAATTTCGTTTCGATGATGCTACACCGATCGATCGGGTTGGTCGGCGGCGGTGGGGGCGGGCTGCCCGGCGTCGTCTGGACGGCCGGCGGGCGCGGTGGTCGTGCCGGTGTCGGTGGTCGTGCGCGGTGTGGCAGTGCGTGGCGTCGGAGTGGCGCGTCGGAGAGCGCGGCGTCGGGGGTGCGGGCCCGGGGCCGGCTAGCCGCGGTCGCCCGGTGGGGTGCCGGTCCTGGCCCGCCACAGCCGCCGCCACCAGCGGTCGGGGCGGTAGCGCGGGCATTCCCGTGGGCCGCAGATCCCGCAGTCCGAGCCGGGCCGGAAGTGGGTGTGTGCGGCGTGCGGGTGCCCGCAGGCGCAGAGCCTCAAGCGTGGTCCTCCGGCAACGGTCCGATCGGCACCCGAAGCCTATACGGGTACCCCGTCGCCTGCGGCGCCCCGGCCCGTACGTCCTTGGACGGGCCGGGGTCGCTGGCTCCCGCAGATCCCGCCGGGCAGGGACGCCCCCGGTCGGAACCCGCGACGGCTCAGCTCTCGTCGACGAGGAAGACCGAACCCTCGGTCTGGCTGCTGGAGTAGACCCGGCCCGACCGCGGGTTGACGGTGATGCCCAGGGCTGCCGGCCGGACCCGCAGGCGGCGTACCTGCTGGGTGTTGCTGTCCACCACGGTCACCGCGCCTTTGCCCTCGAAGATGGTGACGTAGATCTTGTTGGTCGCCGGGTTCACCTCGACGCCGGTCGGGCTGCCCCCGACGTACGCCTTGCCCACGATGCCGTTGCTGGCGCCGTCGATCACGGTCAGCGTCTCGCTGGTGTAGTTCGAGACGTAGATCTTGTTGGTGACGGGGTTGACCGAGATGCCCAGCGCGTACCGGTCGACCGGGATGGTCGCCGTGATCGCGTTGGTGGCACCGTCGATCACGGTCACCGAGCTGTCCGTGCCGCGCCGGTTGGCGTTGGAGACGTAGACCTTGTTGGTGACCGGGTTGACCGCGACCTTCGCCGGCTCGATCGGGCCGATCTCGACGACCGCCTCGACGGTCAGGCTGGCGCCGTCGAGTACGGCCACCTTGCCCTGGTTGGTCAGGGTCACGTAGAGCTTGTTGGTGTTCGGGTTGACCGCGAGTCCGCGCGGCTCGCCGCCGTCGACCTCGGTGGAGCCGATCACCCGGTTGGTGTGGCCGTCGATGGCGTAGACCTTGCGGGTGAAGACCTGGTCGCCGGCGTACACGATGTTGGTCTCGTGGTTGGCGGCCAGTCCGAAGGCGCTGCCCTCGCCGAGGTCGATTTCGCCCTTGACCCGGCGGGCCTCGGCGTCGACCACGACGACCCGGTGCCGGGGGGTACGGCTGGAGGTGTCGGTCCAGGGGTTGGCGACGTAGACGTTGCCGAGGCTGGGCAGGTTGGCCAGCTCGTAGATCCACGAGCCGTCGGTGACGGCCTGGACCAGGTTGCTGTAGCCCCACCAGCCGGCCGCGGCGGCGGGGTTGGCGCCGGCGGCCACGCCGGTGACCGTGGTGGCGGCGATGGCGCCGGCACCGGCGAGCAGGGTGCGTCGGTTCAGCCCGCGCTGGCCGGAATCGCTCGACATGCGGACTCCTCTCGGGAGGTTAGTTGTCGATCTTACCGAGATGAAATTAGCTAAGCCTAACCTAAATAGCAATGGTGGATCGTGTGGCGCAATTCGCAGGATGCTCACTCGTCCAGCGCCGCCGGCCGGCCACTGTCCGCTTTGGACATCGATTCGGCCAGTGTGGAGAACAGCACGTACCGCAGCTTCGACGAGTAGCGCGGGTGGCAGGCGGTCATCGTCATCATCGCCTCGGTCGCGGCCACCCCCGGCCGCTCCGGCACCTCCGCCACCACGTCCACCCGGTCCGGGGTGACGATCACGTGCCGTTCGACCCGGTAGACGTACCAGGCACCGACGGTCTCCACCACGATCGCATCGCCGGCCGTCAGCCGGTCGATGTCGTTGAACGGCTCACCGGCCGGTCCCCGGTGCCCGGCGACCGAGAAGTTGCCGACCCGGCCCGGCAGCGCCGACCCGGGATAGTGCCCCGGTCCCTTGCGCAGGTCGGCGGTGCCCACCCCCTGCACGATCGTGTACCTCGCCCGCCAGCGCGGCACGTGCATGACGGCGAGCGGCTCGCCGGCCGGCGGCTCCACGAGCGCCTCGTCCAGGCTGGTCCGTACCGTCTCGCCGGGACGGGGCGGTGTCTCGCCGGGGCGGGGCGGCCCCGGATCGGCCCACCGCTCGTCGACCCGCTCGGCCAGCTCGCGCTGGGCGGCGGCGGTCTCCCGGCCCGGCAACAGAGTCTGTCCGGCCAGGACGACCGCGCACCCCACGCCGAGCGCGATCAGCCCGACCCCGGCCAGTCGCAGCCCGCCGGGCCGCCGGTGCCGCCCGCCGCCGGCCGGGTCCGGCCGCGCCGCGTCGTACGCCGGGTCCGACTCCGCCCCGCCCGGCCGGGCCCGCAGCCGCCGGGCCAGCACCACGCCGCAGACCACGAGCGGCAGTACGACCGGCAGCAGCCATGGCCAGTTGGACGTGTGCGTGGTGAACGTGACCGGGGCGTCCAACCCGTCGATCCGGCCGGTCACCGGATAGCGGCCGACCGCCGGCGCGCCGATGGTCACCGGCACCTCGACCACCCGGCGTTCGTCGGCGGCCAGGTCGGGGACCGGGACCGGAGGTGGCGCGCCGCCGGTGCCGGCCGCACGGCCCAGGTCCAGGGTGAGCACCAGGTCGCGCAGCGGCGTCCCGGAGTGGTTGCGCAGGTCCAGCCGCAGGGTCCGCTCGGCCGGCCCGCCGAGCAGGCCGGGCAGCGTCCACCGCTCGTCGAGGCGGGCGGCGACGAGTTCCACGGTCCGGGGTCCGTCCGCCTGGCCGGCGGGACCGGAGACCGTGGCCGAGTCCGGTACGTCGACCACGGTCAGCGCCGCGGTGCCGGTCCGGTCGCCGGTGGCGGTCACCGCCCGAACCACGCAGGGGCAGCCGACGGGCGGCGGGGTGAGCCGCAGTGGCACCCGGGTCGTACCGGCGTCCGGGACCGTAGCGGCGGCGGCCGTGGCGACCGCACAGTCGGCCGAGCCCTGCCGGGCCTCGTTGCCGCACAGTGCCACGGTGACCACGCCGGGTGGCCAGCCGGTCAGCTCCACCGTGACGGTCTGGTCCAGCCGGGCGGCGGCCGGCGTCACCGTCACCGCCGGATCGGCCCGGGCCGGCGTCGGCCAGGCCAGGGCCGCGACGAGTACGGCGAGCCCGGCGAGGCCCCGACCGGCCCGCCGGTGACGCCGGGCGCCGGTGTCCGGTCCGCCGGTCACGGCTTCGCCGCCGTGGTGCCGGCGGTCCGGGTGCGCCGCCGGCCGCCGGGCGTACCGGGCCGCCGGGTCCGCCGGCGCCACAGCAACCAGCCGGTGCCGGCGGCCAAGACCGGGACGAGCAGGTACCACCAGGACAGCGCCCAGGCCGCCGCGCTCGACGAGGCCGCCGCGCCCGGGTCGGGAGCCACCGACACCGCCGCCGACAGCCGCAGCGCGGCGGGCTGGCCGGACAGCGTCACGGTGCGCCGGAGCACGCCGCCGGGCAGCAGCTCGGGCAGCGGATCCAGGGTGGACGAGTCGACCGGCAGCCCGAACAGCCCCTCGACCCGTACGGCCTGGGTCGGTGCCGTGCGGGTGTTGCCGGTGTTGCGCACGGTGTAGGTCAGGGTCAGCTCTCCGGTTCCGGGGTGCCAGCCGGGGGAGTACGCCGCCTTCAGGTCGTCGACCCGCAGCGACGGCCGCAGCGGGCCGTTGACCCGCAGGTAGACCCGGGATCCGACGCGCTGCTCCAACCGGGTGGCGTGGCCGCGCGCGTCGGCGCTGCTGCTGGTGACCGAGGCGACGATCCCGCCGGCGTGGTCGCCCGGGGTGGCGTTGGCCGGCACGGTCAGCGTGAACGGGATGTCGGCGCGGGACCGGGCCGGCACGGTCACCGTGGTCTGGGCCAGCCGGATCCAGCCGCCGACGTCGGTCGGCGGCCGGTCGGCGGGCAGCAGGTCGAAGCCGCCGGAGGTCGTGTTGTACGCGTCGCTGCCGTAGACGGTGAGTGTGACCGGCGCGGTGCCGAGGTTGGTGACGCCGACGTGGTCGGTGACGGTGCCGCCGGGGGCCAGGTCGTAGCTGAAGAACGGCCGGTTGCCGGGGCCGCCGCGCCCGGACGGCTGCACCGACCAGGCGGCGGCCGGTGCGGCGGTGTCCGGATCGGCGGTGGCGCCGGGCGTCGGGGCGGGGCTCGGGGCGGGGGCGGCCCCGGCCGGGCCGGCCAGCGGACCGGCGACCGCGGCCAGGGCGACCGCGGCGGCGAGCACGCGGGCGGCGCAGCCGCGTACGGCGCCGCGGCGGGGGTGGGCGTCCACTGCGTACATCCTGGTCCTGGTGGGGTCGGGGCGGGCGTTCGGGCGCGCGGCCGGGGCGGGACCGTCCGCCCCGGCCGTGGCCGCCCGTCAGATGACGGTCAGCGTGAGTGTCGCGGTGTACGAGCCGGGCACCGTGCTGGTCGGCAGGCGCAGGGTGAGGTCGGCCCCGAGGGTCGCCGTGCCCCGGCCCTGTCCGGCCGTCGCGGTGGCCAGCGGTGCGGCGGTCTTCAGTCCGGTGCCGGGCGCCACGGCCGCGCCGGCCGTGACGGTCTGGCCCTGCGACGTGGTGACCACCTTCGGTGTCCAGCCGAGGAACTTCCCGTCGACGGTGCCCTTGTCGCCGGTGAAGTCACCGATCTGGCCGGAGACGCTCCATCCAGGATCGAGGGCCCGCAGGTCGCTCACCGTGACCGTGGGCAGCACTCCGGTGGCGACGAGCGCGTCGAGTTCGGGCGAAACCTGCGGGGTGGACAGTGCCACCGCGCCGGTGCTCACCCGGATCGCCAGCGCCCCGGTGTCGGTCACCGCCGTACTGATGGTGACGGTGGCCGAGGCGGCGCCGGGGTCCGGCCCCGCGGCGACCGTGAACGGCACCGCGACGCTGGCCCCGCCGGGGGCGAGGAAGTTCAGCGTGTGGGCGCCGGGAGTGGTGTCCGCGGGCACGGGCACCGGCTTCGCCGTGAAGGAACCGTCGGCGCCGCTCTCGAAGGTGGTCAGGGTGGCCGCCCGGTCGAGTTTGACCGTGACGGTGACCGAGGCCGGGAAGTGCACCCCGGACGCCGACAGGGCCGCCCCGGCCGCCACGGTCGCGTTCGCCAGCGTCACCGCGGGGGTCCGCGACTCGGCCACCTCGAAGAACTCGGTGTGCAGGCTGCGTACCTCGTCGCCGGCCTGGCCGGAGCCGGTCAGCATGCGCAGCCAGTGGCGGGGGCCGGTGAGTCCGGCGGGGATGGTGACGGTGCCGGAGATCTCGCCGGTGGTCGCGGTGGCGGTCACCTCGGCGAAGACGTCGCCGCCGTCGGGCAGCCGGACCGCCCCGTCGTCGATCTTGACGAGGACGACCGAGCCGGAGCCGTCGGCGTTGACGAATCCGGTGCCGGTGAACGAGATCGTTCCGCCGGGGGCGACTGTGGTCGCTCCGATCGCGACCGTCGCGCCCTTGGGGTTGTCCGGCCGCGGGTCGGCGGCGTACGCGGGGTTCGCCGCCGCGAGCACGGTCAGCCCGAGCGCCGCGGCGGACAGCCCGGCGAGTACGCGCGGGCCCGTCCGGGCGCCGGTGACCGCGCGAAGTGTCGATGTCAGTCGCATGCCCTTCCTTTCGGGGATGGGTGTCATCCAGCGGGACAAGAAAGGTTAGGCTTCCCTTGCTGGCATGATCGCAGGTTAGGCTAACCTAATGTTGCGCGGTGACGACAGGGGTCCCGCCGACCACGACCAGACAGATCCGGGAGGCCGAACGGTGGAACGCCGCGGGACGCGCCGCACACGCACGGCAGGAGTCGTCGCCGGAGCACTGCTGACACTGCTCGCCGCCACGGCCTGCCAGTCGACCGAACCGTCCACCCCGGATGGCTCCCGGACCGTCACCGACGGCAAGGGTGCCCAGGTCACCGTGCCCGCCGACCCCACCCGGGTCATCGCCCTGAGCGAACCCACCCTCGACGGGGCGCTCGCCCTCGGGTTGACCGTCGTCGGCACCACCAGCGGGCGCGGGCAGGGCGCCGTCTCGGCGTACCTCGCCGACAAGGCCGCCGGTATCCCCGTCGTCGCCTCGGTCGCCGGACCCAACCTCGAACAGATCCTCACCCTGACCCCGGACCTCATCCTCACCGACGGCACGGTCAGCGCGGACGACTCCGTACTGGACAAGCTCGCCGGTATCGCCCCGACCGTCTACATCAGCCCCACCGGCGCCGACTGGCAGACCGCCTTCACCACGCTGGGTGACGTCGTCAACCGCGCCGCCGAGACCGAACAGGTCCTCGCCGGCTACCGCGGCCGGGTCGACGAAATCAAAGCCGGGCTCGGCCCGAACACCGGGGCCACCGTCAGCATCGTCCGCTGGGGACTCGGCCAGCCGTCGGTGCTGCTGCGCGAACTCCCGCCCAGCAAAGTCCTCGCCGACCTCGGCCTGCGCCGCCCACCCGCCCAGGACCGCGACGGCCCCGGCCACTCCCAGCCGGTCAGCCGGGAGAACCTCGACCAACTCGACGCCGACTGGATGTTCTTCGGCACCCTTGGCGGCGCCACCAGCCCTGAAGGGGGCAACACCGGATCCGCCGCCGACGTTGGCCGCGCCGCCAGCGCCGCCATGCTCGACAACGCCGTACAGACCCCCGGGTTCACCGCGCTGCGCGCCTACCGCGACCAGCGGATCGTGCCCGTCGACGGATCCGCCTGGACCAGCGCCGGCGGGCCGTTGGCCGCCACCGTCATCCTCACCGACGTCGCCGGGGCGATGACGGCCGGCTGACCCCCGCCCGCCCCACCCCTTCCGGAAAGAAAGAGACCATGAGCCGTACCCCGTTCCGCCTCGCCGGCGGCGTGCTTGCCGTGCTGTGCGCCGTACTCGTTGCCCGGCCGGCCGCCGCCGAGCCCCGCCCGTCCAACCCGCAGGGCGCCACCGTCTCGCTGGCCGCCACCACCGTCGCCGCCGGGCAGGCGATCCGCTTCACCGGCACCGGCTTCGTCAACGAGGGCGGCCGGGGCCAGATCGTCACCATCAAGCTCGACGACGTCGACATCCTCGGCGACGTCACCGCCAGCGACAGCGGCGCCATCTCCGGGGCGGTGACCATCCCCGCCGGCACCCCGGCCGGCAGCCACTGGCTGCGGTTCCTCGCCGGCTCCGGCGCCGAGAACGACGGCCCGGCCCGCAGCCTCGCCACCGACCAGTTCACCGTCACCGCCGGTGGCGGCACCACCGCCAGCCCCACCCCACAGGTGCCCGGCGGCGAGCTGCCCAAGACCGGCGTCGACTCCGCCGGCTGGCTCGCCGGCGCCCTGATCCTGCCCGCCGCCGGCCTCGTCCTGCTCGTCGTCGAACGGCGCCGCCGCCAGCGGGCCGCCACCGCGGACCCCCGGTGACCACGGCCCGCCTCGGCGGGCCGACCGCGAAGGCACCCGGCGCCACCGGCCCCGCCCGGACCGGTGGCGCCGGACCACGCCGGATCACCGGACTGCTGGCCGGTGTCGCCGTCCTCGCGGCCGTCATGCTGGCCAGCGTCGCCATCGGCGCCCGCCCGGTGCCGCCCGCCGCCGTCTGGGACGCACTCACCGCGCACGACGGCTCGCCCGACGCCGTCGCCGTACGCGACCTGCGGCTACCCCGTACCCTGCTCGGGGTCGCCGTCGGTGTCGCTCTCGGCCTGGCCGGCGCCCTCATGCAGGCGCTGACCCGCAACCCGCTCGCCGACCCCGGCATCCTCGGCGTCAACGCCGGCGCGGCCGCCGCGATCGTCACCGCGCTGAGCCTGCTCGGCCTGTCCCACCCCGGGGTGTACGTCTGGTTCGGACTGCTCGGCGCCGCCGGCGCGTTCGCCCTGGTCTACCTGCTCGGCGCCCGGGGCGGCAGCGCCTCCCCGGCCCGGCTGGCCGTCGCCGGCACCGCCGTGGCCGCCGCCCTGGCCGCCTTCACCTCCGCCGTCGTCCTGTTCGACGCCGGCGCCTTCGACGAGTTCCGCTTCTGGGCCGTCGGCTCGATCGCCGACCGCGACCTGTCGGTGCTGTGGCAGGTCGGCCCCCTGATCGCAGCCGGTGCCCTGCTCGCCGCCACCCTCGGCCGGGGACTCAACGCCATCGCCCTCGGCGACGACACCGGCCGGGCTCTCGGTGCCCGTCCCGGCACCGTACGCGGCCTCGCCGCGCTGGCCGCGGTGATCCTGGCCGCCGGGGCGACCGCCGCGGCCGGCCCGATCGGCTTCGTCGGTCTGGCCGTACCGCACGCCGCCCGCGCGATCACCGGTCCCGACCAGCGCTGGGTGCTGGCGTACTCGGCGGTCCTCGCCCCAATCCTGCTGCTCGCCGCCGACGTCACCGGCCGGCTGCTCGCCCGACCCGGCGAGTTGGAAGCCGGCGTGGTCACCGCCATGGTCGGCGCGCCGGTGTTCATCGCCCTGGTCCGTCGGGTGCGGATCGCCCGCCTCTGACGCCGCCCACGACTGGAGCCGATCGTGACCGCCGACCCCACCGCCGTCGCCCCCGCCGGTCCCGCTGGCGGGCTGCCCACCGGTCCGGCCGGCCCCGGTGCCGGCAAGGGGCGCGGTGGCCGCCCGGTGCTGGTACTGCGGCTGGCCGGCATGTCGCTGCGGATCGCGCCGCGCCCGGTCGTCGTCGGCCTGGCCCTGGTCGCGGTCATCCTGGCCGCCGCCGTCGCCAGCCTCACCATCGGCGACTATCCACTGTCGGCGGTCGACGTCGTCCGCACCCTGCTCGGCGCCGGTACGCCAGCGAGCGAGTTCGCGGTGACCACGCTGCGGCTGCCGCGGGTACTGACCGCCCTCGCCGTCGGGGCCGCCTTCGGGATCGCCGGTTCGGTCTTCCAGAGCCTGTCCCGCAACCCGCTGGGCAGCCCAGACATCATCGGCTTCACCACGGGCTCGGCGACTGGCGCGCTGGTCGGCGTGATCCTGCTCGGCGGCGGCACGGCCGTCGTCGCCGGCGGAGCCGTCGCCGGTGGCCTGGTCGTCGCCGTCCTAGTCTACCTGCTCGCCTTCCAGCGCGGCTCGGCCCGTCCCCACCAGCTGGTGCTGGTCGGCATCGGGATGAGCGCGGTCCTTGCCGCCGCCAACGGCTACCTGCTCACCCGGGCCCGGCTGGGCGACGCCATGACCGCTGCGGTCTGGCTCACCGGCAGCCTCAACGGGCGTGGCTGGGAGCACGCCGTACCCGTCGGCTCCGCCCTCGCCGCCCTGCTGCCGCTCACCGTGCTGCTCGCCCGGTCGCTGGACGCCCTCGCCCTCGGCGACGACATCGCCGGCGGGCTCGGCGTGCGGGTCGAACGAGCCCGGCTCGCCCTGCTGTTCGTGGCCGTCGCGCTGACCGCCGTCGGCACCGCCTCGGCCGGGCCGGTGCCGTTCGTGGCCCTGGCGGCCCCGCAGATCGCCCGCCGGCTGACCCGCTCACCGGGGACGAACCTGCTCCCCGCCGCGCTGACCGGAGCGGCCCTGCTCGCCCTGGCCGACCTCGGCGCCCAGCGGCTGTTGGCCCCGCTGCAGTTGCCCGTCGGGGTCCTCACCGGCGCCCTCGGAGGTGTCTACCTGGTGTGGCTGCTCGCCGGCCGGACCCGCTCCGCCCGCGTCTAGGGCGTGTCCTGGCGATCATGGGAGCCAGATGATGGCGGCGATGCGCTTCTTGTAGGTCGCCCGGTCGCAGTTCGGCGTACACGGCCCGCGTCAGTGCCGGTCGGGATTCGGGTCACCCTGGTCCGGGTCGCCGCCCCTGCCGCGACCGGCGCCGATCCCGATCCCGAACGCCAGCCCAGGCCATGCCGATCGCCAGGTTCTCCATGACGATGCCGATCACGACGCCGAACAGCATCGCGCTGGCGCGGGAACCACCCTTGCCGTCCATGAGGGCCTCCGTCCGGCAGGTACTTATGTTAGGCTCACCAAACTTCGATGTGGAGGGTTCGATCCGGTGACAGCATCTCCGCGGCTCTACGGGAAGAACCTGACCCTGGCCTACGACCGGCGCACGGTTGCCGCGCATCTCGACATCGACATCCCCGACGCCTCGTTCACCGTCATCGTCGGCCCTAACGCCTGCGGCAAGTCGACCCTGCTCCGCGCCCTCGCCCGGATGCTGCGCCCCCGCACCGGCGGCGTCCACCTCGACGGCCGGCTCATCACCACGTACCCGTCGAAGGAGGTCGCCCGCCGCCTCGGCCTGCTCCCCCAGAGTTCCGTCGCCCCTGACGGCATCACCGTCGCCGACCTCGTCAACCGCGGTCGGTACCCGCACCAGAACCTGCTGCGCCAGTGGTCCCGCGAAGACGAGCGCGTCGTCGCCGAGTCGATGGCCGCCACCGGCGTCACCGACCTCGCCGACCGCCCCGTTGACGAACTCTCCGGCGGCCAGCGCCAACGGGTCTGGCTCGCCATGGCCCTTGCCCAGGAGACCGAGATTCTGCTCCTCGACGAGCCGACCACGTACCTCGACATCACCCACCAGATCGAGGTACTCGACCTCTGCGCCGAACTCCAGGAGACCGGTCGCACCCTGGTCGCCGTGCTCCACGACCTCAACCAGGCCTGCCGGTACGCCACCCACCTCATCGCAATGCGCGACGGACGGGTCGTCGCCCAGGGCGCGCCGACCGACATCGTTGACGCCGGCCTCGTCCGGGCCGTCTTCGACCTGCCCTGCCGGATCATCCCCGACCCGGAGACCGGCAGCCCTCTCGTCGTACCGGCCGCCCGCCAGCGCCTCACCGCCGCCTGACGGCGCCCCGAGCCAGCCTGCGGGCGGCGAACCGACACGGCTTTGAACCAAGATCAAGACCCAAAGTGGCGCTTGAGTGCGAGTGGCATCAATCCGAGGCATCCCTGGAGTGAGTGGGCAGCCCAAGCGCCGAGTCTTCGTCACGTTCTGACATATCCCACCTCGAGGTGGTGTTGTGAACCGCCCGTGGTGTACCCGGCCGCCCGATACCCCTGCCTGCGCAGCTCATGCCACACCTTGCGGGCACCGTAGACACCGAGGTTCCCGGCGTGGACAGCGCGGATGAGCCGGGTCAACTCCACATCCCGGAAACCCGGCGCGTCGAGACAGGTCGTGACCGGGCCGCCCAGTAACCGCTTGGGGCGATCTGCGGCCCGTGCTGATGCAGTAACCAGCAGATCAGCTCGACCCTTAAACGGCCCGATGCTCGTCGATGAACCTCACGAGCCTGTCGTTGGAGGTTGAGCTCGGCCGCGAAGAGAAACCGACGCCGCCTTGAGGAGCAGTTCGACCCGATCCTGGTCGGACCCGCTGGCCGGCGCACTCGCCGCCTTGCTCACCACCACAGCCCGGCCGGCGTCAGCCCTTGAACACGTGCTCACGTCGCCTCGGTGAGTGTGCCCGATCCGACGTCCGCGGGACACCTCGGTCCCGACCGCCACCCGAAAAGAAAACAATGGATGTTTACGTGCAGGACATGGCTGTGCGAGTTAGGTAAGGCTACCCTGTCATTCTAGTTGGAATCCTGGAAGGATCACGCATGACGTCCAACCGCTTCGCCGCACCCGTCTGGTCACTGTTCCGGGTCGTGATCGGCCTTCTCTTCGCCTGCCACGGGGCCGCGACCGTGCTGGGCATCTTCGGCGGCGCCCGGGGCACCGGCCAGGCCGTCGAGGTGGGCACCTGGCCGAACTGGTGGGCCGGGCTGATTCAGCTCGTCTGCGGTGTACTGGTGCTGCTCGGGTTCGCCACCCGGCCGGCCGCCGTGCTCAGTTCCGGTTCGATGGCGTACGCCTACTTCGTCGTGCACCAGCCGACCGACCTGCTGCCCATCGAGAACGGCGGAGTGACACCCGCCCTTTACGCGTGGGCGTTCCTGGTCATCGCCGTGCTCGGTGCCGGGCCGTGGTCGGTGGACGCGCTGCTCGGCCGGCGCGGTGGCCGGACCACCGCAGAGCCCGTACCCGCTGGCGGCTGACGACCCCACACCAGCGGCCGGGCCTGACCAACCCGGCCGTACCCGGACACGGCGACGGCGTCCGGCGACGGTTCGGTGAGGTCTTCCCTGGGCCGTGACTGGCGTGCTGGGATGGGCACAAAACCATCGGGGAGCGGCCCCGTCACCACGACGAATGCCGAGCGCCTGGGCCCTCAACCGCTACCGGAGGTGCCATGTCGTCGCTCAACGCCGAGTCCACCGCCTACCGCAGCATCGAGGCGATTGCCGCCGAACGCCCGTGAGCTCTTCGGCGCCCCGCACGCGTACGTACAGCCGCGCCCCGGCATCGACGCCAATCTCTTGATGAAGAACCATCAGCGGCCGGGATAGGCGCCGGACGGGTCCATCCAGTCCCACTGGTGTGCCACACCGGCATGCGCGACGGACGCGGCCGAAAGCGAGTAGCCGCCTGATCCGAACGCGTTGATCAACGTGTAGGTGGCGTAGGTGCCGCCGCTCCACGTCCGGTAGCTCGCGCCGTCGCTGACCGGCCACCCTTCCGGTCGGAACCGCTGGCGTGCTGGACAACGCTTTGGCGAACCGGCTGGGGTATATCGGCGAGATCACCGACGCGACCGTGGATCCCCCCCCCCGCGGCATTTCTCGCTCCGCGCTGATCGTCGTGTTCGGTGCGGGGCTCGTCGGCGGGTTGATCACCTACGCGGCCACCGCTGTCACTCGCCGTTCCATCGGGGATCCGGAAGCGATCGCCTACGCACTCGGGGCTGGGTTTCTTGGCATCGGTGCGGGGTTTGCGTGGCTCGCCGCCGGGTGGCCAATGGTAGAGCCCGGAGACGGGAACGTGTTCGGGGCGTTCATCCGTTACGGCAACATCTGGGTACCTCTCGTCATCATCGGCACAGGCGCCCTTTGCCTGTTCGTGTGGTGGGTCCACCCGGAAAACGGCGAGCAGCGGAACAAGAGCACGGCACCGGGACCGCCGAACGCCGCGAGCGAAGATCCGGCCTGAGCACGAAACACAGGGATGTCTGCGCAGCACGGCGGACGGTACCTACGTAGCAAGGTCGCCCAATCCGTTCTGCCGGGCGGCCCCGCCTGCTTCTGGTCAGGCCGTCTCGATGGGCCAGCTGTTGGCGGCGTCGTTATCGGGAATCAGTTGAATCATTTGGATCCGCAGCGCCCGCAGAAGCGGTACGCCTCGGTCTGCTCCCAGTCGGGTGTCTCGCACGCCTGGTAGGCGTAGCAGTCGATCGCTTTCAAGACCTCCACGGTCTGGCGAGGGCTGGACGGGCCGTGGTGTAGACCTTCGAGCTCCTACCCGCGGGTCTCCATCAAGGAGCAGGCCACCCGCTAGGGCCACCATCGGCGGCACCCCACCACAGCTGTCATCGGCTACCTCAACGTGCGGACCAGCGACGCCAAGGGCCGCGAGGCGCGGGGCGTCGAGCTCGACCGGAGCGGGCCGCTCTGATCCGTTTCGTGTTCACCGCCTACGCCACCGGCGACTGATCCTTCTCCTTTCTTGCCCGCGAAACTCAATGCCTGTGGGCCGACCACGAGGCCGACGCCGTCGCAGCCGGCAAACGGATGGACCAGGCCGGCGACAATCCTCAACTGCTGCCGCTGCTGGATGCCGTTGGTGTGAACGCGGCCGGCCCCGGGGCGGCCCCGCACACGTCTGGACGTACTGATCCCGAACAAGGGATAGCCCACGACCGTACCCGTCAAACGGACTGAAATGCGTTGACAGTGGCACTGGCGGGGGCGCCTACTTACTGCCCATCGGCGCACCGTCGCGCCGGCCCGGCGTGAGCTGTCAGGGCCGGCGGGCGGGCAATCGACGGCAGTGAAGGGCAAAGGATGATGGCGGACCCGGGCATGGACGTGTTGACCTGGAAAGAGTTCGGCGAGG
>NZ_JBFBCH010000041.1:0-26723 GCF_040683055.1 Polymorphospora sp. NPDC051019 | reverse complement strand
ATCGGTCACTGTTTCCGGGATGCCGCACGTCTACCGGACGGGGCGAGGATGGCCTCCGCGACCACTGCGGTCATGTCGGTAGCGGGCGTCCGCGCATTCGGGGGTGGGGGCACCGTCGGCGAGGAGCGCTGTCAAGGCGGGTTCGAGGTGCTGTTCCGATTCGACGTACGTGGTGAGTCCAGTCTTGCGTAGTGCTGCCGCCGTTCGCTCTGCCGTGGCCGGGCAGCGGCCGGTAGGTGACTGTGGGTAGACCGGCGGCGATCGACCCAGGGTGTTGCCCCCTGATCTTGGACACTTGAACCTTGGATCGTGATGGTCCGGGGAGATCAGGAGTTCCTGACAGATGGTGATGAAGCACTATCCCGCGCAGTTCAAGGCCGACGCGGTGGCGCTGTACCGGTCTCGACCGGGGACGACGATCGCGCAGGTCGCTGACGATCTCGGGGTCAATCGGGAGACGTTGCGTAGCTGGGTCGCCGCTCGTCCGGCCCGATCGCGACGCCCGCCAGGTATGTGATGGGCCGCGGGGCGGATTGGGTGCCGCCCAATCTGCCCCCGCTACGCCGTTTCGCGGGTCAGGTACGGATTGAGATGATCAGGGCTTGCCCGTCGCGGACCAGTAGTGCCCGTGGCCTGGGGGCGTTGAGGGTGTTGGCGTGGTTGAGGAAGGTGTTCAGTGCGGTCACCGCGGTGGCCTTGTCGCCGGCGCTCAGGGCGGCCGCGGCCTGGTTGAGGCTGGCGCTGAGTTGGTCTGCCTTGGGTGGCCGAGATTGTCCTGGTGGCTGGGTAGCCGTTGACGAGCGTATGCAGGTCGGTCAGCGACGTGGTGGTGGTGAACTTGACCGTTTTTGTGGTGACGTTGCCGGCTTGGTACTTGGCGGTGATCATCAAGGTGTGCTCGCCCAGTGGCAGGTCGGCCACTTTGATCGTTTTGTCGCGTCGGATCTGGTTTCCGTCGAGCAGGGCGAAATTGTTGGTGCCGGCCGCGCCGGAGGTGGAGTTACTGACCGTCCAGTTCGGAGTCAGCGTGCCCGAGTCGACGTACGAGGTGCCGTCGGTGATGCCCTCGACCTCGACTGTCGGCCCGGTGCGGTCCACCCGCAGCCACAGCGAGCGCTGCTTCGAGGTGTTGCCGGCCCGGTCGATTGCCCGGTAGAGCGGGCGGCGCGGAAGCGGCGGGTCAGGATCGTGGCGCCCGCCGGCGGCGCCGTGGGATGCGGGCCAGGTCGGCCTGCTCACGTCCGGTGCGCTCGGCGACGGGCCCGATGATCGAGCCGGTCACCTTCCGAGGCGTGGGCGCGATCGCCGTCATGGCGGCTGGCTTGATTGGCCGTCGCGGTGGACGGCGGCTGCCGCGGTGGTCGCGGGCAGCGGTGGGGCTGGTGTCAGCGGTGCCTCGCGGCCGGTGCTGCGGCGCCCGTCGCCTTTGGCCGGCTCCTCGTGGTAGTCCTGCTCCACGTTGACCGACCAGACGTCGTGGCCGGCGGCCTGGGCGATGTTCTCGGCGGTGAGCATCGCCGTCAGCATCGAGTGGTCCTGGTTGTTGTAGCGGTGCATACCGTTGCGTCCGACCGGGTGCACGTTCGGCACCTCCCGTGCCAGCCACTGCCGGATCACGTCGACGTTGCGTTCGTAGCGTTCGTCGTAAACCGGGTACGCCTTCGGCATCCGCACGACGTAGCCGGCCTCGACGACCCCGGGGCGGGTCAGCCCCAGCTTCTCCAACTCCGTGGTCGCGGCGACGATCAGGTCGGCGTCGGGTGTCCGCCAGGTCTCGTCGTCCGCCGACACGAAGTACTCGAGGCCGAGGCAGGTGCGGCCGTCCTTCACCAGATACGACGACCAGGAGCCGAAGTTCTGGATGCGGCCCACCTTCACGCCCGGGTCGTGCACGTAGATCCAATTGTCGGGGAATGAGAACTCCGACGGCACGACCAGCGCCACGGTGAGGAAGTCCCGGTAGCGCAGGTCCTGGGCTGCGGCCCGGACCTCCGGCGGCGGGGCTGGACGCAGAGCGGCCACCAGTTCGGAGATGGGCATCGAAGAGACGATGTGGGCGGCCGGCTCGGTGCGCCGCCCGGCGGCGCCGTCGACGGTGACCGCGACCGCGCGACGCCGCTGCGGGTCGCGGTGGACGGCGGTCACCGAGGTGCCGGTCTGCACCGTGCCGCCGCGTCGTCGTACCTCCTCGGCGCAGCGTTCCCACATCATCCCGGGTCCCAGCTTCGGGTACTGGAATTCCTCGATCAGGCTGGTGACGTCCTTGCGGTTACGTTTCGGTAGTACCGCGTTGCGGATCGCCTTGGCCAGTGACAGGTTCTTGATCCGCTGGGCCGCCCAGTCCGCCCGCAGTCGGTCGGCCGGCATGCCCCATACCTTCTCCGTGTAGGTCTTGAAGAAGATCGAGTACAGCCGCCAGCCGAACCGGGCCGAGACCCATCCCTCGAAGTGTGACTGGTCCCTCGGTGGCCGCAGTCGCGCCCGCGCGTACGAGCCCATGCATCGGGCAGCCTCCCAGAGCCCCAGGTTGCGCAGCGCGTTGCCGGCATTCAGCGGGTAGTCGTAGAGCGCTCCCCGGTAGTGGATCCGGCTCATCCGGGGGCGGAGCAGGAAGTCCTCGTCGGGCAGGATCTCGTGCCAGAAGTTCTCGACCCGGGACACCTTCGTGAAGAACCGGTGCCCGCCGATGTCGAAGCGCCACCCGTCCCGCTCCACGGTCCGGCTGATGCCGCCGACTACCTCGTCGGCCTCGAACACCCGCACCGGAGCGCCTCGATGGAGCAGTTCGTACGCCGCGGTCAGGCCCGCAGGGCCCGCACCGATCACCACGGTGCCGTGCTCGTCGCCCACGCCCCGCCGCCTCCCTCACCCGATCGGTCGGACGGCTGGCCGCTTACCCGCTACGTCGGCCGTGACACATGCCAGGAGCAGGGTGTGGTCGGCTCCGTACCGGGTACGCGGCGCCGATTCGTGCGGGACGGTCGGGGGACGGATGGTCGGGACGGGCCGGGTGGGCCAGCTGCTTGCTCGGGTGCCCGCACCCTGGCCGTACGTGCTCGCGGTCTTCGTCGGCACCAAGGTCGCCCTCAGTCTGGTCGGAGTGCTTACGCTCGCCGCCTTCGACGAGATTCCCTGGGCGCCGCCGCCGGACGATGTGCTGATGCGCCAGCAGCAGCGGGAGGTCTCGCCGCACCGGTGGCTGTCGCTCTGGTTCGCCTGGGACTCATTCCTTTACGACCACCTGGCCCGGCTGCCGCTCGACCAGCCGTGGCGGGACTTCGGCTTCCCCCTGCTGTACCCGTTCCTCGCCCGGCCGCTGGCCCCGCTGCTGGGTGGCGATACCACGCTGGCGCTGCTGGTCGTCGCCAACGCGGCCTTCGTCGGCGTGCTCTACTACGCCCACCAGCTCGGCGAGCGCCTGCTGACGGGCGCTACCACCGGCGCTGCCGGCGGTAGCGCCACCGACGGTGGCGGTGACCGGGCGGCGAGGCGGTTCGTGCGGTATCTGGTGCTGCTGCCCACCGCCTTCCTGTTCCACGCGGCGCTCACGGAGTCGCTCTTCCTCTGCCTGGCACTGGCGACCTTCTACTACGCGGAGAAGCGGCGGTGGCCGTTGGTCGGCGTGGTCGGCTTCTTCCTCGCGCTGAGCAGGTCGGCCGGGTTCTTCGTGGTCCTCCCGCTGGCCTTGCTACTGCTCGGGCAGGGCGGCTACCGGCTGGGCCCACGCGCCCTGCGGGGGTACCTGCGTACCGGATGGCCCCTGCTGCTGCTGCCTGCCGGCTGGCTCACCTTCATGGCGTTCTGCCGGTGGCAGAGTGGGGACTGGTTCGCCTACAAGCATGCCCAGGAGGAGGGCTGGAACATCCGCGTGCAGAACCCGTTCGGCGTGCTCTGGCACGGTGTGACCGGGACAGCGCCGCGGGACGCCGTACGGGTCTGGATCGCCGTCGTGGTCCTGGCCGTCCTCGTCACCGGCGCCCGCCGCCTGGGCATGCCCTACCTGGTGTATGGGGTGATGATGGTGCTGGTGCCGCTGTCGATGGGCCCACCCGTCTACAAGAGCCTGCTGCGCTACCTGCTCGCCGTATTCCCGGTGGCCCTCGTGCTGGCCTCCTGGGCGCGGCGGCCCAAGGTCGACGTCTGGTTGACCGCCGCGCTCGCGCTGCTCCAGGGCGTCCTGTTCGTCGTCTGGCTCGCCTACTGGACCCACTTCATCATCTGAACGGCGCCGATCGGGCGGATGATTCCGGTCGCCAGCACCCCGACCCAGAGTGCCGCTGTCCCCGCCCAGTGCCAGCGAAATCGCCTGTGCCCCACCTGTATCAGGGGCAGCCGGACCGCCGTCAGAGCCGGGGTGACGTCCCGGGCCACAGAGCCGCCAAAGGTTTCGGCACACGGTGGAAATGGTCACCCCCGTCTGCACGGAGCTGGCCAGCCTGCGGGAACACCTGCTGACTCCGCTCCTGCGGCCTTGGCTGCCGGTCGTACACGCGATCACTGGGCGGATCCAACTGATCGTCGCAACACCTTGTCGGAGAGGTGGAGCGGTGGGCAGTGGTGGGCCGGGGCAGAAGCGGGTTCGGGAGTATCGGGTCAGATTCCCTCGCCGGGTCGGCCGACAGTGGCGTGGCATGAGGACCGGGTCAAGTTCTGGGCTGCGATCAGTCGCGGTGTGATGACCGAGGACGCGGCCGTGGCAGAGGGCGTGCCGTCGCCGGTCGGATTCCGGTGGTTCCGGCACGCTGGCGGCGTGAATCCTTCCATGTCGCCGACGGTGTCGGGCCGCTATCTGTCGCTCAGCGAACGTGAGGGCATCGCTCTGTCGCGGGCGCGAGGCAGGCCAAAGACCTGCGGATCAGAGGTTAGGGGTTCGAGTCCCTTCGGGCGCGCAAGATCAATAGTGGTCTGACCTGCTGGAATGCTGGTCAGGCCCCTTGCTCGTTCCGTCTCTTGTGGATGGTTGGGTGCTCGGTGGGTGCTCGTGCGACGAGCATCCTTCGCGTCCCGGCCCGTCCAGCGGCGGCAAGGCCTGTCCGGGTTGGTTTTGATCATGGTGTCCCCATCTCAGATGGTGATGTGCTGGCTTGCCATCCTCTTTGCGTGATGGTCGATGCGGACGACATGGTGCGGACCGGGGCTCCGGACGACTTCTGGCAGGAAGCCCAGCCGTTGATCCCGGTCCCGGCGGTGCGGCCGCAGGGTGGTGGGAAGCGGCGGGCTGATGGCCGGGCAGTCCTGGCCGCGATCGTCTATCTGGTCCAGGCCGGGTGCTCCTGGCCGAAGCTGCCCGCGGTGCTGATCACGCTGACTGCACGTGCATTGGCCGCTGCCCGTTGACACCGAACTCGCCCGCTCGATCGCGGTCCTCGCCCGGGCCTGCCAGGACGCCACGTGGCGGCGCACCCGGGTCGGCAACGAGCTGCGGTCCCTGCTGCGCGAGTATTACCCCGGCCATGCTCGAGGCTGCCGCCAACCGCAGCGGCAGCTTGGCCACGCCGCTGACTCGAGTCCTGATCGAGCTGGCCCCGACTCCCGCCGCGGCGCTCACGGCGTCCACGGCCCGTATCGCGGCCGCGCTACGCAGGGCTGGCCGTTCCCGCAACATCGACCAGGCCGCCGCCGAGCTTCACACGATCCTGCGCCGGCCCCACCTACGTCAGGATCCGCTCGTCGAGCAGGCGATGGGCGTCCAAGCCTTGCGGTTGCTCGCCACGCTCACCACGCAGTGCGAGACCGTCGACCACTTGTCGGCGGCAGTCGAGGCGTCGTTCCGACAGCACCCGGACTACGAGATCATCACCAGCTTTCCCGGCATCGCAGCCCAGGCCGGCGCCCGGCTGCTGGCCGAGATCGGCGACGGCCGTACCCGATTCGCCGATGCGCGATCTTTGAAAGCTCTCGCCGGCGCGGCACCGGTGACCCGTGCCTCCGGCCGCAGCCTCATCGTCTCGCAACGCCGGATCAAGAACGACAGACTCGCCGCGGTCGGCTTCACCTGGGGACTGTCAGCACTCAATCTGTCACCCGGCGTGGCGAGCCCACTACGACCGGCGCCGAACCGCCGGAGACGGCCACGCCGCAGCCTTCCGCTGCCTGTTCAACCGCTTCCTCGGCTGCCTGCACCACTGCCCGCAAACACGGGAGCACTACCGAGAGCCGGTGGCCTTCCCGACCTCGACCGAAGCGGTCGCTGTTTGACAGTTACGCCCATCGGATATCTTGTCCGCGAAGGTCATCACATCGACGCTGGTCAGGGCCTTGATGAGGCCGTGGGATTTGGCCGCGGTCACGTCGTGCGTCGATCCGGGCAGCGCGGCCGAGGCCCACTTGAGCCGGCCCGCGGGGTCGGCCAGGACCTGCACGTTGACTCCGTGCCGCTTGTGTTTTCCCGAGTAGTAGGGCCGTTGGTCGGCGACCCGGTCGATCGGGATCAGCGTTCCGTCCAGGATCGCGAACGCCAGCCGTGTGGCCTCGCGCATCGTTACGGCGAGGTCTGGTGCGCAGGTGGCGAGCAGGTCGACGGCTTCCCGCAGGTAGCGCCACACGGTGGTCACCGACACCCCGAACCCGGCGGCCAGGCGGGTGAGGGTGTCGCCGTTGCGCAGGTGGGCCAGGGCCATCAACGCCTGCCGCTGCGCAGGTAGCCGGCGCCACCGGCCGCCGAGCGAGATCCTGCGGGCCCGGATCAGGTCGGTCAGGCGGGTCAGGCTGCGCGTGGACAGCGGGATGCTGGCAGGATAGGCAAGCAACGAAGCTCCCGTGGCGGACGGTGTGTCTTGGTCGACTGCTGTCCTACCGGGAGCTTCGTCCTATCTGGAGCAGCGACACGCCGCCCCCGCCCGGTCCGCCCAGACCAGCCCTGATCACGATGAAAGAGGCTCATTGTCGAACATGATGTGTCGGTCTTCGACGAGCCCTCCCATTTCGTCCGCCCCGGCGTCTTCCGTCTCAACCTGGGACCTGGGCCGAGCCGAATTCGAGCGCGTGTTCGCCTTTCCGCCCAAGGAATTCGCTGCGCACCGGGATGAGTTCGACTTCGTCCGGGTGGACATGGTCGTGCCGCACCCGGGCTACGCGCTCTACGGCTTCGGCAGCATCGTCATGCCCGGCCCGCAGATGCGGCCCGAGATCGACCGGCTGCTCGCGATCGCCCACGCCCGAGCAGTCGACCGCCACGAGCGCGCATCCCGCCGGGCGGCCGACCAGCAGGGCGCGTTCGCCGACAGCGCGAATCATGGCGGGGTGACGGTTGACGGTCTTCTGCCGGAATAGAGTTGCTCCGACGCGGCTGTTTGTCGTACTCCGGTCAAGGTGGTGTTCGTCGATATCCTGACCAGATGCGATCTTTCCGTATGAGCCTCGGACCGCTGCTGCTACTTGCCCTCGTCGCCTGCTCGGGTCCTGACACGGCCGCGACCGCGCCTTCCTCGTCGCCGGCCGAGCCGCCCCGGCCCGGCCGGCTGATGCCGAGCGCCAACCCGTACACCGCTGACGGCCCCGCCACGACCACGGACTACGGCGCTCCCGGTACACCGCACGCGGAGATCATGTATAAGTTGCAGCAACAGGTGCTGAACCAGGCCGGCTCGCCGGCGCATACGTCCGTGACCTGCAACAAGAAGTTCTTGACCGGCAACGTGACGGCGAGGTGTACGGTGAAGTTCGACGACCTCGCGGTGCCGATGGACGTGACGGTGTCGATCGCCGACCAGTACATGACCTGGTCCGCCGTCGCCTCGGTCGGCGTGCTGTCCCGGCCGAATGTGGGTTTTCTGTGGAACAGCGAAGCAGCCAACAACAACGCCCGGCCGGGCACTGCGATGTGCGACGCCGCGATGCCCGACCAGGCGGTGTTCCCCTTCGGCGCGACGCCGTTCTACTGCTGGTACACCACAGAGTTGGGCACCGTGGTGGAAAAGCAGGTGTCGGTCGACCGGCGGGGCATCACCTTCGAGAATGCCTGACCATGAGGAGACTTCGCACGCCGCCGAGGGCGGAGTCGCTTCGCCGGGCAGCGACAGCCCATTGATGAACGCCCTTGAGGACATGTCACAGAGAAGACGTGTCCGCAGCCGAGACTGCGGGCACCTCCCTGTTGAGAAGGGTCAGTTCAGTCGGTACGCCGTTGGCATGGTCTGCTTCACGGTGTTGCCTTGGCTGTCTGGGGCGGTGATCCGCAGCGGCCGCCGCGCCGGTTGCGCCCTTTTTACGGTGGTGCTGATCCATGCCACTGCGCCTGCTCCTGTTCGACTTCGACGGGCTGCTCTGCGACACCGAGCGGGCCGCCCACCCAGGGCCTCGGCAAAGTCGTTAGGTGATGCCGAGTAGTGCCAGTGGGCGGCTGCTGTCGCGGGCGTGGTGGCGGTTGGCGGCGGCGATGTTGGTGACGCCGGCGGCGCGTAGCGCGCCGATGGCGGCGTTGCGCAGGGCGGTCATGACTTGTGGTCCGGTGCCGGTACGGATCTGGGAGCGGTCTTCGTCGTAGGTGACGTCCCGAACGTGGATCAGTGAGCCCTTTTCATCGTGGGTAGCGGGCGTCCTCGGCGGCTTGGAGAACGAGGATGGCCTGCACGATCGCGGTGGCGCGGCGGGGGCAGCAGCGGAGCTTGGTGAGAATCCTCCAGCTTTTGAGGGTCGCGACTGCGCGTTCGCCGAGGGCCCGGATCTTGGCGTGGTGGCGGTTGACGGTCTTCTGGCGGCGGGACAGGCGGGTGCGTCGGCGTTTGAACGGTGTCCAGACGGTGCCGCCGGCGCCTTGATAGCCCTTGTCCGCGAAGGTCATCACATCCGCGCCGGTCAGGGCCTCGATGAGGCCGTGGGATTTGGCCGCGGTCACGTCGTGCGTCGATCCGGGCAGCGCGGCCGAGGCCCACTTGAGCCGGCCCGCGGGGTCGGCCAGGACCTGCACGTTGACTCCGTGCCGCTTGTGTTTTCCCGAGTAGTAGGGCCGTTGGTCGGCGACCCGGTCGATCGGGATCAGCGTTCCGTCGAGGATCGCGAACGCCAGCCGCGCCGCCGTGTGCATTACTTCGGCGATGTCTGGTGCGCAGGTGGCGAGTAGGTCGACGGCTTCTCGTAGGTATCGCCACGCGGTGGTCACCGATACCCCGAACCCGGCGGCCAGGCGGGTGAGGGTGTCGCCGTTGCGCAGGTGGGCCAGGGCCATCAACGCCTGCCGCTGCGCAGGTAGCCGGCGCCACCGGCCACCGAGCGAGAGCCTGCGGGCCCGGATCAGGTCGGTCAGGCGGGTCAGGCTGCGCGTGGACAGCGGGATGCTGGCAGGATAGGCAAGCAACGAAGCTCCCGTGGCGGACGGTGTGTCTTGGTCGACTGCTGTCCTACCGGGAGCTTCGTCCTATCTGGAGCAGCGACACGCCACCCCGTCCAGCCTGCCCAGACCAGCCCTGATCACGATGAAAAAGGCTCAGTAAGGCGAGATCGTTTTAGTATTTGTAGTACGGGTCGGTTGATCCAGACCGTGGCGGGAGCCTGGGCGGCTGGGGTGGTCGCGGGAATCGTTGTGGGTGGCGGGTCTGGGCGGCAGCCGACGTTTGTCGCAGTGCCGGCCGGCGATTGTCGTTCGAGCTGAGGAGAACGCTACCGGCCCTCCGGCACGTACTCGCGTTGACGTAACAGGAGACCCCATGGCCAGGCAGGTAATCACCACGCTCATCGACGACCTGGACGGGAAGCCGGCTGACCGGACCGTCGAGTTCGGAATCGGCGGTGTTAAGTACACCATCGATCTGTCTGAGGCCAACGCCGGCAAGCTACGCACCTCTCTCGACCCGTACATCGAAGCCGGCCGGCGACTCGGCCGCAGCGGACCGGCCTCGCCCACGAGCCGGCCGGCCAGCCGATCCGCGACGGCCCTCGACAGGCGTCAGGAGAATCGTGAGATCCGTGACTGGGCCGCCCAGAATGGTTTCGAGGTCTCCGTACGTGGCCGTATCCCACAAGAAGTGCTCGACGCCTACCGCACGGCACACCGGTAGCCGTCTCCATCTTCGGGCGGCATCGTCAGAGCCCTCATGGAACCCGAGGCGCTTCGCTGTCGGGTCTGGCAGCGGTGTTGGTCGTGGTGACGGGTCTGCGTCGTGGCGATCGTGACGGCTCCTGCGGCGAACATGGCGAGCACGAGCATCGCCTGACCAGGGTGTACAGCAGTGCTGCTGCCGCCTGCAGGAGGGCGATGCCGGTCAGGTACCAGTGTGCGGTGCCGACGGTGGCCAGCCCGGCGAGAGCGGAACCGGTAGCAGCAGCGGAGATCTTCAGCCCGGCCCCGATGGTGAACACCTGCGTGCGCAACTGCGGCGGGGAGTGATCCGCGCGGATGCGGAGGGTCACGGCAAGGACGAGACCGTCGCACGCACCGGCCGCGGCGAAGCAGACTGCCGCGACGGGGACGGAGGAGACCAGCGCCGCGGCGGCGAGCCCGAGAGCGGTACCGAGCAGGCCGATGACAGCCAACCGCTGCGGCAACACGGTCGGCCGCAGACGGGTCATGCCGAGCGTGCCGGCCATGGCGCCGACCGCGAACGCGGTCATCAGCAAGCCGCCGGCTCCCGCGCTTCCCAGGCTTGTGGCGAGAAGGACGCTGGTCGTGGTCAGTGCACCGATACCGGTGAAGGCCAGGCAGGTGGCCGCGGTGATGGCACGCAGTTCCCTTTCCTGCCAGACCGTTCTCACACCGTCGGCCATGTCCCTGCGAAGCCGCGTCGGCACCACCGGTGAGCCCTCGACGCCAGTGCGCAGCGGGAGCAGTGCCGTCAGCACGCAGGCACACGCCGCCGCCGCCGACAGGACGAGCATCGCCGTCGCCGGGGAGAGGGCCGAGGCGACCAGCCCGGCGGTTCCGGGGCCGGCGACGGCGGCGGCGTTGTAGGTCATGGCGTCCCAGGAGTAGGCGCGGCTGCGCTCCCCGCCCGCCGGCAGCAACCGCGTGATCAGGCTGGACAGGCCGCCGGAGACGATCGGCCCGCAGCAGCCCCCGGCCGCCGCGATGGCGAGGGCCAGAGGAAGGGGAATGCGTCCGATGCTGATCGCCAGGGCGGAAATCGCCATGGCGAAGCCACCGAGCGCGCCGGCGTAGAAGAGCCGGGGCCGGCGTGCACGTGCTGCCACGGCGCCGGCCAGCGGAGCCGCAAAGACATGGGGGGCCATCCAGGCCGTCAGGACGAACGCCCCGTGCGCCGCGCTGCCCGTACGGTCTACGGCCAGCATGACCACTGCCACCGCCATGCCCTCATCGGCCAGCCGTGCGAAGAACGCGGTCACCAGGTATCGCAGCACTCTCGACCGCCCTGACATCGCCACCTCCACCAAGTAACGGGATCTTATTGCAAGACGTTACAGTCGAGGGTGTATGTATTTTCGGTGCCTACCCGCCGTCCGGACCGCGGATCAAGGAGTGCAGACGTGACAAGCCAGGGCTTCCAGGCCGTCCAGCGCCTGATCGACCTCGCGAACGCCGTACGAACCCATCCCGAACTGCCGCGCGAGGTGGCGGTGTCGCTCTTGGCCCACCACGGCGAGGGCCCGCAGGACCTGACCGAAGCGGCACTGTCCGACGCAGACCTCCGGGAGCTGAGGGGCGCCGCTCTGAAGATGACCGAAATCCTCACCGAGAGCGACACCGACCGGGCAGCCGTCGCCCTCAACGAGCTCTTGGCCGACCACGCCGCCGCCCCCCGCCTGTCCCGGCACGACGGCCACCCCTGGCACCTGCACGTCGACCGCGGCGACGCCGGATGGGCCGACTGGTTCCTGGCCTCCAGCGCCCTGGCCCTGGCGCAGATCCTCACCGAGCACGGCCGCGCCACCTGGGGCGAATGCGCGGCCGCCAACTGCCGCAAGCTCTACCATGGCACCGGCCCCGGCAGCCCGCGCCGCTACTGCTCCACCACCTGCGCATCACGCACCCGGGTCGCCGAACACCGCCGCCGCAAGCAGACGCACACCTCAGCTCACAAATGACCGGCAGACGCCCCTGGCAGGTTGCTCGACTGTGGCGGGCCGACCACGTTGTCAACGTGACCCCCCGGGTGCCGGTGTCGTCGCCCAGCTCGGTCGGGGCCTGCAGCGCGTCGCCGCCGATGTCGACGGTCAGGCCCTGATCGCGGGCCCGGCCGGCGATGCCGGTGAGCGCATCACGGTCGCCGTCGGTCAGGTCCTGCGCTGGGCGACGATCGAGATCACGACTACCGTATCGACGAGGATGGACCGGGGGGCGAGGTCAACTTTCGCGGTGTGCGGTAGGTGGTACGGAGGTGACGCCAGCGTCCAGCAGGTCGGCGATGGCGTCTTCTGAGTAGTTGAGTTCGCGGAGGATGTCGCGGGAATGTGAGCCCGCTGGCAGTGGTGGCCGGTTGGGCAGAGTTGCGGCGCCGTTGAGCATGAAGCCCAGGAGCGGTACGCCGATCGGTCCGTCGATGCCCGGCACGGCGATTGGTGTGAAGGCGCCACGTTCGGCGTATTGGACGTCGCTGAGCGCGTCGGCGAGTGATCCTCGTACGCGGGCCGCGGGGATGTGGCTCCTCTGGAGTAGTTCTTCCCATTCCTCGGCGGTGCGGGTGAGCATGATCTTCGAGAGGGTGGCGTGCTCTCGGTCGAAGTCGGCGGTGGGGGAGTTGAACGGGTCGGGCTTGATCAGCTCCGGGTGGCCGAGCAGGGTCCACAGTCTGGTCATTTGATCCTTGTTGCAGGCACCGAGCATGATCGAGCCGGCTCGGGTCGGGTAGGTGGACGTGGTGGCCAGTGCCATGGTGTTCCCGGTCGGTGTGGGCTCGAACCCGTCGCGAAGGTGCGAGGTGACGTGGCAGGCCATCAGGATGGCGGCGACGTCGATCATGCCGACGTCGATAGACGTTCCTTCGCCGGTGCGGTCCCGGTGGAAGAGGGCGCTGGCTATGGCGAAGGCCGCGGTGATTCCGGTGGCGTAGTCGATGGCGGGCGATCCCTGGCGCAGGGGGCCAGTGCGCTGGTCGCCGTTGGCGGACATGTAGCCCGAGGTTGCCTGGACGACGTTTTCGTATCCGGTGTACTCCCGCTTGGGACCACGGGCGCCGAACGCCGAGATGCCGCAGTGGATCAGCCCGGGATTGATGGCCGCGAGGTCTGCGTAGCCGATGCCGAGCCGCTCGTAGGCGCCGGGCCGGGCGTTGGTGAGGAACACGTCGCTTCGTCGCACGAGTTCCTTGAGCACCGCCCGGCCGCGTTCGTCCTTGAGGTCGAGCGTCAAGAACCGCTTTCCCGCGTTCTGGGTCAGGAACTGAGTCCCCATGCCCTGGTCGTTCAGGCTCGGGTCTGTGCCGACGTTACGCACGAAATCAGGAGAACACGGCCTTTCCACCTTGATTACCTCTGCTCCGAGCAGGGCGAGTTGGTAGGCCGCGTAGGGCGCGGCGAGCACCTGCGAGGCATCCACTACGCGGATGCCGGCGAAGGGTAGTGAAGCTCCCACAGTGAGTGCACCTGCCTCTTGTGCGGACTTGTAGTTACAGTCGGTAGTCGAAGTGGGTGGTTGGCAGCAAGCCTGGGACGTCCTATTATTCGATTAAGCAACCTCCACACCGCCGACGTCAACCCACCACGCCGTACGCAAGGAGCGACCATGCGTCCGAAGCCTCACGTAGCTATAGCCGGCATGACGGCCGTGGCTATCGCCCTTACCGCGTGTTCGTCCGGGGAGCCGGATGCGGCCTCGTCGGGGCCGCCCTCCGGGGGCGTGACGATCCTCAGCTGGCGGCTCGCCGACCCGGGCGCACTCGGCCAGCTGCACCAGAGCTGGATCGACTCCTTCAATGCGAGTCAGAGCGCCATCAAGGTCACCGGTGAGCCGGTTCCCTTCGCGGACAAGGGCACCAAGCTGGTCAACACCGCGCTGAGTGGGTCAGCCCCCGACATCGTCGCGATCACCACCTCCGAGATCGCCGACTACGCGAACTACCTCCTGCCGGTGGACGAGTACTGGCAGGCCGAAGGCGCCGAGTTCGCCGGTGCCTTCACCGAATCCGCCAGGAACCTGGCCAAGTGGGATGGCAGGCTCTGGGGAGTTCCCATCGAGGACGGCACCAGCGACGCCCTCTACTACAACAAGAAGGTGCTGGCCGAGGCCGGCGTCGACGTCGAGAACGCAGTTAGTTCTTGGGCGAACTTCCGGTCGGCGCTGCAGACCGTGAAGGCGTCCGGCAAGACACCGATGGTGTTCCAGGGCAAGGATGCCGCCAGCTTCGAGCGGCACTGGGCGTGGTACGTCGCCGGTGGCGTGAAGCTGGATGATCCGGCGCAGTATGTCGCGCAGATGTGCAGCCCGCAGGCGGAGCAGACCTTCGCCTGGCTGACCGCGCTCTACACCGAGGGTGGCCTGGTCCCGAACCCGTCCGGCATCGGCTACGACGAGTTGACCCGCCAGTTCGCCGCCGGCGACGTCGGTTTCGTCACCGATGGTCCTTGGGGGCTCGGCATCTACGAGGGCAACAACCCCGGTATCGGCGACAGCATCGGGGTGACCCGCATGCCTCCGAAGGAAGTTGGGGGACAAACCGGGGCGAACCAGGACGCCCTTATCTTCGTTATCCCCAAGAACGCCAAGAATCCTCGGGCGGCCTGGGAGTTCATCAAGTACATGAGCACCGACAAGGCTCAGGAGGGCAGTGCCGAGGCAGGCGGATTCGTCCCCACACGCACGGCTGTCTTCAACTCGCCGACGGTCACCGAGAACGAGTTGCTGTCCACCTACAGCACGCTGATCGAGGAAGGCGGATTTGTTCGTCCTCGAGGGCCGCACATGGCAGAGATGCGGCAGATCCTGATTACCGCGTACCAGGCCGCCGTGACCGGCCAGCAACCCGTGGACCGGGCATTCCAGTCCGCCTGCAACCAACTCAAGGCACTCTGACCACCGCCCGGCCCGATGTCTGGTTCTCCTCCCTCGGCCTGTCGAGGGAGGAGAACCAGGAGGGAAGCTGATCATGGACAGCGCAACCAAGAGCCCTCCGCGGCGGCAGAAAACCCCCAGAGATGCCCGGAGTGCCGGGCGGGCCGTTGCCCGTCCCAGGGCGTCGCTGCGGATCCGGATGGTCTTCTTCGGGCCGCTCCTCGTTCTGATGGTGGGCCTGCTCGCCTTTCCGATCCTGTTCGCCCTGTATGCGAGCTTCGCCGACGTCAACAACCTGTTCTCGCTCAAGTTCGCCGGCCTGACGAACTACGAGTCGCTTCTGGCACGCCCGGAGACCCTCTCCGGTCCGCTGATCAACACACTGCGCTTCACCCTCGGCTCCGTGGTTCTGGCCCTGGCGCTCGGCTTCGGCGCCGCCCTTCTCCTGAACGGGCGGCTGGCCGGGCGCCGGGTGATGCGCAGCGCGTTCATGTTCCCGTGGGTGATTCCGACGGTCGTCACGGCACTGCTGTGGCGATGGATCATGGACTCCAACGCCGGTGCGTTCAACGGACTGTTACTACAACTGCGAATCATCGACCAGCCGGTCAGCTGGTTGGGTGAACCTCAGCTGGCGCCGTGGATCATCATCCTCGCCCAGGTCTGGCGCGGCTTTCCGTTCATCATGGTGATGCTGCTCGCGGCGATGCAGACCATCCCCGCAGAGCTGCACGAGACGGCTGCCGTCGATGGTGCCGGACCGCTGCGACGTCTGGTGTCGATCACCTGGCCGGGCGTACGACCGATCTTCATCCTCGTCGGCACGCTGGAGGGCCTGTACGCGTTCCGCGAGTTCGCGATGATCGACGTGGTCACCGGCGGCGGCCCCGCCGGCGCGACCGAGGTTCTGGCCACCCAGGTGTACCGGCTGTTCTTCCAGTATCACCGGTTCGGCGATGCGATGGCACTCGCGGCGCTCATGTTCGTGCTGGCGTTGATCGCCACCCTGTTTCTCATGCGCATGGCAGCGCGAGGCGAGGAGGACTGATGATGGCGACCCGGTCCACGCGGCTGTACCACCTCTCCCGTCTGACGGGCACCGCGATCAGGTACACACTCGTCGCGTGCTTCCTGCTGTTCGCGCTCCTGCCCTTCTTCTGGATGCTGTCCACGGCGTTGAAGCCGGCCACCCAGATCTACACCAGCCCGGTGACCTGGTGGCCGTCGAGCCCCACACTGGAGAACTTCGTCGCCGTCATCACCCGCGCCGACTTCACCGTCATCATGGGGAACACCCTGCTGGTCGCCGGCGTGTCGGCAACGGTGAGCACCACCGTGGCGCTGCTCGCCGCGTACGGACTGTCACGTCTGGCCAGCCGATGGGGTGAGCTCCTCGTCCTGCTCCTGCTGTTCGCGCAGATGATCCCGACGATCCTCTTCGTCATCCCGTACTTCCTCGTCTTCCGGACGCTGGGCCTGCTCGACACCCTGCTGGTGCTGATCGTCACCCACGTCTCGCTCACCATGCCGATCGCCACCTGGCTGTTGCGGCGATTCATCGCCAAGGTGCCCCGCGAACTCGACGAGGCGGCGCTCATCGACGGGTGCGGCCAAGTGGGTGCCCTTTTCCGGGTGGTAGCCCCGTCCGCGCGGGCGGGCATCGGCGCGGTCTTCTTCTACGCCTTCCTCGGCTCCTGGCACGAATACCTCTTCGCCCTGTCGTTGACCAGCTCACCGGAAAACCGGGTGGTGACGCTGGGAATCACCTCGCTGGTGGGGCAGTACCAGGTGTCCTGGGGCGAACTGATGGCACTGGGCATCCTTACCACCCTGCCGCTCATCGCCCTGTTCCTGCTCGTGGAGCGGAACCTGGTCGAAGGCCTCGCCGGTGGAGTCAAGGGCTGAGCAGACTGCGCCGACAGCGCCGTCCGCAACGACAACCGAAAGGAAAGTGGCAGCAGTGGGAATGTTGGATGGCCGGGTGGCGATCGTGACCGGTGGCGCCCGTGGACTCGGCGAGGGAATCGCCCGGCGCTTCGCCGCCGAGGGCGCCTCGGTCGTCATCGCGGACCGCACACCGGCCGAGCCGTTACTGGCGCAGCTCGCACCGACCCAGCCTGGTCACCTGACGGCGACCGTGGACGTGCGGTCGCCCCGCGAGGTCGACAACCTCGTCGCCGACACGGTCGCCCGGTACGGCCGCCTGGACGTCATGGTTAACAACGCCGGCGTGATGGACTCGGGCGCCGAGGTCGCCGACCTGACCGACGAGGAGTACGACTTCGTGCTCGACGTCAACGTGCGGGGCGTGTTCAACGGCTGCCGGGCCGCGGCCCGGGTATTCCGGGAACAGGACCGGGGGCGGATCATCAACGTCGCCTCCTACATCGGAAAGAAGGCGATCGGCGGTCACGCCCTGTACTCCGCGTCCAAGGCGGCGGTCATCTCACTGACCCAGGCCCTCGCCCTGGAGCTGGGTAGACACGGAACGACCGTCAACAGCATCTGCCCGGGCACCATGTACACCCCGATGTGGGTGGAGAAACTCCCGACCTTCGTCGGTGAGGCGAATCCGGATGTGGACAAGTACCGGCGCGAGCACGCGGCGGCCAACATCCCGGTCGGTCGGATGGGCACCGGACAGGACGTGGGAGCGATGGCGGCCTGGCTGGCCAGCGACGACGCCGTTTTTGTGACCGGAGCGGCACTCAACCTCACCGGCGGCGAGGCGGTGTTCTTCTGAGCGGCGAGCCGCCGGCCGGAGCCGGCATCAGAGCCGTCACCGCACCTGAGGACGTGCTCGGCGAATCCCCGGTCTGGCTCGGCGACCGCGACGGCCTGATCTGGGTCGACAGTCTGCGGGGCCGGATACGGTACCTCGCGGGTGGGGAACTCGATCTGGGGGAGAAGATCGGCTCGGTCGCGCCTCTGGCTGGCGGCGGCCTCATCGCGGCGCTGGAACACCGGGTGGTGGCGCTCCAGAGCGACCGTGCGGTGCGCGAGATCTGCCGGTTGCGTCTGCCGACGACGCACCGGCTCAACGACGGTGCGGTCGACCCGTACGGCAGGTTCGTGTTCGGAAGCATGAACGAGGAGCGCGACGCGCCCAGTGCCGCGCTCTACCGGCTGGGCTTCGGCGGTGTCGAGGTGCTGCGCGACGGACTGACCCTCAGCAACGGCATCGACTGGTCGCCGGACGCAACGACCATCTACTTCACCGACTCGACGGCGAAACGTATCTTCGCCGCCGAGTACCCGGCCGATGGTGGGTTGCGCAACGAGCGGGTCTTCGCCGACTGGTCGGGCCCGGGTATGCCCGACGGGCTCGCGGTCGACGCCGCCGGACACGTCTGGTCAGCCATCTGGGACGGCTCATGCCTGGTCAGGTTCGCCCCCGACGGTGATCTCGTCGGCCAGGTCGACCTACCGGTGCCCCGGCCCACCAGCCTGGCGTTCGGGGGAGCGGGACTGCGAACCGCGTACGTGACCTCGGCCAGAGTGGGGCTCAGCCGTCCAGCACTGGACCGGTGGCCGTACTCCGGCGCGCTCCTGGTCGGCACGCTCGATGCCGGCGGACTCTCCTCCCGTCGGGTGCGCGAGTTGCCCGAGAAACCGTCGACTTTCGACGGTGCGGTGAACCAGGATGGATGAGGGAGGACCAGTGAAGACACTGACCGCCAAGGTCGCGGTGGTGACTGGAGCCAGGCAAGGGCTCGGCGAGGCCACGGCGCGTCGCCTCGCCGACGACGGGGCAACCGTGGTCGTGGCGGATCTGCAGGACCCGGGCGCGCTGGCCGCGGAGCTGGAGCAACGCACCGGCCGCCGGCATGCGGGTGTGGTCCTCGATGTCACGGACGGCCGGCGGCTCCGTGCGGCGCTCGACGACGTGGTGGCGAGGTTCGGTTCACTCGATGTCCTGGTCAACAACGCCGGGGTGAGCCAGCCGCAGCTTCCGCTGATCGAGACGACCGACGAGACCTACGAGCACGTGATGGCGGTGAACGTACGTGGTGTGTTCAACGGCATCCGTGCCGGCGGGGCGATCATGGCCGAGTCCGGCGGCGGCCGGATCATCAACATCGCCTCCTATCTCGGCAAACGTGGCCTGGCGACCTTCGGCGTCTACAGCGCGAGCAAGGGTGCCGTCATCTCCCTGACCCAGGCCGCCGCGGAGGAACTCGGGCCGTACGGGGTTACCGTCAACGCGGTGTGCCCCGGCACCATGGTCACGCAGCTCATGCTCGACACCCTGCCAGCGACGACGGGTGAGGAGAACCCGGATGCCGAGGCCTGGATGCGTGCGTACGCGGGCGACCGGATCCCGGTTCGTCGCATGGGCCGGCCGGCGGACGTCGCGGGGCTGGTGTCCTGGCTGGCAAGCGATGACAGCTCCTACATGACGGGGGCCGCGCTGAACCTCAGTGGAGGCGAGGCGTTGTACTTTTAGGTGTCCCATGGTGTCGCACCGGGAAGGAACCCAGATGAGCGGCGGAAACCGTCGACGTGTCACGCAACGCGACGTGGCGCGGGCCGTTGGCGTGACCTCGGCGACGGTTTCGTATGCCCTCAATGGCCAGCCGGGTGTCAGTGACGAGTTGCGGGAGCGCATCGCAAAGGTCGCGGACGAGATGGGTTTCCGCCCCAGCCGGCTGGCTGTCGGCCTGCGGCTCGGACACACGGACACGATCGGCCTGCTCGTGCCGGACGTGGCGAACCCGTTCTATCCGGAACTCGCGTCAGGCGTCATCGAGGCGGCGGCGGCCGAAGGGCTCCAGGTCTTCGTCTCGCAGGTGGGGCTCGACGGTCGTGATCAACTCCGCGTGATCACCGCGCTGGTCGACAGCCACTGCGAAGGGCTCCTGCTCACCGCGGTTCTGCCGGAGGACGCCTCCATGCTCAAGGAGCTACAGGCGCGCCGCATCCCATTCGGCCTGATCAACCGCAGGATCGAGGACTTACCCGCCGACTGGGTCGGCATCGACGACTTCGCCGCTGCCAAGGAACTCGTCGCACAGGTGGTGGGGAGCCGCCGCAGCGTCGCCATCTTCGGCGGCCCCGAGCGGTCGTCGGTGAGCGCGGGCCGGACCGCCGGAGCCCTGGCCGCGCTGCGGGAGGCGGGTCTGGAGCCGTTGCCGGACGGCCGGGCCGGCGCGCTGACACGCGATAGCGGCGCCGAGCGGGCGCGTGCCCTGTTCGATTCGCAGGGCCCAGTCGACCTGGTGGTCTGCGGCAATGACGTCATCGCGCTAGGCGTCATGGACGTGTGCTACGAGCGCGGGCTGTCCGTGCCCCAGGACGTCGCCATCACCGGCTTCGACGACATGAGCTTTGCCAGCGCCGGACCGCTGCGTCTGACCTCCGTCGAGGTGCCACGACAGGAGATGGGGCGTCGCGCCGTTCAGACCCTGCGCAGGCGGATCGCCGGCTTCGACGGCGAAGCGCAGGTTGTCGAACTGCCCTATCGCATTCGCCGTCGAAGCACCGCTTGAGTCAAGACCGCCGTTGGCGATCCGGCTGGCGTCTACTCGGGGATGCGGCCGGTCCGGGCGAGTTCCGCGAACCACAGCGCACTGTCCTTCTTCGTCCGGACGAGCGTGTCGTAGTCGACGTGAACGATCCCGAAGCGCTTGGCATAACCGTACGCCCACTCATAGTTGTCGAGCAGCGACCACACGAAGTAGCCGCGTACGTCCACGCCAGCCTCGATTAGGCGGTGCACGGCCGTGAGATGCCGTCGCAGGTAGTCGACCCGCTCCGCGTCGTGTACCCGGCCTGCCGCGACTGTGTCCTCGAAGGCGGCACCGTTCTCGGTGATCATCAACGGCAGCTCCGGGTAGGCCCGCGCGATCGAGCCGACCAGTTCCATCAGGCCAGCGGGTTCGATGTTCCACCCCATCGCGGTGTGCGGGCCCGGCTGCGGAAGGAACTCGACGTCCTCGGCGCCCGGCCAGGGATTCCCAGCCAGGATCGCGTTGCCGCTGACCGCCCGTTCACCGGATGCGGAGTCCCACATCTGCACCAGCTTGGTCGAGTAGTAGTTGATCCCGAGCACGTCGAGCGGCTGCCGGATCGTATCGAGGTCACCGTCCCGGACGAACGACCAGTCGGTGATCTTCGCCGTGTCGGCGAAGAGATCCTCGGGGTAAGCGCCGCTGAGCATCGGTCCGGTCCAGATCCGGTTGCCCACGGCATCGATCCGGCGTACGGCCTCGGCACCGGTGGGGCCGGCCGGACGCAGTGCGTGCAGGTTCAGCGTGACCGAGAAATCCGGATCGTTGCGCACGACGCCGCGCAGCGCCTGGATGGCGAGCCCGTGGGCGAGGTTCAGATGGTGCGCGGCGGCCAACACGTCCGCCGGATCCTGCCGGCCTGGGGCGTGCACGCCCGACCCGTACCCGAGGTGGGCGGTGCACCACGGCTCGTTGAGAGTCGTCCAGGTCTGGACCCGGTCGCCGTAGCGTTCGCCCATCCGGCGGGCGTATTCGCCGAACGCCTCGGCGGTGTCCCGGGCCGGCCAACCGCCGTTGTCCTCGAGCGCCTGGGGCAGATCCCAGTGGTAGAGGGTCACCGTTGGGGTGATTCCGCGCTCGAGCAGCCCGTCGATCACCCGGTCGTAGAAGTCGAGGCCGGCGCTGTTCATCTGCCCGGTGCCCTCCGGGATGACCCGGGACCAGGAGATGGAGAAGCGGTACGACTGCAGGTGCAGCGACTTCATCAGGTCGAGGTCTTCGTCGAGCCGGTGGTAGTGGTCGCAGGCCACGTCGCCGGTGTCGCCGTTGACCACCTTGCCCGGGATGCGGCTGAAGGTGTCCCAGATCGAGGGGGCACGTCCGTCCTCGTGTGCCGCGCCCTCGATCTGGTACGCGGCTGTCGCCGAGCCGAACACGAACCCCGGCGGAAACTCAAGACCGCTGTCGCGGAAGTCGGGTGAACCCTGCATGACTGTCACGCCTCCTCGATCTTGAAGATTCGTCGGGCGTTCTCGGAGAAGAGCTTCCGCTTGTCGTCTTCGCTGATCGCCGCGTTGGCGACGAGCGGGATGTCGAGCGTTGTCTCGTAGTACGGGTTACTGCTGGCCCAGAGCACCCGGTCCGCGCCGAGGCGCTCGACCGCGTGTTCGATCGGGTAGAGCTGGGTGTGCGAGACGGCCGTGTCGAAGACGATGTTGGAGTGCCGCTCGCCCAGGTCGAGGCTGGCCGCCTCGTGCGTGGTGTCCATGAAGGGGTGCGCGTTGAGGAACGTCACGGTCGGGAAGGCGTCGGCCAGCCGGCCGAGCTGGAACGGTGCCTCCAGGACCGAGTGCTGCGCCGTGTGCACCTGGGCGACGGCGTCCGGGTATCGGGCGAGCCGCTCGACGATGGCGAACATGGACGGATGGTCGAGCGGGAGTCCGTTGAAGTCGTTGTGGAACATCAGGCCCGAGAGGCCGAGGTCGGTCATGACCCGGTCGACCTCGTCCAGGGCGGCCGCGCCGTGACGGGGCTCCACCACCCCGAGCCCGCGCACCAGGTGGTCCGGGTGCTCCCGCAGGGCCGCGGCGATACCGTCGTTCTGCGCGCGTGAGTCGGCGACCCCGTTCGGATCCTCGTATCCAGGTATCGGCGAGATGACCGACTGGTCGATGCCGTTGAGCCGCATCTTTCGGATGATCTCGTCGGTCGAGCCTGCCACGGACAGGACCGAGCTGATTCCCAGGTGGACGTGTACGTCGATCTTGTAGAAGTTCGCCACTTTCTCGTCTCCCTCGTAACGAGTCTGACTCGTCACCGTAAACCAACCGCCCCGGCACCGAAGTCGCAGGACTTATTCGATTAATGTAGCATGGTGGCCGTTGGCTGAGGGCCGACCTGGCCCGGTCCGGGGCCACCCGTCCCAGCGCCCCGCGCGGTCGCATCCGGGCAGCCGACCCGAACTCGTTCCGACGCATCCAAGGGATGCCCGCCCCTGTCGGCGGCTACAAGAAGGGTGAACACAGATGCCGGTGTCGACACGAACGGATCCACTGACCGGCGAACCGCTGGCCTACCAGGGTGAGCAGCCGTTCGGGAAGGCGGACGACCTGGTCATCGCCGGCGTACTCGGCGCCGACTGCGACGAACGGTTGTGGGTGCCGCAGTCGGACGACGTCTCGTTCCGGCCGCTGCTGTTCTCGGTCAGTCACGGGTACTTCGTGAACGTCCTGCGCGTGCGGAAGACGGGCATCCTGTCCCGCCACCGCCACGCGGGTCCGGTGCACGCCGTCACCCTCAAGGGACGCTGGCACTATCTGGAGCACGACTGGTGGGCGGAGGAGGGCGGCTACAGCTTCGAGCCGCCAGGCGACATCCACACCCTCGAGGTACCCGACGACGTCGAGGAGATGAGGACCCTCTTCCACGTCTCGGGCGCCTACATCTACGTGGATCCGAACGGCGTGCCGCAGGGGGTAGAGGACGTTTTCACCAAGCTCGAGAACGCCCGCCGGCACTACGCCAGCAACGGCATCGGACTCGACTACCTCGACTCACTGGTCCGCTGACATGCCCGACAACGGCATGCGGGCACTGGTCAAGCAAAGTCGCAGCCCGCGCGACGTGGCAGTGATTGACTGGCGCCGGCCGGTGCCGTCTGCGGGCGAGGTCCTCGTCCGCACCGAAGCCGTAGGACTCTGCGGCAGCGACGTCCACGCCTGGAAGCAGGACATCGGTTACGAGTGGGTCGCACGCTCGGTGGTGCTCGGGCACGAGGCGGTCGGCGTCGTCATCGAAGTCGGCAGTGACGTGGACCCCGGATGGATCGGCCAGCGGGTCGTGCCAATCTCGATCGACGGCTGCGGCGAATGCGACGTATGCGCCACCCGCCGCCGGCACATCTGCCCACGCCGTCAAGTCCTGGGACTCTCGTTCCACGGCGCGGCGGCCGACTGCTTCACCGTCGCCGCACAACGCCTCGTCGTCGTCCCCGACGATTTGCCCGTGCAGGCCCTCGTCCTCACCGAGCCGCTCGCCATCGCCATGCACGCCGTCAGCAAGCTGCAGGACGCCGCGCACGGGCGGGCCAGCGAGATCGTCGTCACCGGGCCGGGGCCGATCGGGCTCATGGCGGCGCTACTCCTGGACAGCTTCGGTCACCGGGTGACCCTCGTCGGCATCGCTCGTGATCAACCGGTCCGCCTCGCCGCCGCCGCCAAGCTCGGTCTTCAGACATCCCAAGGCGAGGACCTACCGCTCGCCCCCGACATGTGGCTGGAGGCCTCTGGATCCGGCGAGGCGCTCGACCGCGCCGTGCGCCAGACCGCGATCGGAGGCGCCGTCGTGGTGCCGGCGGTGTTCGCACGGATCCCCACGGTGGACATCAACGTGGTGACCCGCCACGAGCTGCACCTGCTGGGCAGTTACGGAGCCAGCCGAGAGGACTACGAACGGGCGGCGGTGATTCTCCAGCGGGATCCGGGGCGATGGGACGGCCTCACGACCTCGTTCCCCCTCGACCAGGGAGTCGACGCGCTCCACGCCGTCGAACAAGGGTCTGTCGTCAAGGCAATCCTCCTGCCCTGACCGAGGACATCAGTCGCCTGCCAACCAAGTGGAGACGGAACACGATGAAGGCCATCGAAATCACTCGTTATGGAGAACCCGAGGTGCTGCACTGGAGGGAGGTGCCCGATCCGACGCCCGCACCCGGGGAGGTGGTGATCGAGATCGCCGCGACGGCGGTCAACCGAGCCGACATCCTGCAACGGCAGGGAAGGTACGACCCCCCACCCGGCGCACCGGTATACCCCGGGCTCGAGTGCTCGGGGCGAATCGTTGCGCTAGGGGAGGAGGTGTCTGCCTGGGCGATCGGCGACGAAGTGTGCGCGCTGCTGGCGGGCGGCGGATACGCCGAGTACGTCGCTGTCCCGGCCAGCCAACTACTACCGATCCCCACCGGCGTCGACCTCTACACCGCGGCCGGACTACCCGAGGTCTCCTGCACCGTGGAGTCCAACCTGTTCCAGGTCGCGGGACTGCGCTCCGGAGACACGCTGCTCGTGCACGGCGGTGCCTCCGGCATCGGTACCTTCGCCATCCAACGCGCCACGGCCGAGGGCATCCGCGTGCTGGTCACCGCCGGTACCCCAAGGAAGCTCGCCAGATGCCGGGAACTGGGCGCCGACGTGGCGATCTCGTACCACACCGAGGATTTTGTCGCGCGGGTGCGGGAGCAAACGGGCGACCGTGGTGTCGACGTAGTGCTCGATATGGTCGGCGGCGCCTACCTTAGCCGCAACGTCGAGGTCCTGGCCCTCGGCGGCCGCCTGGTCGTGATCGGCCTGCAGGGGGGCGACCGAGCCGAACTCGACCTTGGCCAGCTACAACGCAAGCGAGCCAGCGTAACGGCCACCACGCTGCGGGCGCGACCAATCGCGGAGAAGGCCGAAATCGTCCAAGCGGTACGGAAACGCGTTTGGCCGCTGATCGAGAACGGGCAGATCCGCCCACAAACCGACCGGACCCTGCCGATAACCGAGGTGGCGGAGGCACACCGGATCCTCGAGGCGAGCGGCCACATCGGCAAGATCATTCTGACCGTACGGTCGCAGTAGCACCCGCACGCGACCTGACTACCGGCCGCTGATCGGCCTGGCATTGCCGTCGGCGACCGACGGCCCGTCAGGCCGCCTGCCGGCGACCAGCAGTCTCATCCTCGTACGACAACGCCCTGGCCGAGTCGTACTTCGCCGCCCTCAACCGCGGCCTCGACGTCAACCACCGCCGATGGCGCACCGAGCGCCCGCCGCGACGTGTCCAGGTGGATCGCCCTCCACAACCACCTCCGCCGCCACCCCGCACTCGGCTACCTCGCCCCCGCCGACTACGAACAGGCACTCAAACCCACTACCTCGCAACAGATAGCGGCATAACCCGGTGTCCACATCCCAGGGGACCCTCATGTCGAAATTTACCCAGGTGTATATACTCGCCGGGTGAGCGCACCGGAATACCCCGCACCGGTCCAACCGCTGGTGGTCCGCCCGCTCTGGTCGCTTGCCGGCCCAACCCTCGGAGCGCTACTCGCCGCCGGGCTGATCACCGCTCCCATCGGACCATGGGGAAGCGCTATCCAGCGGGAGCTCGGACTCTCCACCGCGACCACGGCAGTAACCCTGATCGCGTCGTACGTCGCGGCAATGGCGGCAATGGCCGCACCCGGCTACCTGCTCGGCCGACGGTGGCCCACCGCGACCGGGGTTTCGGCGCTTCTGCTCCTGGTCGTCGGAAGCCTGGTGTGCTCTCTCGCGCCAGGTGCGGCGCCGATGGCGGTTGGACGGGTAGTCCTGGGGCTGGGGGCCGGAACCGTGATCGGCGTCCTCCTCGCCGTGTCCAGACAGCTGAACCGCTGGCGTTCTCAGGCCCAACTGGTTCTTGGCCTCACGCTCGGCGCCGCTCTCCTGCTCGGGCCTGTCGTGAGCGGCGTGCTGACGCAGACGATGACCTGGCGGATGGTGTTCCTGGTCGACCTACCGGTGGCCGGGCTTGCACTGGTTGTTACCGCAGCCAGCGGGATCGCCATGTGGGTCATGCGTGCATCCCAGCCGAGCCCGCAGCCCGCCCCCGCTGCAGTGCGGCCCAGCGGCACCCGCCTCGGCGGCCCAACGCGCTGAAATTGTCAATGCATCTGAACAACGTCCCTCGACCGGCCGCCGGCCCTTAGCTTTTTCTTTAATCCTCGTGTCGATTTCGTGCTGCGATGGTCAGTCACGCTTGACGGTTTTGCCGACGTCATGGCGGGGTGTGGGCCGGCGGTTGCGGGAGCCTGGTGGTCGTCCAGGACCTGGTCTGCCGGGTTTCGGTGCACTGGCTGGCAGGGCGGTGGTCGGACG
>NZ_JBFBCH010000040.1:0-28605 GCF_040683055.1 Polymorphospora sp. NPDC051019 | reverse complement strand
TTTTTTGTGGTTTTGTTTGTTCGCGGGGGGGCGCACGCCGCCCCCCCCGGGGGGGGGGGGGGACCGGCGTCCGGGGCCCGGCCCACTCACCGGTACGGGGCGAGCAGGTCGAGCACCGCCGCCGGGTCCTCCACGTGCGCGTTGTGCCCCAGCCCGGCCAGGGTCGCGGTGGGGGCGCCGAGCGCGGCGAGTTCGGCGTCGCCGACCATCGGGTCGTGCTCGCCGCGCGCCAGCACCACCGGCGCCCGGCAGCCGGCGAGCAGGGCCGGCATGTCCGGCGCGTCGACGGCGAAGGCAGCCGGGTCCATCGCCAGCCGCCACCGGCCGTCCCGCTCGACCAGGCCGGCGTCGACGGCCGGGTCCGCCTCGTCGACGAGCCCGGCCAGCCCGGAGACCCGCAGGTAACGGGCGGCGGCCTCGGCCCGCGACGGGAACCAGGTGACCGGCCGGCCGGCCAGCGCCGTCATCCGCGCCAGTTCGTCGGGCGTCCAGGCGACCTTCACGCCCAGCGCGACGACGGCCTCGACGCCGACCCCCGCGCCGGCCAGCGCCAGGCCGACCACCCCGCCGTACGAGTGGCCGAGCACGACGACCCGGTCACCGGGTCCGAGCGCGGCGGCGACCTCGGCCGCCACGGCCGGATACGGGTATCCGCCAAGCGGCGCCGCACGACCGTGGCCCGGCAGGTCGGGAGCCAGCCACCGGCCCGGCCACCCGCTCGCCAGCGGCGTACGCCAGCCCTCCCAGACCGCGCCCGTGGCGCCCATCCCGTGCAGCAGCAGGAGCACCCGGTGCCCGCTCCCGCCGCCGCGGACACGTACCTCGTCGACCATGCCGAGCAGTCTGCCACCGGCGGGCGGACCGCGCGCCCGCCGACCGGCGTGTGATCATGGCCGGATGCCGGTACGCAGCGTCCACGACCGCACCGAACTGGCCGGCCTGCTGGCCCGCCACCCCGCCCTGTACGCGTACCAGCTCGGCGACCTCGACGACTTCTTCTGGCCGTACACGACCTGGTACCGGCGGGCCGACGCGGTCGCGCTGGTCTACCACGGCGGCGCGGTGCCGACCGTGCTCGCCCTGCACCCCGACGACGGCACCGACCAGCTCACCGACCTGCTGCACGGGCTGGCGCCGCTGCTCCCGGCGCACTTCGACGCCCACCTGTCCCCCGGCGCCGAGACCGCGCTGCACCCCCGGTTCACCGGCCACGACCACGGCCCGCACCTGAAGATGGCGCTGACCGACCCCGTACGGCTGGCCGAAGCGCGACCGGCCGGCGACGTCCTGACCCGCGCCGACCTGCCCGACCTGACCGGGCTGTACGCGACCGCGTACCCGGACAACTGGTTCGACCCGAGGATGCTCGACACCGGCCACTACGTCGGGCTGCGCCGCGACGGGGAACTGCTCGCCGTGGCCGGGGTGCACGTGTGGTCGCCGGTCTACCGGGTCGCCGCCCTGGGCAACGTCACCACCCACCCGCGGGCCCGCGGCACCGGGCTGGCCACCGCCGTCGTCGCGGCGCTCTGCCACCGGCTGGCCGACTCGGTCGACCACGTCACCCTCAACGTACGGGCCGACAACGCCGCCGCCCGCGCCGTCTACGCCCGGCTCGGCTTCACCGTGGCGGCCCGCTACGCCGAGCACACGTTCACCGCCCGCCGGCCCTGACGCCGGCCAGCCGGGTGTCCCACACCGCCACCCCGGCCAGCACCAGCGTCGCCAGCAACGACAGCGGCAGCGGCGGCACCAGCAGCCCCAGCGGCGCCAGCAGCACGAGCACGGCCACGGCCACCAGCCGGTCCCGCGACGGATGCCCGAACACCACCCGCTTGAACAGCGCGTGCCCGGCCAGGAACAGCGCCGGGCCGCCCAGCACCGTCACGACGACGGCGAGGTCGCTCCGGCCGGTCGGCCCGGCGAGGGTCAGCTTGTCACCGACGGCGGTCACGATGACGCCGGCGACGATCGGCAGGTGGCCGTACGTGTAGGCGGACCGGCCCAGCCGGCCCGGCTCCCGTACCCGGTCGATGACCCCGCCGGCCGCCTCGGCGACCCGGCCGAAATACACCCACCACAACGCGACGCTGCCGAGGAACGCCGCCGCGAACGCGGCCACGGCGGCGGGCCCGAACCGCAGCCCGGCGAAGGCGGCACCGGTCACCAGGATCGACTCGCCCAGCGCGATGATGATGAACAACTGGCAGCGCTCGGCCAGGTGCCGGCCGCTGATCCGCCAGTCCGCCGGCGTCGACCGCCCCCAGCCCGGGATCCAGAACCCCGACGCCGCCGCGAAGTACTCCCCCACGACCGCGACCGTCCACAACGCCACCCGCGACGGCCCGTCGGCGAACGCCCCGGCCAGCCACAGCACCCCCGACGCGGCCCGCCACACCGTGATCCGCTGGAAGTTGCGGCGCAGGTCCGGCCGGCCGCGGCTCTCCACCGCCGCGAACGTCGACCGGCCGACCTGCATCGCGACGTACGCCCCGGCGAACCACCACCCCCGGTCGCCGTACGCCTGCGGCAGCGTCGCGGACATGACCAGCGCGAGCAGCATCACCGCGACCAGCATCAGCCGTACGGTGGCCCGCCCGGGATCGAACCAGTTGGTCACCCACGCGGTGTCGACCCACGCCCACCACACCACGACGAGCAGCAGCAGGGTACGTAGCGCCCCCGCCGGGGTCAGGTCCGCCAGCAGCAGGTCGGTGAGCTGGGTGACGGCGAAGACGTAGACCAGGTCGAAGAACAGCTCCATCGGCGTGACCTGACGTACGTCCCCGCGCAGCAGATCAGCCCGGTCGCCCCCGCCCGTCACCGCCCCAGTCTCCGCCCCGGGAGCGGCTCCCGCCCCCGAATCCCCGCCCCCGCCTTCCGACCCGGGGGCCGCGTTGATCAAGGACAAGTCGCGCGACAGGTCCACACAGACCGGGCACGCTTTGTCCTTGATCGCGCCTGCGGGCCGGCGCGCGCCGGCCCGCGACACGCGGGGTGGGCGGTCAGCGCGAGGCGGTCAGCGCAGGGCGTCGTCCACGCCGGTCTCGCGCGGGCCGAGGAAGACCGGGTCCCGGCGGGTGTACACGTCCCACACCGCCTTCACCCCGGCGAACCGCTCCCGGAACGAACCCCACCGCCAGGCCCGCTCGAAACGGCTGACCGAGTCGTCGCCGACCCCGACCGCGTCCAGCCCGACCTGCCGGCACACCGCGACCGCCCGCTCGATGTGGAAACTCTGCGTCACCACGATCACCTGCTCGACACCGAAGATCCGGTTGGCGCGCAGGCACGAGTCGTACGTGTCGAAGCCGGCGTGGTCCAGGACCACCTTCTCGTCGGGGACGCCGTGGTCGACCAGCCACCGACGCATCGCGCCCGGCTCGTCGTACTCCGGCTGGCCGTGGTCGCCGGAGACCAGGACCGCCCGGACGGTGCCCCGCTCGAACAGCTGCCGGGCCAGATCGAGGCGGGCGGCGAGGAACTGCGACGGATGGCCGTCGGGCTGCACCTCCGCGCCCAGCACCAGAACGACCGGTGCCGGCGGCACCGACTCCAGGTCGTACACGTGGCCCCGCGCGGCCCGGCTGATCCAGCTCCCGCTGCCCGCCACCGCGGCCGGGACGACAAGGACGACCGCCACCACGACGGCGATCACCAGCCGTACGATCCACCGACGGCGCCGGGACGGTGCGGGAACGGGCCGGGCCGAAGGGTCGATCATGACCCTATTGTGCCGCCCGTCGGCCACGCCGCTCGGCCCGGAGGGCACCCGACCGCACCGGCGAACCGACCCTCGGTCGGCGTGCGGCCGTCCGCGCCGCTCAGCCGGCGCGCCGCCGGGCCCGCCTGGCCGCCAGCTCGTCGTGCCCGGCCTCGTCGACCGGGTCGGCCGCCAGGTCGTCGACCGAGCGGGCACCGGCCGCCGGTTCGGCGGGCAGGTGCGACAGCGACCCCTGGATCTCCTTGAACGCCCCGCCGATCGCGATGCCGAAAACGCCCTGACCGCCCTGCAGCAGGTCGACGACCTCCTCCGGCGACCGACATTCGTAGACGGTCGTCCCGTCGGAGATCAGCGTGATGCCGGCCAGGTCGGCGACCCCGCGCGAACGCAGCGCCTCGATCGCCCGGCGGATGTTCTGCAACGACACCCCGGCGTCGAGCAGCCGCTTGACGACCTTGAGAACGACCAGGTCACGAAATGAGTAGAGCCGCTGGGTGCCGGAGCCGGACGCGTCCCGGACGCTCGGCACGACAAGCTGCGTACGCGCCCAGTAGTCCAGTTGCCGGTAACTGATCCCGGCCGCGTGGCACGCCGTCACACCCCGGTAGCCGACCGACTCGTCGTCGAACGCGATCTCAACGCCCGGCACTCCGCCGACCCCGGGATGATCAGACGGACCGGGCTCAGGTTCTCGGGACTCGTGCATGCGGACACCCTCCCCGCCAGTGCGGTGGCACGTCGTTTCCGGGACGTGCACCCCTCGACAGGCCAACCCTATAGCTCAGAAGGAGGGGCGCCGGGCAAGCTTTGCCACGACACGCCGCGTATGGGCGACCACGCCCCGCGTATGGTCCGGATGGCGCCAGCCGGATCAGCCGAACGGTCAGGTCAGCCGGCGAAGTCCTCCGGCCGGACCTGCTCCAGGAACTCCCGGAACCGCTCGACCTCGTCCTCCTGCTCGTCCGGGATGACGATGCCGGCCTCGGTCAGTACCTGGTCCGTACAGCGGATCGGCGCCCCCACCCGCAACGCCAGGGCGATCGAGTCACTCGGCCGCGCCGACACCCGCAGACCGTCACCGATCAACAGGTCGGCGTAGAACACGTTGTCCTTCAACTCGGTGATCTCCACCGCCCGCAGGGGCGCCTCCAGCGCCGCCAGGATGTCGCGCAACAGATCATGGGTCAACGGCCGGGCCGGCTTGACCCCCTGCTGCTCGTAGGCGATGGCGGTGGCCTCCACCGCACCGATCCAGATCGGCAGGTAGCGGTCGCCGTCAACCTCCCTGAGCAGGACGATCGGCTGGTTGCTGGGTAGTTCCACCCGAACCCCGACCACGCTCAGCTCGCGCACCGCCGCCTCCGTGTCGTTGTCTGCTTCCCCGGCACCGGGCACTTCTCCTGCACGGTACACGTGCCCCGCGACGACCGTCTCCCGCGCATCGGGCCCGTTTCCCGCCGCCCACACCGCTTACCCCGCAGAGCCTACGGCACGCCCGTCGCAACCCACCTTCGCGCACCGCCGGGAGCGGCCCGGCTCACCGGCCCAGCGGGGCCCGCAGACCGGTCCGGACGAGAGCCGCGTGCAACTGCTGCGACAGCCCCACCAGCTCCCGCGCCGTCTCGGCCGCCCTAGCCCGGGCCGCCGGGTCGTTCTGCCGGGCCAACGGCGCGATCAACTGGGCGAACAGACCCACCTCGCGATCGGCCGACGTCCGGTAGGCACGCAGGTGGCGCGGCTCCAGCCCGAAGGCCGCCAGCCCCACCACCGCCTGCACGATCACCAGGGCGTCGGCGTCGTACAGCCCCGGCGACCGGGGCACCACCAGGCCGAGGCGCTCCAACTCGGCCAGCACCGGCTCCTCGATCCCGCCGCGCGACAGCAGATCGGTGCGGGTCAGCCGGACGTCGACCGGCTCCGCCGCCACCGGCTCGCCGCCGCGCCCCGGCACCTCACCGGTCGGGCCGACCGCCACCAGCGCCGGCCGGGGCCGCTCCGTCGGCTCGGCGTCCTCACGCTCCCGCTGCGCCAACTGCTCCCGGATCACCCGCAGCGGGAGATACTGGTCACGCTGGGCGGTCAGCACGAACCGCAGCCGCGCGACATCGTCCCAGCTGTACTTGCGGTAGCCGGCCGGGGTGCGCTGCGGCTCCACCAGCCCCTCGGCCTCCAGGAACCGCAACTTCGAGATCGTCGTGTCGGGAAACTCCACCCGTAGCTGCGCCAGGACCTCGCCGATGCTCATCAGCGGCTGCGCCCGCGGCGCAGGGTGAGATGCCGCCACCGCACGTTCGTTCACGCCATCACCTCACTCCCCGGACCGGTGACCGGCACCCGCCCGGACCACCGGAAAGCACGCTCGCTGCGCCGCGTCACCCCCGGCCGGCCTCCTCCGGGCGCGGACCCGCGATGAACACCAGACGGAACTTGCCGACCTGCACCTCGTCACCGTTGCTGAGCGTCGCCGCCTCGACCCGCTCCCGGTTGACGTACGTCCCGTTGAGGCTGCCCACGTCCCGGACGGTGAACGTGCCACCGTCACGGTGGAACTCGGCGTGGCGCCGCGACACGGTGACGTCGTCGAGGAAGATGTCACTGTCGGGATGCCGGCCACTGGTCGTCACGTCGTGGTCGAGCAGGAACCGGGCACCCGCGTTCGGACCGCGGCGGACCACCAGCAGCGCCATGCCCGGCGGCAACGACCCGGACATCCGGCTCGGAACCACGTCGGCGTCAGGCCCCTCGAGCACTTCGTCGAGGGAACCAAGGTTCAGCGTCGACGTGACGTCGAGCGGCGGAAACTCGTCGTCTGGGCGCGTCATGCGGACCACCTCACGGATCTGTCTCGGTCGGCGTCTGGTGTGCCGGGAGCACCCGCTGGGGGATGCCACCGACCCAGCGGACAGCTATCCCGTGCCCGGGAATGCGTTCCGCAACGCGCAACTATCGGTTCTCGGTCGACTGAGCGAGCGTAGCCAGCCCGGAAATGCAGGGCAACCAGACGCGCGGGGAGCGCGAACCCGGCTCAGCTCTCGGTCAGCTCCCGGTAGGCGGCCGCGGTCAGCAGCCCGTCGACCGCCGACGGGTCGTCGAGCGCGATCTCGACCAGCCACCCGTCGCCGTACGGATCCGTGTTGATCGCCTCGGGGTTCTCGGCGAGCCGCTCGTTGCGGGCCACCACCCGCCCCGACAGCGGGGCGTAGATCTCCGACACGCTCTTGGTCGACTCGACCTCGCCGAACGACTCGCCGGCCGCCACCGTCGCACCCTCCTCCGGCAGCTGGACGAAGACGATGTCGCCGAGCGCCTCCTGCGCGAAGTGGGTGATGCCCACCCGGACGGTGCCGTCCGCACCGGCCACCCACTCGTGCTCGGCGGTGTAACGCAACTCGTCAGGGATCACGGATCGTCCTTCGTGGTCGAACGGGCAGGTCTGCCGCGCCGGGGCCGGCACGGGTCGCGCCCGGCCGCTCAGGTGCCGGGGCGCGCGTACTGCAGGTCGGTCTGTTCAGACAAGGCGGCCACGTCGACCACCTCGTGTTCCTGGACGGTCACGTTACCGCCGTCGCCGGTGACCGACGCGACCACCCCGCCGGGAATGTTGAGTGCCGTCAGCATCGTCTGCGGGTCACCGATCACGGTGATCGTGTGGGGTCCGGGCAACCGCCGGCCGTCGACGTCGATCCGCCCGTCGGCCTCCACGAAGTACGTCGACGCCACGATCCGCACCGACGCCCCGTCGCCGCCGGTGATCTGCATCGCCTCGGCGCCGGCACCGCGCAGTTCCTGCACCGCGTCGAGGATCGCCGACGCCTTGACCGGCCGGCCGCCGGCGGAGAACTGGATCGACAGGCCGGGGCCGCGCGCGGGCAGGGTACCGGCGAGGATGCCGAGGTCGTCGCCGCGCCGGGTGGCCTCCTCGAGCGCGGCCTCGCGGCCGGCCGCGCCGGAACTCAGCTGCCGCTGGCTCTCCTCCAGCGCGGCGATCTCCTGCCGCAGCCGCTCCTCGCTGTTCTCCAGGTCCGACAGGATGCGGACCAGGTCCTCCTGCCGGGCGGCGGTCAGGCCCGAGTCGGTCGAGTTGTTCTTGAGCTGGACGGCCATCGTGAAGCCCAGCAGCAACAGCAGCACGGCGATCGTGGCCCCGGCCGAACTGATCCCGCGCTTCGGCGCCCCGTCGCCGGACGGTCCGGCAGCGGCGCCCGGACCGCCGGCCGGCGGCTCCCCGCCCACCGGCCGGTCACCGCCCGGCGCGTCGCCGGCACCGGCCGGGCCGGAACCGGGCGGTTCGGAATCGGGCGGTTCGGAACCGGACGGCTCCGAACCGGGCGCGGCCGAACCTGTGGCGCCGGTTTCGGCCGGATCGGCGGCCGGTGCCGCCGGGGGCCGCTCGTCCGGGTCGCCCGCGCCGCCGTCGGCCGGCGCACCCGTGGCCAGGATGGGCGTACCCGCCGCCCGCCGCAGCGGGACGGTCGGCTCGTCGGCCGCCGGGTCGCCGGCATCGCTCGCCCGGGCGGCCGGGGGCCGCGCCCCGGACGGTCCGGTGCCGGGCGGCGGGGTGGCCGCGCCGGTACGCAACGGCACGGTGGGCTCGTCGGACGGCCCCGAACCGCGCGGGGACAGCCAGCCGGATCCGGTGTAGGGATGGTCGGTCATCGCTTCCAACCTACGCCCGGAAGAGGTGTCGCCGGATCGCCGCCACGTTGCCGAAGATCCGTACGCCGAGCACGACGACGACCCCGGTCGACAACTGGCCGCCGACGCCCAACTGGTCCCCGAGGTAGACGATCACGCCGGCGACCAGCACGTTGGAGATGAACGAGATCACGAACTGCTTGTCGTCGAAGATCCCGTCGAGCCGGGCCCGGATGCCGCCGAACACCGCGTCGAGCGCCGCGACCACCGCGATCGGCAGGTACGGCTGCAGCGCGGGCGGCACCGTCGGGTCGAGTATCAGGCCGAGCAGCACCCCGGCGATCAGGGCGAGTACAGCGATCATCAACCGCCTCCGGGGGCGCTGGTGGACGGCCCCGCCCCGGACGGCGACGGGGTGCCGGCGGGCTGCCCGGTGCTGCCGGACGGCCCGGGTGAGACCGGTGTCGGACTCACCGACGGAGAGGGTACGGCGTGCCGCAGCCGGGGCTCACCGGCCGCCGGCAGGTCCAGGTCGTCGACCCGGCGTACCTCGAACGACATGCCGTGGTCGGCGGCGACGGCACGCAGCAGGCGGGCCGCGCCGCTGGCGTTGAACCTGCGGTCCATGTCCCGTGGCCCGATCGCGGAGACCTCGTACGGGCCGGTGACCGGGCGGAAGTCGACCAGGATGGCGCTGCCGGCCGCCCGGATCGTCGACGTCGCCGTCAGCCGCTGCCCGTTGATCGACACCGCCTCGGCACCGGCCCCCCACAGGGCGTTGGCGATGTCCTGGAGGTCCCGGTCGAGCACCCGGCCGAGGTTGGCCCCACCGGCACCGGTCACCGCGTCGACCGCGGCGGGGCCGTCGGCGACCCGTACGACGACGCCGTCCCCGCGCACCCGGGCCAGGCCGGTCACCGCCTCGAGTTCGCGCAGGCGGGCCGCGTCCCGGTCGTCGAGGGCGGCGGCGCGCTGCCGGGCCACCTCGGCGCGCAGCGACTCGGCCCGCCGCTGGAGTTCGGCGGTGTCCGCCTCGCTCTGCCTGATCTGTCCGACCAGGCCGGCGCGGGCCTGGCTGCGGCTGGGCTCCTCGTGCATCGTCTGCCGGTAGGCGACGCTGAGCAGCACCCCGACGACGAGCATGGTGGCGACCATCGCCGCCCGGCGGGTGTTGCGCCGCCAGCCGGTCACCGGCCCGACCTCGGCGCGGCGGGCCGCCGCGTCGGCGTACCCGGGATCGAGCGGGGTGCGGAACAACTGGGTCAGGAAGTCGGGGGCGTAGGTCCGCGGCTGCTCGGCCCCGCCGCCGTCGGGCTCACGACCGTCGGGTTCCTTGCCCGGTTCCCGGTCGGTCATCGCCCGCCGCCGTCCGCGCGGGCGGCGCGGACCAGGCCGGCGGCCTGGACGACGTAGAGCGCGCCGGCGATCCAGTAGAGGACCAGGCCCCACCAGGCCAGCCCCCAGCCGATCGCGTACGCGGCCGTCGCGGCGGCCGGCACGGTGGCCGCGAGGAGCAGCACCGGGAAGGCGGCGAGGAGCAGGAACGTGGCGGTCTTGCCGACGTAGTGCACCGGCGGCGGGCCGTAGCCGTACCGGCGCAGCACCAGCAGGCAGCCGCCGAGCAGGACCTCGCGGGCCAGCAGCGCGGCGGCGAACTGCCAGGGCACCACCTCGCGCACGGTGAAGGCGACGAGGACGGCCAGGATGTAGAGCCGGTCGGCGAACGGGTCGAGCACCTCGCCGAGCCGGCTGACCTGCCGCAGCCGGCGGGCGACGAAGCCGTCGACCCAGTCGGTGGTGCCGCCGATCGCGAGCACCACGAGCGCGGCCACGTCGGCGCGGGGCACCAGGAACAGGTAGAGGAAGAGCGGTACGCCGAGCAGGCGGACGAAGCTGATCAGGTTGGGGACGGTCAGCACGCGGTGGGTGGTGACGGCCGGCGGACGCGGCACCGTGGCTCCTCCCCCGTCCCGCCCGCACGCCGCGGTCGGGTGTACGCACCGAACCCGCCGGCACCGGGCCCGCCTCCGGGCGCCCTCTGGACTTGGGTGGTGACGGGCCTGGATGACGGCTGCCTCTGGACGGCGGTGGCGGTGATGCCGTCAGCGTCGCCGTCCGTCCTGATCAGTTGCGCAGCCACTATAACCGACCCCTCTCCGGCTGCCGGGTACGCCGCGACGCGGCGGTGCCGGGGTGCGGTACGTCACTCCCCGTAGGGCATCCTAGGACAATAGGCCACTCACTATCGAGCGAAGGAATTGACGTGAGTGACAGTCACGTGATGTTCTCGATCGGCTACCCAAAGCCAGCAGGATGCGCGTCACCCGAGGAGGACCATGTCGCTCACCGTTCCCACCACACTGCTGGAGGCCGCCGAGTACGGCGAGGTCGACGACGAGGCGTTCATCGAGTGCGTCCGCACCTCCCTGCCGTACGCCTGGGAGACCGTCAGCCGGGTGGTCGCCGAACTGCGCGCCGACGACGCGGACTACGCCGACAACGTCGTACCGCCGCCCGGCGAGGCCGAGCGCGGCCAACTGCTGCGCGCCCTGGCCAGCGACGCCATCCGCACCGGCCTCGAACGGCACTTCCAGGTCAAGCTGGCCTTCCAGAACTGCCACCGGGTCGCCGCGTTCCGGCCGTCGGCCGCCTACGGCCCCACCTACCAGCGGTTCGTCTCGCCCCGCGGGCAACTGCTCAACCAGACGCCCGAGCTGCGCGACTGCTGACCGCCCGGCGGGCCTCCACCCGCCGGGCGCCACCTCCAGGCGGGTCGAACCCACCCGCGGCGCTCTCCAGGCGGATCGAACCCGCCTGACGGCGCCCCTGCGGGCCGGTCGAACCCGCCCCTACTTCACCGCGACGCCGCCGTGGAAGGCGTCCGGGACGTCCTCCGGCGGGCCGTCCGGGCGCCAGAGGGCGACCGGGGCGATCCCGTCGGCGGTCGGCCGCCACCGGCCGAGCAGGTCGGGGAACGCGGCCGGATCACGCATGTGGAACCCCTCCCCCATCAGCGCCAGCGCCTGCGGATGGCCGGCCAGTTCCATGCCGTCGAAGTCGAACGCGAGCCGGCTGCCGGCCGGGACGGCGGTGTACAGGTCGTCGAGGGTCCGGGCCAGCGTGGCGTCGTCGAGGAACGCGGCGAGCCCGAGGAACACCACTCCCACCGGCGCCCGGCCCCACGCGGGCACGTACCGGCCCAGCAGCGCCGGGTCGATCGTCGACAGGTCCGTCGCGTCGCCGTACGTGTAGGCCGCCCGGTCGCTGCCGGCCAGGATCCGCTGCCCGAGCGCGATCGTGACCGGGTCGATGTCGGTGTAGAGGACCGATGCGGCCGGGGCGACCTCGTGCACGTTGCCCCGGGTCGGCACGCCGGCCCCGAAGACGAGGAAGCTGTCGACGCCGGCGGCGCCCAGGTGCCGGACGGTACGACCGAGAAAGCCGCGCAGCGACCGGAAGATCTCGGCGCAGGGCCCGTACGCCCCCTCGAAGGCGCGGGCGGCCGCCACGTCGACCGGGAAGTGGTCGGTGCCGCCGAGCCAGTGGTCGATCATCCGGGCGGTGCTGGGCACCTGCGGCGCGGCCGCGGGATCGGCGCCCGCTCCCGCCGTGGTCAGGTCGGACATTGCCACGCCTCCGTCCACGGCGACGCGGGCGACCGGCCGGCGGTCGACGGTGGACCGCGCCGCCACGCCCGACAGGTTAGCCGCCCGGCGGAGCGCCGTGGGACCCGCGCCGGTCGAAGTGGACGGTCGCCGGGGCCGGGCCGGCGTGGCCGACGACGCGCCGCCGGCCACGCCCTCCGCACCGGACTGCGGAACACCGCCGTACGACGGCGGTCGTGGTGCCGGCCGCGGGATGCCAGGGACGACCGCACGGTCCACGCGGTCAATGTAACGACGTGGACCGAACTGGATGACACGGTTCATGCGTTTTGCGTAGGCCCGTTCTCGTACATCGATGTCGCTTCGGCGCATTCGCCAGCGGAACGCGCACGAAAGGAGTACGCCATTGACATGGGCGTCATTCCTGTGCACGTCTCCACCGACCTGCCGCGGATGCGGCGGGCGGCCCCGGATGTCGGCGACATCTCCGTCCTGCTCGCCGACGACCACGCGCTGTTCGCCGAGGCGCTGCAGACCCGGCTGTCCCGCGAGCCGGACCTGCGTCCGGTCCGGGTCGCGTACAACGCGGAGCAGGTGCGGGCCCGGATCTCCCGGGACCACCCGGCCGTACTCGTGCTCGACATGGCCTTCAGCAACGACAGCGCGGTCGCGCTGGCCGGCTTCGCCCGGGAAGCCTCCCCGACCACCCGGGTCGTGATGCTGACCGGCGTCGACGCGCCGAACTCGGTGGTGTCGGCGCTGCAGGGCGGCGTACGCGCCTGGCTGCCCAAGACCGTCAAGCCCGAGCAGCTCGTCCGGGCCATCCGGGGGGTCACCCGCGGCGAGGCGTGGGTGCCGCCGGACGTGCTCGGCCAGGTGCTCAACACCCTGGTCGGTCTCGAACCGCAGCAGGCCGACCCGCTGGCCGTGCTGACCCCGCGCGAGCGCGAGGTGCTGCAGGCCATGGTCGACGGGTTCAGCCGCGTGCAGATCGCCGCCCGGCTGCACCTGTCCACCAACACCGTGCGTACCCACACCCAGAACATGCTCTCCAAGCTCGGCGTGCACTCGACGCTGGAGTCGGTCGCCCTGGCGCTGCGCAGCGGCATGCGGGCCACCGACCACTGAATCCCGCCAGCACCGCCCGCCGACCGGACCGCGCCGGCCGGCCGTCCCCCCACCGGAAGGGAATCCATCGATGCTGTTCAGATCGGGTGGCGAGATCGTCGGGGTCGAACCCGGGCCGGCGTGGGTACGCCGGCTCGTCGGCCGTACCGTCGGCCTGGTGGCCCCGCCCGGCCCGGCCGCGCCCACGGTACGGCTGCGGGTGCAGCCGAACCGGTCGGCCTTCGACGTCCGCGGCCTGCGCCGGGTCGGCGACGACGCGTGGTCCGACGGCGAGCGGACCGTCCTGCGCGACGCCGCCGGCTCCGGCTTCGACCTGACCGTGGTGGCCGGCGACGAACTCGAGGTCGTCGCCCGCTACCGGCCCCGGCCGGCGGCCCGGCTGGCCAACCGGCTGTACGGCGACGCCGCGCGCCGGCTCGCCGCCGCCGTCCTGCTCGACTACCCCGTGCTGTGGCGGGCCGGCTGGCGCGGGCGGGTGCCGCTGCTCGCCACCGTCGTACGCGGTCCGGCCGGCACGCCGATGCTGGTCGGCGCCGGCGAGCTGGGCCGGTCCCGGATCGTCGCGACCGCGCTGACCACCGGACCGGTCACCTCCCCCGAACTGTGCGTCGCCGACGACGAGCGCTGCTTCGGCCTGGCCGAAGCGCACCCAACCGCCGGGGCCGGCGCCGGCCTGGACGACGGATCCGCCGGCCGGTGGCTGCCGGACCGGCGGCCGGCGACCGCGCTGCGGGTCGCCGAACTGGCCCCCGACCGGGTCGTGGTGGTCGAGGAGGCGCTGTGGACCACGATCGAGGAGGCCAAGGCCGACGAGGCGGCCCGGGCGCTGGTCGCCACCACCTACGCCGCCCCGCGCCTCGCCGGCTACTGGGGATTCGCCGCCACGCTGGCGTCGGCGACCGGACGTGGGCCGGCCCAGCCGCCCGTCGCCGACATCGCGCAGGCGCACGCCCAGCGGCTGCCCTGCCTGCGGATCGGCCTGCGCCGCGGCGGCCGGATGTCGATGTCGGAACTGTGTGCCGCCGGCACCGCCGCCCGGTCCGGGCTGCCCCGGGCCGCCGGAGCCGGTGTGCCGGCCGGGGCGGGCCGGTGACGCGGTGCCGGCTGCGGGTCGCCCTGATGATCACCCGGCTGGCCGACGGGGCCGGCGGGGTCACCCTGCGCGGTGCGCTCGCGCTCGACCCCGCCCGCTACGAGATCACCCTCGTCGCCGGCGGTCGCACGCCCGGTGACGACCCGGGCGGTGACGACGTCCTGTTCGGAGCCGAGGCGGTCAAGGAGGTGCCGCCCGGCGACCTGCTGGGGCAGGCGTACACGGCGGGTTTCGACGTGGCCCGGGTGCCGGCCCTGGTGCCCGGGGTCGCGCCGCGCGCCGACCGGACGGCGCTGGCGGCGCTGACCCGGATCATCACCGACGGCGGCTACGACGTCGTACACACGCACACCGCGAAGGCGGGCGCGCTCGGCCGGGCCGCCGCCGACCGGGCCGGCACGCCCCGTGTCGTGCACACCTTCCACGGCCTGCCGTTCCACCCGTTCCAGGCCGGCTGGCGCCGACGGGCGCACCTGGCCGCCGAACGCTGGCTGGCCCGGCGTACGCACGCGTTCCTCGCGGTCGGCCCGGCGGTCGCCGCCTCGGCGATCCGGCACGGGGTGGCCGCACCGGACCGGATCCGCACCATCATGCCCGCCGTGGAACCGGTGTGGCGGGCGCCCGGCAGCACCGCCCGGGGGCTGGCCCGGCTCGCGCTCGGCGTACCGCCCGGCGTCCGGGTCGTCGGCACCGTCGGGCGGGTCGGCAGGCAGAAGGCACCCGACGACTGGATCGACGCGCTGGCCGCGCTCGGCGGCGACGACGTGTGGGGGGTGTGGGTCGGCGACGGGCCGGGCCGCGGGCGGCTGCTCGACCGGGCGCGGGCCCGCGGGGTCGCCGCGCGCTTCCGCCTGCTCGGGCACCGCGACGACGTCGCCGACCTGCTGCCCGCCTTCGACGTCTTCGCCCTCGCCAGCCGGCACGAGGGGCTGCCGTGCACGGTCATCGAGGCGATCGGGGCCGGGCTGCCGGTCGCGGCGACCGCCGTGGACGCCGTACCCGACGTGGTCGTGCCGGGCGAGACCGGCCTGCTGGTGCCGCCGGGGCGGCCCCGGGAACTGGCCCGCGCGGTCCGGCACCTGCTCGACCGGCCGGCGGAGGCGGCGCGGATGGCGATCCGGGCCCGGGAGCGGATCGGCGACCGGTTCACGCCGCGGGCGCTGGGGCGGGTGCTGGACCACACGTACCGGGACGGGCGGCCGTGGCGGTGACCGGCGGGTGGGCCGGGTGACGGGATGGGGATTCGAGTGACGGTGACGGGCTCGGTGGGCTCCGAGTGACGGCGATGGGCTCCGACTGATGGCGATGGGAGATGTCCGGGTGAGGTACTGCGACCAGCGGTGGCGGCTGTTGCTGCCGCCGGGGACCGTGGTGGTCGACGCCGGCCGGCGCGACCTGGCACTGCGCGAACTGCGGGAACTGCCGCCCGGTACGCCGGTGGCGTTGCTGGGCCGGCGGCTGCGGCCGCTCGCCCGGCGGGCCGGGGTACGGCCACAGGTCGAGTACGTGGCGCTGCCGTCGCTGGCCGCCCCGCTGGCGGTGACGCAGGTGACGGTGCCGGCGCTGCGCTGGACGGCGCGGATGCTGACCGTGCCGAGCGGGGTGACGCTGTGGCACGCCCCGATGTGGGCGGCCGTACGGCTGGTCCGCGCCGCACCCGGCCTGCTGCGGTTCGCCCCGACCGGTGACCGCCTCCTGGTAGGCGCAACCCATACCCCCACGCGTCCCGCGCGTCCCGCCGGCCTCGTTGATCAAGGGGATGTACCGGACAAACCAGGTCGTGATCATGGCAACAACTCCTTGATCAACGAGAAGGGCGGCAGGAAGAGCGGCAAGACGGGGGGTGGGCGTCGTGACTGAACTGGCGCGGCATCCGGAGCCGCGGTTACTGGGCGGGATGGAGCTGTCGCGGCTGCTGGACCGGCCCGGGGTGTCGGTGGTGCTGACCGGCGGCCGGTCGGCGGACTCCGACGCGGTGTTCGTGATCCACGACAGGATCGGCCCGGACCTGGTGCTGCGGGCGCCGACCACGGCGGCGGCCCAGGACGGCATCCAGCGGGAGGGCCGGCTGCTCGCCGCGCTGCGCGACCGCCCGCTGGGCCGGGTCGCCGGCAGCGTGCCGGAGGCGGTGGGTTTCCTGCCGGTGGACGGGCGGCCGGCGCTGCTGACGACGGCGGTGCCGGGTACGCCGATGGCCGCCGGCTTCCACGGCTGGCGGCACACGGCCCGACCCAGGGCGGTACGCGCCGACTTCGCCGCCGCCAAGGAGTGGCTGGCCGACCTGCGGGAGGCGACGGCGGGGCGGCCGGCTCCGGTGACCCTGCTGTGGGACGCGCTGGACGAGTGCGAGGACCGGTTCCCGGCGCTGGGCCGACGGCTGCGTGACCGGCTCGGCCCGACGGCCGACCGGCTGGCCGGGCACCGTACGCCACGCACGGTGGTGCACGGCGAGTTCTGGTTCGGCAACCTGCTGCTGACCGACGGGCGGGTCACCGGCGTGGTCGAGTGGAAGGCGGCGGAACTCTCCGGCGAGCCGCTGCGGGACGTGGCCCGGTTCGCGGTCAGCTACGCACTGTGCCTGGACCGGCACGTCCGGCCGGGCCGGCGGGTGCCGGGCCATCCGGGGCTGGTCGCCGACCGGTGGGGGGCCGGGCTGGCGTACGCCTTCGCCGGCGGCGGCTGGTTCGCGGACCTGGTGCGCGACTACCTCGGCGACGCCCTGCACCGGCTGCGCCTGCCGCCGGAGCTGTGGCGTGACGTGCTGGTCGCGGGGGTGGCGGACGTGGCGGCGACGACGGCCGACTTCGACTCGGCCCGTGACCACTGGACCCTGCTGTCGCGGATCACCCGCGACAGCGGGCCGGCCGCGCCCGCACCCCGGGGACCGGAGCGCGCCGCGGGGGCGCGTCCGGCGGCGCCGGGCGCCGGCCGTACGTAGCCGGGATACGACGAATGACGGACAAGGTCGCCGCTTTGGGTAGTCGCAGCATCACCGCTTGTAGCGTTACGTCTGGTAACGAACCACACCGAGAGGGTCAACCGTGGACCAGGAGAGGACGCCGGCGGGTGGCGGCCGACCGGACGGCGAGGTGACCGGCGGCACGACGGGCCGGCCGGAGGCGGCCGGACCGGCCGCCGGCCGGGTGCCGGCACCGCGCGCGGCCGCGGCACGACGGCGGGCCGCGGCGGCGGACGCCGGGCGCCGGCAGCTCAGCCACGACATCCACCACCAGATCGGCACGATCTCGCTGCTCGCCACGCTGCTCGGCGAGGCCGCCGACGTCGGCCCGCACAGCCGGGCCCGGGCCGGGCTGATCCTGCGCGAGGTCGAGCGCCTCGACCGGCTGCAACGCGCCTACGACGACTGCCCGCCGGCCGAGGGGCCGACCGCACCGGTGCGGCTGGACCTCGTCGCCGCCGAGGTGGTCGAGGCGATCGCCCCGGCCACCACGACCCGGGTACGGGTGCGGGCGCGGGAGCTGTCGGCGTACGCCGACCGGCTGGCGTACTGGCGGGTGCTGCGCAACGTGGTGCAGAACGCCGTACGGGCCGCCGGGCCGCGCGGCCTGGTCGAGGTGACCCTGGCGGTCGAGGACGGCTGGGCGGTGACCCGGGTCGACGACGACGGCCCCGGCCTCAACGCGGCGGCCGCCCGCACCGGCGGGCTGGGCCTGTCGATCGTGCGGGACCTGACCGCCGGCTGGGGCGGCGGCGTACGGATCGAATCCGGCCCGCTCGGCGGCGGCCGGGTCGTGCTGCTCACCCCGGTCCACGCGGCGGCCACCCGGGAGAACAACCGGGAAGGGGCGGTCCGATGATCCGGGTACTGGTCTGCGACGACCACACCGTGTTCGCCGAGTCGCTCGCCGAACTGCTGACCGCCGCCCGGATGCGGATCACGGCGGTCACCGGGCACCCCGACCGCGCGCTGGCCGTGCTGCGCCGGGAGGCGGTCGACATCTGCCTGCTCGACGTGACGTTCGGCCGCGAGTCGGTGCTGCCCCGGCTGGCCGAGTTCCGCCGGGTCGCCCCCGGCGCCCGGATCGTGCTGCTGACCGGGCGGGTCGACGCCGACCTGCTCGCCGCCGCCCGGGAGGCGCAGGTGCGCGGCGTCGCCGACAAGCGCCAGCCGGCCCGGGAGATCACCGCCCTGCTGCACCGGGTGTACAACGGCGAGACGGTCTTTCCCGCGGAGCCGACGCCGGTGCCGGTGCCCCGGGCGGCCAACCACGACCGGGCGCAGGAGGCCCGGCGGATGGCGGCGTTCCTGACCCCGCGCGAGCGGCAGACGCTGCGGGCGCTGGTCGGCGGGCACGACACCCGCAAGCTGGCCCGCACGCTCGGGGTGGCGCCGGCGACGGCCCGCTGCCACATCCAGCAGGTGCTGACCAAGATGGGCGCGCACTCGCGCCTGGAGGCGGCGACGACGGCGGTCCGGTTCGGCCTGGTCAGCCCGGAGACCGGCGACTGGCTCCTCCCCCGCTGCTGAGCCCGCCCCGCCCATCCCGCGATCTTGCGGTTGTCTCCTCCATTCGTCCCTTGTGGGAGGCGACAAGTGCAAGATCGCGGGGAGAGACCGTCAGCGGTACGGGGTCAGGGCGTGGGCGAAGCGGGCGGTGCGTTCGGCGAGCCAGAGCCAGCGGCGCTGCACCTCGCCGGTCGTCGACGCCACCACGTCCAGCGCCTCCCCGCGTACCCGGGAAAGGTCCCCGGCCGTGGCGGTCGGGTCGTCGAGCAGGGCCGCCCCGGCCCGGAACGCCTCGGCCTGGTCGGCGCCGCCGAGCCGGGGCACGACCTCGGCCCACCAGAAGTCGTCCCAGGCCAGGTCGGGGTTCCAGGTGAACCGGGCGTACGCCAGGTAGCTGATCTCGTTCGTCGGGTGGTAGGCGGACGGCTCGGCGAAGATGGTCAGCCCGCGCATCCCGGCCGCGCCACCGCGGGCGGCCATGTCGGCGTACATGTCGGCGACCAGCGAGTGCCGCTGCCGGTTCCACTGCGAGCCGCCGTGGGTGCGCAGCACATTGGTGGTGTGCGGCAGCGCGGCGACGTGCCCGGCGGTGAGCCGGTCGCGGTGGTCGTACCAGAAGCCGCGGTTGACGCAGTACTGGTAGGCGACGTCGTCGGGCAGGTCGGCCAGCGGCTTCTGGGCGTCGAGGTCGAAGATGTTGTCCCAGTAGACCTCGACCAGGTGCCGCAGCGGCACCCCGGCCGGCCCGGTCCGCCGGGCGGTCTCCAGCAGCGTCGGGTAGACCGCCCGCATCGCCTCGTACGACCACGAGGTGCGCTCGCCGCCGGTGCGGGCGGCGCACCGCTCACAGGCGCAGCTGCCGTAGTCGCCGGTCTCGAAGTTGATCCCGCCGACCGGCAGCGTGTCGAGCAGCCAGTCGATGGCGTCGCGGTGCCAGGCCAGGTTGTCCGGGTGCGACGGGCAGGCGGCCATCATGTATTCGCTGGCCGGGAAGTGCAGGTCGCCGAACTCGTCGATGTCGAAGCCGACCTTCGGCGGCAGGACGGCCGACAGTTCGGGACGCCGCCGCAGGTGGGTGGCGAGGTTGAACCGGTGCCGGCCGTCGAAGTAGATGCCGCCGTACGCGTTGACGCCGATCCCGGCGATGATCCGCACCCCGCGCGCGTTGGCGTATTCGCACAGGGCGCGGGCGGCGTCGACGCCGCCGTGCGCGTCGCGCAGCAGCCCGTAGACGACGATGCCGCCGATCCGTTCCCGGCTGCAGAAGTCGACCAGCCGGCGGTAGTCCTCGCCGAACGCGTCGGCGCCCTTGCCGTACGGGTTCAGCGCCCCGATCTCCTGCTGGCCGAGCTGCCGCTCGTCCCAGTTGGTCGAGTGGTCCCAGGTCCACAGGGTGCGCAGCGGCAGCCCCGGCCCGTCGGCGTGGACGCCGACCGGCAGCCCGGCCGGGGTGATCCGGGCGGCGAGTTCGCGGGCGGCGTGGACCAGGCCGGCGAACGGGTCACCGGTCAGCACGACGTCGCCGCTCTCCGGTACGTCGATCCGGAAGGCCCCCTCGGCCAGCACCGGGTCGGCGACGAACCGTACCGTCAGCGGGTCGGGACCCGCGGCGCGCAGCAACTCCGCCGCGTACGGGGCATGCTCGCCGCCGGAAACCTCTACGCCCTGGACGGGCCGGACTCTCGTCACCTGTTACCTCCCGATGGTGTCCACGGTCGCCGCCAGGTACGGCACGACCTCGATCGACGTCCACACGCCGTGCGCCCGGTAGGGGTCGCGGGAAAGGACCGCGCGGGCCGCCGCCTCGTCGGGTGCGCGCAGCACCAGCACCGACGCGGACAGGTCGGCCAGCGCCCCGGCGACGAGCGCGGTGCCGTCGGCGAGCAGTTCCCGCACGTACGCCAGGTGGGCCGCCCGGTGCGGCTCGCGCCGGGTCGCCGCGTCGGCGGCGAACGTCGCGGTGGCCAGGAAGCACGGGTCGAACCTCACGACGCGTCGCCGTCCAGGGCGCTGACCAGCCGCTGCAGCTGCACCTTGTAGACGGTCTGCGGGCGGCCGGCGCCGGTGCTGACGTGCACGCCGGCCTCCTCGGCGAAGCCGGCGGCGCGCAGCGCGTTGAGCAGCCGGCGGGCGGAGCGGGCCTCCACCCCGTACGCGTCGGCGAGGCCGCGGGCGGTCACCTGGGCGGGGTCCATCTGGTGCAGGGCGTCGAGCAGCCGCCGCGTCGACAGTGGACCGAGGCCGAGCTGTTCGGAGACGCGCAGCACGCCGGGCGCGGTCTCCCGCAGCCGGCGCGGTACGGCGGCGTCACCGGACGAGTACACCTCGCCGTCGGGGAAGACGACCTGGACGTGCCCGTCCTGGCGGCCGAGGGCGAGGGCCTTGCGGGCGTTGTCCTCGGCGGCGGCGATGGTGGTGCCGGCGCCGAAGCCGACGGTGTGCGGCAGGTCGACGTTGCGCAGGGCGAGCAGCGAGGCGTGCCCGGCCCGCTGGCGGGCGATGGCGCCCTCGATGGTGCCGCGGGTGGTGGTGATGACGAAGGTGCTGTCGTCGACGGTGGTGAGCCGGCCGCGCATCCGCTGGGCGTGTTCGAGCAGTGCCTCGCGCAGCCGCAGCCGCTGCCGCTCGACCTGGTAGGGGTCGCGCTGCCGGCCGGGCGGCGCGGACACCTCGATCATCATGACGGCGATCTGGGTGGCCCTGGACTGGCGTACCTCGGCGGCCAGCCAGGCCCGGCGCAGCGCGTCGCGGACCGCGGCCCGGGTGTGCTCGACGCGCCAGACCGGCACCCCGGCGGCGGCCAGTTCCCGGTGCACGGCGCCGAGGCAGGTCAGGCACGCCTGCACGGCGCCGGACTCGTAGCGTTCCCGGTGGTAGGCGGTGATCTCGTCGAGGCCGGAGAAGAGCAGCCCGTTGGCGTCGGCGATCGGCCGGATCTCGGTCGGCGGCTCGACGTCGATGTCGTGGAACGTCTCCCGTACGGTCGCCGCCTCGATCGTGTCGACGCTGACCCGGGGCAGCCGGCCGGCCCCGGCGATGAGCATCCGGGACAGGGTGCGGTAGAGGTCGATGCCGCCGTGCGGGACGAAGTCGATCTCGGCGCGCAGGTTCCCCTTGGCGGCCGCGAACGCGTACGGGATCCGGCCGGTGAACAGCAGCACCTGGCACAGGTCGTCGAGTTCGCGGGCCAGCTCCGGGGCCTGCTCGGGGTCGGTGTAGGCGCGGGCGGTCACCTCGCCGGCGCGCCCCTCCGCCTCGGCGACCGCCAGCACGAGTCGAATCGAGTCCTCCGGACCGATTATCCCGATCAAGGTCCCTGCCCTTCCGTCGTACGCCTGTTCCGGGGCCGCCGCGACACGGCCGCCCCGGCTCAGCTCGTGTAGACCGTGCCGTCGAGCGCGTCGGCCGCCGGCGCGGCGAGCAGCGTGAGCACCGCGGCGACGTCCTCGGGACGGCCCAGCCCGGCCCGGACCCGCGCCACCCCCGCCGCGTCGGCGCCGTTGCGCGCCGCCTCGTCGAGTGACCGGCGCATCAGCGGGGTGTCGATGTCGCCCGGACACAGGGTGTGCACCCGGATGCCGCGTGGCCGCAACTGCCGGGCGAGGGTCAGGGCCAGGCCGTGCAGCCCTCCCTTGCTCGCGCCGTAGGGTACCGACCCGGATCCGGTCACGATGCCCGCCTTCGATGCCACGAAGACCAGTACGCCGCCGCCGGCCGCCTCGAGGTGCCCGGTGGCGTGCTTGGCCACCAGGAACGGGCCGGTGAGGTTGGCGGCGATGACCCGCGCCCACAGGTCGGCGGTCACCTCGCGTACGTCGAGCCCCTGGCCGCGCATGATCCCGGCGACGTGCAGCACGGTGTCGATTCCGCGCAGGTCGGCGGCGGCCCGGTCCAGGGTGGCCGCGACCGCCGCCTCGTCGGTGATGTCGAGTTGGTACCCGTACGCCCCCGGGCCGGCCTGCGCGGCGGCGGCGCGGGCGCCGTCGCCGTCGAGGTCGAGGACCGCGACGGCGGCGCCGGCGGCCGCGGCCGCGCGGGTGGTGGCGAGACCGATCCCGGACGCGCCGCCGACGACCACGACCCGCCGCCCGGCGAGCAGCCCGGCGCCGTTCCCGGCCGTCCCCCGGCCGGGTCCGGCGTCGGCGGCGTTCGGGTCGCCGCCGGCCGGGCCGGGTCCGGTCGCGGTGGTCACGCCAGGGTCCGGCGGACCGCGTCGACCACGGCCGCCGCCTCCGGCACCACCGCGGCCTGCAGCGACGGCGCGGCCGGCATCGGTACGTCCGGAGCCGCGACCCGGCGCACCGGGGCCCGCAGGTCGGCGAAGCACTCGTCGGCGGCGCGGGCGGCGATCTCGGCGCCGAAGCCGCCGGTCAGGTTCGCCTCGTGCGCCACGACGAGCCGGCCGGTGCGGCCGACCGACGCGGCGACGGTGTCGAAGTCGAGCGGGTTGAGCCAGCGCAGGTCGACGACCTCGACCTCGATCCCCTCGGCGGCGAGCTGGTTCGCCGCCTCGACGGCGACCGGGACCAGCCGCGACCAGGCGACCACGGTCGCGTCGGTGCCGGGGCGGACCACCCTCGCGCCGCCGACCGGCTCGACCGGCGCGTCGAGGCGGACCTCGCCCCGGGTCGGGTAGAGCATCCGGGCCTCGGCGACCACCACCGGGTCGTCGCTGGTCACGGCGGTACGCAACATCTGGTACGCGTCGTCGGCCGTCGCCGGCAGCGCGACCCGCAGTCCCGGGGTGTGCGCGAGGTACGCCTCGATCGACTGCGAGTGCTGGGCGCAGGCGCCCGGCGAGTAGCCCTGCTGCATCCGGATCACCAGCGGCGCGGTCCACCGGCCGCCACTGGAGTAGCGGGTGTTGGCGATCTGGTTGACGATCTGGTCCATCGCGACGAACGCGAAGTCGGCGTACATGATCTCGGCGATCGGCCGCAGGCCGGTCATGGCGCTGCCGAGCGCCATGCCGAGGAACCCGGTCTCGGAGATCGGGGTGTCGAAGATGCGGCGGTCGCCGAACCGCTTGTGCAGCCCCTTGGTGGCGCCGAACGGCCCGCCGGGCAGGGCGACGTCCTCACCGAAGTAGACGGTGTCGTCGCGGCTGTCGAGCGCCCAGGCCAGGGCGTGGTTGACGGCCTGGATGTAGCGCAGCGACTCAGGCATAGAGGTGCTCCTTCACGGTCGCCGGGTCGGGGAAGGCGATGGCGCGGGCGGCGGCGACGGCGGCCTCGACCTCGGCGGCCACCTCGGCGTCGATGGCGTCGAGCGTGGCGGTCAGCGCGGCGTCGGCGGCGTTACGGATCCGGACCAACGGCTCCCGGGTACGGGCATCGGCGATCTCGCCGGCCGGCCGGTAGTGCTGGGCGTCGCCGCTGTAGTGGCCGACCAGCCGCTCGGTCATCGCCTCCACGATGGAGGGTCCGTCGCCGGCGCGGGCCCGCTCGACGGCGGTCGCCACGGCGGCGGCCACCGCGTCCGGGTCGTTGCCGTCGACGACGGTGCCCGGGATGCCGTAGCCGGCGGCCCGCTCGGCCAGCTGCTTGACCCGGACCATGTCGTCGATGCGGGACATCTCCGAGTAGACGTTGTTCTCCACGACCAGGATCAGCGGCAGGTCGAGTACGGCGGCGAGGTTGAGCGCCTCGTGCACGTTGCCCTGGTTCATCGCACCGTCACCGATGGACGCCACCGACACGTCACCGGTGCCCTGGTGGCGGGCGGTCAGCGCGGCCCCGGCCGCGACCGGCACACCGGCGCCGACGATCGAGTTCTCGCCGACGAAGCGCCGGGAGACGTCCGACAGGTACGGCGACGCGGCACGGCCGCCGCACAGCGCGGAGTCGCGTCCCATGATCTCGGCGAACAGGGCGGCCATGTCGACGCCGCGGGCCAGCGCCCAGCCGTGGCCGCGGTAGGTCGCCGACACGTAGTCGCCGTCGCGCAGGACCCGGGCGGCCCCGACCGGGATCGCCTCCTGGCCGTTGCACAGGTGGATCGAGCCCGGAACCTCGCCCTCGTCCTTGAGCGTCATCAGCCGCTCCTCGAACCGGCGGATCCGCGCCATCGACCGGTAGTCGTCCGCCAGACCCATCACACCCCCTGGGATCGTATGAGCCGTAATGCGGCTCGTTCGTTGGGGAGCCTAGACCACGCCGCGAAGCTATGGAAGAGTGCAGGTGCAAGGTTGTGGCCGTTATTGGACTTAAATTGCCGGCCACGGTGCGGGCGCTCTCCCGGGCGCCGCGCCGGCCCCGGCGGCACAGGGAGCGATGATGCGGATCACCGAGGTCGAGTCGGTCGTACTGGGCGACGCCCACTTCGTCACCGTGCACACCGACACCGGACTCGTCGGCGTCGGCCAGTCCGCCTGCTGGGGCTACCCGACCGCCGTACACGCCGTCGTCGAGACGTTCCGGCCACACCTTGTCGGCGCCGACCCGGCCCGCATCGAACACCACTGGCAGCACCTCTACCGGATGGGCCCGTTCCGCGGCGCGGTGCTCGGCGGCGCCGTCTCCGCCATCGACATCGCCCTGTGGGACATCAAGGGCAAAGCCCTCGGCGTACCCGTCTGGGATCTGCTGGGTGGCCGCTACCGCGACAAGGTACGGCTGCACCTGCTGCTGCCCGGCACCGGCGCCGAAACCCTCGCCGCCCAGGCCACAGCGGCTGTCGCCGACGGCTTCACCGCCGTCAAGTTCGACCCGCTGCCGGCCGACCACGGCGACCTGTCACAGGCCCGGCTCGTCGCCGAAACGGTGAAGACCACCGCCGCCGTACGCGACACCGTCGGCCCGGACGTCGACATCCTCATCGAACTCCACCGCAAGCTCACCCCGCTCCAGGCGGCGGCCGTCATCCCCGCCCTGGCCCCGCACCACCCGCTGATGGTCGAGGACGCCATCCAGATCGACAGCGTCAGCAGCCAGGCCGAGGTGGCCCGACGCGCCCTCGGGGTGCCGAGCGCCAACGGGGAACGGCTGCACACCATCTGGGAGTTCAAGGAACTGCTCGCCCAGGGCGGCGCCCAGTACGTACGCCCCGACGTCGGGCTCGCCGGCGGGCTCAGCCACGGCCGGAAGATCGCCGCGCTGGCCGAGGCGCATCATGCGGCGGTGGTGACGCACAACTGCCTCGGGCCGCTGCTGACCATGGCGTCGGTGCACCTCGACGTGGCGATCCCGAACTTCGTCACCCAGGAGTACTCGCCGCTCGACGACGAGCTTGTCGAGGGGCCGGCGCGAGCCTGCGTACGCCGCGAGGGTGGTTACCTGCCGGTGCCAGAGGAACCGGGACTCGGGGTGACCCTGGCTCTGGCCGGCGCGCAGCCACAGGACCTGACCGGCCGGCCACTGACCCGCATCCCGATGCGGGCGGACGGCTCCATCGCGTACGCCGTCTGACGGGCCATCTCGGCAGCCCGGACGGGCGGCCTCCGGTCAACGCAGGATTCTGGAGACGACCTCGTCCACCGGCTGGACCTTGGGGAACGACCCCACACCGGGCTCGCCGGTCTCCTCGACGTCGATCATCCATTCCTCGTGTTCGACCTTTTTCCAGGTGGACCCGCGCTCGATCCGGAACCCGAGCTGCTTGATCGCCCAGGTGACACGCCTGTCGGTCGGCTCGGTGACCTCGCGGTTGGTGAACCGGTAGCCGTACTCCGAGACCCACTCGTCGCCCACGTAGCAGTCGATACGGACCTGTGGCCGTTTGTTCCTACCGATGAACGCGAATCCCGCCGTATAGGTGTACGGCTCCTTGGCCCCACCGAGGTCCCAGTCCTCGTCGTCGTGCCGGGGCGGGGCCGTCGGGGCCGGCTGGACCGGCGGCTTCGCTCGCTGCACGGGCACGGGCACGGCCGTCCGTGGTGGCGGCGCACCGACCGGGGCTCCCAGCAGGTGCCCGTGCGGACCGAGCCGCTGACGGATGGCCGAGGTCAAGCCGTCCGGTCCCGTTTCGTCGTTCCTGATCCACCAGTTCGCGTCGGTGAGTCCGAGGAGGACCAGTCTGAGCTCGCGGGGCATGGCCGCGGCCCGCTGGTGGCGCCGGAGCCACGCCGATCGGAGATCGTTCGCCCGCCGGATCTGATCGGGGGTCCCACGGGCTATCGCCGGCAGGTCGGCCATCTCGTCGCTCCTCGCGCCGGACATGTGCCTCGTCGTCGATCACCCTACTACGCGGTGAGTCCGCATAGGACAGTTCCACTGGCACCGGGCCGGGTCCGGGCCCCTCTCGGACCCGGCCCGTGGGTTCGGCTCCGGACAGCAGGACCGGCCGGGGCGCGGACGACTAGGGGCGGTGGCCGAGGAAGCGCAACGCGTTGCCGGAGAGGATGGCGTCGCGCTGGTCGGAGGTCAGGAAGTCGGACCTGCGGACCACGTCACCGACCGGCCGCTCCCCCAGCGGGTACGGGTAGTCGCTGCCGAGCACCACCTGGCTGGCGCCGAGCGTGTCGACGAGCAGCCGCAGTGCGGCCGGCTCGAACACCACGCTGTCGACCAGGAAGCGGTTCACGTAGTGGCTCGGCGGGTGTTCGGACTTTCCGCGTACGAGGTCGCCGCGGCGGTGCCAGGCGTTGTCGGCGCGACCGAGCCAGAACGGGAAGCTGCCGCCGCCGTGGGCGAAGCACAGTTTCAGGGTGTCCGGCACCCGGTCGAAGACGCCGCCGAGGATGAGCGCGAGGACCGACAGGTGGGTTTCGGCGGGCATGCCGGTCAGCCAGCGGGCCATCCACCGGTCGAGGCGGGGGCCGCCGGGCATGTCCCAGGGGTGCACGAACACCGGGGCGCCGACCGAGGCGCAGTGTTGGAGGAAGGTGACGACGCCCTCGTCGTCGAGGTCGCGGTCACCGACGTGGTTGCCGATCTCGACGCCGGCGTGGCCGGCGGCGAGGCAGCGGTCGACCTCCGCGCAGGCGGCGTCCGGGTCCTGGAGCGGCACCTGGCAGAACGGCACCAGCCGGCCGCCGCCGGACGAGGTGAGTTCGAGGGTCAGGTCGTTGAAGATCCGGGCGACCTTGGCGGCCTGATCGGCCGGCCGCTCGTACGAGAAGAAGACCGGTGTCGGCGACACCACCTGCACGTCGACCCCGTCGGTGTCCATGTCGGACAGTCGAGTCGGGGCGTCCCAGGCCGGCGGGCCGACCGGCCGGAACTCCGTCTCCCCCACCATGATCATGGCGGCGCGTTCGGAGTCGATCCGCAGCCAGGGCCAGCCGGAGCCGCCGCACGCGGCGGACAGGTCCGGCCAGCCCTTCGGCACCAGGTGGGAGTGCAGGTCGACGACGGGGCCGGCCATCAGCCCTTGCCCGGGTGCAACGCGCCGCACCGGTCGCAGGTCCGGGCCTTCTCGTCGGCGTAGAACGCCTGGAAGACCGGCGGCAGGTCGGCGACGATGTCACGTACCTGGAGCTCCACGTCGTGGACCTTGTTGCCGCAGTCGAGGCAGTACCACTGGAAGCGCTCCAGCGTGCCCTCCTCGCGGACCCGCTCGATGACGACGCCGATCGAGCCGGCCTCGGGCCGCTGCGGCGAGTGCGGGACGTTGCCCGGCAGCACCCACATCTGGCCCTCGCGGATGTGCACCGTACGCGGCCCGTCCTCGGTCATCAGATTCACGTGCATGTTGCCCTTGACCTGGTAGAAGAACTCCTCGTACGGGTCGACGTGGAAGTCGGTGCGCTGGTTGGGGCCGCCGACGACCTGCACGATGAAGTCGGCGCCGGTGGGGAACATCTGCTTGTTGTTGACCGGCGGCTTCAGCAGGTGCTGATTCTCGTCGATCCAGCCGGGAAAGCTCACCGGCTCGGCGATCTCGGTCATGCGCGGGCTCCTTCCGGAAGTACGGCCACTGCCTGGATCTCGATGAGCAGGTGCGGGTGCGGGAGTTGGTGTACGGCGACGGTGGTGCGGGTGGGTCCGGTCTCGTCGAAGTATTCGGCGTAGAC
>NZ_JBFBCH010000039.1:0-33954 GCF_040683055.1 Polymorphospora sp. NPDC051019 | reverse complement strand
GTGCCGGTCGGTCTGGATCTGCCCGACGTGGCAGCCGAACCGATCACCCTCCCGACGCAGAAGCCGGCCAAGCCAGCCGCCGCCGCGTCCGCGAACGGCAAGAAGCCGGCTCCCACCTCGGGTGAAGCCGACGACCTGTCCGACTGGATCTGACCCCAAACCGGTGGCGGGGCGCCTGTCGTGGTGCTCCCGCCCCGGCCCAACCTCCACAAAGGAGAACTTCTGATGTCTGCTGCTGCCCCGGCTGTCGTGCCGGTCGGCCCGTCGCTGTCGATGTACGACCCGATCTATCTGGGCATCGACGAGTTCGGTGAACCCGTCTACCTCAACCTCGTCTACCGCAACCTGCTCGCCGGCGGCGAACCCGGCGGCGGAAAGTCCGGCCTACTCAACGCCATCGCCGCCCACGCCGCCCTGTCGGTGGACACCCGCCTCGTCCTGCTGGACGGCAAGCTCGTCGAGCTTGGCCTGTGGGCAGACGTCGCCGACGAGTTCGTCGGCCCGGACATTACCCACGCCCTGACCGTCCTACGCCGTCTTCAGACGGTGATGAACAACCGGTACGCGTGGCTGCGCGCCCACGGCCGACGCAAGATCGCCCCCGGTGACGGCATGTCCGTCATCACCGCGATCATCGACGAGATCGCGTTTTACTCCGCGACCGTGGGCAGCAAGCCCGAACAGGAAGAGTTCGTCGCACTGCTGCGTGACCTGGTCGCTCGGGGTCGTGCTGCCGGCATCCCCGTCGTCGCCGCAACTCAGCGGCCGAGCTTCGACATCATCCCGACCAGCCTGCGAGATCTGTTCGGTTACCGGGCCGCGTTCCGGTGCACCACCCCGAACACCTCGAACATCGTCCTCGGCCACGGCTGGGCCGAACAGGGCTACACCGCCACCGACATCGCCCCGACCAACCAGGGCGCCGCGTACCTGATCGCAGAAGGCGTCACGCCCCGCCGGATCAAGGTCGCCTACCTGTCCGACACCCAGATCCAGGCCATCGCGGACTACGCCGCCTGGATCCGCCGCCCCACCTCGTCACGGCTTGATTGGGAGGTCGCCGGATGAACACCAGAGAACGCGCCCGCGCCAAAGCTGACAACGCCCGCGCCGCACAGTTCACCGAACTGTGGATCATCGGCACGCCCGAGGACGTCAGCGCGATCGTCCACCAGGCATCCGCCTCCGGGCTGCTCGTATACGCCTCCGCACCCGAACGGGTGTCCCGCGAAGACCCGCGTTTCCGCCGCTACCTGCGACTGCGGACCGCACCGAAGTAGACGGCCGACAGGACCGGAACACGCCTGGCAGCAAACCCGGTCCTGCCGACCACACCACAACCCCCGAAAGGACGTGGTTGCCGTGAAGGCTACCCACCAACCACCCACCCGGGACATCACCCCGGCCGAGCTGCTGCGCAACGCCGCTGTCTACCTCGACCGCCACGGCTGGCACCAAGGCTTCCTCCTCGACCTCGACGCCGACACCCCGTACCCGCCCGCCTGTGCCATGGGCGCCATCCGCATGGCCGCCACCGGCAACGCCGACGACGTCACCACCGCCACTATCCCGGCCGACGACTACACCGCCTGCCTCATCGCACAGGCGATCCTGGCCAACCACCTCGAACCCGACTACGACCACACCACCGACATCGAAGCCGACCTCAACTTCGAGGTCATCAGCGACTGGAACGACGACACCGAACGCGCCCGCGACGACGTCACCACCGCCCTCCGAGACGCCGCCGACATCTGGGACCGTCAGCACCCCGCCGGGGGTGGAAACGCATGAACGGCGTCAACGACCGCTTGACACCCCTCCGGCCCGCACCGCGCCGCCGGACCGTCGTCGAGAACGACGAATTCGCCGCCTTCACCCGACGCATCATCGCCGCCCACGGTCGCCGCGTCGCCACCGGAGACGTCGAAGCCCTCCGCGACCTCGTCGCCCTGTCCGAAACCCTTGACAACGCCATCGGACAGGCCGTCATCGGCCTACGTGCCTTCGGCTACTCCTGGGCCGAGATCGGCACCCGACTCGGCATCTCCCGCCAGGCCGCCCAACAGCGCTGGGGCGGCACCCCATGACCGACATCCTCACCGAACGGACCGCGATCCCGGTCGAGTTCTACGACCCGCACGGCACCCGCTACGGCTTCCCGACCTTCCCCTACCGGGGAGCACCTGACGGGCTGGCGACCATCCGGCAACTGCGCGCCGCCGGCCTACGCCCCGGCGGACACGACCCGGTAGCCCAGATCTTCTGGCGTCACCGTTCCGGCCGTCGTGTCGCCTACCTCTACCGCGTCGACCTGGCCAAGCCGAAGCGCACCGCCACCCCCGCACAGCGCGTGGCGATCGGTCGGGCGCTGCTGGCCCGCCGTACCTGCACCACCTGCGACCAGGTCAAGCCCTACTACATCCCCCGCCGCCACGGCGAATGCCTCGACTGCATCGGGAGCTGACATGTCCTTCCACCTTGCCGACCCCTGCCTGTGGTGCATCGACGGCAACACCCCCGCCGGCATCCACGGCGTCCTCAACGAGGTCTACCGCCCCTGCCCCGCCTGCCTGAACCCCTGCCCCATCTGCGACGGAGAGGGCATCTTCCCCGCCGAATACACCTGCCTGCACTGCCTTGCCGACCGGCTCGCCCGCCTCGGCCTGGCCCCGGTCCTGTGCCACGGCTGCCTCGGCGTCATCGACCTCATCCCCGGAGACACCACCCAGGAGGCGACCTGCGATGTCGAACACTAGAACCCACCGCGTCGAAGGCCTAGTCCTAGTCCTCATCCTGCTCACCGTCGCCGGATTCGCTGGCGCCGCATCGTTCACCCACGTCAAGGACTGGACCCTCGACAACAGCCCCGCCGGTACCGGCGAGTGGTTCGGCTGGGCCAACGCCGTCATCAGCGAACTGGTCCCCATCGCCGCGCTGCTCACCATCCGTCGACGCCGCCGCACCGGCCAGCCCATCGGCTACCCCATGTTCCTACTCATCGCCGCCGCCGGTCTCTCCCTCGCCGCACAACTCGCGGTTGCCAAACCCGGCCCGTCCGGCTGGCTGCTGTCCGCCGTACCCGCCCTGGCCTTCATGGCCCTGGCCAAACTCGTCCTTTCCACCACCCCGGCCGCCAACACCGAAACCGAAACGGAAACGCCGACGAAGATCGAAGCCCCGATCTCGGCCAATGTCCTCGACGAGCCCGCCGACCCGGCCCCGCCCGTCGTCGACGAGCCGCCGGCCGTACTGCCGGCCATCACCGCCACGACGGAACCCGTCACCGTTCCGCCGCACCTGGTACCCACCGCCCGGTTCGTCGTGGTCAACCACGAACAGACCACCGGACGCCCCATCACCGCCGACGAACTCGCCGTACGGATGAGCATCACCCCGGCCGTCGCCGGACACCTCCTCGACACCGTCAACACCCCCGCCGCCCTGAACGGCAGCGGCCGATGACCATCTACCTCGTCGACCTGGAACGGGTGTTACACACCTGCCCGGCTCACCCGGAGCCGCACCCGTACGACATCCGACGCACCGTCGTCGCTGTCATCCCCGGCGGTCCCTGCCGGGCACCGGTCACCGTCCGCTGCGGCGCACAGACCGTCCAGATCCCGTGCCACCGGCACGAACCGGAAAAGCGCCAGTGCGGCGCCTGCCGGGTCATCGTCACCGAACGCACCATCACCGACATCACCACCGGCACCCGTCCCGCGCAGGACGTTGCCTGATGGTGTCGACGCTGGACCTCACCCCCCGTGCCGCTCTGGCCCGGGGGGTGGGCTCGAACGCTGACACCCCACCCGCCGACTACACCGCCGCCGGCTCTGCCCTCCTGCGTGCCGGACAGCCGGACTACTTTCGCTGGCTCGACCACGTCCGTGCCGCCGCCGGCTGCACCCGCCCCGTCCGCCTGACCGGCCACCTGTTCACCGTCGAAACGGGTACCGGTCGTCTGCTGGACGAGCGGCACACCGACCGCCTTCCCGACGCCGCGATCTACAAGGCGTGCGGCAACCGACGCGCGACCGTCTGCCCGGCCTGCGCCGCCGTCTACCAGGCCGACGCCTACCAGCTGCTGCGCGCCGGCCTCGTCGGCGGGAAGAGCGTGCCCGAATCGGTCACCCGTCATCCAGCGGTGTTCGCCACCTTCACCGCCCCGTCGTTCGGCACCGTCCACACCCGCACCGTCCGCGCCCACACCTGCACCAACCGGAAACGCTGTGACTGCCGGCCCGACCCGTGCCACCCCCGCCGCGACACCGGCCTGTGCCGCCACGGTCGCCCGGCCGTCTGCTGGGCACGCCACGAACTCGGCGACGAGGTGCTGTCCCGACCGTTGTGCCTGGACTGCTACGACCACGACCACCAGGCCGTCTGGAACGCCTTCACCGGCGAACTCTGGCGCCGCACCAAACCCATCGCCGAACGCCACCTCAACCAGATCGCCCGCCGACACGGCGTGGCTGACGTCCTGGTCACCACCGCCAGTGGCAAAACCCGCCGCGTCCCACCCGTCCGCCTCTCCCACGGCAAGGCCGCGGAGTTCCAGGCGCGAGCCGCAGTGCACTTCCACACACTGATCCGCGCCGACGGCGTCGACCCCGCAGACCCGACCGCCGTCGTCCCTCCCCCGCCGGTCATCACCGTCGACGACGTCGTCCAGGCCGTCACCCTCGCCGCCCAACGCGCCACCTACACCACCCCGGCCCACCCAGACCGCCCGCAAGGCTGGCATGTGCTGTGGGGCGAACAGCTCGACGTCCGCCCGATCAGCCTCACCGGCGGCGAGGTCACCGACGGGATGGCCGCCGGCTACCTCGCCAAGTACGCAACCAAGAGCACCGAATCCACCGGCCACCGCTCCACCCGCCTCGACGCCGACACCATCGCAGACCACGCCGACCCCGACGGCGACCACACCGCCCGCCTCATCGACGCCTGCTGGCGCCTCGGCCGACCCACCGGCACCCCGCAACCTCTGTCCAGTCGGCCCCGCGCCCCCCGACCGGAACCCGGCTTCGAACAGCCGTGGAACTGCCCCGACTGCGGCACCCGCACCCGCTACCGCGCCTGCCCCGTCTGCGTCGCCGAACGTCAAGCCGCCCTTGACACCGAACCGACGAACCCGGCCAGCGGCAACCCGTACGCCCGGCTGCGCAGGTGGGCTCACATGCTCGGCTACGGCGGCCACTTCCTCACCAAAGCACGCCGCTACTCGGTCACCTTCCAACTCCTGCGTGACACCCGCATCACCTACCGCCGCCACGAGGACCAGGCCGCCGAGCAGCGGCCCGCCGTCGACGAGCCCGACACCGCTGTCGTCGGCGTCCTGACCTTCACCGGCGCCGGCTGGCACACCACCGGAGACGCCCTCCTCGCCAACACTGCCGCCGCCCTCGCCCGCGACCGACAACGCACCGCCCGCGAAGAACTCGCCCACGAACTCTGCACCAATCCGGGGCTGTCCCGGGCCGCATAGCTCACGACAAAGAGGAGAGGACATTGTCAAGCCGGGAATCAACGGCCAACGAACTGTGGTCGATAGAGGAAGTGTCGACGTACCTGCGTGTGCCGGTCGGAACCTTGTACCAGTGGCGCTACCGCCGCACCGGGCCACGCGCCTTCAAGGTCGGCCGTCACCTGCGCTACGCCCCCACCGACGTCCGCTCCTGGCTGGCCAGGCAGGCGGCCTGAATGGGCAGCGTTGAGAAGCGTGTCCGTGAGGGCAAGGTGACCTACCTCGCCCGGTGGCGCGACGACGCCCGCCGCCAGCGGAAGCGTTCGTTTACCCGCAAGTTCGACGCTGACCGCTTTCTTGCCCAGGTTGAGGCCGATATCCTGCGGGGCCAGTACGTCGACCCGTCTGACAAGACCACCGTGGTCGAGTACGCCCGCCGCTGGGCTGCCGGCCGTGCCCACCGGCCCACCACCGCCCGCCGGGTTGCCAGCCTGATCGAGACCCACATCGCCGGGAACCCGCTCGGCTCCCGCCGCCTGGCAGCGGTGGTGCCCTCCGAAGTCCAGGCCTGGGCTGCCGACCGCGCAAAGGTGCTGGCTCCGTCGACCCTGCGCAACCTCGTCGGGCTGCTTCGCTCGATCTATGCGGCGGCAGTGCTGGATCGCCTCGTCGGCCGCTCTCCGGTGGTCCGGGTCAGTCTGCCGTCAGCCCATCGGGAACGGGTTGTGCCGCTCACCGTCGACCAGGTGCGTGCGCTTGCCGACGCCATGCCCGCCCGCAACCGCGCAATGGTGCTCACTCAGGCTGGCTTGGGTCTGCGCCTCGGTGAACTGCTCGCGCTGCGCACTCAGGATATCGACTTCACCGCACGCCTGGTGCGAATCGAGTGGCAGTTCGCGCCGCAGTCCAAGGTGCGGACGGAACCCAAGACGCCTCGGTCTCGCCGTACCGTGCCACTGCCCCAGGTTGTCGCGGACGCTCTCCGCGCACACGTGGCGGACTCCCCGCCCGGCGATGACGGCACCATCTTCACGACCCGGTTCGCCGGCCCGTATCGGCACGACTACTACGGCTCGGTCATATTCGGCGCGGCGGTCCGCAAGGCCGGGCTACCGAAGAGCACCACCAGCCACGACCTGCGCCACCACTACGCCTCGGTGCTGCTGATGCAGGGTGAATCGGTCATCACGGTCGCCGAGCGGCTAGGGCACGAGAACGCGACCCTGGTGCTGTCGACGTACGGGCATCTGATGCCGGACTCTGAGGAGCGCACCCGCCGAGCCGTCGATGAGGCGTGGGGTTGTGCCCCCGATGTGCCCCAGGGTGAGGACACAGACTCCTGACCTCGGGAAACCGGCCGGCTTCAGACGTTGAAGCGGAACTCGACGACGTCGCCGTCCTGCATGACGTAGTCCTTGCCCTCGATCCGGACCTTGCCCGCCGCCTTGGCGGCCGACATCGAGCCGGCGGCGACCAGGTCGTCGAAGGAGACGACCTCGGCCTTGATGAAGCCGCGCTGGAAGTCGGAGTGGATGACGCCGGCGGCCTCCGGCGCGGTCGCGCCGATCGGGATCGTCCAGGCCCGGGCCTCCTTCGGCCCGGCGGTCAGGTAGGTCTGCAGGCCCAGCGTCCGGAAGCCGACCCGGATGAGCTGGTGCAGGCCGGGCTCGGCCTGGCCGATCGACTCCAGCAGTTCGCGGGCCTCCTCCTCGGGCAGGTCGATCAGCTCCGACTCGACCTTGGCGTCCATGAAGACCGCCTCGGCCGGGGCGACCAGCGCCCGCAGCTCGTCGAGGAAGGCCGCGTTGCCGAGTTCGGCCTCGTCGACGTTGAAGACGTAGAGGAAGGGCTTGGTGGTGAGCAGGTGCAGCTCGCGCAGCTCGGCGAGGTCGATGCCGGCCTTGGCCGCGCCGGCGTAGAGCGTGGTGCCGCCGTCGAGGAGTTCGGCGGCCTGCTTGGCGGCGGCGGCGATCCCGGCCCGCTCCTTGCGTACCCTGGCCTCCTTCTCCAGCCTCGGCAGCGCCTTCTCGAGGGTCTGGAGGTCGGCGAGGATCAGCTCGGTGTTGATCGTCTCGATGTCGTCGGCCGGCGACACCTTGCCGTCGACGTGCACGACGTTCGGGTCGGAGAAGGCGCGTACGACCTGGCAGATCGCCGAGGCGTCGCGGATGTTGGCGAGGAAGGCGTTGCCCCGCCCCTGCCCCTTCGAGGCCCCGCGCACCAGGCCGGCGATGTCGACGAACGAGACCGGCGCCGGGATGATCTTCTGCGATCCGTGGATCTCGGCGAGCTTCTCCAGCCTGGGGTCGGGCAGCCCGACGACACCGACGTTGGGCTCGATGGTGGCGAACGGGTAGTTCGCGGCGAGCACGTCGTTCTTGGTCAGGGCGTTGAACAGGGTGCTCTTGCCGACGTTGGGCAGGCCGACGATGCCAAGCGAGAGGGTCACGTCGTCCGATCCTACGGAAGCCCGCGGGGCACCCGCGCAGGCAGCACCGGGTGGCCGCCGGGACCGGCACGATCAGGTCCGATTTCCGCGAGTCACCCGGCCCACCGGCGAGGCAGGATCGATGGCGTGGACCTGGACTTCGAACGGTGCTACCGGGCGGTCGACAGCCGTGACCAGCGGTTCGACGGCCGGTTCTACACCGGTGTCACCTCGACCGGCATCTACTGCCGGCCGTCCTGCCCGGCGGTCACCCCGAAGCGGGAGAACGTCGGCTTCTACCCGTCGGCGGCGGCGGCCCAGCGCGCCGGCCTGCGGGCCTGCAAGCGTTGCCGGCCGGACGCCTCCCCCGGCTCGCCGGACTGGGACGTCCGCGCCGACCTGGTCGGCCGGGCGATGCGGCTGATCGGCGACGGGGTGGTCGACCGCGACGGGGTGCCGGGCCTGGCCCGCCGGCTCGGCTACACCGAACGGCACCTGGGCCGGATGCTCACCGAGCAGTTGGGCGCCGGCCCGCTGGCGCTGGCCCGGGCCCAGCGCGCCCAGACCGCCCGGATCCTGGTCGAGACGACCGACCTGGGCCTCGCCGAGATCGCGTTCGCCGCCGGATTCGGCAGCGTACGGCAGTTCAACGACACGATCCGTGAGGTGTACGGGACGGCACCGTCCGGCCTGCGGGACAGCGCCCGGCGGCGGCCCGGCCCGGAACCGGCCGGCGGGGCGATCGCGCTGCGGCTGGCGTACCGGTCGCCGCTGCACGCCGGGGCGTTGCTGGACTTCCTGCGGCTGCGGGCGCTGCCCGGCGTGGAGGAGATGGAAGGCGACACGTACCGGCGCGGGCTGCGGCTGCCGCACGGACTCGCCACGGTCGAACTGACGCCGCGCCCCGGGCACGTGGCGGCGACGCTGCGGCTCGCCGACGTACGCGATCTCGCCCCGGCGGTGGCCCGCTGCCGCCGGCTGCTCGACCTCGACGCCGACCCGGAGGCGGTCGACGGCACGCTCGCCGCCGACCCGGCGCTGGCCGGGGCGGTCGCGGCCGAACCCGGCGTACGCGTGCCACGCTCCGTCGACGGCTTCGAGATGGCGGTACGCGCGATCGTCGGCCAGCAGGTTTCGGTCTCCGGTGCCCGTACGGTGCTGACCCGCCTGGTACGGGCGGCCACGCCGGACGGGGCCGGCGAGGGGTTGGTGCCGTTCCCGTCCCCGGAGCGGCTGCTCGACCTGCCCGACGAGGTGTACGCGATGCCGGCGGCCCGGCGGGAGACGATCCGGACCCTCGCGGCGGCCGTCGCCGGCGGCACCGTCGACCTCGATCCGGGTGCCGACCGGGCGGAGACCGTACGCCGGCTGACCGAGCTGCCCGGGATCGGCCCGTGGACCGCCGGGTACGTCGCGATGCGCGCGATCGGCGACCCGGACACGTTCCTTCCCACCGACCTCGCCGTACGCCGGGGAGCCGTCGCGCTCGGCCTGCCCGGTGAGGCGAAGGCGCTCGACGCGTACGCGGCCCGGTTCCGGCCGTGGCGGTCGTATGCCGTGATCAGACTGTGGCGCGCCGCGCCGGACAAGGGAGTCACCTCATGAACAGCAGCACCATCGACACGCCGGCCGGGCCGCTGACCATCCTCGCGAGCCCGGACGGGGCGGTCCGCGCGGCCGGCTTCACCACCGACGTCCCGGCCCTGCTGGCGCTGGTGCACCCGGACCTGCGGGCCGAACCACGGCCGCGACCGGACCTCGGGCCGGTGACCGCGGCGGTCCGGGCCTACCTGGACGGCGACCTGACCGCGATCGACGCGGTGCCGGTCGAGCAGCGCACCGGCGGCGCCTTCATGGCCCACGCGTGGGAGACGCTGCGCCAGGTGAAGCCGGGCGGGCCGGTCACCTACACCAATTACGCGGAGTTGTCCGGGCGGCCGGCCGCCGTACGGGCCGCGGCGGCGGCCTGCGCCCGTAACGCCGCCGCCCTGTTCGTGCCGTGCCACCGGGTGCTACGCACCGACGGCACGCTCGGCGGCTACCGCTGGGGCCTGCCGGTCAAGCGCTGGCTGCTGGACCACGAGGCCGCCGGATAACGAGGTCGCTGCCATCCGGGGGCGAACGTAGCATCGGGCGCATGACTGATACGGGCATGACCGAGCGAAGCGAGGGAATCAGCCAGCTCAGTTCAAAAGGCGTAGCCGCCGAGCGGAGCGAGGTGGGTACGCCCGCGCGCGCCGGGATTCCCGAACGTCCGACCCTGGACGGCATCGAGGAGACCTGGTCGCGGCGTTGGCAGGAGGCGGGCACGTATGCGTTCGACCGGTCGAAGGACCGCTCGGACGTATACGCGATCGACACACCTCCGCCCACCGTATCGGGCGAACTGCACATGGGGCACGTCTTCTCCTACACGCACACCGACACCGTCGCCCGCTACCAGCGGATGCGGGGCCGCACCGTCTTCTACCCGATGGGCTGGGACGACAACGGCCTGCCGACCGAGCGCCGGGTGCAGAACGTGTACGGGGTGCGCTGCGACCCGTCGCTGCCGTACGACCCGGCGTGGCAGCCGCCGGCGACGCCGATCGGCGCCGAACTGCGGAAGAACCCGGTGTCGATCTCGCGGCGCAACTTCGTGGAGTTGTGCGAGCGGCTGACCGTCGAGGACGAGAAGGTGTTCGAGGCGCTGTGGCGGCGGCTCGGGCTGAGCGTCGACTGGTCGCTGACGTACACGACCATCGGGCCGGTGGCCCGGGCCACCTCGCAGCGGGCGTTCCTGCGCAACCTGGCGCGCGGCGAGGCGTACTCGGCGCAGGCACCGACGCTGTGGGACGTCGGCTTCGGCACCGCGGTCGCCCAGGCCGAGTTGGAGGACCGGGAGCGGCCGGGCGCCTACCACCGGCTGCGGTTCCACGGCCCGGCCGGGCCGGTCGAGATCGACACCACCCGGCCGGAACTGCTGCCGGCCTGCGTGGCGCTGGTCTGCCACCCGTCCGACGGGCGCTACGCGGACCTGGTCGGCCGCACGGTGCGTACGCCGTTGTTCGACGTCGAGGTGCCGGTGCACGCCCATCCGCTCGCCGACCCGGAGAAGGGCACCGGTCTGGTGATGGTGTGCACCTTCGGTGACCTGACCGACGTGACCTGGTGGCGGGAACTGCGCCTGGACACCCGGGTCGTGATCGGGCGGGACGGCCGGCTGCTGCCGCAGGCCCCGCCCGGGGTGCCGGCCGGGCCGTACGCGCCGATCGCCGGCTCGTCGGTCAACGCCGCCCGGCGGGAGATCGTCGCCCGGCTGGCCGCCTCCGGCGACCTGGTCGGCGAGCCACGGCCGATCACCCATCCGGTGAAGTTCTACGAGCGCGGCGACTCGCCGCTGGAGATCGTGTCGACCCGGCAGTGGTACATCCGCAACGGCGGCCGGGACGCGGATCTGCGGGAGGAGTTGCTGGCCCGGGGCCGGGAGCTGAACTGGGTGCCGGCGCACATGTGGCACCGCTACGAGCACTGGGTGGGCGGCCTCACCGGCGACTGGCTGGTCAGCCGGCAGCGGTTCTTCGGCGTGCCGGTGCCGGTCTGGTACCGGCTCGACGACGCTGGCGAGCCGGACCTGGCCCACCCTCTCACGCCCGACGAGTCGCTGCTACCGATCGACCCGACCTCGGACGTGCCGGCCGGATACACCGAGGCGCAGCGTGGGCGGCCGGGCGGGTTCGCCGCCGACCCGGACGTCATGGACACCTGGGCCACCTCGTCGCTCTCGCCGCAGATCGTCGGCGGCTGGGAGACCAATCCGGACCTGTTCGCCCGGGTGTTCCCGATGGATCTGCGTCCGCAGGGGCAGGAGATCATCCGTACCTGGTTGTTCTCCTCGGTCGTGCGGTCCCACCTGGAGCACGGCGTGCTGCCGTGGCGGGACGCGGTGCTGTCCGGCTGGATCCTCGATCCGGACCGCAAGAAGATGTCGAAGAGCAAGGGCAACGTGGTCACCCCGATGGCGCTGCTGGAGCAGCACGGGTCGGACGCGGTGCGCTACTGGGCGGCGAACGGCCGGCCCGGAACGGACCTGGCGTTCGACCCCGGCCAGATCAAGGTCGGCCGGCGACTGGCGACGAAACTGCTCAACGCGTCGAAGTTCGCCCTCGGGCTCGGCGCCGCCGACGCGCTGCGCGCCGAGGTGACACAGCCGCTGGACCGGTCGATGCTGGCCGGGTTGTCCGAGGTCGTGGCCGCCGCGAGCGCGGCGTTCGACGCGTACGACCACACCGCCGCACTGCAGGCCACCGAGGCGTTCTTCTGGACGTTCTGCGACGACTACATCGAGTTGGTCAAGGAACGTGCCTACGGCTCGGGGCCGGCGGCCGACTCGGCGCGGGCGGCGCTGGCCACCGCCCTGTCGGTGCAGCTACGGCTGTTCGCGCCGGTGCTGCCGTACGTGACCGAGGAGGTGTGGTCCTGGTGGCGGTACGGGTCGGTGCACCGGTCGCCGTGGCCGACGACGTACGAGGTGCGCCGGGCCGCGCAGGACGGTGACGCCGACCTGTTGCGGCTCGCCGGTGCGGCGCTGACCCAGGTCCGGCGGGCCAAGTCGGAGCGCAAGCTGTCGATGCGTACGGACGTGCCACTGGCGGAGGTGCTCGGCCCGGCGGCGATGCTGGAGCGGTTGGCGCTGGTCGGGGACGACCTGCGGGCGGCGGGCCGGATCGGCAAGCTGGACTTCCTGCCGGACCGCACCACCGAACTCGTGGTGGCCTGCGCGTTCTGACGACCGGGTGTGGGCCGCGCCGGACCGGTTTCCGGCGCGGCCCGCCTCGACGACCCGCGCGGGTCACCAGCCGCGCACGAAGCGCAGCCCGAGCAGGAAGGTGACCACGGCCGGTCCGACGAGCAGGGCGATCGCCTGTAGGCGGTACTGCATGCGGTGCCGGACGAGTTCCAGCGCGTTGAAGAAGACGATGACGGCGGCGAGCATCATGAACCCGCCCCACCAGTGGACCCCGGTCAGCTCCACCCAGTCCAGGACGATCAGTTGGAGGGTGATGCCGACCGCCGCCCCGGTCGACGCCAGCATCGCGACCACCCGGTGCAGCCCGCGGGCCAGCGGATGCTCCAACTGCCAGCCGTACGTGCCGGCGACGGCCAGGCAGGGCAGCACGACCATCAGCGGCCAGCCCCGGCTCATCACGCCGAACATCAGCAGCGCGCCGACGGCGAAGACGAGGCCGCCGACGCAGGCGATGACGTAGCCGGCGAAGGCCCGGTTGCCGCCCCGGACGACCAGGGGACCGCCGGTGGCGGCGATCAGCGCGCCGGGTACCAGCACGAAGCCGGCCCACCAGTGGAACTGGCCGAGGGCCTGGGACGCCGAGTTGACCGCTATCACGGCGAGGGCGGCGACGACCGCCCCGCCGATCCAGCCGGCGGCGGTCCGCCGGGACCGTCCGGGCCGCTGGCCGGACGCGGGCCGGCGGCCGGTCGGGGTACGGGTGCCGGGCCGCTCCGGGCCGGTGGGCGACTGGTCGGCCGACGGTCGGGTCTCCACACTCACACCTGCGAACTCTGCCTCTTCCGGCCCGGGGGCGCCATCCGGCTAGCCCTACCCGACGGTTCGGGTTGTCCGGTCCGGGCGAACCCGGATGCGGGCCGATACCGCAGAACCGACGGTACGGGTCACCGGCTCCCGGCGCTGCGACTTCCGGCGGTACGGGTCCGTTTGGCATGCTCCACCGGGTGGAGCCCTCGACACTGGCCGTGATCGTCGTCTGTCTGGCCGCCGGCGCCGCGCTGGGGTGGTTCGCCGCCCGGGCCCGGTCGGCGACCGAGATCGCCCGGCTCGACGCCACGCTGCGGGCGACCCGCGACGGCGAGGGCCGGCTGGAGCAGTCGATGCGGGCGCTGTCGTACGAGGCGACCGCGCAGTCGCAGGAGGCGGTGGCGCGGGCGGTCGCGCCGCTGCACGACACGTTGCGCCGGTACGAGCAGCGGGTCACCGAGCTGGAGCACGACCGCGTCGACGCGTACGCCGAACTGCGTGAGCAGGTCCGCTCGATGAGTCAGGTCTCCGGCGAATTGCGGACCGAGACCAAGCAGCTGGTGGCGGCGCTGCGGGCGCCGCAGGTACGCGGCCGGTGGGGCGAGCACCAGTTGCGGCGGATCGTCGAGGCGGCCGGGATGCTGGAGCACTGCGACTTCTCGGAGCAGGTGACCGGCACCACCGACGAGCGGCTGGTCCGCCCCGACCTGGTCGTGCGTCTCCACGGTGGACGGTCGGTGGTGGTCGACGCGAAGGCGCCGTTCGACGCGTACCTGTCGGCGATGGAGGCGCGCGACGAGCGGGGTCGTGACACGCACCTCGACGCGCATGCCCGGCACCTGCGGGCGCACGTCGACGCGTTGGCGGCGAAGTCGTACTGGGCGGCGTTCGACCAGGCGCCGGAGTTCGTGGTGCTTTTCGTGCCCGCCGACCCGTTCCTCGACGTGGCGTTGCAGCGTGATCCGGCGCTGCTGGAGCACGCGTTCGCCCGCGACGTCGTGCTGGCGACCCCGGCGACGCTGGTGGCCCTGCTGCGGACGGTCGCCTACTCGTGGCGGCAGGAGGCGCTGGCCCGCAACGCGGTGGCGGTGCACTCGCTGGCCCGGGAGTTGTACGGCCGACTGTCCACGTTGGGTGACCACGTGTCGAAACTGGGTGCGTCACTCGGCTCGGCGGTGACCGCCTACAACCGGGCGGTGGGTTCGCTGGAGGCGCGGGTGCTGGTGAGCGCACGCAAGCTGGCCGATCTCGGGGTGTCCGGCGACGAGTTGCCGGCACCGGCGCAGGTCGAGGTGACACCCCGGCAGGCGCAGGCTCCGGAACTGGTCGATCAGCCGATGGCGGTACGCCTGCCCGAACCGGCCCGTGGGTCCGACCGAACACACTGATCAGTCGCTCAGGACAGTTTTCCACGGTGGAGTGTCGCCTTTCCGACGGCGGCCGGCGGCCGATCCACCATCACCGGCCTGACCTGCGACGGAGCAGATTCGAGCCCGGAAAGTCCACTTTCTACACAAGATCCTAGCCTGACACCAATTCACCCACTTCATTACGGACAAAGTAGCGGCAATTGCGGACATCAATGCGCTAATTCATGTCACGGGCTGGTCACAACGCCCGGCGAGATAGTGACAATCATCGTGACTAACGCGAAGGATGCGGTCACACGTGCCCTGCACCCCAGGGCCTTTGTTCTCCGGAGGATAGAGAACGTGACAAAACCCCGCATCTGGAGTAGGCGTACCTCCGCCGCACTCCTCGCGTCAGTCATGGCTGCCGGCGCCATGACCGTGGTGGGTGGTGGCATCGCTTACGCCAACCCGACCACCGGACCGGACGTTCTCAAGGGCGGCCCCGGCGACAAGCTGGGCGCCCACGACCGGACGCTGCTCGCCGAGGCCCGCGGCAAGGGCGAGCAGACCGTCACCGTCATCGTCACGACCGAGAAGGGCAAGACGAAGGACGTCGCCGCCGGGCTCACCAAGCTCGGTGGCAAGGTCGGCAAGCAGGTCGACGAGGTCGGCTACGTCCGCGCGCAGCTGCCCACCTCGGCCGTGGTGCGTGCCGCCGAACTCCCCGGCGTCACGGCGGTCGACCTCAACGAGACGGTCCCGCTGCCCGCACCGGATCCGGTGACGGACAGCAAGGCCGCCCGCGCCGCCAGGTCCGCCGTCGTGGCTCCCGGCGCCGACACCCCGGCCGCCAACCCCTTCATGCCGACCCACGAGATCGGCTCGGTCGCGTTCAAGGAGGCCAACCCGACCTGGGACGGCCGCGGCATCACGATCGGCATCATGGACTCCGGGATCGACCTGGACCACCCGGCGCTGCAGACCACCACGACCGGTGAGCGCAAGATCGTCGACTGGTTCACCGCCACCGACCCGGTCCTCGAGGGCGACCGCACCTGGCGGCCGATGCTGACCTCGGTCACCGGCCCGACCTTCACCGCGGTCGGTGGCACCTGGACCGCGCCTGCCGGCACCTATCTCTTCAACACCTTCGCCGAGTCGGCCGCCGCCGGCGGCGACGTCGCCGGCGATGTCAACCGCGACGGTGACACCACCGACGTCTGGGGCATCCTCTACAACCCCGTCACCAACGACATCTGGGTCGACGTCAACCAGAACCGCGACTTCACCGACGACGCGCTGATGCGGCCGTACGGCGAGCGCTTCGACGTCGGGCACTTCGGCACCGACAACCCGGCCACCCCGGTCCGGGAGCAGATCCCGTTCGTCGTCGAGTTCCGCGAGGACGTCGACACCACCGCGGCCGGTGGCCCCGGGCTGGTCGACTACGTCAACATCGGCATCGTCTCCAGCTCGCACGGCTCGCACGTCGCCGGCATCACCGCCGCCAACGACATGTTCGGCAACGCCGTCTTCGACGGCGCCGCCCCCGGCGCCAAGCTGGTCTCGGCCCGGGCCTGCACCTTCGCCGGTGGCTGCACCGCCGCCGCACTCTTCGAGGGCATGATCGAACTCGTCGTCAACCGTGGCGTGGACGTCGTCAACATGTCGATCGGTGGCCTGCCCGGCCTCAACGACGGCAACAACGCCCGTACGCACCTCTACAACACCCTGATCAACGACTACGGGGTGCAGCTCTTCCTCTCCGGCGGCAACAACGGCCCGGGTGTCAACACCTCCGGCGACCCGTCGGTCGCCAGCGACGCCGTGGCGGTGGCCGCCAGCATCAGCCAGGAGACCTGGCTGGCCAACTACGGCTCGGTGACCCGTACGCCGGACCAGCTCTTCAACTTCTCCTCGCGCGGCCCGCGCGAGGACGGCGGCCTCAAGCCGAACATCACCGCCCCGGGTTCGGCGATCTCCACCACGCCGCTGTGGCAGCCGGGCGGACCGGTCGCCGAGGCCGGCTACCCGCTGCCGCCGGGCTACCAGATGAGCAACGGTACGTCGATGGCCGCTCCGCAGGCCGCCGGTGGTGCCGCGCTGCTGCTGTCGGCCGCCAAGGCCACCAACCGGGAGATCACCCCGGCCCAGCTCCGCCGGGCGATCTACTCCACCGGCGACTGGATCCCGGGTGTGACCGCGAACGGCCAGGGCAACGGCAAGTTCAACGTGCCCAACGCGTGGAACCTGCTCGCGGGCGGTGTCCAGCCGGGTGGCTACACGATCGACGCCCCGGTCTGCACCCCGCTCTCCGGCTTCCTCGCCACCCCGCACCGGGGCACCGGCCTCTACAACCGGTGCGCCGCGACCGACGGTGGGCACAGCCGCAACGCGCCCAAGCAGTACGAGATGACGATCACCCGGACCACCGGCCCGGACCGCAACATCAAGCACAACGTCCAGTGGCTGGGCAACGACGGCACGTTCCGTAACGGGCCGAAGAACATCATCCTGCCGCTCAACCAGCCGGTGAAGATCCACCTCGAGGCCCGTGGCGACTACGGCGACCACAGCGCCATCATGCGGGTCGACGACCCGGCGACCCCGTGGGTCGACTTCGAGTTCATGAACACCGTCGTGGTCGCCAAGACCACCACCGCGCCCGACTTCTCGTACGCGGTGAGCGGCACCGTCGACCGCAACCTGTTCAAGACCTACTTCGTCAACGTGCCGCAGGGCGCGAAGTCGCTGCAGGTCAACCTGTCGGGCCTCGCGGAGGGGTCGCAGACCCGCTTCGTCGCGTTCAACCCGCAGGGCATCCCGGTGGACAGCACCCAGAGCACGCAGTGCTTCAGCAACTTCCCCAGCCCCTGCAAGCCGGACGAGCGGTCGTACGACAACCCGCAGCCGGGCATCTGGGAGATCGAGGTCGAGTCGCGGCGGACGTCGCCTCAGCTGGAGAACCCGTACCAGCTGCGGGCCCGCATCCAGGGCGTCACCGTGGACCCGGAGGTCGTCGAACTGCCCAACGTCACCGCCGGTGAGCCGACCCCGGTCAGCCTGTCGGTGACCAACGACTACGGTCCGGTCAGCGTCACCGCCGTCGGTGGTCAGCTCGGCAGCGCCCTCAGCCAGCGGCCCACCATCGCGCACCTCGCCGTCTCGACCTACCAGGTCGTGGTGCCGGCCGGGGCGAGCCGTCTCGTGGTGCGGATCGGCAACCCGGCCGACCCCGCCGCCGACCTCGACCTGTTCATCTACCGCAACGGTGCCGAGGTCGGCCGCAGCGCCGGCGGCAGCTCCGAGGAGGCCGTCACGCTGAACAACCCGCCGGCCGGGACGTACACCATCGAGATCGACGGGTACTCGGTTCCGGCCGGGACGACCGAGTACGACTACCTCGACGTGTTCTACAGCACGGCGCTCGGCTCGGTCACCGCGCCGACCACGCCGCTGGTGTTGGCACACGGGGCGACCGGCACCCTCAACGGTTCGGTCACCGTCCTGTCCGTTCCGGCGGCCGGGCGGCAGCTCTCCGGTGAGCTCCAGATCGTCACCGACGAGGGCGCGGTCGTCGGCCGCGGTGCCCTGGAGATCGGTACGGTCAACTGAGCTGACCGCAGCTCGCAGTACGACGAGGAGCCCGTCCCCGGTGGGGGCGGGCTCCTCCGTGTCCGGGCCGGCCGGTGCGGCGGGGGCCGGGCCCCGGCGGCGTGGGCCGGCTCAGGCGGGTTCGGCGGCCTCGACCACGAACGGCGTGCCCTGCTGGCAGGTGGTCATCATGTCGGCCTGCACCCGGCCGGTGACGGTGACCCGGGCGCCGGCCCGGACCGTGGGGGTGCCGCCGACGAGCAGGTAGCCGTCGAGCAGGAAACAGTTGGGTTCGACCCCGGCGGTCACGGTGCCGGTCAGGGTCATCAGGCCCGGCGGGCGCCGGGTGGGGCCTGGGGCGCCGGTCGCGCCAGGGCCGGTCGCCGTCCGGTCCGGGGTCGGCTTGACCGTCGGCACCGGCAGGTCTTCGGATCCGGACGGGCTGGTCACCGTTCCTCCTTGCGTCGGGCCGGGCGACGGGGCGGCCGTCCCGTCCTGGGCACAGGCCCCGACCAGCAGGCACAACACCAGGCCGGGCAGGACCTTCCGGAACGTCTTCATACGATCTTCGACGCGCTGGCGGCCGGCGGCGTTCCCATCCCGCCGCCGGTCAGGCGCGTCCGGCGCCGGCGGCGAGGGTCGCGGCCTCGGCGGACCGGGCGGTGGCCGCCGCCTTCATGTCCCGCTTGAGCTCCTGTGGGAGCGAGAAGGTCAGCCGCTCGTCGGCGGTCGTCACCTCGGCCACGTCGGTGAAGCCGCGCTCGGCCAGGTGGTCGAGCACCTCCATCACCAGGTCGTCGGGGACGCTGGCGCCGGAGGTCAGGCCGACCGTGGTCGCCCCGGCGAGCCACTCGTCGGCGATCTCGGAGGCGTAGTCGACCAGGTGACCGGCTCGCGCGCCGGCGTCCAGGGCCACCTCGACCAGGCGTACGGAGTTGGAGGAGTTGCGGGAGCCGACCACGATCACCACGTCGCAGTCCGGGGCGATCTGCTTCACCACGTGCTGCCGGTTGGAGGTCGCGTAGCAGATGTCGTCGCTGGGCGGCGACTGGAGCATCGGCAGCCGACGCTTGAGGCGGGCGACCGTCTCCATCGTCTCGTCGACCGAGAGCGTGGTCTGCGACAGCCAGACGACCTTCGAAGGGTCACGCACCGTCACCTTGTCGACACCATCGGGGCCGTCGACGAGCTGGACGTGGGCCGGAGCCTCACCGGCGGTGCCGATGACCTCTTCGTGCCCTTCGTGCCCGATGAGCAGGATGTCGTAGTCCTCGGCGGCGAACCGCTTCGCCTCCTGGTGGACCTTGGTGACCAGCGGGCAGGTGGCGTCGATCGCCTTCAGCGAGCGCTCCCTCGCCTGCTCGTGCACCTCCGGCGCGACGCCGTGCGCCGAGAAGATCACGATCGACCCCTCGGGCACCTCCTCGTTCTCCTCGACGAAGATGGCGCCCTGCCGCTCCAGGGTCGACACGACGTGCTTGTTGTGCACGATCTGCTTGCGTACGTAGATCGGCGCCCCGTAGAGCTTGAGCGCCTCTTCCACGGTCTGCACGGCGCGGTCCACGCCGGCGCAGTAGCCGCGGGGTTTCGCCAGCAGCACGCGCTTGCGGGTCTGGGGGATCGCCTGAGCCTCGGTCACGTGCCCCATCGTACGTGGGCCGCCCGAGGGCGGCAGCGGCCGCGAGCCGCACCACCCCGGGTTCCGCCCGCGCGGCCGGGACCGGCACGCCGGTCGCGGCCGGGACCGGGACCGGCACGCCGGCCGGGCTCGCGGACGGTGTCGGTGGCCGGCCGTAGGCTGGCCCGGTGACCCAGGCCGAGACGCCCCGCAGCACCCCCGAAGAGCCATGGCCGGTGCGCGTGGTGAGCCAGAAGGTGAGCGCCTGGATCGCCAAGCTCGGCTGGGTCTGGGTCGACGGGCAGGTGGCCCAGATCAGCCGGCGGCCGGGCGCGAGCACCGTGTTCCTCACCCTGCGTGACCCGTCGGCCGATCTCAGCCTGACCGTGACCACTAACCGCGACGTGCTCGACGCTGGGGCGCCCGAGCTGGCCGAGGGAGCCCGGGTGGTGCTGCACGCGCGCCCCGAGTTCTACGCGGCCCGGGGCACGCTGAGCCTGCGCGCCGACGAGATCCGGCAGGTCGGGCTCGGCGAGCTGCTGGCCCGGCTGGAGAAGCTCAAGAAGCTGCTCGCCGCCGAAGGGCTTTTCGACCGGGCCCGCAAGCGCCGCCCGCCGTTCCTGCCCGGCCGGGTGGGTCTGATCACCGGCCGGGCCTCGGCGGCCGAACGCGACGTGCTCACCAACGCCCGTCGGCGCTGGCCCGCGGTCGAGTTCCGGGTGGTCAACGTGCCGGTCCAGGGGCCGACGGCCGTACCGCAGATCATCGAGGCGCTCCGGCTGCTCGACGCCGACGAGGGTGTCGACGTGATCGTCCTGGCCCGGGGCGGTGGCAGCGTCGAGGACCTGCTCCCCTTCTCCGACGAGGCGCTGTGCCGGACGGTCTTCGGCTGCCGCACCCCGGTGGTCAGCGCCATCGGCCACGAGACCGACGTCCCGCTGGTCGACTACGTCGCCGACGTACGCGCGTCGACCCCGACCGACGCCGCCAAGCGGATCGTGCCCGACCTGGCCGAGGAACTGCGGCTGATCCGGCAGGCCCGGCAGCGCCTCGACCGCGCCGTGGTCGGCCTGCTGGACCGCGAGCGGCAGCGCCTCGACGCGGTCCGCTCCCGGCCGGTCCTCGCCCGGCCCGAGGTGATGATCGAACAGCGGGTCGTCGACGTACGCGGCCTGCGCGAGCGGGCCGGCCGCTGCCTCGACCACCGGCTCACCACGGCCACCGGCGACCTGCGGCAGACCCTCGCCCGGCTGCGGGCACTGTCACCGGCCGCGACGCTGCAGCGGGGCTACGCCATCGTGCAGCGCGCCGACGGCCACGTCGTCCGGGCGGCCGGCGAGGTGACGAAGGGCGACCAGATCCGGCTCCGGCTCGCCGAGGGCGAGCTGGACGCGACCGTCGACGGCTGAGATGTGGAAAGGACCACGTTGAGCGAGCAGAAGACCCGTGGCGGCGACACCGCCGACGAACGGCTGACCTACGAGCAGGCCCGGGCCGAACTGGCGACGGTGGTCGAGCGGCTGGAGGCCGGCGGCACCTCGCTGGAGGAGTCGTTGGCACTGTGGGAGCGTGGCGAACGGCTCGCCGACACCTGCCAGCGCTGGCTGGACGGCGCCCGCGACCGGTTGGACGCCGCCCGCCAGGCCCGCGAGAGCGCCTGACGGGCGGCGTCAGCCCCTCTGCCGCGCCGCTGGGAGGCGCGGCTTCGGGACGTCTTCGCGCGCCGAAACCGCGGTCAGTCGGTCAACAGCTCGTACGCCGCCTCGGGGGCCCGCATGCTCTGGGCGGCCGTCGGCCGGCGTGGCGGGGTCGCCGTCCCGAACTCGCTGTACACGATCTTGATTTCCCGTGCCTCGATCTCCCCGGCGGCGGGGGTCGAGATGCCCAGCTCGACCAGCCGCCCCTCCGCGTCGATCCGGGCCTCGAACGGGATGGACCCGGCCGCCGCGCCGAGTGCCTCCAGCATCCCCTCATCGAGCAGCGCCGAATCAGCCACCTTGCCGAGGTCGACGGTGCCGCGGTAGGTGCCGGCCCCGGTGTCCCGCACGTCGGTGGCCGTCGGGAAGAGCGCCGCGGCGAGCGCCGGGTCCGGCGAGTCGGACTCCCCGGCCTCCACGTCCAGCACGTCCGGAACGCGGGCCGGGTCGACCAGGAGGTACTTGTCACTCCACGAGTCGATGCCCGCGGCCTTGTTGAGTTCGTCCCCGTAGTCGATCCGCACCCACACGTCCTCGTTGATGAGGATGAACTCCAACGTGCCCGGGTCGCCGTCGATGTCGAAGAGGAGCTTGGCGGCGGTGCTTTCGCTGGCCATATCCACCACGCCCACGATGTCCTCGGAGCCACCGGTCACGGTGTAGAGGAAGTTGCCCTGGTCGAACACCTTGGTCGAGTCGAGCAGCGCCTGGCGCAGGTCGGGCGTCGCGCTCACCCCGGGCGTGGCGTCCTCTTCCGACGGGCCGTGCGACCAGACCCGTATGCAGCCGGTCGTGCCGAAGGCGAGCAGGGAGGCGGCGACGAGCCCGGCGAGGGTCCGCCGAATGGTCTTCACGAGAAGCTTCTCCACGGGTCTGACCCGACCCCAGGATCGGCCGGGCGGCTGCGTCGGCAAGCCTAGGAACGCCCCATGGAAGAAACGCTTGAAGAACACTTGAAGCGGCCCGTACCGCCCCGCCGGCCTACCCCAGGCCGTCCGCCAGATCGCGCAGCTCCGCCTCGGTCGCGGAGCCGACCACCATGACGGTGCGCTCGGGCTCGAGCAGGACCAGCGCCCGCTCGCCGGGCCGGGCCGTGTAGCGCTGCCAGGTGCGCCCGCCGATCTCGATGACGCCCTGCGGCTGGCCGTCCGCGGTCAACTCCTGCGGCAGGAGGGTCTCGGCCGGCACGTCGCTCTGCACGAGCTGCACCCCCTCCCCCTCGGGCGAGACGAAACCGACGCGCAGGGTCGCGGTGCCGTCGGCACCGTTGAAGTTGGCGGTGACCGGCCGCCAGTCGTCGTCGACACCGGTCGGGTCGATCACCTCGAACGCCCCGGACGCCCGCGCCTGGGCCACCGCCGGCGCGGGGTCGATCACCACCGGCTGGTCGGCGCCGAAGAAGACCCGGTAGATGCCGAAGATCAGGGCGATCGGCACCAGCAGCACGAGCAGCGAGATCGCCATGTCCTTCGGCGACCGCTCGGATCTCCCGGTGGGTTCACCCGAACCCGGTGGCGGCACGTCGGGATCCTCACCGGTCGACCCGGCGGACGCCGGATCGGCGCCGGCGAGCAGGTCGGTGTCGGTGTCGGCGGTCGTCCGCCCGGGCGGGGGTACGGGCCCACGCTCGGTGGGCTGGGCTGGTTCCACGTACCCCATCTTTACAGTCGCCGTCGGCGGCCCCCAGCTTGGCAGTCGCCGCAGGCGGCCCCCAGGCTTGGCAGTCGCCGTAAGCGCCACGATCCGGACCATCGGCGCCCCGAACGGACGTTCAGCCCACGGCCGTGCCAGGATCGAGGCGAACCGCCCCCGCCCGGCCCCGGAAGAGGGTTCGATGGGCGCGGGACGCGGGATCGCGGCCGGCCCACGCCGCCGGACGCGATCGAGCCGCCGGGCAACACCGGACCGACGGAACGAGTGAGGTAACCGCGATGACCGCTACAAGCACCCGGGTACCGCAGAACCTGGACCGCAACCTCGCCCTGGACCTGGTCCGGGTCACCGAGGCCGCCGCCATGGCCGCCGGCCGCTGGGTCGGCCGCGGCGACAAGGAGGGCGGCGACGGCGCGGCCGTTGACGCGATGCGCAAGCTGATCAACTCGATCCAGATGCGCGGTGTCGTCGTCATCGGCGAGGGCGAGAAGGACAACGCGCCGATGCTCTTCAACGGCGAGCGGGTCGGCGACGGCACCGGTCCCGAGGTGGACGTGGCGGTCGACCCGGTCGACGGGACCACCCTGATGAGCAAGGGCATGCCGAACGCCCTCGCGGTGCTCGCGGTCGCCGAGCGGGGCGCGATGTTCGACCCCAGCGCGGTGTTCTACATGGAGAAGCTGGCGGTCGGCCCGGACTGCGCGGACGTCATCGACATCACGGCCGGGGCGACGGAGAACCTGCGCCGGATCGCCAGGGTCAAGAAGTCCAGCATCTCGGACGTCACCGTCTGCATCCTCGACCGGCCCCGCCACCAGCGCCTCGTCGAGGAGGTACGGGACGCCGGCGCCCGGATCCGGTTCATCTCCGACGGCGACATCGCCGGCGCCATCTCGGCCGCCCGGCTCGAGTCCGACGTGGACGTGCTGATGGGCATCGGCGGCACGCCGGAGGGCATCACCGCCGCCTGCGCGCTCAAGTGCATGGGTGGTGCCATCCAGGGTCGGCTCTGGCCGCACGACGACGCCGAGCGCGAGCGGGCCGTCGCGGCCGGGCACGACCTCGACCGCGTACTCACCACCGACGACCTGGTCACCGGCGACAACTGCTTCTTCGTCGCCACCGGGGTCACCTCGGGCGACCTGCTGCGTGGCGTGCGCTACCGCTCCGGCGGCGCCTACACCCAGTCGATCGTCATGCGCTCCAAGAGCGGCACGATCCGGGTGATCGACTCCTACCACCGGTTGGAGAAGCTCGCCCTCTACTCGGCCATCGACTTCGACGGCCGGCCGATCGCCGAGCAGGAGTGACCACCACCGAACCGGGTACCGCCGCGACCCCGACCGTCCCGTCCAGCCGGCGTGCGGTCGGGGTCGTACTCGGCGTGGTCGCGGGGGTCGCCCTCGCCGCCCAGTCCCGGGTCAACGGCGAACTCGGGGTACGTCTGCACGACGGCATCGCCGCCGCCGTCGTCTCCTTCGGCTCCGGTCTGGTGATCCTGACCGTCCTGACGGCGGTGGTGCCGGCGGCCCGGCGTGGTCTGCGGATCCTGCGGACGGCGTTGCGCGACGGCGGCCTGCGGCCCTGGCAGTGCCTCGGCGGGGTCTGCGGCGCGTTCCTCGTCGCCACCCAGGGCCTGACCGTCGCCACACTCGGCGTCGCCGTCTTCATCGTCGCCGTGGTCGCCGGCCAGTCCACCAGCAGCCTCGCCGTCGACCGGGCCGGATTCGGGCCGGCGGGCCGGCAACCGGTCACCGCGCCCCGCCTCGCCGGTGCGGTGCTGACCGTGCTGGCCGTCCTGCTCGCCGTCGGTGACCGGCTGGGCAGTCCCTCGGCGCTCGCCCTGGCCCTGCTGCCCGCCCTCGCCGGGATGGGGATCGCCTGGCAGCAGGCGGTCAACGGGCACGTACGGATCGCCTCCGGCAGCGCGATCACCGCGTCGTTCGTCAACTTCGTCACCGGTACGGCGGCCCTGCTGCTCGCCTTCGTGGTCGTGGTGGCCGTACGCGGCTGGCCGGACGGGCAGTGGCCGACCGAACCGTGGCTCTACACCGGCGGTGTGATCGGCACCTTCTTCATCGCGGTGGCCGCGGTCGTGGTGCAGTACACCGGGGTGCTGCTGCTCAGCCTGTCGATGATCGCGGGGCAGGTCGGCGGTGCGCTGCTGTTCGACGTGCTGATCCCGCCGCCGACGGGGCGGCCGGGGGTGACCACCGTCATCGGTGCGGCCCTGACCCTCGTCGCGGTCCTGTTGGCCGCCGGCGTACGGGGGCTCCGGCCACCGCGTCGGCGGGGGTGAGGGCCGGCCGGCGCCGCGGCCCGGCCGGCACCGGCCAACGCGGCACCGGGCTCAGCCGGCGTCGGAGGAGTGGCCGGGGAACAGGTGGGCGGACGGGTCGATGAGTACGGCCGCGTTGTTGACGGCGGTCGCCGCCTCGCCGAAGCCGGTCGCGATGAGCCGCACCTTGCCCGGGTATTCGGTGATGTCACCGGCCGCGAAGACCCGGGGCCGGTTGGTGGCCATCGTGCTGTCCACCCGGATGTGTCGCCGGTCGAGTTCCAGCCCCCAGTCGGCGAGCGGCCCGAGGTCGGCGGTGAAACCGAGCGCCGCGACCACGGCGGTGACCGGCACGGTCTCGACCGGGCCGCCCTTGACCGCGATGTCCGCGCCGGTGACCACCTTCTCGCCGTGGATCTTGGCGATCTCGGCGTTGACCACGATCCGGACCGGCAACTGCTGGACCCGGGCCACCGTGGCGGCGTGGGCGCGGAACTTCTCCCGCCGGTGCACGAGGGTGACCGAGCGGGCGATCGGCTGCAACGCCAGTGCCCAGTCGAACGCCGAGTCGCCGCCGCCGACGATCAGCACGTCGTGCCCGGCCAGGTCGGCCAGGTGCGGCACGAAGAACACGATGCCGGCACCGGCGAACGTGGCGGCGGCCGGCAGTGGCCGGGGGGTGAAACTGCCGAGCCCGCCGGTGATGATGACCGAGCCGCAGAGCAGTTCTTCACCCGTGTCGAGCCGGAGCACCGGGCGGCCGTCGAGGTAGGACAGCTCCTGGGCGCGTATGCCGAGCAGGTAGTCCGGGCGGTAGGGCGCGGCCTGCTCGACGAGGTTGGCGACCAGGTCGCGGCCCTTGATCGCCGGAAACCCGGCCACGTCGAAGATCATTTTCTCGGGGTACATCGCGGTGACCTGGCCACCGGGCTCGGGCAGCGCGTCGATCACCGCGACCGACAGCCCCCGGAACCCGGCATAGTAGGCGGCGAACAGGCCCGAGGGACCCGCACCCACGATCGCTACATCGATCTCCCGCATGCGCCACGCCGCCTTCCGTCCCCGGACCCAACGTGCTTGGCAAAGACGGTATGCGGCCAACTCCGGCCGGGCAACAGGCGTCCTGCGGCGGCGGTCAGGAGTATCCGGACGTCACTCCGGACCGTACGCGTCGTCGGCGTCCGGCTGGCGCCGCCGGAAGAGGATCGCCGCGAGCAGCCCGCCGAGGAACCCGAAGAGGTGCCCCTGCCAGGACACCTGCGGATCGGTCGGCAGGATGCCGATCAACTGCCAGCCGTAGAGCAGGCCGACCAGCAGCACCACGCCGAGGTTCCACCAGCTCCGCTCCACGATGCCGCGCATGAGCAGCAGCCCCAGGTAGCCGAACACCACCCCGCTCGCGCCGACCACGACGGAGTGCGGCGAGCCGGTGAACCACACGCCCAGACCGCTCACCAGGATGATCACCAGGGTGGAGAAGAGGAACCGGCGGGCACCGGCCGCGAGCACGAACGTGCCGAGCAGGATCAGCGGCACGCTGTTGCTGTAGAGGTGGTCGAAGCCGTGGTGCAGGAACGGGCCGAAGAAGACCCCGTCGAGGCCGTCGATACGACGCGGGATGATGCCGAGCGCGGGGTCGAAACCGGCCGCGAGCCACACGTCGAGCGCCTCGATGACGAACAGGATGGGCACGACCGCGCACATCGCGACGAAGGCCCGGCCGAGGGCGGCGTAGAACGCCTCGGTGCCGAACCGCTGCGGATCGCCACGCCGGGAGTTCAGGTCGTACGCCACCCCCAAGTAGCTATCAGCTCACGGCGGCCGCCGCCAGTCGGGAACGACGAAGGCGCCCGCGACCTGAGATCGCGGGCGCCTTCGATACCAGGATCGCGGCTCAGTACCAGCCCTGGTTCTGCGACGTCTGCCACGCGCTGCACGGGGTGCCGTAGCGCCCCTTGATGTAACCGAGCCCCCACTTGATCTGGGTGGCCGGACTGGTCTGCCAGTCCGATCCGACGGAGGCCATCTTGTTACCGGGCACCGCCTGCGGAATGCCGTACGCGCCGGAGGAGCGGTTGTGCGCCTTGGGGTTCCAGCCGCTCTCCTTGGTCCAGAGCTTGTCCAGGCAGGGCATCTGGTCCAGGCCGAACCCGCTCTGGAGCAGCAGCGCGCAGCCGATCTGGCGGTTGCCGCTGTATTGGTTGCACGACTCCGGGATCGGCCCGTCGTAGGGCTTGGCCGGCGCGTTGGCGTCGTTGGCCGCGGCGGCCGCCTCCCGCTTCTTGCGACTGGCCGCTTCCTCGGCCTTGCGGGTCCGCTCAGTGGCCGCCTTCGCCGCTTCCTCGGCCTTGCGGGCCGCTTCCTGCTCGGCGAGGCGCTTCTGCGCGTTGGCCACGATGTGCGCGGCGTGCCGCTCCTTGATCAGCGCCTGTTCCGCCGCCTCAGCCTGGGCGACCTGCTGGTCGTTGATGCCCTGCTGCTGGATTTCCTGCTCTTCGCCCAGGTAGTAACCGCCGACGACGCCCGTCAGGAGCAGCGCCACAGCGGCCGACCGGACTCCGATCCGGCTCCACGGCCGAGTCACGAAGTGGTCCCTTCGTCGGGGGCACGGACACGGCGTGGCGACCGCGTCGATCGGATTCCACGCCGCCGAACACCCTGACGCACCGTGCGACGGTTGGGCAATCAACCAACGACATTGTGATGTGCGCCACGCTACTTATCATCCCTAACCGGGACCAAGTGGCGTGGCGCCGTACCACCTAACGAGGGATGTCCTCCAGCAGGTCGGTCACCACCTCGGCAATGGGTGACCGTTCCGAACGGGTGAGCGTCATGTGGGCGAAGAGTGGATGCCCCTTGAGCGCCTCGATGACGGCGGTCACCCCGTCGTGCCGGCCGACCCGGAGGTTGTCCCGCTGCGCCACGTCGTGGGTCAACACCACCCGCGACCCCTGCCCGATCCGGGACAGCACGGTGAGCAGGACGTTACGTTCCAGCGACTGCGCCTCGTCGACGACGACGTACGCGTCGTGCAGGCTCCGCCCGCGGATGTGGGTCAACGGCAGCACCTCCAGCATCCCGCGGGCCATCACCTCCTCCATCACGTTCTCGTGCACGACGGCACCGAGGGTGTCGAAGACGGCCTGCGCCCACGGCGACATCTTCTCCGCCTCGGAGCCGGGCAGGTAACCGAGTTCCTGGCCACCGACGGCGTACAGCGGGCGGAAGACGATCACCTTCTTGTGCCGGCGGCGCTCCATCACCGCCTCCAGCCCGGCACACAGGGCGAGCGCGGACTTGCCGGTGCCGGCCCGGCCACCCAGCGACACGATCCCGATCGACTCGTCCAGGAGCAGGTCGAGTGCCACCCGTTGCTCGGCGGAACGGCCCCGCAGCCCGAACGCCTCCCGGTCACCGCGCACCAGCCGTACGGTCTTGTCGGGCTGCACCCGGCCGAGCGCCGAACCGCGTGACGAGTGCAGCACCAGCCCGGTGTGGCAGGGCAGGCTGGACGCCTCGTCGACGTCGAGCGCGTCCCCGGCGTACAGGCGGTTGATCTCCTCCTCGCCCAGCTCCAGCTCGGCCATGCCGGTCCACGTGGGATCGCTGGCCTGGCCGTGCCGGTATTCGTCGGCGGTGAGCCCGACCGACGCCGCCTTGACCCGCAGCGGCATGTCCTTGCTGACCAGGGTCACCGTCCGCCCCTCGGCGACGAGGTTGAGCGCCACCGACAGGATCCGGGTGTCGTTCGACTCGTTCCGGAATCCGGGCGGCAGCACGGTGTCGTCGGCGTGGTTGAGCTCCACCCGCAGCGTGCCGCCGAGGTCGTTGGTCGGCACCGGCTCGTCGAGCCGCCCGTGCTTGATCCGCAGCTCGTCGAGCATGCGCAGCGACTGACGGGCGAACCAGCCGAGTTCCGGATGGTGCCGCTTGCCCTCCAGTTCGGAGATGACCACGAGCGGGATCACGACCTCGTGCTCGGCGAAGCGGTGGAAGGCGGCCGGATCGGACAGGAGGACCGAGGTGTCCAGGACGTAGGCGTGGCGCGCTGGTGCGGGCTCCGCACTGTCGGCGGTGTTCCCGCTACGGGCGGAGGAAGCGCGCCGGGTGGTCCTGGCGGACCGGGTCGCGGTGGCGGCGGCCGGGTCCTGGTCGGCCCGGGTGTTCGTGCGGCGAGTGGTCACAGGCCTGCTCCGGCGGGCGTGCACCCGGCCACCCGCGTCTCGCCTCGTCCGGAGCCCGGACGAACGGGGTCGGATGCGGGCCCCGTCGCGTCGAAATCGCAGGTCCAGGCCGGCCGGCTGACCCGGGACACCCCCGGGTCATGGCAGGAACGCTAGCCGGCCGGAAGCCGCTTGGGCTAGAGCTGCCCACAGGTTGGCGGCAGTTGTGAGGATCTCGTCACAGTCCGCACCGATCGGGAATTCCGGATGAGCGTCGGCCGGGGATCCGCGAACGGATCCCCGGCCGACGGGGAGGGACCGGCCGGGATGCGTGCCCCCTGCGCGCATCCCGGCCGGTAAGGGATCACCAGTCACCGGTCTGACGGTGATCCCGTACGGTGCGTGTCCGCCGCGGACGACGCACCGCAATCGCGGGCGACCGCTCACCCCATCACGCGTCGCCGGCAACGGATGCCGGCCGGCGAGCGTGTCTGATGGAGTGCCGTCCGCCGTTGGTCGCGGTCCCCGCGAAAGAGGCGCCCGTGTACGTCGTTCCCTGACGTACGTCGGTGCGGGCGTTGTCGGGTGTCGTGGGTGATGGCACCGCCAGCACCGAGGCGATCGCCGCCTGCGCCTCTCGACGCCGGCGGTTCCAGGCCCCCCGGTCGCCGTCGAAATGGCCCTGCCGGTATCCGAACCGGTAGCCGATGCGGTAGCTGAGCTGACCGTGCAACCGGCCCGCCGCGTAGCTGGACGAGGCCAGCAGCAGCACCAGGAACACCGCGAAGAAGGCGCTCATGTCTCCTCCGTGTCGAACGAGCTCGGATCGTCGGTGAGCAGCCGGTCCAGGTCATCGGTGCTGACCTCCTCGACCAGCTCGACGCTGATCCGGCAGCCGTCCATGACGACCTCGGCGATCGAGGCGCGGCGGATGTCCCCACCGGCGTCGTAGACGCGCACGCTCAACTCCGGGCAGCCGAGGTGCGTGCGCCAGGAGTTCCACTCGGCTCGGTCGCCGACGTTGAGGGACAGGTATCGGCAGCCTCGCGCCAGGTACATGCGCCACGGCGCGCTGAGTCCGGCGGCCACCCCGTCTGCGATCAGGCCGAACGCCTGGGCTCGGGTCGCGAGCTCGGTCACCAGTTCCCTCCTGTCCCAGACGCGTGACCAGATTGAACACGGATCGTCTCAATCACGTGACAAAGAGTAGTCCGTACCACGTGCGTGACAGCATCAGCTTTTCGTACGATTAGCACCGACCCTAAGTCCACCTAGTCTGTACTTGTGACACCCCTCAACACAAGGACTGACTCGTTAACAGGGAATCATGGACCCCTGTCACGCACACAATACAAAGATGACCATCCCGGCGGCGATGCGGAATCCTCGCCGTACCGTCAGCCAGTGCCGGAGACCGCCCACGGGCGCAAGATCGCCTTTGCCGCTTTCGTCCGTAAAGCTCTCGACGACGCGCGGACCACGCGAGCCTGGACCGGCTCGGAGGTCTCCCGGCGGACCGGCGTTTCCCGGCAGACCATCAACCGGTGGGTACGCGGCGAGTGGGCCAGCGACCCCGAGGCGGAGCGGGTCGTCGCCTTCTGCGAAGGGCTCGGGATCAACCCCACCGTCGCCTTCGGCGTACTCGGCTGGGACCGGCAGACCTCGGCCCGGCCCGCACCGGCCGCCCCACCGATGGACCCCGACGTCGAGGCGCTGCTGCGCCGGCTGGTCGACCCCAACGTCTCCGAGGCGGAGAAGTTCCACATCCGCGAGACGATCCGCTACCTCGCCTACCGCCCGCCGATCCCCAGCGAGCCGCGCAAGGGCCGCAGGCGGGCCAGCTAGGCGGGGTTCGGCCGCCTCCGCCGGCCGCCCCCACCTCCACCATCCGGGGCAACGGACATCGCAGTCGATCCTTCATGCCTGGTACGGCCGCACGTGGTGCCCACAAACCGGGGCGACTTCCTCAGATGGCGAAAGAAGGCGTTCCGGTGGCCTTACATGCCGTGCGGGCAACCGAACGGGCACGCTAGCGTCCCAATCTGTACTGCTTGGGCTCGTCGTCGGCGGGGGGACGGGACAAGGCCGAACACAGCCCTGCGGGACAAAAGGAGGGGTCTACTCATGACCCTGAAATCGACAGCGACCGTGACAGCGGCCGTTTCCACGACAATGTGCATCACCATCAACGTCCTGGTCGCCCTGCTCGCCCACAAAGAAGTGCCCGCCATCATCAACATGGTCGTGGTCGGCGTCACCGCCGTCGGGATCGTGCTGGCGATAGTCGGCGAACTGTACGAGCGGATCAACGGGCGGATCACCGCCCTCACCGAGTTCCTCGTGGCCCGGCTGAATGAACTTGACATGAACACCAACGACCGCAACGCCGGGTTCGTGGAGGGCTACCTGCTCAGCCACGGCCAGGACGCGGCGGTCGTGCCGTTCGGCCCGCGCCTGGGCAACCGCCGGGCCATGAGCGGTGGCGACGACCGAAGCTGATCAAGGCTTCGGTTCCCCCACCGTCCAGGTAGGGTGGCTCGTGTGCGGCCGTACGAGACAGGTGACCAGCTTTTGACCCGCCCGGTAACCGCGGAGCAGGCCTGGAAGGCCACCTCCGGCCGGGCCGGGCGGTGCGTCCTGTTCTTCGACTTCGACGGCACCCTGGCGCCGGTCAGCGACGACCCCACCACGGTGCAGCCCGTCGCCAAGGTGATGGTCGCGATCGACGCCCTGGCCGAAGTCGTCCAGCGCATCGCCATCGTCTCCGCACGCCCGGTGGACTTCCTGCGCGACCGGTTCGCGACCGCGCCCCACGTCGACCTCTACGGGCTCTACGGCCTCGAACACAGCCACGGCGGCGGTGAGACCGTCACCGAACCCGCGGCGCTCCCGTGGATCCCCGCGATGGAAGAGCTCGCCACCCGCGCCCGCACCGAACTGCCCACGGCGGTCCTCGTCGAATACAAGCGCCTCTCCGTGGCCCTGCACTGGCGGACCAGCCCGCAACTGGCCTCCACCGTCGAAGCCTGGGCCACCGCCGAAGCCGAACGACTCGGCCTACGCGTCCAGGCCGGCCGCATGGTCGTCGAACTCAAGCCGCCGGTCGACAGCGACAAGGGCAAGGTCATCGGAGAGGCGATCGGCTCCGCCGGATGCGCCTGGTACTTCGGCGACGACGTCTCCGACATCAAGGCGTTCAACGCGCTGCGCGCCCGCGAAGCCGCCGACCCCGACTTCTTCGGCGTCTGCGTCGCCGTCGCCAACCCCGAGACCGGGCAGGAGGTCGCCAGCGCGGCCGACCTGACCCTCGACTCCCCCGAAGCTCTCGCCGACTTCCTGACCGACGCCATCCACGTGCTGCGTTAGCTGGCCTCGCTGTGTTAGCTGGCCTCGCCTTCGGCTCGGCTGGCTCGCTCCGCTTCGCGCCGCCTGAGTGCACCGTCTTCACCCTGCGGGCATGACGGCTTCGCCGCATGTCCTCGGGTTCCAGACGGTGCGGCGGCGCTCGGTCGACTCGCGACGTGAGTTGCGGTCAGACCTGTCCGCCGATTACTTCGCCGATCCGTGTCGGGTCGCGGCGGGGTTGCGGGTCACGGGGCTGTCCAGCCCTGGCGACCGCACGGCCGAAAAGCGTGACGGGCCCGTGCCGTTGCCGGACTTGGTCGGCCCGGCCCAGTCGTGGGCAGCGCCCAGGCCGACCCTCGGCTGACGAACTGAGCGCTGGAGGGGTTATCCGGCCGGAATAACCCCTCTCCCGCTCAGTTCGTGGGAGGGACCTCGCGTCCACTGCCCGCACCATCAGGGCGATATGCGCCGAACGTCTGTCACGGCGAGGGAAGGGTCGCGAAGTCAAGGCGTTGATCTGGGCGGGAGGGACCTTATCGAGCGTGGATAAGGTCCCTCCCGCCCAGATCAGCAAGGAGGAGCACCAAACAACGCTCCCGACAAGGCGAGCCCCGCCACCAGGCGGGCGCCGGTCGTCACCTTGGCGGAACCTGCGAAACGCGGGCGTCGGCTGTGACGACGACCAACCGAAGCCGGTCGGCGAAGCAATCGGCGGACAGGTGTGACCGCAACTCACGTCGCGAGTCGACCGAGCGCCGCCGCACCGTCTGGAGCCCGAGGACCGCGCCGCGAAGCGGTCGCGGCCCGCAGGGCGAAG
>NZ_JBFBCH010000038.1:0-37986 GCF_040683055.1 Polymorphospora sp. NPDC051019 | reverse complement strand
CCTCGAAGGTCGAGCGAGCTGGGCGATGGCCCGACGGTCACCGGTGCACTCGAACCAACATCAGCTCGAGTGAGACAAGGGTGCACCAATGAGCGAGCGGAGCGAGCGAACCGTTGGGCTCTGTGTCGCTCACGGTGCCGCCGAGCGAAGCGAGGTCGCGCCGTGAGCGGGGCGGCGGCTCTGCGCGCGGAGGTACGGGACCAGCTCGACCGGTGGCGGGCCGAGGGGGTCTTCACCCCGCGCAGCGACAGCTGGCTGGTCGGCTACGACGAGGACTTCAGCCGCCGGCTCGGCGCCCGGGGCTGGATCGGCCTGACCTGGAGCCCGGAGTACGGCGGTCACGGCCGGGGTTTCGTCGACCGGTTCGTGCTCACCGAGGAACTGCTGCGGGCCGGGGCACCGGTCGCCGCGCACTGGATCGCCGACCGGCAGATCGGCCCGGCGATCGCCCGGCTCGGCACCGGGGCGCTTCGGCGGGAGCTGCTGCCCGCGATCGCGGCCGGCGAAGCCCGCTTCTGTCTCGGGATGAGCGAACCCGACGCCGGCAGCGACCTCGCCTCGGTACGTACCCGGGCCCGCCGGGCCGACGGCGGCTGGCTGCTTTCGGGGCAGAAGGTGTGGTCGAGCAACGCCCACCGGGCCACCCACGCCTACGTGCTGGCCCGTACGTCGGACGGCGAGCGGCGGCACGACGGGCTCAGCGAGTTCGTCCTCGACATGACCGCGTCGGGGGTGACGGTGCGGCGGATTCCCGACCTGCGCGGCCCCGGCCACTTCTGCGAGATCTTCCTCGACGACGCGTTCGTGCCCGACGCGTGGGTGCTCGGCGAGATCGGCGCCGGCTGGGCGCAGGTGACCGAGCAGCTCGCCTTCGAGCGCGGCGGTCCCGAGCGGGTGCTGAGCACGTACCCGTTGCTGCGGCTGCTGCTCGACCGGGCTGCCGGACCGGCCGGCCGGGTGGGGGAGTTGGTGGGCCGGCTGGTCGCCCTGCGCCGGCTCGCCTTCCAGGTCGCCGTACGCATGGACGCCGGGCAGGCGCCCGTCGCCGCCGCCGCGACGCTGAAACTGCTCGGCAACCGCTTCGAGGTCGACGTCATCGAGGCCGCCCGCGAGACGCTTCCGTCTGATGTGGACGTACGGGCGGCGCTGGACGACGCGATGCTCGCCGCGCCCGGCTTCTCGCTGCGCGGCGGTACGACGGAGGTGCTGACCGTGGTCGTCGGCCGTGAGGCGATGAGGGCAGCCCGGTGACCGGGATGCGGGCGGTCGCGGAGGCGGCCGTACAGGTGCTGGCGGCGCGGGCGGCCCCGCACCGCGACGAACCGGCCGCCGAGATGGCCGCCATGTGGCGGACCACCGGCGAGCAGGGCTGGCACCTGCTCGCCGTACCGGAAGGCGACGGCGGCATGGGCGGCGACCTCGCCGACCTCGCGGACGTCGTCCGGGCGATCTCCGCCGCCGGGCTCTCGGCACCGCTGCCGGAACTGCACACCGGCGTCTTCGGGACGCTGGCCGCCGGGCGTGACCCCGCCGCGGCGCTCGCCGGCCGGATCGGCGTCGCCCTGCCCCGGGGCGCCGAGGTCGCGGTGCCCTGGGGACGGCACCTCGACGCGGCGGTCGTGGCGGGCACGACCGTTGCGTGCGCCGACCTGCGGCCGGCGGTCAACCTGGCGCACGAGCCGGTGGACACCCTGGCTCGGCCGGCACCCGACGGCGGCCCGGATCCCACCGGGACCCGGTGGCGGCTGCTGCACGCGGCCCGCCTTGTCGGCGCCGCCGAGGGTGCCGCCCGGCGGACGGCGGCCTATGCCGCGACCCGGGAACAGTTCGGCCGCCCGATCGCCCGGTTCCAGGCGGTCGCCGCCCTGGTCGCGGAGGCCCATGCGCAGACGGTGCTGGCTGCGGCGGCCCTGGACGCCGCGCTGGCGGCGGCCGACGACGGCGCGGTGACGGTGCCGGCGGCGCTCGCCACCGCGGCCCGCGCCGCCGGGGTGGTGGCCCGCTGCGCCCACCAGGTGCACGGCGCGATCGGCGTCACCCGGGAGCTGGGGCTGGAACGGCTCACCCGCCGGCTGTGGGCCTGGCGGGACCTGCCGACCGAGCACGAGTTGGAGGACGGGATCGGGCGGGTGGTGCGGGCCGGCGGCGAAGCGCTGGCCTGGTCGGCCGGTCCGGAGATCGACGTGAGGAGCGGTGGATGAGCGACGGACTGGCCGGAAAGGTCGCGGTGGTCACGGGGGCCGGCTCCGGGATCGGGCTGGCGGTGGCCCGGTCGCTGGCGGGTGCCGGTTGCCGGGTGGTGATGGCCGACCTCGACCCGTCGGCCTGCGTCGACGTCGGGCCGGCCGGCTCGGGTGTCCCGGTCGCGGTCGACCTCGGCACACCCGACGGGGTGGCGACCCTGGTCGAGGCGGCGACGACCCGGTTCGGCGGTGTCGACGTACTGGTCAACAACGTGGCCCTCGCCCCGTACCGCGACACGTTCACCGCCGTCGACGACGCGGCCTGGCAGCGGAGCTGGGACGTCAACGTCATGTCCTGCGTACGGCTGTGCCGGGCGGTCATCCCGCTGATGGCGGCCCGGGGCGGCGGCAGCGTCGTCAACATCGGGTCCGAGGCGGCCCGCCATCCCAAGCCCTACCTGGTCGACTACGCCGTCACCAAGGCCGCGCTGCTCGGTCTGGCCAAGGCCCTGTCGATCGAGTACGGCGCGCGGGGCGTACGGGTCAACACGGTGGCGCCCGGTCCGACCCGTACGTCCACGATGGACTCGTTCCTGACGGCGCTGGCCGGCAAGCTGGAGATCGACGTCGAGGCGGCCGCCGACCGCTTCGTCAACCAGATGCGGGGGCTCCCGCTGGGCCGGATGAACGAGCCCGAGGACGTGGCCGAGGTGGTGCTCTTCCTGGCCGGCGACCGGTCCCGCCAGGTGACCGGTTCGGAATACGCCGTGAACGCGGGCGGAACGGCGTCGGTCTAGGCGCTACTCTTCGACGGCGACGGAAGGTGGAACATGGCGCGCGCCTCGCAGAAGACATACGAGTCGATCAAGAATCTGATCCTCGACAACACGTACGGCCCCGGCGCGAAGCTCTCCGAGGAGGATCTTGCGACGGCCGTCGGGGTGAGCCGCACCCCGGTCCGTGAGGCGCTGCGCCGGCTGCACGCCGAGGGGCTCATCGACTGGGAGGCCAACCGTGGCGCGACCGTCGCCGCGTGGAGCGACCAGGATCTCGAGGAGATCTTCGAGTTGCGGGCCCTGCTGGAGGGCTACGGCGCCGAACTGGCCGCCACCCGGATCACCCCCGAGGAGACCGCCCAGTTGCGGGAGTTGAGCGCACAGATGGAGCGCCATGCCGCGAACCGCGACGCCGACCGGATCGCGGTGTGCAACGCGGAGTTCCACGCGATCATCCTGCGGGCCGGCCGCAACCGGCGGCTCAGCGCCCTGCTCGGCGCGGTGGTGCAGACTCCGCTGGTCAACCGGACGTTCCGGCGCTACGACGAGGCCGCGATGGCGCGCAGCATGGCCCATCACCGGGAGCTGATCGACGCGTTCGAGGCCGGTGACCGGGCCTGGGCCGGCTCGGTGATGCGCGCCCACATCCTCGCCGCCCGGGCCACCCTCGGGATCACCTGACCCGTCCCCGCGGACCCGGGGGCGGCACCGCCCGCCCCCGGGCCGGCGCCGGTCAGGAGACCGCGACGCCGATCAGGTTGACCCGCAGGTGCAGCAGGACCGTGTAGTACCAGTTCGTGTCCCGGTCGTGCTGCAACTGCTGGATCTGCTGCCAGTCCATCGGATCGGTCACGTTCCAGGTGTACGAGTACCGCAGCTCGTTCGACGGCGGCGCGGCCGGGAACCGGGCGTGCACGCCGGCGTAGTTGTTGATCGTGCCGTTCCGGATGGCGGCGGCGGCCTGTTCGCCGGCCGGCAGGGTCACCGTGGCGATCCGCATCGCCAGGGTGTTGAATTCGGCGGCGCTGACCCGGAAGTAGCCCGCCCCGTACGCGCCGAACGAGTGCTGGGCGACCTGGACGGTGGGGGCGGCGGTGGCGATGTCGACCCCGGTCTCCTCCCGGAACTCGCGGCGCGCCGCGGCGGCGATGGACTCGTTTCCGTCGATCCTGCCGCCGGGGAGGGCCGCCTTGCCCGCCCCGTTCAGCACCTGCCCGGCCGTCTTGATCTGCCCGACGCCGTGCTCGAAGAAGAAGTAGCCCAGGTCGAACTTCGTTGCGATCAGGAACCGCCCCGAAGGCTCGTAGAGAACCGCGTAGCTCTGCATTTTCGTCTCCCCTTCCCGTGGGATCGTCTGCAGAGCTGACGGCCGGGAACGGGTCGCTGATACCGGCCCGGTGGGTCGGCTCGCCGACAGTGCCGGGCCGCCCCTACTTCAGCAGCCCGTGCTGGAGGGCGAGCAGTACGGCGTTGGTCCGGTCCCGGGCGCCGAGCTTGAGCAGCAGGCTGGAGACGTGGTTCTTCACCGTGCCCTCGGCCAGGAACAGCGCCTCGGCGATCTCCTTGTTGGCGTAGCCGCTGGCGAGCAGCCGCAGCACGTCGAGTTCGCGGTCGGTCAGCTCGCGTACCGGCGCCGGATCGTCGCGGGCGACGACCGCGTTGCCCTGGATCGCACGCAGCAGCCGATCGGTGATCGCCGGCTGCACCAGCGTGCCGCCGCCGGCCAGGGTACGGACCGCGCCGACGAGCTGTTCGAGGGTGACGTCCTTGAGCAGGTAGCCCTTGGCGCCGGCCCGGAGCGCCTGGAGCACCAGTTCGTCGTCGTCGAAGGTGGTCAGCACCAGGACCGGCACCTCGATTCCCCGGTCGCGCAGCGCCCGCAGGGTCCAGATCCCGTCGTACCCGGGCATCCGCAGGTCGAGCAGGACGACGTCCGGCGGGTCCCGCTCGATCGCGGCCAGCGCGGTGCTGCCGTCGTCGGCCTCGGCGACGACCTCGATGCCGTCGGCGAGGCCGAGCAGGGTACGGATGCCCTGCCGGACCAGGTTCTGATCGTCGACGAGACACACCCGGATCATGGCGCCGGCACCTCCGCGACGACCTTGAAGCCACGGTCGGCCGAGAACCGGGCCCGGCCGCCGAGTTCGGTGACCCGTTCGACGATGCCGCGCAGGCCGTTGCCGACCACGATCCGCTCGGCGCCGCGACCGTCGTCCCAGGCGGTGAAGGTGATCCCGCCGTCGTGTCCGGCGGTGATCTCGATCCACATCTGGCTGGCCTCGGAGTGCCGGATCGTGTTCGTGACCACCTCCTGCACGCACCGGATCAGCGCCGTCGTGCGCCCCTCGTCGACCTGTACGGCGTCGTCGATGCGCAGGTGCACGGCCGGTTCGGGCAGTTCCGCGACGATGTGCTCGAGCGTGTGCCGCAGGTCGGGTGCCCGGTGCCGCAGCTCGCCGACCGTGGTCCGTACGTCGGCGAGCAGTTCGCGGGCGACCCGGGCGGCGCGGGTGACGTGCTCGCTGGCCGGCGGGGTGCTCTGGTGGGAGGCGATCTCCAGTTCGAGGGTCAGCACGGTCAGCTGGTGGCCGATCAGGTCGTGCAGTTCGCGGGCGATCCGCAGCCGCTCGTCGGCCCGGCTGGACTCGGCCAGCAACGCGCCGGCCGCCCGCAGTTCGGTGTGGGCCGCCGCCAGCCTGCGGCGGGTCTGGATCTCCCGCAGGTGGGCCTTGGTGCCGAGCGTGGTGCCGAGCTGGAGCAGCAGGTAGATCAGCGCCGTCCCCAGGACCGCCGCGAGGTGCGCGGCGGCCAACACCGCCGCCGCCGTCACGACGGCCGCGTTGACCACGATGACGCCGGCCGTGACCGGCCACGGGACCAGGTAGACGCTGAGGGCCGCGGTGAACACCAGCACGATCGGGATGAACCCGGCCCGGGGCGCCAGCAGGACCACGGTCGCGCCGAGCACGACCTGTGCCGCGAAGACCGCGTGGAGGATCCGCCGCGGCAAAAGGTCGACCAGCCAGGCGCAGGTCGTCCACGCGACGACGTACGCGCCGAAGCACAGCCACCACACCCAGCCCGGCCCGAGCGTGACGTCTCCGCCCTGCAGTTGGGCGACCAGCACCGACAGGCTGACGGCGGCGCACAGCAGGGTGCCGAGGATCCCCGCCCACAGATCTGGCTCGAACCGTTTCATCATCGTCCAGCGTATGCGCTGGTGAACGGCACAGACCCTGCCAAAGGTCATGGGTGTCGGTCATGACCTCCGGCACGCGCGGCCGGCCCGCCCCGACACCTAGCGTCGATGTACCGCCACCAACCGGAGAGGGCCAGCGTGCTAGCCATCGAGGTTCGTAATCTGCACAAAAGGTACGGGCAGGTCGTCGCCGTCGACGACGTCAGCCTCTCCGTCGACGAGGGCGAGATCGTCGGCGTACTCGGCCGCAACGGCGCCGGCAAGACGACGACCGTCGAAGCGATCGCCGGCCTGCGCCGACCCGACCGGGGCACCGTACGGGTCCTCGGGCTCGACCCGCACCGCGACCGGGCCCGGGTCCGCCAGGTGCTCGGCGTACAGCTCCAGTCCAGCGCCCTGCACAGCGCGCTGACCGTACGCGAACTCGTCGGCCTCTACCGCAGCTTCTACGCCACCGGCGCCGACCCCGACAAGCTGATCGAGGCCGTCGGGCTCACCGGCAGCCGCGGGACCCGGTTCGAGAAACTCTCCGGCGGCCAGCAGCAGCGGCTGTCGATCGCGCTCGCGCTGGTCGGCAACCCCCGGGTGGCGCTGCTCGACGAACTCACCACCGGCCTGGACCCCGAAGCCCGCCGGCACATCTGGTCCATGGTCGAGGACCTGCGCGCCGGCGGTGTCACCGTCCTGCTCGTCAGCCACCTCATGGAGGAGGTCGAACGGCTCTGCGACCGGGTCGCGCTCATCGACCAAGGCCGGGTAGTCGCGGTCGACACCCCGGTCGGGCTGATCGCCGCTGCCGGCCTGGCCCAGCGGGTACGGTTCCGGGCCGCCCGGGGATTCGACCCCACCGTCCTCGACCGGCTGCCGGACGTCACCGGGGTCGAGGTCGCCGGGGAACAGGTGACCGTCACCGGCGACGGCGAGCTGCTGCACAACGTCAGCACCGCCCTTGTCCACGCCGGCGTCGTCGCCACCGAGACCCGCCTCGAACGCGCCACCCTCGACGACGCCTTCCTGGCCCTCACCGGCCGCCCGTTCGCCCAGGAGAACTCATGACCGAGCGTAGCGAGGGAATCGGTTGGCTCAGGCCGCAGTCATGCGGTCGCCGAGCGAAGCGAGGTGCCGCATGACCTCGCAGACCGACATCGCCGTGCACCGGCCCGGTCCCCGGGCCTGGCTGAACCTGATCCGCGCCGAGACCAAGATGGTCGTACGCGACACCGCCGGCCTGCTCATCCCGATCGGCCTGCCGCTGCTGATCCTGGTCATGAACGGCCTCGGCGCCAGCACCCAGGAACTGCCCGGCCTCGACGGCCTCACCGCCTTCGACGTGTACGTCATCCCGATCGTCATCGCCATCGTCGTGGCGACCATCGGGGTGGTGAACATGCCGAGCTTCCTCGCCTACTACCGGCGTACCGGGGTGCTGCGCCGCCTCGCCGTCACCCCCGCCCACCCGGCGATGGTGCTCGCCGCCCAGGTCGTGACGAGCATCGTCCAGACCACCGTCGGCATCGTCATCGCCCTGACCGTCGCCATGCTGGCCTTCGACGCCAACCCGCCACGCAACCCCGGGATGGCACTCGCGGTGGTCGTGCTCGCCGCGCTGGCCATGTACGCCGTCGGCATCCTCATCGCCGCCGTCGCCCCGACCGGCAACGCCGCCGTCGCGATCGGCCTGGTGCTCTTCTTCGGCATGGGCGCCACCGGCGGCATGTTCGGGCCGGTCGTCAACCTGCCCGACGCCGTCGCCCGCGTCGGCGAGGTGCTGCCGTTCGGCGCCGTCACCGCGGCGGTCGGCGACGCCTGGGCCGGCCAGACCCCGGAGTCGCTGCACCTGATCAGCCTCGTCGCCGCCATCGTGCTCAGCAGCCTGGGCGCCGCCCGCTTCTTCCGCTGGGAGTAGGACTAACCCAGCAGGTCCCGGACGGCGGTCGGGTCGGCCCGCAGCACCTCGTACCCGTCGAGCCGCCGCCCGTCCGGGGCGACCAGCACACCCCGTACCGCCGGGTGCTCCAGCCGCCACCCCCGGCGCAGCAGATGGTTTTCCAGCAGCCACAGCTGCGACGGGTGCGGCCCGTCGTCCCCGGTCACCTCTTCCACCGGTACGTCGAACACCAGCGCGGTCAGCTCCGGCGCCCGGTCGTGGATCACCTGGATCGCCTCCACGTCGTCGACCGGCTCCCGGCCGAGCACGGCGGCCACGTCGGCCCGTACCCCCTTGGCGTACTTCGCCGCCCGTCGCCGCCACCAGCCGGCCGGTGCCTCCCGGAAGGTCGTCCACCGCACGATCTTCAGCGCGTCGATCGCCCGCAGTTCGCGGACCAGCCGGCGCTGTTCACGTACGGTCAGCGGCGTCACCGGCACCGGCCGGGCCGCCTCGGCCACCGGCAGCGGCCCGGCGCCGAGTGCCGTCATCGCCTCGGCCAGCCGGGGGTGGACGGTCGCCAGCACCGCCGCCGCGTCCTCGTCCCAGAGCGACTCGGCCGTCCCGCGCCGCACCACCCGTCGCCAGCCGTCGTCCAGGTCGCTGATCCCGGCCTCGAAGAGCCGCAACGCGTACGGCGGGATTCCGGATTCGACCAGGAAGTCGACGTATTCGTCCTGGACCAGGCTGGCCAGCGCGAACGCCCGCGCCGCCGGCTCGCGGCCACCGGCGGCGGTGATCGCCGCCCCGTCGGCGCCATGCTGGACCTCGGCGGCGAGCGGATCGAGCTTGCGGCGGACCGTGCCGGCCCGGCGGCGGGCCCGGCCGTCCTCGTACTCCTCGTCGAGGATCGCCTGCTGGCGGCGGCCGAGCGTCTTGATGACCTGCCGGGCGTCGGGCCGGTGCAGCAGCGTGAGTTCGTGGCCGACCAGGGCCCGCACCTCGGCCACGTTCAGGCAGGCGAGCAGCGGCAGCCCGATGCTGAGCTGGCGGTTGCGCCGCGCGTCGAACCCGGCGGCGATCTCCGGTTCCAGGGTCAGCCGGACCGGGGTGACCGGCAGGTCGAGCCACCGGGCGACGTCGGTGACGAGGTGGTGCAGCGCCGGCTGGGACGCCTCCGTGACCGCAACCCCTGAGCCCATCCGAGCATTCTGTCCGGCCCCCGAGCGGCCGGACAAGATCTTTCCCGGCGGCATCCGGTTTGCCGGTCGCCCGCCCGGGTAGCCGGCGGATCAGGGGACCCGCCGCACCGACCGGAGGACGTCGATGAGACTGCGTGAGATGCGCCACCAGACCAGCCGCGTCCTGGTCGTCGTCTGCGACAAGGGGGAGGAGCCGGTCGGTGCGATCGGTCGCGCCCTGGCCGACCAGGGCATCCGGGCCGCCCAGGTGACCGGGGTCGGCGGGTTCGCCAGCGCCGAGGTCGGCTATCTCGAACACGACGGCCGGGGCGAATACCTGCGCATCCCGGTGCGGGAACAGGTCGAGGTGCTGTCGCTGCTCGGCGACGTCGCCGAGCAGGACGGCGAGCCGGCCCTGCACGTGCACACCGTGCTCGGCCGCCGCGACGGCAGCACGGTCGGCGGCCACCTGCTCAAGGCCGAGGTCTGGCCCACCCTCGAGGTGATCGTCACCGAGGTCGCGCCGGAACTCGCCAAACGGTACGACCCGGCGACCGGCATGGCCCTGATCTCCGCCGGCTAGAGGCAGGTCCAGCAGTAGAGCCGCTCGCCGTTCTCGCGGGCCCGGCGCGCCAGCCCGGTCAGCTCGGTGACGAGCTCGACCAGGTATTCGGGGTCGACGGGACCGAAGTCGGCGAGTTCCTCGGTCCGCCCCCACGCGACGGCGATCTCGGAATGCCGGTCGTCGAGTTCGGCGAGGGTGTCACGCGCCGGCTCGTCGAGTTCGAAGAGCCACGGACCGGTCACCCACGGCGCGTCCGGCGGCATCGCCCTCGCCTCCTCGGCGTTCCGCGGCGCCGCGTCCGGTGCCGGCCACACCAGTTCGTCCCCGACCACGTCGGTCGTCCACGGAACCTCCCGCATCAGCGCGACCAACTTGCCGAGGACGACGTCGGGATCGATCCCCTTGGTGGCCACGCCGTCGAATGCCGGCCACCCGTCGCCATCCGGTGTCAGTGGCCCCCCAGCGCGTCCATCGCCCGGATCGCGGTGGCCGCGTCCGGCGCGCGGAAGTAGTCGTGCAGAACACCCATGGCAGGCTCCAATTCGTCCAGTGCCCGCCGATCGGGCACCGCGACTAGAGCAGCCACCTCCGACAGTTCGACGTCCGCCGAGCGGTGTGTTCAACGGATGCCCTTGAGGTGGCGGCCCAGGTGGCGGGCGATCTCCCGGTTGGCGTCGCGCTCGGCCAGTGCCTGACGCTTGTCGTACTCCTTCTTGCCGCGCGCGAGGCCCAACTCGACCTTCGCCCAGCCGTTGTCGAAGTACATCGACAGCGGCACCAGCGTGGTCCCGCCGTCGCGCAGCTTCTCCAGGATCCGGTCGATCTCCACCCGGTTCAGGAGCAGCTTCCGGGTACGGCGGGGGGCGTGGTTGGTCCACGAGCCGAAGCCGTACTCGGCGATGTGCAGCCCGTACAGCAGGATCTCGCGGTCGCGTTCCTGCGCGAACGCGTCGACCAGCGACACCCGGCCGGCCCGCAGCGACTTGACCTCGGTGCCGGCGAGCACGATCCCGGCCTCGTACGTCTTCAGGATCGTGTAGTCGTGCCGCGCCTTCTTGTTCGAGGCGATGACCTTCCGCCCGGTCTCCCTGGCCACGACTACCTCCCCTCGTCCGCCACCGGTAGCGAAGATACCGCGCCGCCTGTGCGGCGTGTGGTGACGACCTGAGCGCCAGCGGGGTTACGCGGGCGCCATAACCCCACCCACGCTCAGTTCGTCGGGGAAGTACTCGCTGAGCGACCGGCGCCAGGGGGGGTACTGAAGTTGATCTGGGCGGGAGGGACCTTATCCGGCCCGGATAACGTCCCTCCCGCCCAGATCGACAACGTCCGCCCGGATCTGGCACGGTCGCGCTGACCGTGCCCGGGCAGTCAGTCGTCGATGTGGATGCTTGTTATCCACGACGGGGGCGCGGGTGCGTCGGCGCCGATCAGGCCGGCGATGATCCGGGTCGACTCCAGCGGCTCGCCGGGCCACGGCGTGTGGCCGTCGGTCAGCACGATGACGAAGTGCGGGCGTACCTTGAGCGCGGCCTCGACCCCGATCCGCATGTCGGTGCCGCCACCACCCGCGAGCCGCACCTCCCCGGCGGTGTGCACCTGCTGCACCACGTGTACCGCCGCGTCGCAGGACAGGACCGTGACCCGGTTGCCGCCGATGCCGACCGCCCGCAGCACCCCGGACACCTCGGTGAGTGCCGCCGCGAGCTGCGGGTCGCCCATCGACCCGGAGGTGTCGACGACGACCGCGACGCGGGGGACGGGCTGGCGCAGACTCGGCAGCACCACGCCGCGTAGCGCCGCCGACCGGCGGGACGGCCGGTGGTAGGTGTAATCGACCGCGCCGCTGGCCCAGGCGGCGGCTTCGCGTACGGCGCCGGTCAGCGCCCGCCGCCAGTCGACCCGTGGTTCGAGGATTTCGGCCGCCCACCGGCCCCAGCCGTCGGGTACGGTTCCCCGGCCTCGGGTGTGGGCGCGGATCGCGTGGGCGGTGTCCCGGCGGATGGCGCCGGCCTCGACGTCGCTGACCCCGCGCCCGCCGCCGGTTCCGCTTTCCCACGGCCGGTCGACGCCGTGCGCGCCGGACCCGCAGTCGTGGCCTTTGACGCCGGGCGGGAGTGTCTTCAGGTACTGCTCGAACAGTTGGCCGTTCGGCAGCCCGTACGTCTTCGGTTCGATCCGGTCGGCCGGCAGCGGCAGCCGGTCGGCGACCAGATCGTCGTTGATCTCGCAGTCCTGGGCGACGTTGACCCGGTAGTGGTCGTGCCGGTCGCCGGCCGGCAGCCGGTCGGCCCGCCCGTGGTGGTCGCGCAGCAGGTGGGCGACCTCGTGGATCCACACGGCGGCGAGCTGGGGGACCGGCTGCCGGTCGACGAAGTCCGGTGACACGTAGCAGCGCCAGCGGCGGCGGTCGACGCCCATCGTCGGCACCTGGTCGGAGGCGACGACGGTGATGCTGAACAGCGCCGTCGCCAGGTAGGGGCGGTCCTGGGCGGCCCGGAACCGGGCGGCGAGCAGCTTCGTCCGGTCGAGGGCACCGGTCATCCGGTCAGGCGTCCGGAGAGCATCAGCACCTCGGCGAACGCGTCGATGGCCGGCGGTACCGGCCACGACCTGTCGCGCAGCGCGGCGAGGTCCATCGCGGCCCGGGCGGCGACATCGGGTACGCCGGCCTGCACCGCCTTCTCCAGTACGACCCAGCCGGCCTCCCAGCGCTGCCGGTCCACCTTGGACTGGACGGCGGAGATGACGGCGGTGAGGAACGCGAGCTGCCGGTCGCCGCGCTCGGGGAGCTGGAACGCCTCCGGGTTGGCGAGCACCCGTTCCGGGTCGGGCAGGTCGAGGTTGTCGAGGTAGTTGACGAACTCCAGGCCGGCACCGTCACCGATCGCGCCGACGACGGCGAGCGCCAGCACGTCCGGGCCGGTGCCGGCACTGTGGTGGAACGTCAGCAGCCGCAGCACCATCTCCCAGGTGCGCGGCGACGGCCACGCGCCGCCGCGGGCCTCGGTGTCGGCCGGCAGGTGGTGGGTGAGGCCGGGGCGGGCGGTGAGGAAACCGGCGATCGCGCCGCGCGCCTTCGCCAGCGCGGTCGCGGCACGTCGCGGGTCGACGGCCGGCACGGTCACCGCCGGCCAGGTGCCGGCGAGTCCACGGGCCACCGTACGGGCGTCGTGCGTCCAGTGCAGGTGGACGAACCGGTTCGCCAGCGGCGGGCTGAGGTGCCAGCCGTCGGCGGCACTGGTCGGCGGGTTCGCGGCGGCGACGATCCGTACGGCGGGCGGCAGTTGCAGGCTACCGACCCGGCGTTCGAGCACCACCCGCAGGAGTGCTGCCTGCACGGCCGGCGGCGCCGACGACAGCTCGTCGAAGAAGACCAGCCCGGACCCGGTACGGGCCAGCCGTACCGCCCAGTCCGGTGGGGCCATCGGCACGCCGTCGGTGGCCGGCGAGTCGCCGACGATCGGCAGCCCGGCGAAGTCGGACGGCTCGTGGACGCTCGCGATGACCGTCTCCATCGGCGTGCCGAGGCCGTCGGCGAGCTGCTGCAACGTCGCGGACTTGCCGATGCCGGGCTCACCCCACAGCAGCACCGGCAGGTTGGCCGACACGGCGAGCGCGAGTGCCGCCACCTTGGGGTCCTGGGCCGGCTCGGTGCGCCAGCTCCGGGTGGCGGCGATCAGGGCGTCGGCGGCGGCGAGAGCCTGGTCGGTCACCGCGTTTCCCACTCGTCGATCAGCTTGCGGATGGCGGTCATCGGATGGGGTTCGTCGTCGTCCACGTGCAGTTCGGACTTGTATTCGGCGATCTCGGCGGCGGTCGTGTCCCCGCCGCCCAGGTGCGGGTCGGCACCGGCTTCGAGTAGCGCGCGCACCTGCTCGACCGTGCCGCCGTCGCTGACGGTGACGTGCAGGGCGGTGCGGCCCCGGCGGTCGGCGGCGTCGACCGGCACCCCGACGTCGATGAGGCGCCGGACCAGGGCGGGATCGTCCATCGCCCGGGTGTGGTGCAGCAGCGTGCCGCCGCGACCGTCGACCATCCGCGGGTCGAGGCCGGCGTCGAGCATTTCGGCCAGCGCCGCCGAGCCGCCGTGCTGGACGCGTTGCAGCACGTGTCGGCGCAGTTCCCGCAGCGGGCGGGGGAGCCGGTCGGCGGAGCCGTGCCACGCCTCCACGGCGGCGAAGCAGCCGGAAACCTGCCCGCCGAGCGTACGCAGCATCCGCTCGCGGCTGACCTCTTCCGGCGGATGCGACACCGGGGTGAGCCGGCCGTCGGCGTGCACGACGGTGTGCCACGCGCCCCGGCACCGTACGGGCACGCTCACCCGCAGGTCGGTGCCCGCCGAGGGCGCGTCCGGGGCGGGGCTGCCCGGGAACAGCGCCTGCCGTACGAGGGGGTGCAGGTCGGCGCGCCCGATCCAACCGGCGCGGACCAGTTCGAGGTCGGCCGGCCGGGTGTGCACCAGCGGCGCCAACTGGGGCAGCCGCCAGGTCTTCGGGTCGTAGCCGATCATCCGTACGCCGGGACGGCCGTGAGCATCGCGGCTCACCACGGCGATCGGCCCCCAGTGGCCCGAGATCTTCGCCTCGTCCACGCCGTGGCGCGCGTGCAGCCGGGCCATCTCGGCGGCGACGCCGAGCGCGACGATCGAGTTGCCCATCGAGGAGAGCCGCACGGAACGGTGGTCCGGCTCGGTCGGGTCGAGGTCGGCGCCGCCGACGGCCCACGCACCGACGACGTCGCCGTCGACCAGCCGCCGGTCGTAGACCTCCCACCGGCTCGCCGGGTCGCCGGGCACGACCTCGGTCGCGTACGCCTCGAACGGGCGTATCGTGCCGTCCGGCTCGAAGCCGGGCAGCCGGTCGGGGGACCCGCCGTAGGCCGCGGCGAGCCCGCCGACGTGCGCCGCGCTCCAGAAGACCGGCGACAGGTCGATCAGGCCCTGGTCGCCGCCGATCCGGGTCTTCCCGACGGTGAGCCGCAGCCGCTGGGAGCCGTCGACGGTCTTCGGCGTGGTCAGCACCAGGCCGACGTCGTCGGCGCCGACCCGGCCGTCCCGCGCCGACAGCAGATAGGTCTCGTGGGTGGCGATGCTCGTGCGTCCGCCGAGCACCCGGGGCAGGTGCCAGCGCAGCAGGTCAGGGGCGAACACGGCGAGGTCGGCCTCGATCAGGTCGGCCTGCCGGTCGCCGTGCTCACGACGTACGTCGGCGAGGTCGAAGGCGACGTCGATCCGTCCCGCCGCGCAGGCGGCCCGCCAGTCACCGGCCTCCCGGGCGGCGGCGCACGCCTCGACCATCGCCGCCGGTACGGCGTACCGCCGGATGCGTCGCCAGACGGTGAGGTGGGGGATGCCGAGCACTGTCACCTGTAGACACTCGCGATCGCCTGGATGTCCGGGTGCGGTTGGGTCGCCGGCCGGTCGGCGACCAACGCGGCCGCCTGCCGGCGCATCCGGCGTGGCACGCCGCCGTTGATGCCGAGGTATTCCAGGGTCGGGTGCCCGTCGAGGGCCGCCACGAGCAGCCGGGCGCCCCGCCCGCCGATCTCGGTGCGCCGGACGTCGAGCCGGCGCAGCCGGGCCGCCGGCAGTGCCCCGGCGAGGATGGCCGCGCCCTCGTCGCCGACCCGGTTGCCGTGCGCGCCCAGGGCCCGCTCGGACGGCGGCCGGGCGAGGTCCAGCGCCTGCCACGCCGCGAGGTGCCGGGCCAGTGCCGCCACCCCGGCCGGGGTCAGGCCGTTGCCGCCGAGGCCCAGCGTCATCGGCACCCCGTCGATGGCGGCGCCCAGCGCGGCGGCGCCGGTGTCGCCGAGGTGGTTGGCGGCCAGGTAGAGCTCGCGGATGCCGGCGTCGTGGACGAGCGTACGCAGCGCCGGCACCACCTCGGGGCCGAAGCCGTTGCCGCCGAGGAACAGCCGTTGCAGCTTCTGCCGCCGGCCGGCGAGCGCCTCGGCCAGCGTCGCCAGGCCGCGCCCGCTCATGCCGACGTTGACCAGGTCGAGGGTCCGGATCGTGGCGTTGACGGCGAGTGCCCGGGCCAGCCGGGCCACGCCCTCGTCGCCGATCGGGTTGCGCTTGAGCCACAGCGCGCGCATCGTCTCGTCGCTCTCGATCCGGCCGGCGAGCGCGTCGACCCCGGCCGGATCGATCCGGTTGCAGCCCAGGTAGACCGTCTCCAGGCCGTGCCCCGGCCGCAGCGCGTCGGCGACCGCCCGGGCGCCGTCGCTGCCGAGCCCGTTCGTGCCCAGCAGCAGGTGCCGGACCAGCGGCGAGTCGACCGCGGCGGCGACGATCCGGCCGGTCCGGACCGGCCCGATGCCCTGCTTGCACAGGTCGAGCCGGCCATCGACCTGCATGGTCCCGCGCGGGAACACCTCCGCGTCGCGGACCGCGTCCGGCACCGCGAGCCGGGCCAGCAGCGGGTCGAAGTCGCCCTCGTCGGCGAGCCCGGCCTCCGGATGGGTGATGGCCGGGCAGCGTACCGGGGTCGGATCGGTCACCAGGGCACACTCCGGTAGTCCTTGAGGAACAGGCCGCTCACCGGCGCCCCGGACACGCCGCGCACGACCGGGTCGTAGACCCGGGCGGCACCGTCGACCACGTCCAGCGGCGGTCGGAAACCCTGCTCCCGCTGCGCGGTCTTGCTCGGGTGCGGGCGCTCGTCGGTGACCCAGCCGGTGTCCACACTGTTCATGTGGATGCCGTCGGTGACGTAGTCGGCGGCGACGGTGCGGACCAGCATGTTCAGCGACGCCTTCGCCATGTTGGTGTGCGGATGCCGGACGGTCTTGCCGGCCCGCGAGTAGCTGCCCTCCATCGCGGACACCTGCACCACGTGCCGCTGCGGGTGGGCGCTCGCCGCCATCAGCGGCCGCAGCCGCGAGGTGAGCAGGAACGGCGCGAACGCGTTGACCACATGCACCTGCAACCACTCCTGCGGGGTCACGTCGGCGTCGCGCAGCACCCACGAGTTGACCTCGCGCAGGTCGAGCGGCTGACCGGTCTCGTCGACCCGGCCGGCCGGGAAGAACGTGTCGAGCACCGCCGGGAGCCCCGCCCCGGTCGCGACGGGCGACGCCCCGCCGACCGCGATCCGGGCCGCCGGCCCGTCGAGCGCCGCCGACTCGCCCTCGCGGACCTCCCGGTGGTAGGCCACCGGCCGGTGCGGCGTCTGCGCCGCGTTGTTGACCAGGATGTCCAGCCCGCTGAACCGCCGGCCGGCCAGGGCGACGAGATCGAGCACCGCCGGCAGGTCGAGCAGGTCGACGCCGTGCACGTAGAGCCGGTCCGCCCAGTCGTCGAAGTCGGCGACGGCCGCGTAGCGGCGGGCCGCGTCACGCGGGAACCGGGTCGTGACGATGACGTCGGCACCGTCGCGCAGCAACTTCAGCGCGGTGTGGAAGCCGATCTTCACCCGGCCGCCGGTGACGACCGCCGTGCGGCCGGTCAGGTCGCAGCGGGCGTGCCGGCGCAGCCTGTTCTCCGCGGCACAGGACGGGCACATCAGGTGGTAGTCGACGTCCACCTCCCGGTAGGCCACCTTGCACACGTAGCAGTGCCGGGCCCGCACCAGCGTGCCGCCGCCGGCCCCCGCCCGGCCTTCGGCCGGCCCGGTGCCGGGGATCTCGGTGTGGAACCGGGTGGCGCTCGCCAGCACCGCCCGGTCCGCCTCGCGGGTACGCGCGTCGCGGCGGGACTTCGCCCGCTTCTTCACCCCTCGGGCGGCGGTGACCACCGCCCGCTCCAGCCGCTGGCGGGTCGGGTCGTCGAGGTCGTCGCCGTCGAGGCGCGCGAGCACGGCCAGGCAGGCCGCCAGCTCGGCGCGGTCGACCGGCACGGTGCCTCCTCGGAGCGGTATGGGGCGAGACCGGCCGGATTCGAACCGGCGTCCTCCAGATTGCAGTCAAGGCGCGTCGACCTCTGCGCTACGGCCTCGCCGCGCGGCAGCATACCCAACGCCACCGACAGTCCCGACGGCTACCGCTTCGGCTCGCGGCGGGCCTGCGCGAGGACCTCCGCGACGGTCCGGCCCCGCCCGTCGACCGAATCCGGATCAGCGCCCGCCTCGACCAGCGCCGCCACGACGTCGGCGGCTCCGGAAGCGGCAGCCCGGTGCAGCGGTGTGTCACCGTTGCGGTCGTGGTCGGTGACCGCCAGTCCGGCGGCGAGTAGGACCGGCAGCGCCCGCCGGTGGTCGAGGTGGTGCAGCCAGTGCATCAGCGTGCCGCCGTCGCTGTCGCGCAGACCGGGATCCAGGCCCGTCGCGACGATGGCGAGCAACGCGTCGGTGTCGCCGTGGAAGGCGAGCGCGAACAGGTCCTGCCGGATCCGGCGGAGATCCTTCGGCACCGGCTTCGCCCCGGTACGGAACGCGCGGACCGCCGCGGCGCAACCGCCGATCGGACCGCCGAGCACGGCGAGTGTGAACTCCCGGTCGATTTCCCGCTCGGAGTGCTCCAGCGTGGTGATCCGGGCGCCGGTCACCTGCACCGGATGCCACCGCGTCCCGCACCTGATCCGGATCACGGGCCGTTCCACCGGTACCGGAGCCGGTGGCGTCCGCGTCCGCCCCGGAAACAGCGCCTCGTGCACGAGCGGATGCAGGTCGTCGACCCGCAGCGCACCCCGGCGCAGCAGCGCCACGTCGACCGGAGCCGCCACCCCGAAGGCGATCGGTCCGGCGAAGTCCCGTTCCCACGCCGCCATCCGTACGGTCAGACCTCCGTCGTCCGCCACCTCGACCGCGATCGACTGGGACAGGGCCCGCAGCGACGGTCGCGCGTACCGGCCGGCGAGGCGGCGGGACTCGGCCGCCAGCACCGGCAGCGACGCTCCGAACCGCGCGAGCCACGGCTCCAGCGTCCGGTCGCCGTACCACCGCGGCGGCGGCTTCGGGTCGACCGTGCAGCCGGCCGCCTCGTAAGCCGCCGTCACCTGGCCCGTCTCCAGCAGCTCCGCCAGCACCTCGACCTCGTCGGCCCGGTCGGCCGGCCGCCGCGCGCCGGCGACACCCGGCGGGTACGGCCGGCCGTCAGGGTCGTGCCAGGCCAGCCGGGTCGCCGACGCGCCGTACGCCCAACGCCGGGCGGCGACCGCGTCGGCGTGCCAGCACCAGTCGGGCAGGTCGTACAGGTTGTACCAGGGGCGGTCGAGCTTCGCGGCGGACAGGACCCCCAGTTCGATGCGCTGCCGGAACCGTTCGCCGGCCGGCAGGTCGGCGACCAGCACCGCCCGGTCACCGATCGCACCCGCCAGCCGGGACAACACGATCCGGGCCCGGGGCCGCAGCTCCAGCGACGCTGTCCGTGGCGCGAACCGGCGCAGCAGATCGGGCGCGAACCCGAGCAGGTCGGCTTCGATGCGGGCCGCCTGTTCGGCGCCGAACCGGGCGGCCACGTCCCGCGGGTCGACGTGTACGTCGACGAGACCGCCCGCGCAGACGCCCCGCCAGTCACCGGCCCGCCGCCGGTCGGCGACGGCGGCGACCATCGCCGGCGGCGACAGATAGCCGAGGTTCCGCGCATGCTTCTCGCGGTGGCTACGACGGAGCATGAGCTGCCCGATCCGCTCGTCGGGAACGCGGGGTGGCGGGCCGGCCGGAATCGAACCGGCGTCCTCCCGGTGGGCAACCGGGCGCGACGACCTCTGCGCTACGGTCCGCCGCCGCCGAGTGTAGGCCGGCTTCGCGCCGTTCGGAGCACGGCGATCGTCGCGACGGCGAGGGCGAGCGTGACGGCGGCGCTGACGGCCGCGGTGAGCTGGAATCCGCCGACGAATGCCGCCCGGGCGGCGTCGGCCAGTGCCGGTCCGGCCGGTGTGGACAGACGGGCGCCGAGGTCGACGGCGGCCGCGAGGCTGTCGGTGGCGCTGGCAGCGGCATCGGCGGGGACACCGGTCGGTATCCGGTCGCCGACCAGGTCCCGGTAGCGGGCCGCGATGACGCTGCCGAGGACGGCGATGCCGAGGGCACCACCGAGCTGGGGTGATGTCGAGGCCATCGCCGAGGCTGATCCGGCGCGTTCCGGGGGCGCGCTGCCGATCACCAGGTCGGTGGCGAGGGCCATCATCGGGCCGAGTCCGGCCGAGACGATGACGGCGCCGGTGACCAGTGTGGCGAGCCCGTCGGTGGAGCCGATCCGGGTGAGGACGACGAAGCCCGCGGTGGCCACGAGAAGCCCGCCGGCGATGACCGTTGCCGGCCGGACCAGCCTGACCAACTGCGGTGCGGCCGTCGATCCGGCTATGACGCCGAGCGCCGAGGGTGCGGTCCACAGGCCGGCCCGCAGTGGCGACAGCCCCTGCACGAGTTGGAGGTATTGGGCGATCGCGTAGTTCGCGCCCCAGAGCACGAAGATGCCGAAGGCGAGGGTCGCCAGCGCCGCGCCGAAGGCGGGGTCACGGAAGAGGGTGAGGTCGACCATCGGGTCGGGCAGCCGTCGCTGCCGGCGTACGAAGGCAGTGCCGAGGGCCAGGCCGAGCGCGAGCAGGAGCGGGGAGGTCCATTCGCCGTTGCCTGTCGCGATCTGCTTGAGCGCGTAGACGACGGGCAGTACGGCGCCGACCGTGAGCAGAGCGCTGAGTACGTCGATCCGGCCGCGTTGGTCTCCGTGCCGCTCGGGGAGAAGCCATGGGCCGAGCACCAGCAGGAGTGCCATGACCGGCATGCCGATGAGGAAGACCGAGCCCCACCAGAACCGGTCCAGCAGCCAGCCGCCGACGAGTGGCCCGATCGCGGTGCCGGCGGAGACGCTCGCGATGACCGCGCCGATCGCCACGCGCCGCTGGCTCGCGGTGGTGAAAAGGGTGGCGGCCAGGGCCAGGACCGACGGCATCAGGGTCGATCCGGCGATACCCATGAGCGCGCGTACGGCGATCAGAGTTTCGGCGTTCGGGGCGTACGCGGCCAGGGTCGAGGCCACCGCGAACACTGCCGCGCCGAGCATCAACAGCCGGCGGCGCCCGATCCGGTCACCGAGCGAGCCCATGGCCAACATCGCTCCGGCGAGGGCGAACGCGTAGATGTCGACGATCCACAACTGCTGGCTGCTGCTGGCGCCGAGATCCGCGCCGATCGTCGGCAGCGCGAGGTGGGTCACGGTCAGTTCGAGCGAGGCGAGCAGCGCGGGCAGCATCAGCACGCAGAGGCCGAGCCACCGGCGCCCGCCAGTCTGCCGGGTGCCGGAGTGGACCGGGTTCTTCTGGGGCATGACGGCGACGCTAAAACCTCAACCTTGGTGGAAGTCAACGGAGCGAGCCTGCGGCTGATCCGGCATCCCGGTCACCTCGTAGGGTTATCCGGGTGACCTCCCAACCAGCCGACGTGATGGCGGCGATGGAACGGTTCCTCGCCCGGATCGCACCGTTCGACCCGCGACCCGGCGCCAAGGTGGTGTCGGTCGAGATGCGGGCCGGTCGCGTACGAGGTGGCTTCGAGTTGACCGAGCGGTCGGCGCGGGCGCTGTGCGAGGCACTCGCGCGCTACACCGACCCGGACGACCACGGCCGCTGTAGTGGTTGCGGCGGCCACCTCGACCGCAACCTCCAGTGCCCGGGCTGCGGCTACGTCGGCGGTGTCTTCGGCGAGACGATCGCACACCGGGCGGCGGAGATCGCCAGCCGCGGGGAGGGCTAGCCAGCCGCCGCCAGGCGTTCGAGGTCCGCGCGGGTCAGCGTCAGTTCGTTGCCCGGTACGACGGACAGCGTGCCCGAGCCATCCACCCGGTACTGCCCCTGCTGCGGGTTGAGTAGTGACGCCGGCGCGTTCGGGTACGTCGACAGGAACAGCACGTACCGCTCGCCGCCGCTCAGCGGCACCGCGCCCGCAACCTCGTGCCGTACGCCGCGCAGCGTTCCGCCCATCTCCTTGACCTCGATGCTCTGCCCGACCCGCGCCTCGCCCTTGAAGACGGTGACCACCCGGGCGGTGTAGACCGTGACCACCATGGCGCCGGACACCGGCTCGGCATCCGGCTCCACCCCGGCCTGGGGATTGGCCGCCGGATCGGTCCCCGTCGGTGGGTCGGGCTCCAACAGGGTGACCCGGGAGTCGGGGGAGAGGTCGGCCTCCACGACGAGATCCGCCCGGTCGAACAGTGCCGCCGGCGACTCGTAGTAGGGATAGTCCACCTGACTCTCCGCCACGCAGGCGGTGGTGCCGAGCGTCAGCACGAGTACGCCGGCGAGCCGGCTCAGCAACATTCGCACCGGGCACCTCCGCAAGGCTCCGAGAGAAGTGGTCCGTCCCTTTCGACGGAGGACGGCCCGCGACCGTTCCCCGTGCTCAGATGATCGCGTCGGTGGCCAGCGGCCAGGATGCGCTTTGTAGGGTGAGCCGATCCTCGAACGGATACCAGTCGTGCTGTTCGTCGGGCGGCAGCGGGGCGCGTACAAGGCAGCGGTGCAGCAGCATTTCCCGACGCCGGTCGATCGGACGGCCCTCGTTGGGGTCGACGGCCCCCTCGGGTAACAGGGGAGTGTCGACGCCGATGTCGATCATGCCGTCCCAGTTGAGGTGTAGGCCGTCGCCGTCCTCGTAGAAGCGGGTGAACTCCGTACCCCACTGCGAGTTGGACCCCCAGCCGTGCGAGAGGTCGTGTGTCGGGCGGGAGCCACGCCGGAAGGTGAAGTGCAGCGTCGACTGGGTCGCCACGTCCGGGTCGATCAGCCACGAAGGTGCCCTGACCCGTACGCCGGCCCGGCAGAACTGCAGCTCCCCGAACCGGAAGCCGGGCCAGAGCACCTCCTGGAGCGTCGCCGTAACCGCGGACTCGTCGGTCTCCACGGCGAAGATCTCGTGGTGGAACGGAGAGAACTGGTGACCGTGTTCGAAGCGGTCGAGTCCGATCTCGGACAGGAAAGTCTCGTGTACCGCCAGGTTGGTGGGGTCCAGCCGTCGTCCGCCCGTCGTGCCCGAGTCCTCGGTGGGTTCGCCGTCGGGGCAGCCGAGTTCGAGGAGGTAGTCACTGATCCGGCTGAGCGCGTACAGCTCCCACAGTTGGTTCGACAGTTCGTCGCCGGCAGGGCGGTGCCGGTTCTGTCGGTGCCGCAGCGGGGCCAGCGCTGCCAGTTGGGCAGCTGACCGCTCGCGGTGGGCACGCAGCAGTTGCCCGACGTCCGCGTCATCCGGTCGGTACATGAGTTCGTAGAGTTCGCGGAACCAGCCGTACTCCGTCTGCACCGCGCAATCCTTGCCGGGCAGGTGCGGTGGGGCAAGGGATCAAACGGGGCGTGGCGAGGTACCGGTGAGAGGTTGACGGGAGTCGACCCGGTTCCTCGGTGATCGTCATCCTCTGCCGTGATGCGTCCATTTACCTCCGACAGTCCCCAGTTTGCGCAGGTGCCGGCGGTGTCCGGTGGTGCTGGTCAATGTGACGTAGGTCTTGCCGTCGATGCAGATCACGGCTTAGGCTGCGTAAGCGCTTGCGAAAGCGCTTACGTCCCGGTGCAAAGGAGCGTCCAGGGATGACGACCGGATCCGTCCGTACCCGCGAGGTGTCCGCCCGAGGGCCGGCAACGGCTCGCGCAATCGGTACTGACCTGCGAAAAGACCGCACCCCCGAAAGCGGCCCGGTCGTGGACGGATCGTGCCACCCGATCACATCCCGGTCGGCGCCTTTGCAACTTCCACCGACCCTCTCCGGCCGGCCGACCGTCCCGACGGCCCGATTCCGAGAGGCCCTACCGCTACCTGACAAGCAGCGCTGACACACCCCACCAACCGTCCCCCGATTGGAGTGACACGCGTGCGCGTTTCAGCTCGTAGCAGCGGCAGGGCGCTGGCGACAGCGACACTCACCGCTGCCGCACTCGTCCTGTCCACCCTGGTCGCCCCGGCCGCGGCGCAGGCCGCCGAGGCGATCTACGACCCGATCCCCGAGCAGCCCGTCCAGTCCCGTCTCGGGCTGGTACTCGAGGAGTTCGCGGCGTTCCCCCGCTCGTTCCCGACCCCGGCGCCGACCGACGGCCGGCTCATGCGGCACGCCCGGATCAACGCGCTCATCGAGCTGCCCGACGGCACCGGCCGGATGGCCGTACCCGACCTCAACGGCAACCTCTACCTGGTCAAGGACGGCGAGGAGCACGTCTACCTCGACGTCGCCGCGACGTTCGCACCGCAGTTCTTCTCCGGCCGCGGCCTCGGCCAGGGCTTCGGATACGTGGCCTTCCACCCCGAGTTCGCGAAGAACGGCCTCTTCTACACCGTCCACACCGAACTCGCGTCGACCACCACGAAGGTGCCCGACCTGGTGGCCCAGCCCGGTACGACGTACCACGGCATCGTCACCGAGTGGCGGGCCACCAACCCGGCCGCCGACACGTTCGAGGGCGCGCGGCGCGAGGTCATCCGGATCGGGTTCGCCGGCCAGACCCACGGCATCCAGCAGATCGACTTCAACCCGACCGCGAAGCGCAACGACCGTGACTACGGCCTGCTCTACCTCGCCGTCGGGGACGGCGGCATCGGGGTCCGCAACGACGACCCGCAGGACATGACGATGCCGCACGGCAAGTTCCTGCGTATCGACCCGCTCGGCCGCGACTCGGCCAGCGGCAGGTACGGTGTGCCGCGCGGCAACCCGTTCCACGGCGACGAGGGCGCGCTCGGCGAGATCTACGCGATCGGCATGCGTGACCCGCACCGGTTCAGCTGGGACCCGGGTGCCAACAACCGGATGTTCCTCGGCCACATCGGCGAGCACGCCATCGAGGCGATCTACGAGGTACGTGCCGGCGACAACTACGGCTGGAGCGAGCGCGAGGGCGCCTTCGTCTTCGACAAGACGGCCACCAACCCGTGCGACAAGATCCTGCCACTGCCCGCCGACGACGCGCAGTACGGCTACACGTACCCGGTCGCCGCGTACGACCACGACCCGCCGCCCGGCTGGAACTGCACCTCCGACGTCGGCCGCGCGGTCGCCGGCGGGTTCGTCTACCGGGGCAAGAACGTGCCGGCGCTGAAGGGCAAGTACGTCTTCGGCGACCTGGTCGACGGTCGCGTCTTCTACACCGAGGTCAACCAGATGCGGCGCGGCAAGGACCTCGCCCCGCTGCACCAGCTCAAGCTCGTCGACGGCGCCACCGGCAACTGGGTACGGATCCAGGACCTGTCCGGCCCCGGCTCGCAGGGTGACCCGAACCGTGCCGACCTGCGGTTCGCCGCCGACGCCTCGGGTGAGCTGTACCTGTTCTCGAAGGCGAACGGCAAGATCTGGAAGGTCACCGGTACGAAGGAGTTCGCCGGTGAGAAGACCGGCACCAACCGGGTCGGCAACACCACCGGGGCGCGGAACTGGGCGCCGATCACGCCGTCGAAGTGGCAGTTCACCCGTAACGAGGTGATCCTGGCCGAGGCCGGCGTGTCGCGGCCCGGCCCGCGCCGCCCGTTCGAGTACGCCGTCCTGACCGCCGGACCGACGTTCGGCGCGGTCCAGATCGACGCCAAGGTACGCCTGGACACGCCGGTCGAGGTCACCAACCGCGACGTCATCATCGTCTTCGGCTGGAAGTCCGACACCGAGTACTACTACGCGCACCTGTCGACCGACAACATGATCTACCCGCACAACGGCATCTACAAGGTCAACAACGCCGACCGTGAGCGGATCGACCACCAGTGGAACGGCTGGCGCGGCGCGCCGCCGGCGATCATCGACGCCGAGTGGCACCAGGTCCGGGTCAAGCACCTGCCGGCGACCGGTGAGATCGCCGTCTACGTCGACGGTGCCAAGGACCCGCTGATGACCGCGGTCGACAAGACGTTCGACTCCGGCCGGGTCGGCTTCGGCTCGTTCGACAACATCGGCCGGGTCAAGGACGTCAAGGTGGTCGGCACCAAGATCTCCTGACCGTCCGGCGGCACCGGCTCCTGACCGGGGCGGGCGGGGAACGGCGTTGTTCCCCGCCCGCCCCGCTGTCCGGGTGGGCTACCCGCGGCGGCCGTTGTAGACGGTGGCGTCGGTCCGTTCGCCGTACGCGCGGAAGACGGCCAGCGCCTCGTCGCGCAGGATGTCGGTGCGTACGTCGATGCCGCGCTTGACGAGTTGCTCCTGCCAGTCGTCACGGACCGGGCCCTCGTCGAATCCGGTGAGGTGTTCGACCTCGTCACCCTGGCCGGCGATGGTGAGCCGGCCGACACCGGACCACACCGTCGCGCCGTAACACATCGCGCACGGTCGCCAGTTGACGGTGAGTTCGGTCCGCAGCCCGGGGAGGCCGCCGAGGTCCCAGGTGCCGAACCGGGTCTGGGCGAGCGAGATCGCGACGATCTCGGCGTGCAGGGCGGACAGGTCGGCGGCGAGCACGAGGTTCACCCCGACGGACAGGATGCGTCCGGTGTCGGCGTCGGTGACCAGGGCAGCGAACGGGCCGCCGGTCCCTTCACGGTGGTTGCGGTCGGCGAGGCGGAGCACCAGCCGCATCCGCTCCTCGACGTCGGCCAGCACCGGCGGGTCGTCGGCGATCTCGTCGGTCACCCAGTCGGGCAGCCGGGCGCCGAAGATCGTGGGGATGGTGTCGGTGTCCATGGGGCTCCTACGCGTCATCGCGGTCTGTTTCGGGAAGGCGGGCACCGCCGGGTGGGCGGGCAGGGTCCGGGCCGTGGGCGGTCGGAAGAGGCGACGACCGGCGTACGGTCGGGCGGCTCGAACGGTGCCGGCCGGTGGCCCGGTGCCGGCTACTCGGCGCCGGCGGCTTGGTCGCCGTGGGCGACCCGGCCCCGGGTCCACGCGCTCGCGTGCGTACGGCGGCGCAGGTCGAAGCGGGTCGGCAGCTCCGGTCCCGTCATGATCGCGCACCTCCCGCCGGGGCTCGGTCTCCACCACCTGGCGCGGTGGTGTCCGGTGCCGGCATCCGGGCGCCCGGTGTCGTCACTGTATCCGGATGAGTCGCGGGCTTGGCGGGTGCTTACCAGATCCATTTGTCGGAAGGTGCAAACCGCCGATGTCCGACTGCTGTTCCCGGTGCCGTCCACCGACACCTCCGGACCGGTCGCCGTCCGCCCTCGGCGTACAGGTCTGTTGCCCGGCACGGCGGCCTGGGACGCTGCGGCCATGGATCTGGGGTTCAGCGGTGAGGTCGCCCGACTCTACGAAACCTACCGGCGGGGTTATCCCGCCCCGGTCGTCGACGCGATAGTCGACGCGTTCGCACTCTCGGCCGACGACGTCGCCGTCGACCTCGGCTGCGGCACCGGCCAGCTCACCCTGCCGCTCGCCGCGCGGCTTCGGGCCGTCGTCGGCGTCGATCCCGAGCCGGACATGCTCACCCTCGCGCGGCGGGCCGCCGCGCGCCGGGACGTACGCAACGTGGCCTGGATGCTCGGCGGCGACACCGACGTTCCGGCGGTCGGTGTGCTTCTCGGCGCCGGATCGGTCGGTGCGGTGACGGTGGCGACCGCGCTGCACTGGATGGATACCGGGCGACTGTTTCCGGCCGTGGCCGACCTGGTCCGGCCGGGCGGGGGATTCGCCGTCGCCACCAACGGCCGACCACTGTGGCTGCTGGACACAGCCTGGTCCCGGGAGCTGCGGGCCTTCCTCGAGTCGTGGACCGGGAGCGACCTGTCGTGGGGATGCGGCTCCGACGACGCCGACCAGCGGCGCTACCGCGAGGGCCTGACCGCCGCCGGGCTGACCGTCTCGGCGACCTCGGTCGCGTACCCCGTCGACCTGGACCTGCCGGGCCTCGTCGGTGAACTGTTGACCGCGTTCCCGGCCTCGGAGCTGCCGACCGGGCCGGACCGGGAGCGGTTCGCCGAGGGTGTCGGTGCGGCGGTCGGCGCCGGCCCGTTCCACCAGCCCGTCCAGGTCGACCTGCTCTTCGGCCGGCGGTGAGGACGGCACCGAAGGGCGCCGGCTTCCTGGCCACCGGTAGGTGTTGCGCTCCACAGCGAATTCGGCGTATCCACAGCGAAGTCGCTGTGGGCCGCAACAGTGATACCTGAGCCGGCCGCGGCCGACCTGGTCGGTCGTCCATCGGATGCGAGGGGGCGTGAGGTGATGGGTACGTTCGGGACGGGACCGTTCAGCAGTGACGGCGCACTCGATCTGGTCGAGGAACTCGTCGAGTTGGACGCGGCAGGCCGCCTGGGCGAGCTGGGCCGGATATTCTCCACCGTGCTGAAAGGCCCGCAGACGGGGACACAGACGGTGTTTCCGCACGAGGTCGTTGCCGCTGCCGCGCTGATCGCTATCAGCCTGCCCGGAGGCGAGTCGATCCTGGCGGACCTTTCGGAGTTCGTGGCCGACGAACTGGCCCCGGCGCTCCTGCCCACCCCGGCGGTCGGGTTGGTGGCTCCGGCACTCGCTGCCCTGACCGTCGTGGCCGGACCCGGCGGTCCATGGCACGACGGGTGGATCGACGACCGGAGCCGCGCCGAGGCCGCGCAGACCGTCGAGCGTCTGACGGCGGTTCTGCGCGAGAGTGGGCTGCGGGCTCGGCCGGCTACCGGGTGATGAGGATCTTGCGGCCGATGCCGGCCCGGAACTGGGCCAGGGCGTCGGCGTAGCCGTCGAGCGGGAACCGGTGACTGACGAAGATGTCGGGGTCGAGCACGCCGGCGGCGAACAGTTCGCCGGCCCGCTCGAAGCTGTGCAGCACCGCCATCGAGCCGGTGATGGTGATCTCCTTGTTGTAGATGCGGAACGGTTCGATGGTCGCCCGGGCGTCGTACGACGAGACCCCGAACTGCAGGAACGTGCCGGCCGGCCCGACCCGCGTCAACCCGTCGGCGATGGCGGCCTCGGCACCCGTGCAGTCGATGACGACGTCCCAGCCACGCGGCCGGTCCAGTTCGTCGGCACCGGTGACCGCCGCGGTGTTGCCCAACCGGACGGCGGTCGCCAACCGGTCCGGGTTCAGGTCCACCACGGACACCGACGCCGCGCCGCAGCGCTTGGCCAGCTCCTGCATCATCAGGCCCATCGTTCCGGCGCCGTAGATCAGGTAGTGGTCGCCGAGCCGGCGCGGCAGCACGTCGAATCCGCGTACGGCGCACGACAGCGGCTCGATCAGCGCGGCGTCGGCGGCCGACACCCCGTCGGGCAGGACGAAGCAGTTCTTCGCCGGGGCGACCGCGTACTCGGCGGCCCCGCCCGCGGTGGTGACCCCGATCGCCGCCCAGTTCTCGCACAGGTTGCCGCGGGCCCGTCGGCAGTAGTAGCACTCGCCGCAGTGCAGTGACGGGTCGACGGCGACCCGGTCACCGACGCGTACCTCGGTGACCCCGGAGCCGACGGCGACCACCTCGCCGGCGAACTCGTGGCCGGGCACGACCGGATAGGCCGGCGCGAACTCGCCGTCCATGATGTGCAGGTCGGTGCCGCAGATGCCGCAGGCGGCGACCTGTACGACCACGTCGCGCGGGCCGGGTGCCGGGTCGGGCACCGACTCCAGGGCGACCTGACCGGGTGTCACGATGACGGCTGCCTTCACTTGACCGCTCCCATGGAAAGTCCCCGGACGAGTTGCTTCTGGGCGAACCAGCCGGCCAGCACGACGGGCAGCGAGACCAGTGTCGCGGCGGCGCAGAGCCGGGCCAGGAAGAGCCCTTCCGAGGAGATGAAGCCGACCAGGAAGATCGGCGAGGTACCGGCGTTGGTTGCGGTCAGGTTGACCGCGAAGAAGAACTCGTTCCAGCTGAAGATGAAGCAGATGAGCGCGGTCGCGGCCACGCCGGGGGCGACCAGCGGCAGCAGCACCTTGCGGATCGTCGTACCGAGTCCGGCGCCGTCGACCGCCGCCGCCTCGATCAGCGCGGGCGGCACCTCCAGCAGGAACGACCGCATCATCCAGACGGCCAGCGGCAGGTTCATCGAGGTGTAGAGGACGACCATGGTCCAGATGTTGTCGAGCATGCCGAGTTCGCGGACCAGCAGGTAGATCGGCAGCAGGGCGGCGACGGCCGGCAGCATCTTGGTGCTGATGAAGAAGAACAGCACGTCGCGCCACTTGCCGACCGGACGCAGCGACAGCGCGTACGCCGCCGGGGTGGCCAGCAGCAGCACCAGCGCGGTGGAGACCAGGCTCGCGCTCAGCGAGTTCAGCAGGTACGGCGTGATGTCGCGGTCGAAGACCTGCCGGTAGCCGTCGAGTACCGGGGTGAAGGTCCAGGTGGGCGGGTTGCTGGCGGCGTCGACCTCGCGCTTGAAGCCGGTCAGCACCATCCACAGGACGGGAAAGAAGAAGAACAGTCCGGCGGCCCAGGCCCCGACCGCCCAGGCGACCGTGCCCCACCGGCTTCCGCCGCGCCCGCTCATCGGTGATCCTCCATCCGGAAGAGGCCGGAGATGACCCGCAGCGCGAACGTGGCGACGATGATCGTGCCGATCACGACCACGACGCCGGCGGCGGCCGCCTCGCCGTACTCGAATTTGCGGAAGGTGGTCAGATAGATCTCGTACGGCAGGTTGGTGGTCGCCGTACCCGGGCCGCCCTGGGTGATGGTGAAGACCGCGTCGAAGGTCTGCACCAGGTAGATGGAGCCGAGCAGGGCGCCCAGTTCCAGGTACGGCCGCAGGTGCGGCAGGGTGAGCCGGGTGAAGACCTGCCAGGGGCCGGCGCCGTCGACCCGGGCCGCCTCGACGGTCTCCTGCGACTGGCTCTGCAGTCCGGCCAGGATGATCAGCATCATGAACGGGGTCCACTGCCAGACCAGGGTGGCGACGACGGAGACCATCGGGTACGACGAGATCCAGTCTGTGCTGCCGCCGACGATTCCGTTGATGAGGCCGTACGCCGGGTTGTAGAAGGCGTGCTTCCACAGCAGGGCGGCGGCCATCGGCATCACCAGGAACGGGGTGATCAGCAGGGTGCGTACGACGCCCCGGCCGGGGAAGCGCCGGTCGAGCAGCACGGCCAGGCCGAGCCCGAGCAGCACCGAGACGACGACGGCGCTCGCGGTGAGCACGACGGTGTTGACCAGCGCGGCCCGCAGCCGGTCGTCGGTGAGCACGTCGGCGTAGTTGGCCAGCCCGACGAAGTCGCGTTCGCCCGGCCGCAGCGCGTTCCAGGAGAGCATGGACAGGTAGATCGTGACGAGGAACGGGATCTGGGTCACGACGATGGCGAAGACGAGGGCGGGCAGCAGGGGAGCGCGGCGGATCAGGCGGTCCCGGGCACCGCCGCGGACCGGCGGCGGTGGTCTTTTCCGGGCCGGGGCCGGCGCCGGTCGGATGGTCTGGGTCATCGGGGTCACCTCGGCGATGGCGCCGGTGGGGGCGCGGGTGGCGCCCCCACCGAACGGCTACTTGTATTTGGCGGCGACTTCCTCGGCGAGTTTCTGCCCGTCAGCCAGGGCCTGGTCGACCGTGGTGCCGCCGGCGATCGCGGCCGCCACCTCCTGCGAGACCTTGGTGCCTAGGTCGGCGAACTCGGGGATGCCGACGAACTGCACGCCGAGCGCGGGCCGGGGCTGGAGTCCGGGGTCGACCGGGTCGGCCTCCTCGATCGCCCGCAGGGTGACGTCGGCGAACGACCGCGCCGACTCCTGGTACTGCGGCAGTTCGTAGGTGGAGGCGCGCTTGCCCGACGGCACCCGGGACCAGCCGAGCTGTTCGCCGGCCAGCTTCTCGTACTCCTTGCTGGTGGCCCAGGAGATGAACTCCCACGCCGATTCGGAGTGCGTGGTCGTCTTCGGCATCGCCCAGGCCCAGGCCCAGAGCCAGCCGGCGGCGCTGGTCTTCTCGACCGGGGCGTACGCGTAGCCGACCTTGCCGGCGACCCGGCTCGCCGCCGGGTCCTCCAGCGTTCCGGCGGCCGAGGTGGCGTCGTACCACATCGCGGCCTTGCCCTGGCCGAACGTGTTCAGGCACTCGGTGAAGCCGGACTGCGACGCGCCCGGCTGGCCGTGGGCGCGGACCAGGTCGACGTAGAACTTCGTCGCCTCGGTGAACTCCGGCGCGTTGACCTTCGGGGTCCAGTCCTTCTCGAACCAGGTGCCGCCGAAGGTGTTGACGACCGTGGTCAGCGGGGCGAAGACCTCGCCCCAGCCGGGCAGGCCGCGCAGGCAGATGCCGGCGACACCGTTCGCCTTGTCGTCGAGTTGGGCGGCGAAGCCGGCAACCTGCCGCCAGGTCGGCCGTTCCGGCATCGTGATGCCCTTGGCGGCGAAGAGTTCCTTGTTGTACATCAGGAACGACGACTCGCCGTAGAACGGTGCGGCGTACAGCTTGCCGTCCTCTCCGGACAGTGACTCGACGATCGGCTCCAGCAGGTCGGCGCGGTCGTACGCGGGATCGGCGTCGGCGAACGTGCTCAGCTCCCGCAGCCAGCCGTTCTTCGCCCAGATCGGTGCCTCGTACGCGCCGATGGTGGCGACGTCGTACTGACCGCCCTGGTTGGCGATGTCCTGGGTGACCTTGTCGCGCAGTTCGTTCTCGGGCAGGATCGTGAACCGCACCGTGATGCCGGTTTCCTTGGTGAAGTGTTCGGCGGTGAGTTTGGCGATGTCCTCCATCTGCGGGTTGCCGACCATCAGCACGGTGATCGTCTTGTCGTCGCCGCCGCCGGAGCCACCACCGGCTCCCGAGCAGGCGCCCAGGCCGAGGCCGGCGGCGGCGAGTGTGGCTATGACCTTCCGGGAAACGGGCACAGCGAACCTCCAAAAGGGTGGGAGTGGGTGCGCGGTGCGGCCGGTCAGGCGCGGATGACCGCCGGTCCGAGCAGCGAGTAGCGGTGCGCCTCGGACGCCGGCAGGGCCGAGTCCGTGACGATGGTCTCGAGGTCGCCGATCTCGGCGAAGCGGCAGAAGTTGCTGACCCCGAACTTGGTGTGCACGCCGACGAAGATCCGGCGGCGGGCGGCGCGTACCGCCTGGGCCTTGACGTCGGCGACCGCCGGGTCGGGGGTGGTCAGGCCGTGCTCGCGGGAGATCCCGTTGGCGCCGACGAAGGCGAGGTCGAGGACGAAGTCGGCCAGCATCCGGGTGGCCCAGTGGTCGACGGTGGCCAGGGTCCGGCCGCGGACCCGGCCGCCGAGCAGCAGTACGGTGACCGACGGTAGCCGGGCCACCGCGGCGGCGGTGCCCAGCGACGCGGTGACGACGGTCAGCGGCCGGTCGGTGGGCAGCGCCTCGGCGATGAGTTGTGGGGTGTAGCCCTCGTCGATGTAGATGGTCTCGGCGTCGCCGAGCAGCGCGACGGACGCGGCGGCGATCCGTCGCTTCTCCGGCACCTGCCGGGTGGTCCGGGTGGCGAGGGTGGTTTCGAAGCGGGCGGTCTCGACCGGGTACGCGCCGCCGTGGGTGCGCCGGACGAGCCCGTGCTGTTCGAGCAGGCGCAGGTCGCGCCGCACCGTCTCGGGGGACACGCCGAGGTCGGCGGCGAGCTTGAGTACGGAGACGTCGCCGGTGCCGCGGGCCAGGGCGAGGATCCGGTGTTGGCGCTCGTCAGCGCTCATCCCGCACCTCCTTGCTGTGCCCCAGCTCACATGAGTTGACCGTAATGAATTTCTAACACCGTCGAAACGTTGGCTCCAAGCGGTGAAATGCCCTGAATCGGGTTTGGGTTTGCCCGGATGGGCGAACGGTGGCGGTGGGGTATAGGCGTACAGAACACGATCTAATCGGCATAGGGTCTGCCCGTTTGGCCCGTACGGGCATCCGTTTGCTGCCCGACGGACGTGAGAACCTGGGCCCGGTGCCGACCCTGCGAGGAGACCCGATGCGTACGCCGCTCACCGTTGCCGTCGCCCAACCGTCGTGCATCGCCCACGACGTCGGGGCGAACGCGGCCGCGCACGCCGAACTGGTCCGCCGCGCCGACGCCCGGGTGGTGGTCTTCCCCGAGATGTCGCTGACCGGGTACGAGTTCGACACCCCGGCGGTCGAGCCCGGCGATCCGCGCCTGGCGCCCCTCGTGGCCGCCTGCGCCGCCGCCGGATCGGTGGCGCTGGTCGGCGCCCCGGTGGCCGGTGCGGACGGCCGGTCACACATCGCCGTCCTCGCCGTCGACGGCGCGGGAGCCGTCGTCGCCTACCGCAAGCAGTGGCTGGGCGCCGCGGAGACCACCCGGTTCACCCCGGGACCCGCCCCGGCCGTCGTCGAGGTCGACGGCTGGCGGCTCGGCCTTGCCGTCTGCAAGGACACCGGGATCCCTCAGCACGCCGCCGACACCGCCGCCCTCGGGATCGACCTCTACGCCGCCGGGGTGCTCGACAACGAACCGGAGGCCGGGGTGCACGAGGAGCGTGCCCGCCGGATCGCGACCGGGTACGGCGTCTGGGTCGCGATGGCCAGCTTCGCCGGGTCGACCGGCGAGGGATACGACCGGGCGGCCGGCCGGTCCGGCATCTGGGCGCCGGACGGCGTCCGGGTCGCCGCGGCGGGGCCGGAGGTCGGCGTCGTTGCCCGCGCCACCGTCGACCGGAGAAATCCCCGGGAAAAATCCGCGCTGGATGTCGAGAACCGTCCCGCCGCCTCGACCTGACCATGAGAGCGTCGGACGACCGGCGCCCAGGGTGTGAGGAGCAGGACGTGAAGTACATGCTGTTGATGCAGTTCAGCGCGGCGACCGCCGACTTCCCGGAGATCGGCACATGGCAGCCCGAGGAGATCCGGGCCCACATCGAGTTCATGCGCGACACCAACGACAAGCTCACCGCGACCGGCGAACTGGTCGAGGGGCAGGGGCTGGCCGGCCCCGACCAGGTCCGGATCGTACGCGCCGGCGCCGACGGCGGCCCCGTCGTCACCGAGGGCCCTTTCCCCGAGACGAAGGAGTTCCTGGCCGGCTACTGGATCGTCGACTGCGAGACCCCGCAGCGGGCGGTCGAGATCGCCGCCGGGGTGTCGGCCGCACCCGGCCCCGGTGGCCGGCCGCTGAACATGCCGATCGAGGTACGCCCGGTCATGTCCGCCCCGCCCGTGGAGGTGTGACCCCTGACCGGCAATGACCGTGCCGTCGAGGACCTGCTGCGCGAACTCGCGCCGCAGGTCGTCGGCGTGCTCACCCGGCGGTCCGGTGACTTCGCCGCCGCCGAGGACGCCGTGCAGGAGGCGCTGCTGGCCGCGTTCGGGCAGTGGCCGGCCGACGGCGTCCCGGACAACCCGCGCGGCTGGCTGATCCAGGTCGCCCACCGCCGGCTGGTCGAGCAGATCCGCGCCGAACAGGCACGGCGGCGACGCGAGGACGTCGTCGCCCGGCGGGAACCGGTCGACCGGCTGGCCGCGCCGGCCGCCGACGAGGAGATGCTCGCCGACCGTGACGACCCGCTGGTGCTGCTCTTCCTGTGCTGCCACCCGGCGCTGTCACCGGCGTCGGCGATCGCGCTGACCCTGCGGGCCGTCGGCGGCCTCACCACCGCCGAGATCGCCCGCGCGTTCATGGTTCCGGAGGCGACCATGGCGCAGCGGATCAGCCGGGCCAAGCAGCGCATCAAGACGTCCGGGATCCCGTTCCGGCAGCCGGACGCCGAAGACCGGGTACGTCGCCTCGGCGCCGTCCTGCACGTCCTCTACCTGATCTTCAACGAGGGGCACACCCGCAGCGCCGGGCCGCACCTGCGCCAGGTCGAGCTGTCGACGGAGGCGATCCGGCTGGCCCGGGCCCTGCACACCCTGCTCCCCGGCGACAGCGAGGTCACCGGGCTGCTCGCGCTGATGCTGCTGACCGAGGCCCGCAGCCCGGCCCGCACCGGTCCGGGCGGCGAACTGATCTCGCTGGCCGACCAGGACCGCCGGCTCTGGGACGCCGCCGCGATCAGCGAAGGGATCGCACTGGTCACCCACGCGCTGCCCCGTGGCCCGGTCGGGCAATACCAGGTCCAGGCCGCCATCGCCGCGTTGCACGACGAGGCGCCGACCGCCGACGAGACCGACTGGCCGCAGATCCTCGCCCTCTACGGGGTCCTCGAACGGATCACCGACAGCCCGGTCGTGGCCCTGAACCGGGCCGTGGCGGCGGCGATGGTGCACGGGCCGGCCGCCGGCCTCGAGGCACTCGCCACGCTCGCCGACGATCCCCGTCTGGCCGGGCACCACCGGCTCTTCGCGGCCCGGGCACACCTGCTGGAAATGGCCGGCGACCGGCCGGCGGCGGCCGAGGCGTACCGGGCGGCGGCCGGGCGCACGACGAGCCTGCCGGAACGGCACTACCTGGTGCTGCGCGCCGCCCGCCTCGCGGCCGGCTGAGCCCGCCCCACCCACCCGGCCGATGCCGGTACGGTGTCCCGATGTTCGCCGAACACACCGACCGCTACCTGCGGGCAGTCGACACGGCGCTGCCGGGCTTCGTGACGAAGCTCTACATCGCGGGCTCCGCCGCCGCCGACCTGGAAATCACCGTGGACCCCGCCGCCCTGCGCCGCTACAACCTTGAGAACCTGCGCGACTACTGGCGGCCGCTGGCGCGCCGGGCGCGGCAGGAGACCGGGGAACTGGGCGGCGCCGAACCGGTGCCCGGCGAGGCGGTGTCGTGGCTGGTCCTCGGTCCGGCCCGGCTGCACCACACGCTCGCCCACGGCACCGTCGTCGCCAAGGCGGACGCCGGGGCGTACCTGGGCCGGCTCTTCCCGGCCTGGACGGCGTTGCAGGACCGCGCGGTGCGCTGGCGCGGCGACGGCGGGGAGACCTTCACCGTCGACGACCTGCGCGCGGCGGCGGATGCCGTCGAAGCGGTGGTCGACGACGCCTGGATTCGCTGGGGCGACCCGGACCGAGCGGCCCGGGTGCCGGCCCGGTGACCGTCCTGGCCGTCGACCCCGGTCAGCCGCCCTTCGACCGGGTGGCCGAGCTGTTCGACGCCTACCGAGTGCACTACGGCCTGCCGGCCGCGCCGGCGGCCACCCGGCGGTGGCTCGCCGAGCAGCTCACCGCCGGCCGGCTCCAGGTGACGGCCGGCGTACGGGACGGACGGGCGCACGGGTTCGTCACCCGCACCGTCCTGCCGGCCTCGCTGCTGCTGGGCACCGCATGGATGATCCGGGACCTCTACGTCGATCCGGCGCATCGTCGATCCGGGCTGGCTCGGGAGTTGCTGCGCCATGTCGTGGACGAGGCCCGCGCCGCCGGGGCTCTGCGGGTCTCGTTACAGACCGAGCCCGACAACGCCGCCGCGCTGCGGCTTTACGCCGGGTTCGGGTTCCGTCCGGTCGACGGCCTGAAGTCGCTCAGTCTCCCGCTCACACCGGCCTGACCGGGCACCGTCGCGGACGGTCCCGGCCGGGACCGCCGACCGCGGGGTGACGGGGGGTGGTGCCGGGTGCCACCCTGATCCGGACGGCCGATCCGCACGACACCGGGTGGTGATCCGATTGACCAGTGCTCCCCGCCGGGTTCTCGTGACGGGTGCGGCCGGCCGGCTCGGCCGGGCGGTGCTCGACCTGCTCGCCGCCCGGCGTGTCCCGGCGACCGCGCTCGACCTGCGTGACCCCGGCGACCTGCCGGCCGACCGGGTGGTGGTCGGCGGTGCCGGCGATCCGGTCGCCGTACGGGCCGCGCTGGCCGATGTCGACGCGGTGGTGCACTGCGCCGCGCTTGCCGCGCCGATGATGGGCAGCCCCGAGGAGGTGTTCGCCGGCAACGCGCGGGCGACGTTCGTGACCCTGGAGGAGTCGGCTCGGGCCGGTGTCCGGCGGGCCGCCATCGCCAGCAGCATCGCCGTGCTCGGGCTGTCGTTCGCGCCCCGCCCCCTGAGCCCGGCCTACCTGCCGGTCGACGAGGCGGTGCCGGCGCAGGTCGCCGACCCGTACGCGTTGTCCAAGCAGGCCGACGAGGCGACCGCGGCGATGATGTCCCGCCGCTACGGGATGACCGTGGTGGCGTTGCGGTTCCCGTTGCTCGGCGGTCCGCGGGACACCCTGCCGGAGATCGCCGCCCGCTACGTCGACGATCCGGGGTTCGGCGCCGCCCATCTGTGGGGCTATCTGGACACCCGGGACGCGGCCAGCGTCGTCTGGCTGGCGGTCACCCGGCCGATCACCGGTTGCCACGTGCTGTTCGTGGCCGCGCCGGACACGCTCGCGCCGCAGCCGACCGGGGAACTGCTCGACCGCTTCTATCCGGGCGTGCCCCGGCGGCTGCCGCTGCCCGGCCGGGCGGCGCCGATCGACGTCGGCGCCGCCGCCCGGGTGCTCGGCTTCACCGCCGAGCACCGGTATCCGCTGGACTCCTAGAGGGTGGTTTCGCCGTTGAGTCCGAAGAAGTCGTGCCATTTGGCGGCGGGGCCGAAGGTGGTGCCGGTGGAGAGTGCGACGTGTACGTCGTTGGTGGTGCCCTT
>NZ_JBFBCH010000037.1:16326-42451 GCF_040683055.1 Polymorphospora sp. NPDC051019 | reverse complement strand
CGATGTCCCGAAAGGAGCGCCGGACCAGCGCTGCGCGGCGCACATCACCGAGTCGGCGCCGTAGCACCAGTTCGCCGCAGACCACGATGACGGCGTTCACCAGGCCGAAGACAGCCGGGGCCAGGATCACCTCGATGCCCGGAGTCCCAGCCAGCACTACAGCTGGAAGAGTGTCCTGGGCAACCGTCGCGGCGCTTACTGCCACACCAGTGAGCCACGCGACGGCCGCGACGACGTCGAGATACCTGCGGGCGGACATTACTACATCGTCATCGACCGCAGCACGCGGGAGTTCGTTGGTCATTCCGTCCTCGTCGCTTCACCGTCGGTGATCCTACCCACGAACGGCATAGCAGTCAGTGTCATTGTCAGGCACAGAATGGTCCCAGCGATCACCGGCAACGCCAGGGCCTGCCACTGTACCTCGGTGCCCCCGCCGTGGCCGGCCACGACCCAGGTACCGAGAAGCGCGCCGGAAAGCCCCGCCAGCAGCGCGGCCATCACCATTGGCACGGCGGCCTCCAGCATCATCGCCCGACGCAGAACCGACACTGCGGCGCCACCGGCCCGCATGAGCGCGAACGGTCGCCGCCGCTCAACCAGGCCGAGAAGAACGGCGACGACAAGGCTGAACGATGCCATCAGAAACACCCCAAGGGTGGCAATCAGTACGATTCGGTAGAGACGGCGAACGTCCTTGCTGAAACCGTCGTACGCCGACTGGCGCGTCGACACATAACCACCGCTGACCGAGCTGACCACAACAGTGCGTGCACGCTCCAACGCGTGGTCGTCGTCGTAACGCAGTAGCAGCAGCGTCGGTCGCAACGTCGATACGACAGAGCCGAGAAGCTTAGGATCGACGATGAGTGCAGGCAGATCCATGCCGCCAGGCGGAGGCATCACAGCGACCGTCCCTGACGGCACCTCGACCGCGCTGTCGAAGCCCTCCGGCGGTGGGGCGGTGAGCGCGGTCACCTGATTCGACCACAGACTGTTCATCTGCGGGCGAGGCTCCTGCCCGAGCCGCAGGTGGGCCGCCACGTCATCGGTCGCCACCAGTGGAGCCGATCCGCAAGGCACCGAGGGCAGCGAGGTCGCGGTCGCGATGCTGCGGCAGTCGCCGATCCAGGCCCGTACGACACTCGAGTTCGTCTCCAACATGGCCTCGTAAACCGGTGTAACAGCAGAGATGCCGTCTATGCTGGACAATCGATCGCGCATCTGTGCGGTCTGCGCCGGGGTCGCGTAGAAGACGACGGCCTGCGCGGTGCCGGCTCGCTGACCGCTTCCGCTGGTGGTCTCGAGAGACTCGGCGGCGGCCGGTGTTGTAACAACAAACAGCGAGGTAACCATGATCGCTAGCACCACGCCCGATACGGAGCGGTAGACGACGCGCGGATCGTTGACCATACGGCGGCCAGCAAGGAGCACCGGCACCCGCCCGGAACGAGCCAGCAGCATGCCGACTGCGCGGACAAGGAAGGGCCCGGCCAAGTGCAGCGCCAGTACCAGCAGGGCAAAAGCGACCGCCGCCACCCGGCCGGAGCTGCCCAGAGTGTTCCGGATGCCAGGAACCGTCGTCACCACGGCCAGTGCAGGGAGCACCAGCAGCAGAGGCGCTGCGCGCCAGGCGCTCACCGTGCTGGGACGCGACTGGCGGCGCGTAGCAAGCGGGTCACGTTGAACGCGGGACAGGGTGCTCAGTGTGGCCAGCACGGTCACGAGTGGCACGCCCACCGCCACAAATATGACCCCGAGGCGGTCCGGGGCGAGGTCGCTGACGTACCACCGGCCGCTGTCGTAGTTGACGTACGCGGCTAGTGGACGTAGCAGATACAGTAGGGCGAAGCCGAGACCGATACCCACGATGCCGGGAACCACCGCCTCCACCGCAGCAAACCAGCTCACCTGCCCCCGGGTCGCCCCAGCGAGACGCAGCGCCGATAGCCGCGTCTCACGGCTGCGGACGGACAGTCGCGTGCCGATGGTCACCAGTAACAGCACCGGCGCCAGCATGGCGATCCCGCCCACCACCATAAGCACCCGCAGGATGCCCTCCAGCGCCAATACCTCACCGGTACGCGGGAACGCGGCTACCGGCTGGCCTTCCAGAACGGCCTGGTCCAGCGCCAGGCCACGCACGACGACCAAGGCGTCCGGCCCAGCGAGGGCATCCGGGCCCAACTCGCCGACCGGGACGCCGTAGCGCCCGGCTGCCTCCGGCCAGCGATTGACCAACCGGGTCAATGCAGGTGACAGCAGAGCTGTCCCCGATCGTGGCAAATGCACCATTCCAGGTGGCACAGGGGCGCCGTCAGCCGTGCCGGCGACTCCGACCACCGTGATCGACTCCGCACCGAGGTAGTCCACTCCGGTGGAGATGTAGGTGACCGGAGGGCCAGCGGCGTCACCTCTCGCCACTGCGCCCTGGACAGGATTGTCCATCCAAGCTGTACGGTCGGCCCGCGCCTGCATCGCGGGGGCGATGCACAGAACCAGCAGCATGAGCAGGGAACCAATGGCGGTAGCCAGCGCGGTGACTGTCGTGGCGATGCTAGGACGCAGGCCACTCATCACACCGAGACGCAGAGCCAGCCTGATCACGACCGCCCCCCGACCGCCTCGGGCGCATCCGGCACGTGACGCGGTGATGCGATGCCGTCACGCACCACGATCTCGCGATCTGCGTACGAGGCGACGTGGCGGTCGTGTGTGACGATGACCACGGCAACGTCGTGCTCTCGAGAGGCGCTGGTCAACGCGTCGAGCACGAGCGTGCCGGATTCCGAGTCGAGTGAACCGGTCGGCTCGTCGGCGAAGATGATCTGTGGCTCGACCGCCATCGCCCGGGCGATGGCGACTCTTTGTGCCTGACCACCCGACAGCTCACCGGGCCGCCGGGACCCCATGCCGCCTACGCCGAACTTTTCCAGCCAGTCCTTTGCGCGTGCAAGGGCGACCCGGCGACGTGTCCGGTTGAGCAGCAGGGGTAGCGCGGCGTTCTCCAACGCCGACAGCTCTGGCACTAGCTGACCGAACTGGAAGACGAATCCAAACGACGTACGACGCAACGCCGCTCGCTCGGAGTCGGATAGGTCCCCCAGCGACCTTTCACGGAGCGTCACATCACCTGAGTCGGGCATCATAATCCCGGCAAGACAATGCAGCAATGTGGACTTGCCCGACCCACTCGGCCCGGTGATCGCCAGCACCTCCCCGCGACGGATGTCGACGTCACACCCGGCCAGCGCACGGGTGGAGCCGAATGACTTGGTGAGACCTTGTCCGCGGATAAGCCACTCACTCGGCGGCCCGTCCTGCCCTGATGGCTGATCTCGCATCCCCACTCCATGTCTCAATGTTCTAAGTTATAGCAACAATGCTAGCATCCTGATGCGCGGTCAACACTCGGTTCACGCGGCCGCCCGGATCTCGTCAGCATCCACATGACACTGCCGACGCCAACGAGCGCTTTCGGGCATGTCGATGGCGTGAAGCCTCGGGAGCGCATCCTGTCTGGTCAGCGCGAGTGAACTCGTGAGTGCGCCTCCGGCGCCACCTGAACCCAGCCCGGTGGCAGATCGGTCTTGGAGTTGCTCGGCGACACAACCCCGGCATGACGCGTCGATACGGCTTGGCCAACACCGAGTACGTCAACCTGTGCCTGGCTCCGCGCCTGAAGTAGCGCGCTGCTACCGAGGCGAGCCGCTCGGTCTGCTCGGCGGCAAGCTACCGGGGTCCTGGAGAGGGATCCGGTGCAGCGTCGTCCACGCGTATCGCCGTCCCTCGCGGCAACTCGACGAGATCGATCGCGTCGATCAGCGCGGTCACCGGAGGCTCGGACCGCAAGCCATGTACCCGCTGTCTGACCGGCTCGGCGTCGACCTGCCGGTTGTTGTAGGCAATCCCGACGTGCGGAATGTAGGTGGTGGAGCGGGTCGGTACGTTCTCCGCTCCCCGTACTGCCGCGACCGCGGTCCGCACCGTCTCACGTAACTGGAGAACCGGCTCGTGGGGGCCGACGCTGAACCGGACAGCTCCTGCTGATCCGGCGAGTGGGCCGATCGTGACGGTAAAGGGCGGGATGCTCGACAGGTATGGGCGGGCCTCGGTGACGATCCGGTCTGCTTGGGCGGGTGTGATCTCGTCGGTGAACCCGGCCCCCTGAACGGTCAGGTGAAGGCCGGAGAGTGGAACCAGGTCCAGGTGCGGCAGGTCTTTCAACCGTTGCTGGCAGCGGTCGACCAGCGTGTACTAGGTCCGGTGTGGCGTCGAAGGTAATGAGCCAGTGGTATGAGCGGCGACCGGGAGTCCACCCCGGCCGGTCCCAGTGGTTCACGAGTACCTCGAGCTGGCGGTAACGCGCCCAGTCGGCCATGGCGTACCCGGGCAGGTCCACCTCCGGCCTCGACAGATCCGGGGATGTCACGTTGTCACGGATTCCTCGGTCAACCATGCGGCGAACTGCTCGTCGAAGGTCCTCGTCATGGCCGGCTCGGCGACACCGGCCAACTGATCCTGGAACGTACGGAGACGTTGCCGGATCGATTCGATACGGTTCTCCCGGGATGCCGTCATCGCCTCGGTGGCGAGCGCGATGCCGTGCTCCAGTTCGGGGCGGGGCTTCGTGATGAACGCGGAGGCCATGTCGAGCCGTACGAGTGCGTGGCTCCACTGCGACGACGATGTCTCCACCGTCGCTGCGGCGTCCTGCGCGTGCTGCAGCGCCTTGTCGGGGAGGGGCAGGGCCAGATAGGCGGTCGCGGCGTTCGATGCGACCCGGGCCCGGCTGTAGACGCCGAAGGAGATGCAGGGCGACATCCCGGGCTCGGACGGGAACCGGGGCAGCAGTTCGTACGCCTCGTCGATAGTGGCCTCCGCCGCCTTTCGCTCTTCGAGATGCCCCAGGGCACGGGCCTGACCGTTGACAGCGAGTCGCACCGCCTGCGGGCCGCTATCGGCGTACCGGCGGCCGTCGACGGCGTAGTCGAGCGCCTTGCGGTACTGCCCGTCGTAGAACTCGGCGAGGCTCTGGGTGCCGCGGACCCATGCCTTGAGGTCATCGTTCTCGGCGTGCTCGGCAAGCTGGAACGCCTCGCTGCCGTAGGCGCGGGCCGAGCTGAACAGGCCGAGGTTGACGGCCATGTAGCTCAGCCAGCCGGACAGCTTGCCGGCTATCGTCGCCAGCCTGTGAGCGTGGCGGGGTGGCACCCATCCGGTCAGCGACGGCTGTAGCCATCGCCGTTGCGAAACAACTTCCCCCGCCAGCGTCGATGGCCCCTCCAACTCGTAGCGGTCGATGACGTCGTTGATGAACGAATCCAACGCGTCGAGGGTCGCGTCCGATAGATGGAATCCGCCCTGGATCTTGATGCGTTCCAGCACTACCGTCGGTGACTCGACAACTGAACCAGCGACTCTTGTCGGAGTTGGGGGCGTTTCCTGGGCGAGTTTGATCACAGGTGACCGGTAACTACCCGCAGCGTTGGAAATTCCCAGAGTACATGCTGCTCGGTCTGGATGCTGGCCATCCACCCGGCTGTCCTCAGGAGGCTTGCGCTGGGTATCGCTGCTCTCGGCCTCGGACGAGCTGGTTTCGCCGTTACCTGACTGGCTGGCGCCGTTTTCGGCCGTCAGCACCTGGAAGCGACTCGTTACATCCTCCTTGGCGCCAATCAGAAAGGCATCGAGTAGCGACTGGCTGAATGGCGATATTCTCGCGCCGTTCTCCCAGTTCGTGACGGACCGCATGGTGACGCCGAGCCGGCGTGCGAACTCGGTCTTGGTCAGCCTTGATGCGGTACGTAACCTCTCGACATGCTCGGCTGACCACTCATGAACGCCCCATAGCGTCAATCTCCGATCTTGATCGAGTGCCTCTTCGGCAGGTGCCGAGATTTGCTTGGCTTCTCACCCAATTCCACTCTGCCGTGTTCCGGGAGGTCAAGTCCCGACGCTTCGGCCTGGCGAGGACGAGAGCCCGGCCGTGGGGAACGCTTCGGACCACGCTGGTGTGGTGCTCGACGAACGACCATGGGTGTTCTCTGCCGGTCGGAAGTTGCTACCCGCTCCGTTTTCAGTGCACCGCCGGTTACCTGCGCGGGCGGTGTGGCGGCTGGCAACCAGCATCTGCGGGCCGGGCGCCCGTCCGTCGTGGGCTGACGGGCGCCCCGGGCCGGCGTTGGTGTGGTGGCGGGGATTGGGTGTGGTTGTTCTATGTGGTGCGTGGGGATGAGGTCGGCTGCGGCGTCGGCGTGGGTGCGTTGTAGTCCGAGGATGACGGAGGTGTAGGTGTCGGAGGTGAGGGCGATGTTGGAGTGGCCGAGGGTTTCCTGGATTTCTTTGAGGTCGGCTCCGCCGTGGCGGAGGTAGGTGGCGGAGGTCGTGTAGTCGTACGGGTGGTAGGCCGCTGGTGGTGATGAGGTGGTCGAAGCGGTCGCTGACGGTTTGGGGGTGCCAGGGTTGGCCGTCGGGGCGGACGAAGAACAGTCCGGTGTCGGGCCAGTCGGCGCCGCTGACGTGTTGCCAGCGGTCACGCATCTGGAGGTAGGCGCGTAGGGCTTCGGTGGTCTTGGGGCCGAGGGGAATGAGGCGGTCGCCGGCATCGGTCTTGACCTGCCGGGTGACGGGGGTGTAGCCGACGGGGGTGATCTGTTGAACGATGGTGGCATGGCCGGCGTCGAGGTCGATGTCGTGGTCGCGTAGTCCGCAGGCCTCGCCGCGTAGCAGGCCGCGGTGCAGGATCAGCAGAAACATCGCGTAGAGGGCAATGTCGTAGGTGTGGGCGTGGTCGAGGAAACGGCCAGCGTGTTCGGGCATCCACACCATCACTGGGCCTATGGGGGTAGCGATCACCTGAACCGTCCACAACGACTGAAGCCGTACCGGGAGAGAGCCCTCGCCCGGATAGACAGCGATGCCGCCAGAATCATCCCGTTGTATAGGCGCCCGAGCCAGCCCCGGCCGTGGTTGTCGATAAGGGAGGTGGCGCGATCCCGCTGACGGACGAGATCGATGACAGTCTGCGGACGCTGGCCGCCACGGTGGACGGGGCAAGGAGCCAGACGGCGGCGATCGACGACGCCCTGACCCGGATCAGCACCAAGGCCGCCGCGGCAGGCTTCACCGGCATCGTCGCCAGGCTGGCGGCGATACGCGAGGTGGTCGCAGACGTCCACAGGCGGCTGGCGGTGGCCGGTGACGTGCTGGCGCAGGCCTTGCGGTCGGTTGCCGCCGTACCAGGCCAGCCCTCCCCTCACGACATCACCAACGCGCTCACCCCCGCGCTGGCCGCCCTCACCACCGTCGACAGCAGCCTCGTGCAGGCGGCATCCAGGGTCGAACAGGCCACCCGGCTCGTCACGGCGACCCTGCAAGGCGGTGAGCCCGGCCCCACCCTGTCACGCCTACAGCAGTTGGGCCGAACCCTCACCGCGGCCAAGGCACACGGACACGCCGCCCAGCAGCGTGTCGAGTCGGCGCTGACGCGGGCACGCCAGGTCGGCGCCACCGGTCACCCAGCCGCCATCGGCGATGACACCGGTGGCGGCCCCTCCAGGGATCCCGTATCCGCTGGCCCAGGCCAGGTCGCGGACCCTGCCGGAACGTCGACATCCTCCCCGGTGCAGGACCAGGCCATCCCCGAGCCGGCCGATCCCGCATGGGTGCGGGCCGATTCCGCGACCCTGCCCGACACGGTGAGGAACGCCAACAGCCGCCTGACGCCACGCCCGGCCGGCAGCACCCGCCCCACCCAGGGATACCTCGACGGCACCCCGGTCACCTCCGGCGGAGGCGACCGCACCCTGGCCGCCGACCTCGACCACGACCCGCTACGAGGCCCACCGGTCACCTTCTACGACCACGCCGAGTCGAAAGCCGCCGCACACATGCGCCGCACCGGCCGCACCGAGTCCGACCTCGCCATCGACAACACCGTCTGCGGCACCAACGACCGCGACAAGACCTACCCCTACACCTGCGACAAGATCCTGCCCGCCATCCTCCCCACCGGAAGCCGGCTACGGGTCTGGGTCACCCGCGACGGCGGCAACACCTGGTGGCACCGTATCTACACCGGCACCGGCGAAAGGATCACCCGATGACCCCACAACTACGCGACTACCACGGACACCCCTACGAACTCACCGACCCCGAGCAGGCCGGACGCCGCTTCGACGAACAGATCGAAACGATCATGCCCCACGGAGGCTGCGGACAGACGATCACCATCGGCCCACCCGACCAGCCCACCCTACGCATCGACATCGATATCGACGCCGACCGGGCCGCACTACGCTGGCTACCCGACGGCAGCCACGCCACCGATCTCGACCCCGACACCCCCATCACCGTCTACGAATCCCCCGACACCGGACTATCCGACGTTCCCGCCAACCTCGCCCGGCTGAACACCGCCACAACCCGCCAAGCCGTCATCGAGTACGTCACCACAGGCACCCGCCCCACCAGCGTGACCTGGGAACACCCGACACGCGACTGAACACCGGCCCAGGCACCACCTACGACCGAGCAGGTACCGCCCGGTCCTTGGAACATGAAACGATTATCCCGTCGTGGGATTGCCTTCACGACAAGGCGGTGGCCGCGACCGGGATTAGCGTGGCTGGGCTCAGCTCTGTCGAAGCCATGTCGTCCGAAGGCCCAACAGCGAGTTTCCGTGTGGTAGGCAGCCAGGCCATCGCCGCGCCCGGCTATCGCCCCGAAACCGGCTTTCAGCCGGTCAACGGTTTGAGGTCGCTCAACCTTCCGCTCGCACCCGGCTGACCGTCGGCGTGTTCCGGCCCCGGCCCATCGGTTACGGCATCCGGCCATCCGCGTCCGGGCGCGGGCCGGGCACCTCGTGCAGGCCGCCGTTGTAGGTGGAGGCGAGCAGGGACCGGCCGTCCGGAAACCACCACAGCTGGTGGATCAGTGGTGGGGTCGGCAGCTCGTGCAGCACCTTTCCCGCGTCGAGGTCCCACAACCGGATCGCGTCGGGGTGCGGGGTCGCGAAGACGCCGTCGGCGGCCAGGTCGCCGCGCCCGGTGAACTCGACCGTCTCGATGCGGTCGTGTCGGACGGTGCCGTCGGTCGGGTCGGTCACGGTGAGCCAGCCCCGCTCCGCCAGCTCCCCTGTGTCTTTCGTCGTCACGTACGTCCGTTTCTCGATCTGCAGCGAACGGTGCGGATACAGGTAGCGATGGGTGCGGGTGTCGGGCTGGCCTGCGTGGATCTTCCGGCGGATGCGGCGGCCGGCGACGGTGTCGTACTCGACGGTGACGCGGTCACCGCGCAGCAGCAGCCGGCGCTCGTCGAGCGGCTCGGCGGCGTAGACGGTCCAGTCCAGCGCCGACCGGTCCACCTTTTCCAGCGTGGTGGGATCGAGCAGGCACAGCTCACCCGCGCCCCAACGGGCCGCCCGTACCGCCACCAGTAGCAGGTCGCTGGCGGGAAGGAGCCGGATCAGAGTCAGATTGTCGTCGAAGCCCGTGCTCTCGGCCCATAGCGTCGGCGTCTTCGATCCGTCCAACGACCACCGCTGTACGCAGCCGCCGAAGCTGGTGTAGAGCTGGTCATCGGTGAGGTGGACCGCCTGGCCCGGTGGACCGTGGTGACCCCCGTCGACGACGGCGATCGGGTCGGCCCGACCCCGGGTCCAGACGAACGCCCAGCGGTCGTAGCCGGCCGTGGCGAACCGCTCACCGTCGAAGGAGACGTCCCGCACCAGGCAGCCGTGGCCGGCCGGGTGGTGAGCCGCACCATCGTTTTTCCGCAACAGATCCACGCGGCCGACGCCGGCTTTGGTGACCGCCACGACCTGTGGCGTGACACCCCGGATGAACACCCCCCACATGGGCCAGGCCTGCCGGACCGCGCCGGTTTCCGGATCCCGGTCGCTGACCGCCCGCTCCCCTGAGGTGATCAGCCGGTCCCCGGCGAGGGTGCAGATCATCCGGTCCCCGGCGAGGGTGAGCTGCGACGATCTCAGGAGGTCCGGAGAGGACCAGGCCACCTGACCCGTCGCCGGGTCGACGGCGGCGATCACGTGGCCGTTGTGGGCGATGACAAGCCCGCCCGGCGTGACCCCGACGATGTTGGCCCAGTGATTGCCGAAGGTGTGGAGTGTGCGTGCCTTCGGGGCGGCGGTCGGGCGCCGGGTGCCGGTCGCCGCCGCGGTCGCGGTCGGCAGCGTCCAGGTGAGGACCAGGTCCTCGACGCCGGCGATCACGAGATCGCCGTGCACCGCCACCGACTCCACCGCCTTGCGCGGGCCGGTCAGGACGTACCGGACGGTGCCGGTCGCCGCGTCGACGACCACCACCCTGCCGGTCCTGCCCTGGCCCGTGCCGACCACGACGTGGGCACCGTCGTCGCTGATCGCCACGCAGGCGGGCTTTCCGGGGATGTCGACCTGCCGAGCCTGCCAGCTGCGGGTGTCGAGAACCACGAGGCTGCCGGCTTCGTGGCTCAGCGCCGCCACCGTCCCGCCCCCGGCAACCAGACGTTCGTCGTCGGCCGGCACACCGATGGGCACGGTACGGACCGGTGCCAGGTCGCGAACCCGGTACACGCCCAGCGTCGACGGGTCGGCGGCGAGCGCGGCCACGACGACGTCACCGACCGGCACGAAACCCTCGACCCGGTCCCCGACCACAAACTGCCCCGTGTCGACGTCCATCGCCTGCAGGGCGTCCACCATGTCGTTGTCGAAGGACCGGTCCATGTCGCGAACCAACAACGTACGACCGTCCGCCGAGAACAACGTCCGGAAGCTGCGGGACGGGGAGCGGTACGCGTTCGAGCCGTAGATCTGCACGCGGCGACGCTAACAACGACATGCCACACCGCCACGAACGGCAACCCCGACGACCGGCCGTGCGAGGGCTCTCGGCTGGTACCGCACCGCCCAGCGGCGAGCCGGTCGCCTCGACACAGCCCCATGATCCTCGAACGGTCTCCGTCACACCACGAGATCACCGCCCGTGCCGACTTTGTGGTTGTCAGGATGACGACGGTGTAACTGGGTCTTGTTGGGGGACCTGCGGTCGGCCGACAGGCGCCCGTCGAAGGTGTTGTCGAAGGCGTTCAAGGCCGGCTTCCACGGGTGGTCGAGCGTTTGGCGCCGTGGCCGGTGGGACGAGGGCCATGACCGCCAGCTAGACACACTTGAGTGCGGCCTGCTCGTTGGGGAGGTGCCCGCGGCACGGCGGATGCGGGCGTTGACGCTCTCGATGGCGTTGGTCGAGCAGATTACCCGGCGGTCAGGGCCTGGTCGGCAGGGCTTTGCCAGCGATGGCGTTGTCGGGAAAGTGGTTGGGTTGAACCGCAGGTATCAGCGCACCGCTAGGACGATCACCTCTGCCGGGAACCGGAACCCGGCGAACGCCGACCTCGCACACGGCCTCGAATCAGATCGGATCGATGACCTCACTGCTCAAGTCTGCCTCGATCTTGCCGATGCCCAACGCAACGGACCCCAGGAACAACCATCCGGGACAAGGCCCTGATCCGGCGTCCAGCAGACCGCATGGGTCTTCCAATTGGCGTTCCAGCGGAACACCACCGGCGGCGGTTAGCTTTCGCGCGAATCCACGACGAGGAGCTGATGGTGGACGATCTATATCTGACCCCGGTCGGGGGCGACCGCTTCGACGTGGCGCGGATCCGAGAGTATCTGGAGCGACGCCCGGACGTCCTGATCGACCCGCTCGGCACCGGCAAGTACATGATGGACCCACTCTTCGGGGCGTCCGGGAAGAAGTATCTCGGCGAGGCCCGGCTAGCCAAGCCATCGCAGTTCCCGTACCGCACCCTCATCGAGGTTCGTGACGACATGGTAGGGGTGTACCAGGAGTACAGCGGCCTGCCTGAACTGGCGAGTCCGTTGCAGTTCGTGGACTGGCTGCTCGGACAGTATCGATGCCGGGTCCAGAACGGCTACGGCACCGATGTGACCGAGCAGGCCGCGCGCGGCGGTGCGCGGGCCCTCTATTACAACGAACCGGAACCGCGGCCGACGGTCGGAGAGTGGCAACCCGACTGGCTCGACCCGCTGCCGGCGCTGGGCCCACGCATGGTCGTGGAGTACCCGAGCGACGCCGCATCCAAGGTCGACCCGGCATGCGTGGCCTGGCGCGTCGAGTGGCCGGACAGCGGCGGGGCCGACCGGTTCGCCGGGACACTCGAACAACTGCTGGACACGATCGGCGCCGACAATCTCCGGGCACTCGTGGTCGGGGTGTACGAGGACCAGTTCGAGGAGGGCCTCCCACCAGCCGAGTTGGCCGCGGCGGTGTCCGTACTGCTCGACGCGGTGCCACGGCTGACCTCCCTCACCGGTCTCGCGCTGTTCGACATGGTGATCTTCGGCGACGACGACGCCGTGCCGTTCGCGTGGCGGACACCGGTCGACGCGACCGCACTACTGCGGGCGTTCCCACAGTTGGAGATCCTGCACGTATGCGGAGACCTACGGCTGGAACCTGTCCGGCACGACCGGCTGCGCCGGCTGTGGGTGCACTCCGCCGCCCCCTGCGACGACGCCGCCCAGGCCCTCACCAACTGCGAGTTCGCCGCAATGGAATCGCGGCACGTCACCCTGGGCGCGACGACCGGGTAGCCGACGACCAGTCCGACCTGCTGTCCGCGCTCGAACACCAACACCGGCTCCGGCCCCGACCCGACCGAGAAGGTCGACCGACGGCAGTCTCCTGGTAGTGCTTTGTTAGCTTGTGTCGTGGTATGGATGGTTGCAGGTGTGGCATGCACCGGCCATGACGGTCAGAAGTTGTTGTATTTGACGGAGTACGGCGTACAGGGTCAGGCCGGCGCATGTGCTTTTGGGTCGAGGCGGAGCAGGGTGCGAAAGGCCTGGGGCAGGACGGTGAGGGTGACGTGGCGGTGCCAGCCGGTGCGGCTGTGGCCTTCGAAGTGGTCGATGCCGAGTCCGGTTTCGAGTTCGCGGTAGTCGGGTTCGACGCGCCAGCGATCTGACCGGCACCCCTACCGCAGCTCACCATGTCCGCCAATGCAACAGCGCCCGTTCACCTCCACAGCCACCGCCACGAGATAGATTGGGTGCGACTGTTACCGTGTTCGATGCCTTGACAGAAGGTCGGCGCCCTTCGGCCGAGGGCACCATTGAACGGCTCCGCCAAAGGCGTCCGGCTCCGGCCACTCGAGTGAGACCGGAGCCGGACTTCGCACCGCCCGCCTTGGCGCCCGCACGCCGGAAATCATGACGAAGACGCACCGCCAGCACCACGATCCCGGCCCAAAAGAGCAGCGCCTCGCCCACAGAACGCCGTCCCACTATCCGGACTTGCGGGCCGACAAGGGACACCATGATCAAAACCAACCCGGACAGGACGCGCCGCCCCTGGACAGGCCGGGACGCGGTGGATGCTCGTCGCACGAGCACCCACCGAGCACCCAACCATCCACAAGGGACACAACAAGCAAGGGGCCTGACCGACATTCCTGCAGGTCAGACCCCTTTTGATTCTGTGCGCCCGAAGGGACTCGAACCCCTAACCTTCTGATCCGTAGCCGACCGTCATCGTGGGTCAGGCGGCGGCAGGTCGCGCAGCCCTTCCCTGATCCGTCCGGCCAAGGGGCAACCGGTCTGCTCCAGGCCGCGCAACGCACGACCCCACAGCTCTCGGGCTCGATCGGGCCGCTGCCGGGCTACCTCGACCTGCCCCAGTCCCCAGCGTGCCCGGGCCAGGCCGACGAGGTCGCCGAGTCGCTCACAGAGCGCGGCCGACGCGCCGTAGTGCCGCTCGGCGTCGTCCCACTGCTTTTCGCCGGCAGCGACGTCGCCGAGGCCGCGCAGCGCGTGGGCCTCACCGAGTCGATCGCCGATCTCCTGACAGATCGTCAGTGCGCGGGTGTGGTGCTGCCCGGCAACGGCGCGCTGGTGGAGCAACAGGACGAGATCGCCCATGTCGCGTAGGGTACGCGCCTCGGCGTACCGGTCGGCGAGTTCCTGGTAGGTCAGGAACGCCGACCGGTACAGTTCGGCGGCGGTGATGAGATCGCCGTGCCCGACCGCGACGTCGCCGAGGCCGCGCCGGACGTGGTTGGCGCCCAGCCGCTCACCGAAGTCGGTGAGGAGTTCCGCGCCGCGCGTGTAGTGCTGTGCCGCCGTCGTGAACTGCCCCACGGCGGCGAAGGCGTCGCCGAGTCCACGCAACGCGTGGCCTTCACCACGCTGCTCGTGGATTTCCCGGCAGACCTCCACCGAGCGCTCGAACTGCTGTCGTGAATCTTCGAAGCTGCCGCGCAGTCGCAGCACGTCGCCCAGGCTCTGCAGGGCGAGCGCCTCGCCGAGTTGGTCGCCGACCTCCCGGCTGACCTGTATCGCGCTGGACGCGAGCCGCTCGGCGGCCGGGAAGTCGCCGGTGGCCCGGGCGACGTCGGCGAGGATTCGCTGGGCACGGGCGGCGCCACCACGGTCACCGAGCATCTGGAACGTCTCCGTGCTGCGCTGCGCGAGGCGGTTGGCCGAGACGTGATGGTCCAGCAGGTACAGCCGTCGGGCGGCGAGGGTGCCCAGCGTGGCCGCATCCCGGTTCTCGGCGACGGCGGTGAGTGCGATCAGGTTGTCCTGCTCGGCGACGAGCCAGGCACGGGCGTCGTCCGGGCCGTCGAGCCTCAGCCGGCCCGCCGTGTCGCCACCGGCCGGCGCGGCGGCGTACCAGTGCCGCACGGCCGTGTCGAGCGCGTCGAGGTACCACACGGTGAGGCGGTGGATCGCCTCGGAGCGGTACGCCGGAGAAAGTGACCTGCCGGCCTGGTCCCGGGCGTAGTCGCGAAGCAGGTCGTGTTGCTCGTAGCAGCGCCGGCTGCCGGAGTTGCGCGTGGGCCTGACGAGGTTGCGGTCACCGAGGTTCCGAAGTACGCGGGCGGCCTGCGTCGGGAGACGGTCCAGCAGGGCCGCGAACTGCTCGACACCGATCGTGGGGCCGGGGTGCACACCGGCCAGCCGAAACGCGTGGAGAGTCTCTTCGTCGAGCCGGTCGACGGAGACCTCGAAGCTCGCGCGCGTGCCCGCGTACTCCGCGTTGCTCTCACCGAGCCGACGGTTCGTGTCGACCAAGTCGGCCCACACGTCGGTGAGTTCGAGTGTCGGGTCGTTGTTCATTCGGCCGGCGACGACCGTGACGGCGAGCGGAAGGTGACCGAGCAGCTCCGTCACCCTCGCCACCTGCGCCGCATCCGGGCAGCGGCCGGCGCCGACCAGCCGCACCAGCAGGGCGGCGGACTCCTGCGGCGTCATGACGTCCAGCCACAGCGGCCGCGTACCGGGCAAAGCGGCGGACCGGCTGCGGCTCGTGATAATCACTGGGCTACCCGCCGACATCGGTAGCAGTGGCGCGACCTGCGCGGCGTTCAGCGCGTTGTCGAGCACGACCAGCGCGGTCCGTCCGGCCATTCGGGCCCGCCAACGAGCCTGCCGGCGCTCCAGGTCAGGCGGGATGCTGTGGCTCGGTACGCCGGCCTGGTCGAGCAACTGCTCCAGCGCCACGAGCGGGGTTACCGGCGGCAGGCCGGGGGTGAAACCGTAGAGGTCGATGAAGAACTGGCCGTCCGGGTACCTCGCCGCGAAGCGGTGCGCGACGTGCAACGCAAGGGTCGTCTTGCCCACGCCGGCCATCCCGGTCACCGAGCTGATCGAGACGACGGTACCGGACGGGTCGTGTGCCTCCAGCCTGCTGGACAACTCCTCGACCGCCCGGTTGCGGCCGGTGAAGTCCGGCGTGTGCCCGGGCAGATGACCGCCGGAACGATCCGGGAGCTGCATACGATCCACCTTGTACTCGATACGCCCCAGGATCTCGACGGCCTCGTTGCGCCACAACCACTCCGACAGCGGCGCGAGGACACCGCCGGCACGTGCGTTCCCGTGAATTCCTGCGACGATGTGGCCGGCCAGGCACTCCGCGACGATCTCCGGCGTTGCCGGCCAGCCCTGCTCGGCGAGTCCTCGTCCGGCGTTGACGTCGAGCCACCGGCGTAGTGCTGTCGCCAGCTCCGTACGATCGCCCACCTGGGCCACGCCGATGCCGTCGCGACGGCCCGTGAGCGCGCGGCGCAATTCCTGCGCGGTGTCCTGACCGAGTTGACCACCCCGTTCGGTGATCTCGATCAGCGTGGCGTCGGCGGCATCCGCCACGACCGTACGCATGGCCGTTTTGACGCGGTCGCCACGCAGACGACGGAACATTTCGGTGCCGGCCGCCGAGACCAGCCAGCCGAGCAGCGCATCGCCGAAAGCCAACACGGCAAGGTCCCATCTGGGTCGGAAAATCCACGAGAAGATCAGTCACCGGACACTAGCGTGCACGAGCCTTTCGTCTCGATGCTCCGCCATCGCCGGCAGTATTCGGCGCCGCAGGGAGTTCCGACGCCGAACCTGCGGTGTCCGGTGCTCAGCGGAATTCGTGCGAGGCGTTGTTGAGGTAGGTGTTGCCCAGGTTCCGCGACGTCCGGGGGGCCACGTCGTCGTACGGGCCGGCGTGGTCACTGTTGTAGTAGACGCGGACGGTGCGGCCGCTGCGGTTCCACGCTGAGGTGGCGTTGTTCTTCAGGCACTCGCCCTGCCCGATGCCCGGCGACCGAAACTCGTAGCAGCTGGGTTGGGTCGAGCCGTACCTCTTGAGCGATCCCGTGAAGTCAGAGAGCGACCCCGTCAGGTTGTGACCCCAGTAGAAACAGATCTCGCCGGTTTCGCAGATGCCGTTCCTGGGGGTGGCCGCCGAGGCGGCGGACGGGGTGAGCGCCGCGAATAGCGACGCACATCCGAGAACGAGGACCATGGCGCGGGCGACGGCTGTTCTGGTTCTGCGCATTCTTCTCCCTTTCGACCTTGACGGGCGGCAGAGTCGGTAGTTGCCGTGATCGACCCAATCGATCAACGCGGCACATCCACTTCGGATCGATGCCACCATCGGCTAACGTTCTGCCATGACCCAAGGATCTGCGGAGACGCGCCGAGGTGGCATCACGGTACCCACCGAAGGATTGCCTTCGTCCAGCGATTTGGGTGACCGAGGCAACCGGGCAAGCGCGAAAGCTGCGGTCGGTCCGTCTGACTCATGACTCTGCTGGAACGCGATCACGAGCAACTGCGGATCTGGGACCTCGTTGCCGGACTCAACGGGGGGATCGGTGCGGTCGTGCTCGTCGAAGGTGCGCCCGGCATCGGCAAGTCGGCGCTGCTGGCGAGTGTGTGCCGGAACGCTCAACGCCAGGAGGTCGCGGTGCTCGCAGCACACTGCGGCGAGCTCGAACAGGACATGCCGTTCGGAGTTGTACGGCAGCTGTTCGAACCCGCCCTGCACGCTGTCGCGTCGGCGGATCGAGCGGACCTCTTCACCGGCGCCGCTCGGCTCGCCTCGGTGGTGTTCGACAACCGTCCCGGTTCCCCCGACACACCGGTCGGCGATGTCGTCCATGCTCTTCACTGGCTGTGCGCCAACCTCGCCGAACAGAGATCACTGCTGCTGGTGGTCGACGATGTCCACTGGGCCGACGAGGCGTCGCTGCGGTTCCTCTCCCATTTGGCGCGACGGGTGACGCACCTGCCGATCCTGCTGCTGCTCGCCACCCGCCTCGCCTGGCGTCACGGCCACTCACCCGCCGCACGGGTACTGAGCGGCGTCAGCGCGGAGATCCTGCCCCTGGCTCCACTGAGCCGTGAGGCCGTCACGGCGCTGGTTCGGGACACCATGTCGCCGGGCGCGGAAGAGAGTTTCTGCGAGGCGTGCGCGACCGTCAGCGGGGGCAACCCGTTCCTGCTCACCGAGGCGATCAACGCGTTACGCGTCAGAGGCGTCGCCGCGCGAGCGAGCGAAGTGCACCACCTGGAAGCACTGCATTCCGACTTCATCACCAGGTCCGTACTGGCGCGTATCACGTCGGTGGGACTTCAGGCCCTGCACCTGGCCCGGGCAGTGGCCGTGCTCGGCGGCTCCGCCACGCTGCACCGGGCCGCGACGCTCTCCAACATCGCCGCCGGAACGACGCGGCCGGACGCAGGCGCGAACCAGACCGCGCAAACCGTCGACCTTCTTGTACACGAAGCCGTTCTTGCCCCAGGGCTACCTCTCGACTTCGTGCACCCCCTGCTTCGTACCGCCGTCTACACCGACATCAGCGCGCCTCTTCGTGCCCACCTTCACAAGGCGGCAGCCCTGCTGCTGGCAGCCGAGCAGGTGGCACCCGAACACATCGCACCCCACCTCCTCGCCTGTGAACCGACCCGCGATCCATGGGTCGCCGACGCTCTGCATAGCGCGGCGCACGCCGCGTCCGGCCGTGGCGCGATCGAGAGCGCGGTCCGGTTCCTGGAACGGGCGCTGATCGAGCCACCCGCACCATCCGCTCGCACCTCGATCAGCGTGGACCTGATTCGGGCGCTGGTGCGAGTGAACCGGCTCGACGACGCCGCGATCCGCCTGCAGTCGCTCCTGAACACCCCCGACGCCGCGAACATCCCCGCCGGGACCGCGGTGGACCTCGGGACGCAACTGGTGATTGCCGGGCAGCATCACCAGGGCGGCCACCTACTACGCTACGCACAGAGCGTCGCGGGCGGCAGCCCGGAGATCGCCACCCGCGTCCTTGCCGCAGCCGCGTTCGGCGGTCTCACCGCCATGGATCCACCTCACATCTGGATTCATCAGCTCGAACAGGCGGTACCCGATCTCTGCGGCACCACGGACGCAGGCCGGATGGTGTACGCGACTCTCGCATTCCTCGCGGCCGCCACCGGCGACCGCCCGGCGGACGAGACCATCCGCCTGGCCACCGTCGCCGCGACCGGTCCCTTACCAACCAGAGGCTTCGGCATGCTGGTCAACCTGGCGGGCGCGGCGCTGGCCATCTGTGGGGACAGCGACCAGGCGCTACAGCTCCTCGGTACAGGAATCGACGCCGCGCGACAGGACGGGGACCTTGCCACGTTCGGCTATCTCTCGGTGCTCCGTTCACACACCGCGATTGACGTCGGCAAGCTCATGGAGGCCGAAGCCGACGGCCAGACGGCGATGGAGATCTATCAGGACAGACCCGAGGAACGCCCCCTGGCCGCCGCGGTCCTCGTCGACGCGCTCGTCGCCCGTGGCGAGACCGCCGCCGCCCAGAGCGTACTCACCACCCTGGGTCTCGAAACACATCTGCCGCTGAACTGGCTGATCTCCCACTTCTTCCACCTGGCCAGGGCCCGACTCCGTCTCCAGCAGCACCGCCCGGCCGATGCGCTCGCCGACCTGACCATCTGCGGTGACGCGCTCACCGCCGCCGGGTACACCAATCCGGCCTTCGCCGGGTGGCGCTTCGAGACGGTGCAGGCGTGCCTGGCGGTGGGCGACACCGCCAAGGCTCGCGCTCTGGCCGCCGAGGAACTCGAACTAGCCCGGCGGTTCAGATCCCCGCGCTCGCTCGGCACCGCCCTACGAACGGCGGCTGCGGTCGCCAAGAGCGGTGAACGTGTCGCCCTGCTCCGGGAGGCCGTGACCGTCCTCGACGGCACGTCCGCAACGCTTTACCACGCACACGCCCTGTTCGAGTACGGCGCCGCCCTACGCCGCAGCGGTGAGCGCAGTGCCGCCCAGGAGCCGCTGCGCCGGGCCCTGCACCACGCCAGCCGTTGCGGGGCGCAGTTGCTAACCAGCCAGGCGACCGACGAACTGCTGGCCGCCGGTGCCCGCCCGCGCCGTGTCACGTTGTCAGGGCCTGAGGCGTTGACCGCCCAGGAACTCCGTGTCGCCAGGTTGGCCGCGCGAGGTGCCACGAACCGCGACATCGCCCAGCAACTCTTCGTCACACGTCGTACCGTCGAGATTCACCTCACCAGTGCCTACCGCAAGCTGAACATCACCTCTCGCCATGAGCTTTCGGCGGCACTCGCCTCGTCCGAGTGATGCGGCTCGGCTCACCCCGCCTGGGCGACCGCATACGGACCCTGCTGACCACGCCGAAGGCATGGACCACCACACGGATCTGGCGCGCCCTGGGCCGTCCCGGCCTCAGCCCACGCACCCTGTACCGGCGCATCCGCGAGCAGGCCCGCTGGTGCCGGCCCCGACTGATCGCCAAGAGCGACCCCGACCACGACGCCACCTGCACGAACATCCGTCAACAGATCGCCGCCCTACCCGCCGGCTCCGTCGTCCTGGCCGAAGACGAAACCCACCTGGACCTGCTCGCCCGCGTCCGCGCCTGCTGGATGCCCACCGGCATCCGACACCGGATCCCGACCCCCGGCTCCAACCTACGCCGCACCATCCACGGCGCACTCAACCTGACCACCGGCGCCTTCCACCACCACATCTCGATCAAGAACGTCTCCGAGGTCTTCTGCTACTTCCTCGACAAGCTCCTGGCCGCTTACCCCGACGCCCCCGTAGTAGCGGTCATCTGCGACAACGGCACCACCCACCACAGCAAGACCACCAGGAAATGGCTGGCCGAGCATCCCCGGCTACTCCTGATCGAAGGCGCCCGCTACAGCCCACAGGACAACCCCGTCGAACGGATATGGGCCGCCCTCAAACACCACATCGCCAACACCGCCCCAGCCACCATGCCCGACCGCGTACGCCAAGCCCACGCCTTCTTCCGCAACCGCAGCAACCAGCAGAACCTCACCACCGCAGCGCCATGGACATCACCCTGGCTACCCGACGGTTACGGACAGAACTTCTGGCCAGGCGCTTAGCGATCAAGCCACTAGGACATCAAGAGGAAGCCCCACGTCACTACCGCTGATCGCGCGATCCGTGTCACTAGGGATTCCCGGCTCTTCCGCTAGACCGCAACGCCCTGACCAGCGACAGGACCCGCAGACGTGTCGCAGGACCCGGATTATCTGTGGAACCCGGGACGGTAGAGGCCCCCACAGCACCAGCCGCCCGACAGGCACGGGGGGGGACTGTCTCGCGAACGGCACCTCTCTGTGTCAAGGCGTTGGCGTCAGAGAGGTCTCCGTGTCTTTGATCATGGTCCGGTAGACGACGTCCGCGAGGCGGCGTTTCAGGCAGCGCATGGCCTCTTTGTGGATCTTGCCCGCCGCTCGTTTGCGCTGGTAGTAGTCCCGGCCCTGCGTCGCTCGTTTGATCTGGGCCATGGCCATGACATGCAGCGCGTAGTTCAGCTGCCGGTCGCCGGCACGCGACAGGCGATGCCGTTGGATGTCACCGGATGACACCTCTATCGGCGCGACACCGCAGTACGAGGCGAACGCGGACTGCGACCGGAACCTGCTGACAGCGCCGGAGTGGGCCAGGATCTTCGCGGCGAGGACGTCTCCGATGCCGTGCGGATCGGTCAGGGTGGTGCCTGAGGCGGCGACGGCGGCGGTCAGGGTCGCCGTTGCCTCGGTGATGCGCCGATCGAGGCGGCGCACCTCGGGCGAGGGCGTCCGGCAGGCCGCCGGCGACGGTCAAGCCGGGGACGGTGCCGGTGTGGACGGTGCCGCCGGTCAGGACGGCCAGGGTGCGGCCGTCAACGACGACGTGGCCATGGACGTCGGGTTCGTCCTGCTGCTCGTTGGTCAGGGCGTCGGCCAGGATGCCGCGTGCCGCCGCGAGGGCGCCGGAGCCCGTGACCGCAAGCCCATGAGCCGGCCACGAGCGCGCCCGCCAGTCGAGGTGCGCAGGGCCGGGTGCGGCGCTGGCGCGGATGGCACCGGCTGGCCGACTGTCCTGTTCGGGATCGTCGAGGTCGTCGGTCGTTGCGGCGTCGTCGGGCTGGGTGTCGGGTGTGCTGGTCTGGTCGAGCAGGGCGCGTTGGATGTCGGTCACGACGGGAGGCAGTCCTGCGAGGTCGGCTTCGTCGAGGGGTGTGCCGGGCGGCGGTGGCGGCTTCCCGTCGTGGCGTCGGCGGCGGGCCACGACCAGGGTGGCCGCGGCCATGATCGCGGTGGCGACGCCGATGCCGATCCAGCCGCTAGGCAGCGACACCCCGGGCAGGCATTCCTCGCCCTGGCCGCCGGCCAGATCTTCTCCGTCGGGGGACGGGGCGTGGGTGGTGGGCCCGCTGGTCTGCGGTGCGTCCGGCGCATCGGGGTCGCCGTCTGCCGTGGTGGGCGGGGACTGGTCGATCGGGGGCGGTGGCGGCTGCTGGCTGGGCGGGGCGGTCGGGGCTTCTGGTGCGGTGGGCAGGGTCAGGACCCAGCCGGGCCGTAGGTGGTGTCCGCCCCGTAGCGGGTACTGGTCTGCGTTGAGCCGGTAGATCTCGCGCCAGCGGGTCGGGTCGTCCAGGCGGGTATCGGCGATCTTCCACAGGGTGTCGCCGCGCCGTACGGTCACCTGCCCGGACTCGGCCGTCGTACCGGCCTGTTCGGTTCTGGTCGTGGTGGAGCCGCCGGCGATGGCGGTTGGTCGGGTCTCGCGGGCCTGGTCTGGGTGGGTGTCGGTGACGGCGACCGGCGTAGTGGGGTGGGCGAGGGCGGGGCTGGCGGAGCTGACTGCGGCCGCGCCGAGCAGCGCGGCCGCCAGGCCCTGCACTGGTGCGGGCAGGCGCATCCGGGCCAGCCAGCGGCGCCGCGACGACAACCTGGTCGTGACGCGGGTGACGGCCACCGCCACCACCAGTGCCCAGAGCAGCCACGCGACGGCGGCCAGGCAGCCGCCGACGAAACCGGGCGTGAGCGGCTCGGCGATCCAGGCAACCAGCGCCTGCCGGTCGGGTACATCCCGGGGACTGGGTAGGCCGGCCAGGCGAACCAGGACCACTGGTACCCCGGCCAGAAACAGCAAGATCCATGCGGCTTCCCACACGCCCCGCGCCACCCGCATCGCCAACTCCCTCGCAACGTCCGCAACTGCGGCTGGCCCGGTGAACCACTTCCGACCGGCACGAGGGCATGGACGATCACCCGGCCGGCCGTGGTGTTTGGGCCGGCTCAGGAACGCCAGCGTGTGCCAGAAGAATGAGAGGTTCGACCGGACCAATCGGTCGAGATCGACGCTAGGACGGATCGGGCCGGTTGGGCAGGGGGACGGACCTAACACGACCTAACAGGACCTGACACGACCTTACAAACCGGCCTTGACCTGCGACTTCTTCGACAGCGTCAACGTGACCGCCGGTTGAGTTACCCGGTCGACAGCTCGAGCAACTTCTGGTGAACGGCGTCGCGGAAGGTTCGAGTTCGGCGACGGTCACCACGACATCGGTGCTGTCGCCGCAGCCACCGGCGTGCGGCCAGGCGAATGGCGTACGCCCGAATCCATCGATGACATAGCCTCCGCATGAACCGGCGGCGGCAGAAGGCGCTGCCCACGACTGCGGCAACGGCTGTTCCGATCATCTTTGGCGTCGGCTGGGCTACGACGGCATGTGAGGCCGTCCCGTCCACGTACGACAGGTGATGGTCAGGGGCATCAGGTTGTCGGACAAGACGCTCCAACCGGTGGAGCGTTTCGGGACCTGGGTGCCGGAGCGGGTGCGGGCACGTACTTCGTACGCCTCGCCGATGATGGCCGGAGGCGGCGTGGGAGGCCATTGCCCGTGTGCGACTCCAAACCATGCCCGCGACAATCGCGGAGTTGGATGCCGCCTGGCGCGGGATCATTGGAATCGAACGCTATCTGATCCACATCTGGCGGCAACTGCGACCATATGATTCAGTTCAAGTTGCCTGGTGACCGATCGATCTTAGGGCTCGTACGGATCTTGCCAGAATCGGCCGCGCCGACGTGGCTCCCCCTCCACATGATCGACCTCGCAGACACTTCCGGTCGTCTCGGGGTAATCATCAGGCCGGACTTGAAACGGTTCGTGATCCCTTACGATTGACTACCAGGCAAAACTTGCTCAGTATAGATGGCAGGCGATACGTTAGTCGGCACGAGATTGCCAACAGATAGGGGTATCGTGAAGAGATTCATGGCGTCAAGTACGCTTGCTGCCATCGCGGTCGCCGCGACCCTCGGGCTTTCGCCATCGACCGCACACGCCAACCCGACCAGCAACTTCTCGGGCAGCGTCGCCTACGGGTACAGTGCCGGCACCTTCATCTGGTACAACCGCTCACTTGGGATTCAGGGCGAGGTCTGCGATTACGCTGGGTCGGGTTCCACCCAGGTCCGGTTCGCCTTCCATCAAGGCTCCAATTATCTCGGCGATGATGGCTACCCTGATCAAACCCGCACCGCGACCGGAGAATGCAGGTCCTTCAACTTCACGCAGAGCGGCCCGGTCGGCGGAATCACCCACGTTCAGGCATGGCTCTACAATGGCTCGTCCTATACCTCCATTGGCGTGTATTCGCGGCCATGACTCGAACCTTGTAGTCGCAATCCGCCGTTACGTCTGCCGTGATGGCGGCATGCTGCACCGAAGGTGTCGGCGCCACCCGATCACCGGGTGGCGCCGACACCGCGATGTCACGGACCGGGCGGGGCGCCTCCAACTGCCGTCGGGCAGGAGCGGTGCCGCTCGGGCCGCTTGCGCTCCCGGTTCTCCTCCTACGCGGGCGTGCGTCGGGCCGCGCCGCCCGCAACGCCGACGGAGACCCCGTCCGAGCGGTGGTCGATCACTCGGGTGGACAGGATGAGACGTGAGACCGGGCCGGTGCTTGCCTACAAGCACCGGCCCGGTACAGGTTCTGGTTGGTTAGTTGTTGATGAGGCGCATGGTGTTCCAGCCCGAGCCGACGACCACGCCGCGGCCGAGGGTGCCGTTGGCGTTGCCGTTGTAGCGGTAGAGGCTGCCGTCGCTGTGCACCGCGAGGAGATCGGCGCGGCCGTCGCTGGTGTAGTCGGCGGCGGTGACGGCGCGGAAGGAGGCCCATCCGTTGCCGATGACGGTTCCGGCCTGGACGGTGCCGTTGCCGTTGCCCTTGTAGTAGTAGAGGCTGCCGTTGTTGTGCACGGCGAGGATGTCGGCCCGGCCGTCGCCGTTGACGTCGGCGGCGGTGATCAGGCGCATGGCGTTCCAGCCCGAGCCGACGACACCGACGCGACTGACGGTGCCGTTGGCGTTGCCGTTGTAGCGGTAGAGACTGCCGTCGCTGTGCACCGCGAGCAGGTCGGCGCGCCCGTCACCGGTGAAGTCGGCGGAGGTGACCAGGCGGAACACTCCCCAGCCGCCTTCCCAGATGCGTACCGCGGAGGCGAAGCTGCCGTTCCCGGTTCCGGTGTAGCGGTAGAGGCTTCCGTCGGTACGGATCGCGAGCATGTCGGCGATACCGTCACCGGTGAAGTCGGCCATCGTGATCAGCCGGGTCGCACCCCAGCCTGGGCCGAGCTGCGCGGCGGTCCCGAAGCCCCCGGTCCCGGACCCCGCGTACCGGTACATGCGATTGCCGCTGGAATCGACCGCGAGCAGATCCGACTTCCCATCCCCAGTCACATCCCGCAACGCGTCGCTGGTCTTGGGCGGTCGGACGTAGCCGGAGATGTGCTTGCCGTTTCCGGTCGCGGTGGCCGGGTTCAGGTTTGAGCGGCGGGTGACCGAGTTGTTGAAGTTGCCCTCGATGGTCGTGATGTTGCCGTTGCTGTAGACGGTCTCGACGATCCCGACGTGGCCACCGACTTGGTTGGCGGGCGCGCCGTAGACGACGATGTCGCCTGGCTGCGGGTTGCCGCCGTTGTCGGACCGGGGCTTGAACAGGCCGTTGTCGACGCCCCACTTCCCGACGTTGCGGGCGACGAGGGTGGTCGGAACCGGGCTCACTCCGGCGCGTCGCCAGACCCACTGGGTGAATGCGGCGCACCAGGCGGTGGTGCTGCAGTCGATGCCGTACTTGTCGCAGCCGCTGGGTTCGGAGGTGCCGATCTCGGCTCGGGCGATGGAGACAATGCCCGCACGGGTCGCCGCGCTGGCTGGCGAGGTGGGCAGGATGATGGCGGGGATTGCCAGTGCCGTCGCGAGGGCGGCGACCGCGGTAGCTCGTGTGAGAAGTAGCGCCTTGGCTCGTTTCGCGAACTTGGTGCTGATCATTGCCCGGTCCCTTTCTCTGTGCGGGTATGGGTTTGGAAGCTTGTCGGGGTTTGTCGAGCGGATGGGGCTGGTTGGTTAGTTGTTGATGAGGCGCATGGTGTTCCAGCCCGAGCCGACGACCACGCCGCGGCCGAGGGTGCCGTTGGCGTTGCCGTTGTAGCGG
>NZ_JBFBCH010000037.1:0-16228 GCF_040683055.1 Polymorphospora sp. NPDC051019 | reverse complement strand
CCGGTCCCGGACCCCGCGTACCGGTACATGCGATTGCCGCTGGAATCGACCGCGAGCAGATCCGACTTCCCATCCCCAGTCACATCCCGCAACGCGCCTGCTTTGGGGTTGTTACCGCAGTTGCGTGAGGTGACGGTCTGGGTGGGGTAGCCGAATCGGATGCCGTTGAAGTAGGCGGGTTGGAGTACGTTGGCGTTACGGACCTCGTAGTGCAGGTGTGGGCTGAGGCTGTACTTGGCGCTGCTGGCGCCGACGTAGCCGATCAGCTGTCCTTGCCGGACGGTGTCGTTCACCTTCAGCCCGGGGGCGAACTTCTCCAGGTGCGCGTACTGGGTGGTGTAGCCGGTGTTCTGGTGCCGGATCACCACCCGGTTGCCGTAGCCGTTGGTGGTTTCGTACCTCGCGATCGAGATCGTTCCAGCGGCAGCGGCAAGCACCGGCTTACCGAGATCGGCGGTCCCGGATCCCCAGTTGAAGTCGATTTCCCATGGCGTGCTGTGGGCGCCGCTACCGGTCGTACCTTTCCACTGCTGGCCACACTCGAACGGAAGCTGGAACAGCGGAGGCGCCGCCTGCGCCGGCGTCGGCACGGCAACGCTACCGGCCAGGCCAAGCAGGGTAACTGCGCCAAGCCATCGAAGCGCTCTGACCAACATCGAGTTGACCTCTCTTCCATGTCGCTGGACAAATGTCGTGTTCGCGCCGATCAGCCGTGAAAGGCGTTCACTCGGCGTCGACCACGTGCGCTCCCGGGCAGACCATTGGCGAGACCGGGGAACTGCGGCACAGGCATTGCGAGGTACCGCGTTTGTCCGTGCTGCATGAGACGATCTGTCGGCGCGGTCATCGGAATGGCACCGATTCGGTCATCAGAGCGGTATCTGCGCTGGCCAAAGGGGGTTTGGTGAGGTTCAGGATCCTGGGTCCGCTACAGGTTCTCGGTGCGGACGGGCAGCCGCTGCAGCTCGAGCCGCGGCTGGTGCGGCTCCTCGCCACGTTGTTGCTAGCCGCCAATCAGGTGGTCACCCGCGAGCGCCTGGTCGAGGCGGTCTGGGACGACGAGCCCCCGACGACCGTGGACCGGCAGCTGAAGAACCTGATCTCCGCTCTTCGCCGCCAACTGGCGCAGTCCGGCGGGGTGGAACAAATCGTCTTCGACACAGCCGGATACCGGATCGTCATCGACGACGGCCAGATCGACGCGCGCGTGTTCGCCCGGCACGTCACGCTGGCGAAGGCGTTCCAGTCCACCGGCCACGCTGTCGACGCGGTCCGCGAGTTCCGGGCAGGGCTGGCGCTGTGGCGTGGCCCTGCGGCGGACAGCTGCCCCACCCGGGTGGTGCGAGCCGTCGCGATCAGTCTCGACGAGCAACGGATGGCGGCAATCGAGCAGTGCCTGGACCTCGAGTTGGCCCTCGGCAACCACGGCGACCTCGTCGGGGAACTCGCCGAACTGGTCACTGCCCATCCGCTGCGGGAACGGCTTGTCGGACAGCTCATGCTGGCCCTCTATCGCGGGGGCCGGCAGGCCGATTCCCTACACGTCTACGAACAGCTCCGCGCCAGACTCGCCGCCGACCTGGGATGCGACCCCGGCCCACAGCTTCATCACCTGCACACCGCGATCCTGCGCAACGATCCGGACACACTCGGCCCCGCATCCCCGGCCCAGGGCAGCGGAGCGCCGACCGTGCGGGCAACGACATCCGAGTCGGCCAGCGTATCCAGCGGCTCTCTTCGCAACGGCGAGGCCGGGATCGAGCCCTCCCGCCTTGCACAGGCCAGCCCTGCCGTAACCGCTGATGCCGCGGACGTCGCTGAAGGCGACAACCCGCCCCCAGCACGAGACGTCCCGCGGCGACCGGCAACGTCTCCAACCCTCTCGGAACGACTTGCCGCCATCCGTACCCGGCACGGCCTGACCTGGCGCGGAAACGGCTGGCATGGTCGCCGGCTGACGTACCTCAGCGCTCTGGCAGTCCTCACCGTCGGGGCAGCGGCCACCATCCACCTCACCGGCGACAACGCGCCCCGATCACCAGCCAGCCGCCCTATACCCGACGAAGCCCTCACCGCCGAACCGGCCAGCTCGCCGACGGGCACAACTCGAGAAAAGGCGGCGCCTCGGGCGCAGCACCCGTTATCGGTGAAGGCAGGCATCAACCTGGTAGAGGATGTCCGGGCTCAGGGCGGCCACATGGGATACATATTCGACAAGCCCGTCGGCGAACTATCGCCGCCACCAGCCGACCATCAGAACCCGCTCGTCCTGGCCACCTGGGCCTACGCGAATGGAGGAGGCGACGCGGACACCACATATATCAAGCTGTCCCTGCAGGGAATAGACGAGGCCTCTATCCTGATCAACCGAATAGAGATCAACATCATAAGTCAGAAACCAACTCAACCACTGAGGACGTACATTTCAAAACAACGGTTCACGTTTAAGGCAGAGGTACTCCATCGAAGGGCAGAAGTCAACCTGGACGACACGACGCCGTTCATCGTCATAACAGGAGACCTCACCGGCACAAGACCATGGGAAACCCTACGAGTGTCGCACAACGAGCCGGAGATCATTCACATCCAAGCCAAAACCTCGAGGTTCGACTGCACCTGGACCGCGACACTTCACTACTCCATAAACGACAGGGAGGGGACCGTACCCGTCGACAACCGCGGAAAACCATTCCGAACGATCGCATCAACCGGTTCCACTACATACGGAATCGACACCAACGGCCGTATCGTACCGACAGAACGCCGTTAGCTCAGCGGGCCGCTCGATCCCGTACAGCCAGCCCCGCTGCTACCGCAACCAGTACGGCGACTACCGCACCGACTGCTCCGGCTTCGTCTCGATGGCGTGGGTCCTGGGCGGGTCGGGCAGCGCGTTCTGGACCGGCAACCTGATGAACCGCGCGCACACGATCTCCCGCCACGCACAAATACACTCAGTTACCATCGCGGGCGGACAGCATCTCTGGCTGTATCGCCAGGCAGCAGCTCGGCCGATGCGTCGGGATCTAGCTTCGGGAACAGGTTGTCCGTCTCCCCAGCGGGATCCCACTGGGGAGACGGACAATTCGCAGCCGTGGTGCAGCCACACTGCGGCCGCTGTCGCCCTCATTCCTGTCCTAAGTGGTCCTGATCGTTAATTCGTCGGGGGTTACGCAGCGGCGGTGCGGGGTTGGTAGGTGGCCAGGCGTTCGAAGGTGGAATCGAGATCCTTCTTGGTGTACCGCCAGTTGAACGGTCGCGCGCCGAGGTTGTAGTGGTTCTGGAACGCCATGAGCCGGTTCTCGACGTCGGTCAGGTCGTGGAAGTCGTTCGGGGTGACGACCTTGCGTTGCACGATGGAGAAGTAGATCTCGATCTGGTTCAGCCAGGAGGCGTGGACGGGCAGGTGGACCAGCCGTGCGGTGGGCCATTGCCGCGTGATGCGGTCGGTGGACGCCTGTCCTCGGTGGGAGGAGCCGTTGTCGACGATCCAGAACACCCGGTCGGCCGAGGCGTAGGGTCCGCGTGTCATGACCTGGTCGACCAGGCGGGCGAACGGGGCGATCCCGGTCGCGGGCTCGCAGCGGCCGGACACCGTGCCGTGGTGGACGTCCAGGGCGGCCAGATAGGCCAGCGCACCGCCGCGTTGATACTCGTGTTCCACACGCATCAGCCGTGTCCGGCCAGGTGGCAGGCTCGGATGGCAGCGGCAACGGGCCTGGATCGAGGTCTTCTCGTCCGCGCTGATCACGAAATCCGCTTCGCCCAGAGGGCGCCCCTGCCAGGTCCGGGCGTACAGGTCCAGCACCGTTGCGGCCCTGGCGGCGAAGTCGGGGTCCCGGGGGAAGATCCATGACCGGTGCCGCCAGGGCCTGATCGCGTCGGCGGCCAGCCAGCGGGCGACCGTCGCCGGCGAGATGTCGTCCACGACCCCGGCGGCCACCGCTTCGTCGGCCAGATCGGCCGCGCTCCACCGCGACAGCGGCACTCCACGCTCGGCCGGTATCTCGCACGCCAGCGCCTTGACCTGGGCAGCCTGCACGTCGGTGAACCGGCGCGGCCGTCCGGTGCGGGCCGCGTCAGTCAACCCCTGCAGCCGGTGGGTGAAGAACCGCCCCCGCCATTTACGGACCGTGTCCACATGCAGCCGCAGCCCAGCGGCGATCGCCGCGTTGCTGCCGCCATCGGCCGCGGCCAACACGATCCGGGCCCGCACCACGAGGCGGTACGCCGCCGTGGGTCGGCGGGCCAGCGCGTGCAGCGCGGCCCGCTCGTCACCAGTCAGGACGATCGGACAGGGACTCGGCAAGGGCATCGACAAGTTCTGCCACCCACACGGGCGCCCGACCAGTACCGACACACCACGGAAACGGTCAGGCAGGATGACCCTCGTGGCCAAGCCTCCGCCCGAGTCGACCAAGATCAGCCTGCGTCAACGCCTCACGCAGCACGCACGAACCCGTTGGCCCGCCCTGACAGCTGTATCCGTGCGGTGGCGCGGCGTGTTCGCTTACATCGACGGCCAACTCGCCGACGGCACCACCCTGCCGCTATGCCGGCTACGTTACGGCGGCTCGGCCAGCATCTGGGGCTTCGCGATCTACCTCGCCAGCCGCGACGGCTACCAGGACTCGATCCTGCCCAACGGCCTGCCCGCCGGCAGCCCCGAACAAGCCCTCGACTGCGCCTGCGGCCTCTACCTCAACGACCCCACCGCCTGGACACAACCCCCGACGAATTAACGAAGAGGACCACTAAGGGCTTATCCCAGACCTGGGCTCTGGACGACTTTTGGCAGGAAGCCAAGCCGTTGATCCTACCGCCCTGCGCTCCGGCCGCAGGGCGGTGGGAAGCGGCGTGCTAACGACCGGGCGGTCCGAAGTGCGCCTCGATCGGGTTGGCCCAGGAGGAACACGTCGGGGTGAAGCACAGTTCGCGTCGCCTGCGCTCCGGTGCGCTCCGCGCACGACCTTGTTGCGTGCGGCCTAGGCCCGGATCGTCCTGCCCTTGTGCGCGGACGGGTTGTCCAGGATCACGTAGGTCGGGGCCGCACCTTGCGGATCGACTTGAGCGCGGCCAGGGTGTTCGCTGTGGACTTGCGGCGCCGCACCACGCCCCACATGGTGTCGTTGCCGACGCGGCCTGATGCTCAACGGACCAAACTCGTCGAAGGCGAAGACCCGGTCCGGGAACGCGGTGGTCACCGCTTCGATCCGGGCGAGCTTTGCCTTGGCGTCCGGGTCATTGGTCTCCTTCCAGGTCTTGGTCCGCTGGAAGGTGATGTCGTGCTGGTGCAGGAACTCCCGCAGCCGTTCCCGGCCGACCACCACCGGCGCGGACCGCGGTTGTGGGCCAGATAGTCGGCGGGGGCAGCGCTGGCTGATCTTCCTGATCCGCGGGCCCGGCCAGGCGTCCGGTACCGGATCACGGTCGTCGTAATCGCTGCGGTGTGCGCGGTGGTGGCCGACCACAAACGGCGGGCGAGGATCGCAACAGCAGCAACACGGGCAGGATCACCGATCCGGCCGCAACGGACGATGGCCATCATGCCTCGGCCAGTGGAAACACCGTCCCGGCTCGCCCGCCTGGTCCAGGGCGACGAGGACGCGATCCGTGAGGTCATCCACCGGTACAACAGATCGGCCTGGCCTGCCTGGACCCTCGCGTCTACGCCGGATCAGTGAGGACGACGAAGCGTTCATCATCGCAACGGCCCGTACCCGACCCCGGACGCTCAGCCAGCCGTTCACCCGGTGGAGTCTGCGTAAAAGCAGTCCGCCAGCGGCTTCGGGCACGGTCAGTGCCGGTGTGTGGGACACCGACGGGATCAGCGATGATGGCAAACCGGGCATGACTCACTTCGGCGATCAACACAGCGTACGAACCCTGATGATCTTCCGAACCAGTCATGCCCGCCTTGCTGCCATCAACAACGGCGCTTCTGACCAGTCAACTCAAGTCGGACGCCGTCACGATCTTGTCGGGGCCTACCTGATCACCGAACCTGAACCAGTCGATTACATCGATCGATGGTCAACATGGCGTCGCCGACATCAACTCCGTGCCAGAAGAGCCACTACCAGCGAATACTCCATCTGCCGGAAGGGTGGCTGGAGTATCAGAATCGCCTTACCGCCCATGTTGGGAGGTCACTTTCGCAAGCCGCTGGAACTCGCACATCGAGATTGGTGAACAGGTCATCCTGAATTAGTCCCCCCGAGATTCCAACACTGTCTCCGACCTTCGCCGCTTGACCATCGGGAATAGAAATTACATCCCCACCCATTGTCGTTCCCTTGGGAAAGGCGAGTCGTAGGATCTTGTCGGCAATTTCGGACTCCTCTGGAATAATCGCCGTCACGCAACCGTCCGTAACAGCCAAGGTTGCGCTGTCAATCCTCCCATCGAATCCAGGAGCTTCCCCTTCGATTGACACGAAAGCGGCTGCGGGAGTCGGTGAGGGAGCACAGGCGGCGACAGTCAGGATAGAGGTAAAAGCCATGGCCATTAGCCTCACGGGTCGTTTCATGACGCAACAATCGCCGCATTTAGCAGATTAATCGCACTGATGCGTGTAAATAGGCTGCGCGTAGTGCCGCTGATGATGACCAGCACGGCCAAGGTGAGCAGGGCCAGCGGAGCCCACTGCCGCCAGTCCACCCGGTGCCGCAGTTCCGGCCGCTCCGGTTCGCACTCGCGTGGTTCCGCTCCCACCCTCAGAGCGTCTCAGCGGCACGGCCGCCGGACCAGGCGACCAAGGCAATCCGGCGTGGACCGAAAGGCCCCCGCCTCTGTGCCCTGCGGACCGCGCGACGACGAGGTACACCTCCTGCTCCGCCAGCCAACGCAGCGAATCAGATCCCCACGAGCCGCTATGACGAAACACGGGGGCTTCAGCGTCCTTCTCGCCGTGACGCCGCCGCAGGTCACCGTCCGCGCTGGTGGAGGAACGGCTGCAACGCGCGATCTTCACCGCCGTACACGACGCGCTGTGCCGGGCCGCGCAGCGATCGTGTCGGCCGGTCAGGACCGCCCGCACCGCGACATCACGGGGCGACCAGGAATGGGGTGATCACGTCGACCGGGGCAGTCGGCGGGGACTCGTCGCCGTTCGCGTTGACCGCGGTCAGGCGGTACTGGTGGCGTTCGGCGCCGCGGGTACGCAGGGTCACGGCGTTGCCTGGGTACGTGCCGACCACCGTGGCGCCGTCGTACAGGCGGTAGGTCAGGCCGGGCAACGGGGTCCAGGACAGCGGGACGTCGGCCTCGTAGGTGTTGACAACCGTCGGCTGGGCCGCGTGGAAGCCGAGCGGGGCCGCCGGGCGGCCGCTGGGGCCCGGGAGCGTGGTCACGGTCAGCGGCGCCGAGGCGGGCGTGTCGGGGCAGCCGGGCAACGACCCGACCACGCGCAGGCTGTGTGACGAGGCCGGCGCCAGGCCCGTGAGCACTGTGGCCGGGTCGGTGACGGTGGCGACGACGCTGTCACCGTCCAGCACAATGTAGGAGCCGGCGGTCGACTCGAGGGTCCAGTCCAGGCGCAGGGTCGACGCGGTGACAGCGGTGGCGGTCACCCGGGACGGGGACGGCGGGCGAACCGGGCAGGGAGCGGTCGAGAGGGACAGGATGGGGCTGTGTTCCGACTCGTTGCCGGCCACGTCCAGCGCCGCCACGGTGAAACGGTGCGCGGTGTTGTGGAACAGGCCAGTGATCGTCGCCGACGGGATCCACGTCGTGGCGACCCGGTGGGCGCCGTCGTAGACCGCGTACTGGTGGATGTACGAGCCGTCGGACGGGGCCGACCAGGTCAGGCTGACCGATCGGTCGGTCTGGGCGGTGGCGGCGAGGTTGCGGGGCGCGGCCGCCGCATTCGTCGCGCCGGGCAGCGTGCGGGTGGTGGCGTAGCCGACCGTCGCGTTGTGCGGGTTGCAGTTGGCGCGGCGTAGGGCAATCGTGTACGGGGTGTCGGGGGTGAGGCCGCCGACGCGCAGGCTCGTGCCGGGCACGATGCCGTAGTCGCGGTCGTTGACCGTGAGGGCGAGCTGCGGCGACGCCCGGCCTACCGACCAGCGCACCGATAGGGCGGAGGACGTCACGTCGAAGACGGTGAGCGGCGCGGGCTCGTTGCATTGGGGCGCCATGCCGGGCGTCCACGTGGTGCCCGTGAACGGCGCTGATGGGGGCGATTCCACGCCGTTGGAGGAGACTGCGGTCACCGTGTAGGTGTGGGTGGTGTTGATGCCGAGGTACTGCATCGGGGCCGACGTCGTCGCCGTGCGCCGCACGACCGCGCCGCCCTCGTAGACGCGGAACGACGCGACTGCGGGGCCGCCCGCCGGCTGGCGCCAGGACAGGGAGATGCCGGTGGCGGAGACCGAGCCGGTCAGGTCGGCCGGTGCCAGCGGGGCCGGGCCGGCAGCGGCCGCAGTGCCGGTGGTGCCGGCGAGCACGGTTAGCAGGGCGGTCAGCACGGCGGCCGGGGCGACGAGCGTACGCATCGGCGATCCTCTCTATGGAGACGCCAAAAAACAGTAAACAAAGCTATCCATTTATGTCAACGTCGGGGCGCAGGAGGAACCTGCCGGTGGTGCGGCGGGCCAAGTGGGGTGCTGTTGCATTCGGCGGCAGCTTGATCGACTACGGGCTCGATGAGTAAGCAGCTGAGCTGATGGGGTCGCTGTCTCGTGTCGGGTCCGGGTCCCCACCGCCGTCGGCGTTCACTGGTTTCCGGTTCCCCGCCGAAGGCGATCGTCCTCGCGGTCGGCTGGTACCTCCGGTTCAACCTTTCGTATCGGAATGTGGCGGAACTGCCGGTCGAACCGGCGTGGAGGTGGATCACGACACGGTTTACCGGTGAGGGCAGCGGTTCACCCCGCTACCGGCCGACGCGGCGCTGTTGCTTTGTCGGTTCGGTGGACACGCCGAGCCGCGTCAGCGGGCACTGGTCAGATTGCTCGGGCGAGTTCGGCGAACGCGGCGGCCACCCGCGTTGCGGGCGGAGCATCGGTGGCGAGTTCGTAGTGTCCGCGGCGGAGGTTCTGGACGAAGGCGTGTCCGGTTAGGATCGTCTGTGCGGTGCGGTCGTTGCGGAGGCCGCGCATCGGTTTGAGTCGGTGTTTGAGCTGGCTGTGGTCGGCTTCGATCGGATTGTTCGCGTACCGCTCGACGTGATGCCACGCGGACGGGACCAGTTCGTCGAGCACACCGGCGTAGACGGGGGCGGCGTCGGTGACCACCTCGACCGGTGTCACCTTCAACGTCGAAAGCACCCGGCGGAAGAACCGGCGTGCCGCGGCGGCGTCCCGACGGGCCGAGACGAGCACATCGATGACCTGGCCGTACTGGTCAACAGCCCTGTACACGTACCGCCACACGCCGGTGACCTTCACGTACGTCTCATCGACGTACCACCGGTCACCCGGCGGGTGCCGGCGGAAGCGGGCGGCGTCGGCCAGCAGCGGCGTGAACCGCTGCACCCACCGGTAGACGGTGACGTGATCGACCTCGACCCCGCGTTCGACCAGCAGTTCCTCGATATCGCGATAGGACAGGTTGAACCGCAGGTACCAGCGGACCGCGACCACGATCACCTCCGGCGGGAACCGGAATCCGGCGAACGCCGACTTCGCAGGCAGGCAGGATCCAGCACGTGTCGGCGGCTTCACTGCTCAAGCATGCCTCGATCTTGCCGATGCCCAACGCAACTGTGAGTGTGATGGTGCGGTTCTGAGAGCCAGTCTGACAACTGGTCAGGTGGTTTGAGTGCCCGTTGAAGAACCAGGTCGGCGTGGCTGGGCTCGGTTGAGGGCGCAGGAATCCGAGTCGATCTCGGTGTGTCGCGCCGACACGTGGTAGGGCCTCCGGGTACGGCTGTGGTTGTCGAAGCCATGCCATCCCGAAGGCCCTACAGTGAGCCATTTTCATCGTGATCGGGGCTGGTCTGGGCAGGCCGGGCGGGGGTGGCGTGTCGCTGCTCCAGATAGGACGAAGCTCCCGGTAGGACAGCAGTCGACCAAGACACACCGTCCGCCACGGGAGCTTCGTTGCTTGCCTATCCTGCCAGCATCCCGCTGTCCACGCGCAGCCTGACCCGCCTGACCGACCTGATCCGGGCCCGCAGGCTCTCGCTCGGCGGCCGGTGGCGCCGGCTACCTGCGCAGCGGCAGGCGTTGATGGCCCTGGCCCACCTGCGCAACGGCGACACCCTCACCCGCCTGGCCGCCGGGTTCGGGGTATCGGTGACCACCGCGTGGCGATACCTACGAGAAGCCGTCGACCTACTCGCCACCTGCGCACCTGGCATCGCCGAAGCAATGCACACGGCGGCGCGGCTGGCGTTCGCGATCCTCGACGGAACGCTGATCCCGATCGACCGAGTCGCCGACCAACGGCCCTACTACTCGGGAAAACACAAGCGGCACGGAGTCAACGTGCAGGTCCTGGCCGACCCCGCGGGCCGGCTCAAGTGGGCCTCGCCGGCGCTGCCCGGATCGACGCACGACGTGACCGCGGCCAGAACCCACGGCCTCATCGAGGCCCTGACCGGCGCGGATGTGATGACCTTCGCGGACAAGGGCTATCAAGGCGCCGGCGGCACCGTCTGGACACCGTTCAAACGCCGACGCACCCGCCTGTCCCGCCGCCAGAAGACCGTCAACCGCCACCACGCCAAGATCCGGGCCCTCGGCGAACGCGCAGTCGCGACCCTCAAAAGCTGGAGGATTCTCACCAAGCTCCGCTGCTGCCCCCGCCGCGCCACCGCGATCGTGCAGGCCATCCTCGTTCTCCAAGCCGCCGAGGGCGCCCGCTACCCACGATGAAAAGGGCTCAGTGAGTTTCTACCTGGTCTGCGGCCAGGCCGTCGCCGCGCCCCCCGCCACCGCCCCGGAGCACCTGCCCACGGCCCGTCCACGCCGCTACCCGTCCGACACCACCGACACCGAGTGGCAGCTGATCGCCTCCTACCTGCCCACCGGCGGCACCAGCGGTCGCGGCGGCCGTCCGGTCACCGGCGCTGTTGCATTGTCGGATCGGTGGACACGTCGAGCCGCGTCAGCGGGCACTGGTCAGATCGCTCGGGCGAGTTCGGTGAACGCTGCAGCCACCCGCGTCGCGGGTCGAGCGTCGGTGGCGAGTTCGAAGTGTCCGCAGCGGAGGTTCTGCACGAACGCGTGTCCGGCGATGATCGTCTGGGCGGTGCGATCGGAACGCAGCCCGCGCATCGGTCTGAGTCGGTGCTTGAGCTGGCTGTGGTCAGCTTCGATCGGGTTGTTGGCATGTCGTTCGACGTGGTGCCACGCCGACGGGATCAGTTCGTCGAGGACGCCGGGATAGGTAGGGGCGGCATCGGTGACCACCTCGACCGGCGTGACCTTCACCGTGGTCAGGGCTCGTTCGAAGAACCGGCGGGCCGCGGCGGCGTCCCGACGCGCCGAGACGAGCACGTCGATGACCTGCCCATACTGGTCGACGGCCCGGTAGACGTAGCGCCACACGCCGTTGACCTTGACGTACGTCTCATCCACGAACCAACGGTCACCCGGTGCATGGCGGGTGAACCGGGCGGCGTCGGCCAACAGCGGGGTGAACCGCTGCACCCACCGGTAGACCGTGACGTGATCCACCCCGACACCGCGTTCGACCAGCAACTCCTCCACATCCCGGTAGGAGAGGTTGAACCGTAGGTACCAGCGGACCGCCAGGACAATCACCTCCGGCGGGAACCGGAACCCCGCGAACGCCGACGCAGGCGGAGACCCCGACCGGACACGAGACAGCGACCTCACCGGACAAGCGAACCACGCCAGCCAACGACGGTAGTCGATCAAGCACCCCACCAATGCAACAGAGCCGTGTCAACAACCCCCACAACTCTCCGTCACCACCGAATTTGAGACAGGGCCGTTCGCAGACAGGCCCCTACTAGGACGCTGCCCCCGTCTCCTGGGTCCCGAAGACACGCCCCACAGGAATCACGGACTGGAGGATGGGATCCGAACTCATGCCTATGCGGGGCCGACACTCGCGCACAAAGCCACCTGCGGAACATTCCGCGTCACCCGGCCCCGCGGTTGAGATCAACAAGGTTTGGGTCCACGTTCTACTCGTCGATCCCGTACCCGGACATAACGGCCCGGGCGCCTGCTTCCCGGCCCTGTGCGCAGGGCCCGCGCGACCACGATGGTGGCCTCCTACGCCGACGACGGGTCTTCGACGGCCAGGATCTGTCTCGCCTGCGCCTCGGCTTCGACGGCGTTGCCGACGGTCACCAGTCCGAAGGTGACAGCTTACACCGAAAGGGTGACAAGTCTCGGGGCGCACGGGCTGCTGCTGGCGGACGACCGGGTGGAGGCCGCGACGGTATGGGCGCCGGACCATCTGGCCACGTTCCTCGACGCGGCGACCGACTGATCGCTGATTTCATTCTGATGGCAACAATTGCAGGATAACCACCAAGATCGACCAGTCGACCACGGTTACCTTCTATCCCCCATTGCACTCCACATCCCCACCTTGATGATGAATCGCCATCCACCCGAGAGGCACACTAAGGTCACCATTGAATATCATGTAAATAGTTGCTGAACCAACATCCACATTACCAATGTACAAATATTCACCTCCACGCCGCATCGACATCATGAAGCGGCTATGACCACTGACGACCTTACCTGCCCCCTCGGCAATATCTGCGCGGATTCGATAGGAATCGATCACCTCGGCGGGACGTATCCTCACGACAGGCAGGACGTACCCCTCAAGCGAATACAGGTCACCGACATGCGCCGCGAGATCCGAACTCGCCAGGTTTCGCAACAAGTCAAGGGTTTCTCGATTTAGCAACACGGAACTCACGACACCCCACTATCGAACATGATGATAATGGCGAGCTCCTTGAACAATACCCTCAATCAAGACCTCACTCTCCCCAAACTTGTCTAGGCCGAAGAACTCCATGTCGATAATAGCTCGACTTCCTCTCCGCACCATTAGAACCACCCCACGCCCGCTCATCTTCGTGGCATGCCGCTCCGCCGTGGACCGGTTGCTCGTCCAGGAAGTAAATTCACTCTCAGTATCACCGGCGTTGTGACGGGCCCAGTCGCTGTGTCCACCCCGCGGCCTAGCAGTTCCGTTCAACGCATCCGCATACCCTGGATGCTGCTCGTCGACCCCACGGAAAAACCATTCGGACGCGTCCTCGGGTGGCAGGTCGGCATCACCGCAGTTATGCACAAGCACCGATGTTCTGCCAGCCATCACATAGTACGTGTGGGTGGTGTCGACTGTGAGGTCGTACATGTAGGTGGGGTCGGTGTAGGTGTCTGCCCTGGTGATGGTGGCGGTGGTGCCGTCGAGGGTGTGGAGGGTTTCGCCTGGCTGGAGGTCGCCTGCGCCGATCCAGGCTTGGCGGGTGGTGCTCCAGAAGGGGTGGTTGGGGGTGGTTTCGATGAGGTGGGTTTCGCCGGTGGCGTCGGCGACGGTGAGGTCGGTGAGTTCGTTGTCGAGGTTGAGGTGTTCGACGGTGACGGTACGGGGGCTGGTTTCGCCGGTTTCGGGGTCGGTGGCCAGGACCTCGTCGCCGACTTCGACGTCGGCGATGGGTTTGGTGGTGCCGTCGGCCATGACGACTGCGGTACCGGCGGCGAAGCTGTGTCTGGTGCAGCTCGTTCCTGCGGTCTTGAGGGTTGGGAGCTTGATGCCGGTGGCCTTGCCGGCGGTGGCGGCGACGTTCTTGGCCCCGGCACTGGCGGCTGTGGATGCGGCTCCGGTTGCGGCTCTGGCGCCGCCTCCGGTTATTGCTCCGGCTGCTGCTTTGGCGGCGCCGCCGATGGCTTTGGCCGCGACGGGGCCGAGGACGGAGGTGACGGCGCCGGTTGCGGCGCCGATGATGGTGGTGGTGACCAGGTCGAGGCCGCGTTCGCCGTTCATGTAGCCGGTGACGGCTGCTCCTGCGGCGCCGGCGATGGCGCCGCAGGCGACGGCGCCGACACCGGTCCATCCGATCGCGGCGGCGCAGCCGACGCCGACGACCGCGCCGACGACGAAGCCTGCGATCTCGGCCTTGTTTTCCTTGACCCAGTTCGTGGTCGCGCCGACGGCGCCGCTGATCTTGTTCTTCCCTTGGCAGATCCAGTTGCACTTCTTTGGTGGCGGCGGGTTGCTGGCCGGCGGTGGGCCTGCACTGTCCTTGCCTTCGGAGGGCAGCTTCAGGCCGGTGGGGTCGGAGTGGGTGACCGGGTCGTTGGCGCCGTACTGGTAGCCGTGGTGTTGGCGTGGGTCTTCGGTGACGAAGACGGGGTCGACGGAGATGAAGCGGCCCTGGCCTGGGTCGTATTCGCGGGCGCCGAGGTGGGTCAGTCCGGTGGGGTCGATGTCTCCGCCGACGAAGCCCTTCTTGTTCGGCCAGGTCGGGTTGGTTCCGCGGGGTGTGCCGTACGGGGTGGTCCGGCGGGTCGTCACTGCGTGCGTCTCGGCGGCGATGGCGGTCTGGCCGGTGCCCTGGTGGTCGGCGTAGAGCCAGGTCACGTCGGCGAGGCTGTTACCGGTGCGTTGGGCGATGGTCTGGCCCGCGAAGGTGATGTAGCGGGTACAGGTCGTCGTGCCGGATTCGCGGCGCAGTTCCATGCCGGGCAGGTAGAGCGTGGTGCCGGCCGCGTCGCGGCGGATCAGCCGGCTGCCGTCGGCGTCGTACACGTTGCTGGTCGTCGCCCCGGCGTCAGTCACCGACGCGAGCCGGCCCTCGGAGTTCCAGGTCAGCGTCTGGGCTGAGGAGACGCCCGGGCGGCTGGTGGTGTTTCCGGTGGCGTCGTAGCTGTAGGCGTCGACGCCCGCGCCGGCCGGTCCGCTGCGGGTCACCGAGGTCACGGCATGCGGTCGTACCGCCGACGCGCCTTGGGCGGGGTAAGCCGACGTCTGGGTGTTGTTGCCGGTGGCGGTGTGTTGTACCTGGGTGAGGCGGTTGCCGGTCGCGTCGTAGGTCCAGGAGTTCCAGTACGGTGCCGGGCCGCCGAGGTCGGCGACGGTCGGGTTCGGTTCGCAGGTGATGCCGGTCTTCGGTGTCCACGCGGTGGTGAGTCGGGTCAGTGCGTCACGGCGGAAGCACTGGGTGTCGGCTTGCCCCAGCTGTGGGGTGTCGGCGATCTCGAGGATGGTGCCGGCGTCGGTGTACTCGTAGGAGCGGTCGACCACCTTCCCGCTGTGCTCCGGCCTGACCGCTGTTCCGGCGACGCGGCGGGTTGCCGGGTCGTAGGTGACGACGTCCTCGACGAAGTCTCCGTCGTCGATCCTGCGTTCGGTTCGGGTGGGTTCGCCGTACTCGGTGTAGGTCTGCTCGCCGATGACGGGTTCCTCGGCGCTGGAGGTCAGCGCGATGGGTAGGCCGCTGGTCGGGTCGTAGACGGTGGTCAGGGTCTCTGTGACCAGCGGGCCGGCGGCCGGGAACCTCGCCATGACCTGGCTGCCGTCGGCTTCCGCGAAGCCGTTGGCGAAGATGTAGGTGCCGCCCAGGCCGGTTTCGCTGGCCGGGATGACGTGCTGGAAGCCGGTGATCTGATACCGCGCGTTGGCGGTGCGCAGCTGCCATTTGTAGGCGTTGGTGGAGCCGGGTGGCTCGTACCGGATGGTTTCCGTCAGCTGGCCCCGCAGCGACGAAAAGTCGATCAGGCGGTCGTACTTCCACTCGGCGCGTTTGGTGGCCGGGGATACGACGTCGTCGTAGACGGCTGTCTTGCGGCCGAGTTGGTCGTAGGTGTAGGCGAGGACCTCGCCGCGGGCGTCGGTGGTCTTGACCAGGTCGCCGAGGTCGTTGTACTCCGACTCGGTCACGCCCTTGTCCGGGTCCGCGGTTTCGACTACCCGGCCCTGGATGTCGTAGGTGGTGCGCCACTCGTTCCCGGTCGGCCCGACGATCTTGACCAGCTGGTCCTTGGCGTTGTACTCGTACCGGGTCAGGTCGTAGGTGCCGCCAACACCGGCGGCGGTGTTGTGCCGCCGTGCCTCGATGGTGCGCCCGTCGGCGTCGGTGACGGTGGTGGTCGCCACTCCCCCGTCCGGGGGCGTCGTTTTGGTCAGGTCGCCTTCGTAGGCGGTGGTGGTCCGCCACTTCTCGACCAGGTTGGTGACGCCGTCACTGGCGAGGAAGACCTCCGCGACGGGGCGGTTCGCGTTGTCGAAGATGGTCTTGTTGACCGCGCGCAGGGACCATTCGGGTTCCCACCACAGGGCGCCG
>NZ_JBFBCH010000036.1:0-55261 GCF_040683055.1 Polymorphospora sp. NPDC051019 | reverse complement strand
ACAAGCAAGGGGCCTGACCGACATTCCTGCAGGTCAGACCCCTTTTGATTCTGTGCGCCCGAAGGGACTCGAACCCCTAACCTTCTGATCCGTAGTCAGCGGCCCGGCTCATCCAATTCTCCAAATAACACTCTATTAGAGTCAACCCGAATGTCTACCCTTCCATCCCGTACAGTCCCGCTGGATACACGCAAGTCCCCGCACACGCATCGGGATCAGAACTCAGTTGTCCCTCGTCGCACTCGGCTTTGGCAGCCCGCTTTCCGGCCAGGTCCTTGGGTATCCGTGTCAGTCGTTCGACGTCCGAGCACCATCCGAGCACCACGCCTAGCGGTGGCGCAGTAGCCCCAACCGACTACACCCGCCGCCAGCGTGGTGCTGACATTCCGATACCGGCGGCAAACCATCACCGACCACGGCCAATGTCCGTGTGAGCTGCTCGCCGACGACAGGGCGGACGTTCGGCGCTAGTTCTGCTCGCCGTACGGCACGGCGACCGAGCCGCGGCTCGGGTAGCCCTGCGGGGAAGTCCCTGCCGCACGGGTCTCCCGGGCAGTGGTTGAGATCGTCGTTGAGGTTCGGGTCCACGTCCTCCTCGTCGATTCCGTACTCGGACATGACGGCCGGGGCGTCTGCTTCCCGGTCCTGAGCGACCAAAGCCTGTGCCACCACGATGGCGGCGGCACGCAGGCGCCACCGCGAGAGGATCTGGGCTACGAGATTCGGGGTGGTTCAGGTTGCTGAGGTCCCGTAGGTGTGGGCGTTGGTTCGTCGGGTTGGATCGGATCAGGGTTGGTGATGTGCTGTTCGTACAGGTCGATTATTCGGGCGAGTCCGATTTGGAACGTGTTGGAGATCTCTCCGGTTGTTGGGTGGCGAGCAGCCTACGTAGCCCCGGATGCAATGTGCTCGGTTTTGCATTCGTTCGCCGGAGATGACAGCATCCTGGGCTGCAACGAGGGCTTCCTCTTCGTGGCCGTTTGCGAGCAGCGATACGGCGATCAGCAGCGGCCCGGTGCCGGGTAGTTCGGCGGAGTGTGGGCAGACCAAAAGGATCGTGGCGAGGGTTGTCAGGTCGCCGTTTTCGAGGGCATTGGTGGCAAGTTCGGCGGCCTCGGCGGGCTTGGTGATGATCCGCAGGAGTGTGTCCGGCTGGTATTGGGCGGCGAGAGTGAGGATCGCGCCATGCTGTACGGCGATTGGATGGTCGGATTCGAGGAGTGTTTTACGGAGGTGTGGACGTTGCAGGGTGTCGGCGTGGTCCTGCAGGAAGGTGATGGATTCGGTCCAGCTGGGGGTGGCAACCCAGGCCTCAAGGGTGGCCTGCTCGTCGTGCGCGGCGCGAAGGTGCTCGCTTACGGTGTCGAATCCGTGCTCGCGCAGATCGGCGATCAGTTCGCGCAGGTCTTCCAGTTGGGGAATGTCCGGGTGCAGGATGGTGAGGATATTGAGGGTGGTGGGGAGATCGGGCTCGTGAATCGTGGTTCGGTGTTGTTGGAGGGCGGTTTCGCGTTCGGGCCAGGCGTGGGTGTTGAGCAGGTCGTTGGCCAGTTGCAGATGATGGTCGGGAATTGGAGCGGTGGTCCAACTGGGCTGGTTGTCGGGTGGTGTCTTGAGGTGGCTGGTGACGGCGCGGACGTGTTGGCGGCCCGCAGCGGTCGCGTGTGGCGGCACGCCAAGGCTCAGGCTCGGTCATCTCGACTGCTGCTATTGCGAGCATGGCGGCCGCCTGGCCGGCCCGGTGGTTGAGGGCGAGCCATTGGGCGTAGTAGGCACGTAACCAGCCGCGATAGAGCGGGTGAGTTGCCCCCGGTTTGGCGGAGCTTCTCAAGCATGATCGACTGATCATGGGGAGGAAGTTCTGTGGCCGCACCGAAGAAATACCCCGACGAGCTACGGGCGCGTGCCGTGCGTCTGTATCGCGAGTCGGACCCGAAACCGACCATCCGGCGGCTCGCGGAGCAGTTGAACGTGCATCACGAGGCACTGCGGAACTGAATCCGCCAGGCCGAGGCCGACGCGGGCGAGCGTCATGACCGGCCCACCAGCGAGATGGCCGAGGAGAACCGCCGGCTGCGTGAAGAGGTTGCCGAGTTGCACCGGGTCAACGAGATCCTGCGTGCGGCGTCCAACTATCTCGCGTCGGAGCTCGGCCCGACCCGGCGACGGTCATGAGGTTCATCGACGAACACCGTGACCGCGTCGCGGTCGCGCTCCTACTGCGGGTCCTGAACATCGCCGAGTCGACGTACTACCAGTGGATCAAGCAGGTTGAGCAGCCCAGTGACCGGGATCTGGTCGACCTCGGGCTGATCTCCAACATCTACAACATCTGGGAAACCTCCGGGCGCACCTACGGCGCCGACCGCATCCATCGGCAACTACGCCGCGACGGCATCCGGGTCGGCCGCAAACGCGTCGAGCGGCTGATGAAACAGCAGGGCTGGCACGGAGCGTTCCTGCGCCGCGGCTGGCGCGGCGGCTCAACGAGACAGGATCCACGGCATACGCCGGCACCGGATCTGGTCGACCGTAACTTCACCGCCGCAGCCCCGAACCGACTCTGGCCCCCGACACCACCCGGATCCCGTGCGGTGAGGGCGTATTCTGGCTGGCCGCTGTCCGGGACGTGTTCTCCCGCCGGATCGTCGCTCCCGCATGATCGCCGCGACCAGCTTGTGGTTGACGATCATCTCGTGCTCCTCCAACAGGGCAGCACGGATACGGCGCTTCCCGTACGCGCCCCTCGAATGCTGATGGATCTTCTTGATCTCATCAGCAACGATGATCCTACGGACATGCCGACCGGTGACGCCGCGCCGCGCCGCCAACTCGTCCGCCTCGACACTGGGTACGCCCGCGCGGACTCCCACGTCGATGAGGACCTGACCCTTCCAGCGGAACAGGGGCGCCGGTGAGATGCCGGTCTCCGCCGATATCTCCGCCACGGGTTCAGCACCACGCAGCCGTTGAGACACCTGCCGGCGCACGGATCACGGATACGACTTGGGCACAGTAACCTCCTGATGATCACTCTGCCTCAACTCTCAACGCAGTGGATCACTTCCCGGGCACCAGATCAGTTGGACCACTTCACGGGGACCCAGTCATTCTTCCCCTACCGAGTTTCTAGTGGCCGCACTCTTACCAAGCTATCGCGCCCTCCGGATACGATGATTTGAGCGCCGTCTAGCTCGCCCAACGCAACTAACATGACACCGCCGATGTGGCCGTCGAGTGGTTCAACCAGTTGGCGGCGCCCGGTCAGATCCCATACCCGGATAGCACCGTCCTGCCCACCTGTTACTGCAACTGGGTTGTCGCGTAGCGTTGTGAAGGCGATAGAGTTAATAGTGTCGGAATGACCGATAATCGGGTCACCGAGTTGGCTGCGAGTCGCAAGATCCCATATCCGCATTAATTTGTCGCGCCCTCCGGATACGATGATTTGGGTGCCGCCTAGCTCGCCTAACGCAACTGAGGTGACGCCGTTGATGTGGCCGTAGAGTGGTTCCCCGAGTTGCTCGCGCTTGATTAAATCCCATAGTCGGACGGTTCCATCATCAGCCCCAGTGACCGCGATCGGTATGCCGTTAAGAGTGCCGAGCGTTATCGACGAAACTGGGCCCGTCCGGCCGACCAATGGTTCCCCGACTTGCTGGCGCTTGATTAAATCCCATAGTCGGACGGTTCCATCATCAGCCCCAGTGACCGCGATCGGTGTACCATCCACCTCACCTAACGCAAGCGCAAGAACTCTGCCGATGTGGCCGTAGAGTGGTTCCCCGAGTTGCTCGCGCTTGGCTAAATCCCATAGTCGGACGGTTCCATCATCAGCCCCAGTGACCGCGATCGGTGTACCATCCACCTCACCTAACGCAAGCGCAAGGACGCTCTCGATACCGTCGGTACGGCCGTAGAGTGGTTCCCCGAGTTGCTCGCGCTTGGCTAAATCCCATAGTCGGACGGTTCCATCATCAGCCCCGGTGACCGCGATCGGTATGCCGTTAAGACTGCCGAGCGCTGCGGAGCGAACTGGGTCGTGATGGCCGATGAAGTGGATATCAAATAGGGATGCGCTCGCTACCACGCCCGAATTTGGGTGCGCCTTGGAGCCAGCGAAGTCGTCGATGACCCACTGCGTTCCTGCTGCAACGAGGCCAAGGGTCGCGGTTGAGATCATTGCAAATCTTGTGATGCGGCCGGTTAAGTTGACTGCTAATGCTAGGTCAGAGATAGGATGCCTTGCATTTTTCATTGAAGCGATAGGCGTATTGCCGGGCTCGTCCGACTGTTGCCAACGATTCTGGGCAATAGCGATACTGCTCGCAAGATTGTATGCCCTCATTTGGGGAGCAGGTGCAGACCTCGACCCGAGGATTCGAAGGAGCTCGTGATAAATTGTATCCAGGTCGAGTATTTCCGGCCCTTCATAGATGCCGTCCGTCAAGACTTGGAGTAGCGCGCCCGTAAACTCGGTATACCGTTCACCCGGTCGCGCGAAGGCGGGGCTATTGGGTGGTGCTGATGCTAAAAGGCAGGCGCCGTCGATTTCGGCACGGTCGGCTAGAGACGTAAGGGAGGAGCCCATTTCGCCGTGTGCGCGTCCGCTGTAACAACAGTCCAAGATAACCACGCGGCGGGGAGCACGGCTCCCGCGTATCTCCCGTCGGAGCCATTCATAGGGAATTTGAGTTTCTGGCCGTTCGGGTCGCGTGTCAGGTAACGCAAGCGTGAGTCGACCGTCCTCCGGATCGATAAGTCCGTGGCCGGCGTAATAGACTACGAGGGTGCCTGTTGCGTTTTGGGCTGCCAGATGGACGGCTTCTAAGGCAGTGCTAGCTAGCATGGGATTGTCAACCACGGTGCATCCCCCGCGCGGCGGTCCCCACAGACGTTCATCCTGCAAGCAGTTGCCCAGGTCCTGCAGACCGTTGCGTACGGCAGGCAGGCCTGGTAGTGCTTTGTACTTGCTAACTCCGATCAGGACGGCCTGAGAAATACTAGCGTTCGGAAGAGTCATCGGCTGGTTCGTCCCGGCCATCTATCGATGAGACACGGTGCACGCGCAGGGAATGGTCAATGGCATGCTCGGCTAGAACGTCGGCGGCTGGCCCGCTGGCTGTGATCCGCTGAACGCGGCCGTCCGGATAAGCGATCTCAACCGAGATATCAGACTTCTTCTGTCGAAGCCAGGTTGCTATGGACCCAGAAAGAACAGTCAATGCGCCTCCGCTTGCTACTGCAACGATGAGTACGTCTGTGACCGTACCCATCTCGCCCTCGGATGGAGATCCATGCCGAGTGGTGACGTGGCCACGGAGCTCCGCCTCGTCGGCCAGCCAGCGACCTAGCGACAATAACTCAAAATTGCTTCTACCAAGCAGTCGAACATGCACGATCATTTTAGGTTTCCGCATCTCGTAAGGATCTTGGCCTCAACTTCCCGACCGCAAATCTGCCGGCCAGCAACTCATTCGCGAGGCTTAGAAAGCCACCCCGCCGAAGCCTCGACGGCAGTCCAGAGAGTTCACGATCATCGCGTCGACATGTACACTACGATTGCATTAAATGAATCCCGCCGCAGATTCCAGTGTTGCGAAATTCCGTATCCTGCACCGACTTCTTCCATTGCCGTAGGCAACTCCTCGACCAGGTCCGCTCCCGTGCGGACGTCGAGTACCATCGGTGGACGCTCGTCGTCTCGGTAATTTTTTGAGAAGGACATATATGCCACACCCCGATAAATGCAATCTATTTCAAGCGGAATTGTTCTTCCCTGACCAATATCCTTTTCGCTCCACAACTGCTCGCCACTGTTGAGGTTGTATGCCACCAGAAACTTACGACGAAGAAATTCCCCATTGCCATCCGCGCAAACCACTAGGCCAGCCTCGTCGTATTTGCAGTAAATCCTCGAGCGACCTTCCCCTACATGTTGCAGAGTGGCACCTGTAGCTGCCGCGATGATCAGCCCTCCATCACGAGGCGTAGAGTGGAGGACGTAGCCGTTTCCTAGTTCATGACTGGCCGCCCAGTCATCGTCAGTGTCGATATTTTGCCTATTCCAAAGCGTTTGCCCAGCACTTATGCTGCGCCCCTCGATGAAGCCGGTTCTTCCATCCTTGTACCAGCCTACGACCACATCATCCACGATGGCATAGCCTCTGAAGCCCGGCCAATCGTGCACCACTTTACCAGAGTCGATACGAACGATCATCGTACGATGCTTGTAAGATGTGATCAGCGCGTATTCGTCACTTGTCGCCGGAATATAGATTGCGCCGATAGGGTTATCAGAGATGTCGATGTCGGTGGACCATATCAAGGCCCCGGTTTCGGCGCGGTCGGCCCGGATACGCAGGATGGTCCGGTCTTTTATCGTTCCGGCGCCTTCTATCTTATATTCGTAAGCGAGCATCAGGGACATCTGCCCGCCGATATCTACGAAGGCAGTCATTGAGTGCCTCAGGCCCTCGGTGGGGGCTTCGACCTCGCTTGCCAGTCGTACCGAAGCAAGCTCATCACCCGTGACCATCGAAATAACGGCTATTCGCGGTTCGGGCGCACTGCCAAGTAGACTTTTCGCTCCCCAAACTGCGTAGAGCAAGTCACCTTTGACGCGATAGGCGACTGGCCCATCTAGCTGAAATGCCTTCTGAAAGCCGAGTGGTGGATCATGTGACGGCATGGATGGGGGCGCAGAATGGTCCCCAGTTGCATCAGCACTCGTGGACCCCTGCGGAATCCCCTCAACCTGTTGATCATGCTGGTCCGCATGGAACGAGCAGCCGGCCAACATCGCGATCATTGATGCAGCCATGGCCAGCCGGACATAGGTCATCATGGTCGTAAATCTAGCGCACTTCAGCAACGGCTGGATACGTCACATTCGCGACATCGAGGCATTTGCCATGATGATGCGGCTGCGAAAGCTGCAGCGAGCAGTGCGGACATCGGGTTTGGCCCAGTGGGGACGGCAGTCATTCAAGATCCAATTATCCTAATGTGAACCTCCCGATGCTATCGAACCGGCTCTTCGACCGGGGTTCCACAGATCAGGTAGCTGACTAGTCTGCGGAAAGGGGGTCTGGGCTGGGGAAATGCCGATCTGCCCGGTGACGGGGCGTGTCACTAGGCGGTGGCGTTGGTGCAGGTCAGGGCGTCGCGGGGGTGGCCTCGAAGACCCGGCGGGGTTCGGGCAGGCCAAGCGTGGTGAGGATCTTCTTCTGCGTCGCGGTGAGTTCGGTGCGCTGGCGGAACGAGCCGGCTGGGCCGGTGAAGGTGCCCAGGTGCAGGCGCTGGAGTTCGTCGCGGATGGTGGTCCAGGTCTGGCCGGTGCGGGTCTCGGCGATGCGGATGAGCAGCAGTGCCAGCCAGCACAGCAGCACGTGGGCGCGGATGCGGTCTTCGACGCGGTGGTAGACGGGCCGCATGTCGATGATCGACTTCATGTCCCTCCAGCCGCGTTCCACCTCGAGAAGCTGCTTGTAGCCCAGGGCGATGTCCTTGGCCGACAGTTTGGGGTCCGAGCAGCGCAGCAGGAACTTGCCATCCAGGTTGGTCTCGGCGTCGATGGCCTTCTTGTCCACGCGCAGCAACCCGCCGGGTGTGGTGCGGAGGTAGCGTTTGAGGCCGGGCTTGGTGGAGATGACGCCGCGCAGTTCGGCGCGCTTGTCGCGGGACAGCTTGTCCGAGCCGTCGATGGTCTCCTGCAGGATCGCGACCATCTTGGCGCGCACGGCCGCGTCGCGGGCCTGGGTTTCGGGGTTGAAGCAGATCACGAACCGGTCGTCGGCCAGGTCCGAGTGCAGCCGAACCTCCTTGACCTGCAGGTTGTCGGCGACGTGGCGGTAGCGTCCCTGCCGAGACAGCGCGGCCTCGGCCTCGGGCGTGCCGCCGCGCAGCTTCTCCCCGAGGATGTAGTGCCCGCCGGCCTTCTGCAGGTAGCGCCGATTCTCGGCCGAGGTGAAGCCGCGGTCGGCGACCCACACGACCCGCGCGAGCGACCAGTCCCGCATGTCATCTTTGACCTGCCGGATCAGGGCGCTGTCGGCCGTGTTCCCAGGCCAGGCCCAGCATCTGACCGGGATCCCGTCGCGGGTGACGGCCATTCCCACCACGATCTGCGGCAGGTCGCCTCGGGAGTCCTTGCTCTTGCCCCAGGTCCGGAACCCGGCCTCCTTCACCGCCGCCTCACCTTCGGCGACCGGCACGCCCCGCTCGTCGCGGCCGACCTGCGCGTCGGCGTCCTCGGCCTCGAAGTAGGTGGAAGTGGTGTCGAAGAACAGCAGGTCGACCTCCAGGTTCAGTAGGTCGGCGGTGTTGTCGAACACGATCCGGCCGAGCTGCGGCTCGGCGTCGATCAGCCAGTCCATCGCCCGGTAGCAGGACTCGTCGACGACCGGGACGTCCAGGCCGTCGATCACCATGTCGTGCTCGATCCAGCGGGTCGCCGCCAGCTTCGAGCTGGGTGCGAGGGCCCGGTTCGCGACCAGCGCGAACAGGATCCGCTCCACCCGCGGCTCCATGCGCGTGGTGGCCAGCATCCGCCGCATCGCGGCGTCGATCCCCAGCTTGCGCCACAGCCCGTCCAGCACGAAAGCCCCGCCCAGGGTCCTGGACTCCAGGAACCGCAGCTCCGCGGGCGCTGTCGCCGCGAGGGCATCGCCCGGCTCCAGAAGCCGGCACAACGCCGCGACCAGCCGCCGGATCCCGGCGACGTCGAGCTGGTCTTCCCGGCCGAAGGAGTACAGCACCTTCGTACGCGACACCTTCGCCGCCGGGTCCCACTCGTTGTGGGCCAGCTGCAGGTAGCCGACCGTCTTGCCATCGGCCATCTTCCGTGTCGAGCGTTTCACGTACACGAACAGCAACCCTAGCGATCAAGCCGCTATGCGATCAAGAGATTCAGCCAGTTCACATGCGGTAACCGAACGAACCGTGTCACTAGGGATTCCCGCCGTTTCCGCTAGGGCGCAGCCCCGACCTGCGCCACAACCCCGCGGACCAACCTCAAACCCTGATTATCTGTGGAACCCCGGGTGAACCCTTACGCACATTGCGGCACTCCGATAGTGCGCTTCCCGTAGATCGATTCGTATCGAATGCGGCGCGTTCAGAAATTGTTCCGAGAGGTCTTGAATTGATCTAACGGGATACCCAACGATTGCTGGGCATCATTTCTCCATCGAAAGGTTTGCGATGTTGAAGAAGTGGACGAGTTCGGGCCGGGTCGCCGCGGTCTTGGTGACTGCGGCTGTTGCGCTGGCGGTCGGCGCCAGCCCGGCCGCGGCGGACGCTCGCGAGGGCGAGGGAATCTGGGTGCTGACCGGCCCTGAGACGACGTTCGTCGAGGCGGTCGTCGCGCTCGCCAGCGATCCCGCACAGCGTGACACGGTCGACCGAACTATCACCGCGCTGGCCGAGACGATCGAACAGGGACGGTCGGCCGGGCTGCCCGGCGCGGTGAGCCTGGAGCAGGAAGCGGAACAGGTCAAAGCCCTGCGTATCGCGGTCGAGCGGGGCCACTCGGGCAATGCGACGGTCCTGGACGCCTGGCCGTTGCGGGGCTACGCGACCTCCGCCGGCCGGGCGTGGGTGACCGACTTCGCCCACGAGCTGCGCTACTGCTCCGGATCCTGCGTGGTCACCGACCGCGCCATCGGCCGCACCACCGTCAACTGGGGCGGCGTAAATTCCTTCGTCAGCTACACGATCCTCTACAGCCCGTACTCCGGCAATTTCACGAACATCCACTTCCAATTGTGGCCGGGAGTCGACGGATTCTACGACGCGACCGACTCCGTCGACACCATCAACGTCCACAGCTCCCACAATGGTTCTGCGACCGTATGGTCGTATGCGAAGGGCCAGCATCTGGCAATGCGTCAGGCATTATGGCTCGATTCCGCACGCGGAAGCCCATCGCACGCCGGCCACCACTCCCGGACCGGGCAGGTCTATTGCAACCCGTCGCCGAGCAGCAACGTCTGTAGCTGACCTTTCCCATGGTGTGGCCGGGCCGCGACGGGACGCCCGGCCACACCGCTACCCTCGCGAGGTTCATAATGAGTGACTATGACTGATGAATTCGCACGGGTGTCCCGATGGGTCGGGCCGCAGAACCCGCCTGCGTCGGTAATGCCGGGATTCGCCGATGCGAGCCTGTCCCTGGCCCGTAACGACTACTTCGGGGCACAGCTCTACGGGTTCCGTGTCTGGCCCGAGATGTTCGCCTTCAACCTGCTGATCTACCTCAACCCCAACCTGCCGTCGGCCCCGACAGCCCGCTACCCCAACCCGGTGTTCAACGCCGCCCATCTCATCGACGCCGGTCCCGCGGACCAGCAGCGGCTGTTCACCCTCGGTGTCCACTACGCCGACGGCCGGACCGCCAGCAACGCCCCTCAGCCCGCCCAGGCCACACCCGCCAGGGAACTGGAGCTGGTCAACGCCGGCGGCGGCGGTGCCGGAAACTACGTCGACTACGCCTGGCGCGTCCGCCCACTTCCCCCGCCCGGCCCGGTCACCTTCTGGTGCCGCTGGCCGTACTACACCCCCGACGAGTTCTCCATCCAGGTCGACGCCACACGGATCACCGCCGTAGCCGAGCAGGCCATGCCACTGTGGCCGGTGTGACCGGCGACGCGCCCTGCGGCCGGAGCGCAGGGGTCGGGATCAACGGTTGGGCCGCCTGCCAGAAGTCGTCCGGACCCCAGGTCTGCACCATGTCGTCCACATCGACCATCACCCAAAGAGGATGGCAAGAGCCAGGCCAGCATCACCATCTGGGATGGCCCCTGACCGTGCTTCCAGGACTGGCGACCGCTGTGACGGTGAGGTCCGTAACCGGAGCGGGCGCAGCCGTCCAAGTCCGCCGGCATGTTGGCGGCCGGCGCTGGTGGACGCCATCAAGATGACGCCCGGCGGCTTGATCTGCCCCGCAGTTCCACGTACTGCCGGGACCCTATCTACTGCGCGTCGCTTTGCGGCGATCCTCGGCGCGGTTGCCGCGTAGGTGACGTGGTCGCGTTGGCAGTGCGGGGCGTCGGCGGTGACGACGGTGTCGCGCAGGTCGCCGATCTGATCGAGTAGCGGCTGGAATCGGGTGGTCTCGTTGGTCTTCGGTGCTGGCCAGGACCACGCCGGTGGCCTGGTCGCAGGCGGCCATCACGTGGCGGGCGGCGGTGTCGGTGGTGCGGGATCCGCGCAGGGTCTTGCTGTCGACGGCGATCGTCCGCCTGCCCGTCGATGTGTCGGCGGTGCTGCGACCGGAGAGCCAGACGCCGATGGTCGCGGTCAGTCGCTGCGGGTCGAGGGCCTGCAGTAGCCGGCAGATCGTCGCCTCGGATGGCCGTCGATCGGGGGTGATGCCCAGGGCGAGAGCCGTCGAGGCCGGAACGTCGGCGACCCACTTGGCGATGGCCGTGTAGGAACGGTAGCCGGCCACCACGGCGCACACCGCTGCGGTCACCACGACCGGCAACCGGTTTCGGACATCTCGCCGGGCCCGCGGATCAGGCAGATCGGCGAGCGCTCAAACCACTCGACGGCGGCGAGAATCTCTCCGACCGCGGCCAATTCCCCAGCGCTGGCGAACTCGACCGGCTCCTCACTCAGCACCACAAGTACCGGGACGGCGCTCACCGGGCGACCTGCGCAGCGATGCCTGAGGGCAACCCGGTCGCGACCTCGTTGTCCACGATTCCTCAACCTCCCTCGGCCCACGGCTGATCGGCCGATCAGCAGAGCGAGTCCAGCAGGAGCAGCAGCGCAGCCGATCCGGTGACCGCTCCCGTCAGGTCGCACCACTCTTCGATCGTCCCGCGACCGCCGCCGCGCTCGGTGCCCTCCAGTGCTACCCCGGGCAGCCCGGCGGCCAGCGCCGCGTTGACGTTCGAGGAGGACCAGGCACGTTGGGTTACCGGCTGGTCGTGTATTGCCGCCATGGCGCGCACCGCCGCGCGGACCAAGGGGTGCGTCGCACCGCCAGGTAGCGTCGCGGCAGGCTGCTCGTGTACCACGTCGACCTGCGCCAGTACCCCTGTCTCGGCGGCCACCACGCCCGCCTCGGCGCGGACGGTCGCGACGGCGTCGTCCAGCCAACGCTGATCGGTGGCGCGCACGTCCACCCACAGCTCACCGCCGGCCGGCGAGTGGTTGTACACCTCACCGGCGTGGATGCCGTTGACCCGCAGCACGCGATGCCCGTCCAGCGGCGGCGTGGGTGCCCGGGCGGCGAGCCGCTGGGCGAGCCGGGCGAGCGCGTCCGGCACCGCAGACACCCCGCCGCCGAGACTGTGCCGGCTGAGGCCGCTGATCCGCACGGTGAGGTGTCGGATTCCGATCGCATTGAAACTGACCGTGCCCACCCCGCCCATCACGTCGATGAACCCGTCTAGGCTGGCAGCGTACCGGCCGACCAGTTCGCGGGCGCCGGTCAGGCCAGTCTCCTCGCCGGTCACGAACGCCACCAGCACCTCGCCCCGTGGTCGCCAGCCGAGCGTGCGGGCCATTCGCAGCACCGCAAGCACGGTCGCGTCGCCGCAGGTGGTGTTGACCCCGGCGCCGATCATCCGGCCGCCCCGCCGCCGGGCCGGCGCACGGCCGTGCAGCGCCGCCACGGTGTCCAGGTCGTCCACCGTTGCCACCACCGCCAGCCGGGGCCGCCGGCCGACCGGCAGGTGCCCGGCCGCGGTGCCCAGCCGGGCGTAACAGTTGGGGGTGGCGTCGACCCAGACCTCATCGACCAGCCCCGGTTCGCCCAGCAGCCGCTCGACCACCGCCAGCCGGGCCGATTCCGCGCCCTTCGGCGCCGGCCGTGCCGCGACCGCAAGCCAGTCGGCGACCATCTGGTCTCGCTGGGCCCACGCCGCGGCGAGCACCGTCCCGGGGTCCAGCCGTGCTTCCGCTCGCCAGTGCATACCGCGGGAACATACCCGCATCCATCTGTTCGGCCGATCGGTCGCATCGGCGGCAACTGTTGGACGGCGCCGCGGCCGGCTTCCTACGGTCGGCGAGGCAAGGGAGCGATTCGACACCGCGGGAGGAGATGGCCCATGAGCCGGGCGCCGACCGTCTGCGTCACCGTCGACTTCGACGGACACGCGCTGTGGCTCCAGTGGGACTCCGCGCTGTCGCCGACCCGCATGTCGCGGGCGGACTTCGGTGGTGAGGTCGGTATGCCCCGGCTGCTGGACCTGTTCGCCACCGAGGAAGTCCTCGCGACGATCTACGTTCCCGGCCACACCGTCGAGACGTTTCCCGAGGTGTGCCGCCGGGCTGTGGCCGAGGGGCACGAGATCGGCCATCACGGATACCTGCACAAGGACCACACCCGGCTCTCCGAGGCGCAGGAGCGCGCCGAGTTCGAGCGGGCGTTCGCCGCGTACGACAAGGTGTTGGGCCTGCGCCCCACCGGGTTCCGGGCACCCGGCGGCGACCTGTCCACAGAAACGCTGAGGCTCGCCGCCGAGTTCGGCATCGGACACGACGCCTCGGGCATGGGTCACGACGTGCTGCCGTACTACGCGCGCCGGGGCGACCGGTGGACCCCGGACGGGCCGCTGCGTCGTGGTGAGCCGCTGGACGTGGTGACTCTCCCGGTGCTCTCATCGATGATCGACGTGCCGCAGATGGACTTTCTCATCCAACCGCCGATCTCCGGGCTGCACGGGTACGACAAGATCCTGCGAATGTGGCTGGACGAGTTGGACTGGATGTGCCAGACCCTGCCCGGCGGCGTACTCACGCTGATCCTGCACCCCTCCAGCGCGCCGCGCGGGGCCCGGCTGCGGGTCGTGCGCGACTTCCTCCGGCACGCGCGCTCACGCGGCGTCCAGTTCCGGCGCCACCGTGAGGTCGCCGCTCGGTTCCGCGCCGAGAACCCGTTCTCGCCGGCCGCGCCGTGTTGACCGTCGCGGGCCTGACCGTCGCAGTGCCAACCCCGAACGGGCCGGCCAACGTCGTGCGTGGGGTGGACCTGGAGGTCCGGGCCGGCGAGGTGTTCGGCGTCGCCGGGGAGAGCGGCAGCGGCAAGACGATGACGTTTCTGGCTCTGCTCGGGCTGCTGCCGGCCGGATCGCGGGTGACCGGCGAGGCCGTCTTCGACGGGCGCGACCTGCTCGCGTTGTCCCCCGCCGAGCGGCGGCGGGTACGCGGCCGCGACATCGCGATGGTGTTCCAGGATCCGATGACCTCGCTACACCCGATGCTGACCGTCGGCGCGCAGCTGACCGACCATGTCCGGGCCCACCTCGCGATGGGCCGGCGGGAGGCGCGGGAGCACGCCGCCGCACTGCTCGCCGACGTACGTATCCCGGACCCGCACGGCGCGCTGCGCAGCTATCCGCACCAGTTCTCCGGCGGGATGCGCCAGCGGATCGCGATCGCGGTCGCGCTGGCCTGTCGCCCCAAACTGATCATTGCAGACGAGCCGACCACCGCGCTCGACGTGACGGTGCAGGCCGGCCTGCTGCGCCTGCTCGACGAGCTGCGGCTCCAGCAGGGGCTCACGATCGTGCTGATCACCCACGACCTCGGCGTGATGTCCGCGCTCGCACAGCGGGTCAGTGTCTTCCACGAGGGACGCATCGTGGAGACCGGCACCCGCCAGCAGGTGCTGTGCGAACCCCGCCACCCCTACACCGCAGGGCTGCTCGCCGCCCTGCCACCGGCATGACCGCCTCCGGGGTGACCGGCCGGCGCCGGGCCGCCCACCCCCTGGCCCGCTTGCTGGTGCGCAGGCTCGGCGCGATGGTCCTGCTGCTCCTGGGGATCAGCCTGGTCACGTTCGTGCTCACCTCGCTGGTACCGGGCGATCCGGCCCGCGCCGCGCTCGGCCCCGTCCAGGGCGAGGACGAGGCGGCGGTGGCGGCCTGGAACAGCCGGAACGGCCTGGACAAGCCGATTCCGGTGCGATACCTGGTCTACCTGTCCAACCTGTTGCGCGGCGACCTGGGCGTGTCGCAGCAGACCGGCACGCCGGTGCTGGACGACCTGATCGCCTACATCCCGGCCACCGCCGAGCTGGCCATCATCTCGGTGCTGCTCGCCTCGCTGATCGGCGTCGGACTCGGGGTCGCGGCGGCGTTGCGTCGCGATACGCTGCTGGACCAGGTACTGCGCGTGGTCTCGCTCGGCGGCGTGTCGGTGCCGGTGTTCTGGCTCGGACTGATCGTGCTCTACCTCGGGTTCTTCGTGTTCGACCTGTTCCCCGGCGGCGGCCGGATCGACCCGCTGGCCATACCGCCCGCCGAGATCACCCACCTGTACACGCTGGACGCCCTGTTCGCCGGTGACCTGGCCGCGACGGGCGCGGCCCTGCACCACCTGGCGCTGCCGGCCGCGGTCCTGGCCGCCTACAACATCGGCTACATCGCCCGGTTCACCCGGACCGCGGTGCTTGAGGTGATCAACCACGACTACGTCCGCGCGGCACACGCCAAGGGCCTGCCGGCCCGGACCGTGGTGCGACGGTACGTCCTGCGCGCGGCCCTGCCCAGCATGATCCAGATTCTCGGCTTCGCGTTCGCCGGAGTGCTCACCGGTGCGGTGCTGATCGAGGCGATCTTCAGCTGGCCTGGCATCGGCGGCTACGCCTACCGGGCCGCGGTCAGCCTGGACCTGCCGGCGATCACCGGGGTGACGATGTTCGTGGCGGTCGTCTACATCTCGGTGAACTTCGTCATCGACGTCCTCTACGGCGTCATCGATCCCCGGATCCGGGCCGGATGAGCACGCCCCCGGGGACGGCACCCGGCACCGTGCCGCTGCGTCCCTTCTGGCGCCGTCGGCCGCCGGCCCGGTGGCGTGGCGGAGGACGGCTGGACGGGCGGACCCGCGCGCTGTGGCGCCGCCCGATGGCGGTCATCAGCATCACCGTGATACTGGTCTGGCTGCTCGCCGCCGCGCTAGCCCCGGTACTTCCGGGCCCCGGCCCGCTGGCCCAGGACGCCGGACGTTTCGAGGCGCCTTCGGGTACGCACTGGTTCGGCACCGACGAACTCGGCCGCGACGTGTTCTCCCGGGTCCTGTACGGCGCCCGGACGTCCCTGCCGTTGGCCGTCATGCTGGTCGCGCTGTCACTGGTCGCCGGCACCGTCCTGGGCGCCCTGGCCGGCTACTTCCGGGGCTGGGTGGACAGTGTGCTGATGCGCCTCTGCGACCTGCTGTTCGCGTTCCCCGGAATCGTGTTGGCGATGGTGGTGACCGCGGTACTCGGCCCGAGTGTCACCAACGCGATGCTCGCCCTGGTGATCATCTCCTGGCCGTGGTATGCCCGCATCGTCCGTGGCCTGGTCATCTCCATCGGGGACGCCGAGTACGTCAGCGCCCGTCGGCTGCTGGGCGTCTCGGCCCGGCGTACCCTCGTCGAGGACGTGCTGCCCAACATCGCCGGACCGGTGCTGGTGCTGGCGACACTCGACCTGGGTGGCGCGATCCTGCTGCTGTCCGGGCTGTCGTTCCTCGGCCTGGGCGCCCAGCCACCGGCCGCCGAGTGGGGCCTGATGGTCTCCTCCGGTACCCAGTACTTCCAGTTCTGGTGGGTCAGCACGTTCCCCGGGCTGGCCATCTTCAGCGTGGTGCTCGCGTTCAACTGCCTGGGAGACACCTTGCGGGACGTGTTCGACCCTCAGACCAGTTTCACGCGCGCCCCGTCGGCCGGTGCCGGCGGCACCGCACCCGACAAGACCGGCGGGTCGGCGGTGACGCCGTGAGCGGCGAGCCGGCGGAGCACCCGCCGGTCCTCGACGTCCGCGACCTGGAGGTGGTCTACCACCAGCGGGGCCGCCCGCCGGTGCGCGCGGTCGCGGGGGCGAGCCTGACCGTGGCGGCCGGCCAGATCGTCGGGCTGGTCGGCGAGAGCGGTTGTGGCAAGTCCACCGTGGCCAAGGCGGTCATGGGACTGGTCGCTGCGTCCGCTGGCGCGGTGCACTTCGAGGGTGGGCCGGTCCTGCCGGTCCGTCGGCGGGTCCGCCCGCCTGCCCTGCTCGGCCTGCAGATGGTGTTCCAGAACCCGTACGCGTCGCTCAACCCTCGTCGTCGGATCGGCCGTCAGGTCTGTGACGGGCTGGTCGGGCCGGCCGCGGCGGCGCGGACGCGAAGCGCCGCGGAATTACTGGAACAGGTTGGCCTGCCGGCCACGACAGCCTCTCGCTACCCGCACGAACTCAGCGGCGGGCAGCGCCAGCGCGTCGCCATCGCCCGCGCGCTCGCCACCTCCCCCTCGATGCTCGTGCTCGACGAGCCGCTGTCCTCACTGGATGTCGCCGCCCAGCGGCAGATCGCCGAGCTACTGGTGCGGCTCAAGTCCGAACTCGGCGTGGCGATGCTGCTGATCTCCCACGACCTCGGCGTGGTACGGCAGATCGCCGACGCGGTCTCGGTGATGTATCTGGGCCGGGTCGTGGAAAGCGCACCCACCGGCGAGCTGTGGCGGGACCCTCGGCACCCCTACACGCGGGCGCTGATCGACGCGGTGCCGTCGGTCGACGGCGCCGGCCGGCTGCCCGTGGCGCTGCCCGGGGAGATACCCGACCCGGCGGATCCGCCGCCGGGCTGCCGCTTCCACCCGCGTTGTCCGCAGGTCCTGCCGCGTTGCGCTACCGACGATCCACCGCTGCTGCGGCTAGCGCCGGTGAACCGCGAGGCCGCCTGCTGGTTGCGGGAGCCGGCCAGCACCCCTCGCTGAGCCGAGGGGCCATTCTCACCCCACACGTCCCGGCCGGGACCGGACACGGACACCGGTGGGCAATGATCACGCCGACTCGCCCGCCACCAGCCACCTGAAGACCTTGTTCACCAGGCTCTGGGCCGGCCGCACGGGCCTGCCTACCCGGGTGTCGGGATCTCCGCTTCCGCCGATCCCGTCGCGAACGCCTCGACCCCAGGGTTCCCGGGCCAGGCCCGGAGCCCCGGGGTCGAGGCGAGTCAGCCGCGGCCGATCCTGGCCACGTCCACGCCCCACTGCGGGTTGTAGACCAGCCCGGTCAGACCGGCAGTGCCGACCAGCACCGAGGCCGGCTGCATCAGCGGGAAGTACGGGGAGTCGGTGTTGAAGCGACGTTGCAGCTCCTCGTACCGCTGGGCGCGCTGCCGCTCGTCCGTGGTGGCCGTCGCCTCCCTGGCCAGCGCCGCCTCCGCCGGCGCCCGCTCCACGGTGTATCCGAGCGGGACCGCGACGGTGCCGCCCGGGGCGAACGGCTGGTAGCCGTTCGGGTCCGCCGAGTCGGGTGACCACAGGGAGGCACTGGCCTGGACCTTGCCGTCGCGACGCAACTGGAGGTGGACGGCGATCGGCCGGCCCTCGATTTCGACCTCCAGGCCGATCTCACCAAGGCTGGACTGGATCTTCTGCGCGATCGTCTCGACCGATACCCCGGCGAAGACGAAGTTGGCGACGTAGTTCAGTTTGAACTTCGGGTCGGCGATCCCGGACGCGGCGACGGCCGCCTTGGCCCGCTCCACGTCCCGCTTGACCGCCTGGTCGGGTGGCAGGCCACCGAGCAGGCCGTTCGGGATCATGCCGGCGAGCTGGACCGCGCCCGTACCACCGATCTCGGTGATGCCGTCGTAGTCGAGCCCGTACCGGATCGCCTCGCGGATCTTCGGGTTCGCGGTGACCGGCGCCTGTTCCGGATCGATGTTCACACCCAGGTAGAAGCTGTTCAACGCCGGTTTGGTGACGACCTGGACGGCGGGGTTACCGCTCAGCGAAGCGGCCTGGTCGGCGGCGATGTCGTAGGCGACCTCGTCCTTGCCCCGCTGCACGCCCAGCAACTGGGTGGCGGCGGGCACGTTGCGGATGATGACCGTGTCGAAGACCGGCTTGGTGCCCCAGTAGTGCGGGTTCGCGCCCAGCGTGATCTGCTGCGTCGGCCGGTACTCCTTGATGACGTACGGGCCACTGCCGGCGCTCTTGGTGGACAGGAACGCCTCGGCGTTGTCCGTCTTGTCCGCGTCCGCCGCGTCGCTGCCCCCGTTAGCGCCGACCAGGGTCGAGTTGACCACGCTCAGCGGAGTCGATGCGACGATTCGCTCCAGGGCCGGGTTCGGTGTGTCGCTGGTCAACACCACCACATGCGCCTCGGGGGCGCTGGCCGTGACACCATGCAGCATGTAGGACTGGCGACCCTTGATGTTGATCAGGCGGTGGAAGGAGAACACGACATCCCTGGCCGTCAGGGGCGTACCGTCGCTGAACTTCACGTCCTTGCGCAGGTTGAAGGTGAACACCTTCGCGTCCGGCGAGACCGTGTGCGACGTGGCCAGTGCCGGTTTCGGCGTCAGGTCGCTGCCCTCGAACGTGAGCAGTGTGTCGTAGACGGCGTGCAGCGCCATGTTCGCGGTCACCGACGCCTCGCGCGCCGGGTCGAGTTGGTTGTTGTTGAACACGGTGTTGAGCACCAGGGTGCCGCCGGTCACCGGTTCGGACGGCGCGGCCTTCTCCTCGGTGGAGCAGGCGGCCAGGGTGGCGACGAGGCCGACAGCGACGGCCGTGGCCAGCACCTGGGTGACTCTCGTGGGTACGGCTGTTCTATGCGGTCTCATGGACTCTCCGTTCGAGGTCGCGCGTGCCGCGAGGCCCGCAGCGTATGGCCGGCGGACGAGGAGCCTCCAACAGGATTGCGCGATGTGATCCATCGACCACGCCGATGGCCACGCATCGGCGCGACCGATGGACCGCATCGGGAACGCGCGTTGGACCTGCCGAATTGCCAGTTCCTACCGTCGAGACATCCCCATCTCGGGGCCGTCTCACGGAGGTCGACACGTGATCCGCACTGGAAAGCAGTACATCGAGGGACTTCGGACGCCGCGTGAGGTGTACGTCGGCGGGGAGCGGGTCGCGGATGTCACCACCTATCCGGCGTTCCGCAAGCCGATCGAGAGCTACGCCCGGTTGTACGACATGAAGCACGACTCGCGCTACACCGACATCCTCACCTATTCGGAGGAGCCCGGCGGCGAGCGTTACGACATCAGCTTCCTCGTGCCCAAGAGCAAGGAAGAACTCAAGGCGAAGGGCCGGGCCTACCGCACCTACTCCCGCGCCTCGTACGGGTGCCTCGGTCGGGGGCCGGAGTTCATGGCCGCGCTGATCGCCGGGATGTGGGAAAGCACCGAGTGGTTCGAGCAGTGGGGCGAGGGCGGCGCGCAGAAGGTCGCCGACTACGTGCGCTACGTACGCGACAACGACCTGTTCCTCACCCACGCCCTGGGCAACCCGCAGTCCGACCGCTCCAAGCCCTCACACCAGCAGGCCAACCCGTTCATCCACCTGCGGGTGAAGGAGGAGACCCCGGAGGGGCTGGTCATCCGTGGTGCCAAGCAACTGGCCACGGCTGCCCCGGTGACCGACGAGATCCTGGTGTTTCCGAACGGGCGGCAGTTCGGACCGGGCGACGACGCGTACGCGCTGTGTTTCGCGGTACCGACGGCCACCCCCGGTGTCAAGATCATCTGCCGTGAGCCGCTGGTGCCCGACGACCGGCGCAATGTCTACGACCACCCGCTCAGCTCACGCTTCGAGGAGATGGACGCGCTTGTCGTCTTCGACGACGTGCTGGTGCCGTGGGACCGGGTCTTCTTCCACAACAGCCTGGCCGCGGCGAACAACATGCGCTTCATGACCGGCGTGGCGGCGTTCTCCGGCCACCTGTCCATCCACCGTGCCACGGTCCGCGCGGCGCTGACCGTGGTGACCGCGATGAAACTGTGTGCCTCGGTCAAGACCGACGTGTTCCCCAATGTCGGCGAACTGCTGGGCAAGCTAGCCGCGATGTACAAGGCACAGGAATCGCTGCTGTTCCGCTGCGAAGAGGAGCCGCGCATCACCGACACCGGTACGTACTGGTGTAACGGCGACGCGATGTCCGCCTCGGGCCTGCTGTTTCCGGACTTCTACACCACCATGCTCGAGGTGATCAAGCGGACCGGCGCGGCCGGCCTGATGCTCACCCCCACCCTCGGCGAATTCAGCGGCGATATCGGGGAACTGGCGAACACCTACTTCGCTGGCGCCGAAGACATGCCGGGCGTGGACCGGGTACAGGTCGCCAAACTCGCCTGGGATCTGGCCGGCGACGCGGTCGGCCAGCGACTGGCGCACTACGAGCGGTTCTACATCGGGGAGCCGATGTTCGTGTCCTCGTTCTACGCCCGCTCAGTGGACATGAGTCTCGGACGGGAACTGTTCGACGAGATCATCGCGGAGGGGCGGGCACTGCACGGGGCCGCCGGGGCTGATGCGTGAGAGGGCGGACGCCCCGACCGACCGCGGTTACCGCACCACGATGGGGTTGTTCGCCACCGGGGTGACCGTGATCACGGTAGGCGACGGGAGGGTGCGACACGGCATGACGGCCAGCGCCGTGATGTCCGTGTCGCTGCGCCCACCGCTGCTCGCCGTCGCGGTCGACACCCGCGCCTACACCAACCAGATGATCCGGCGGGCCGGCCACTTCACGGTGAACGTCCTGGCCGAGGGGCAGGAGCAGGTCGCACTGCGGTTCGCCCGGGCGATGGCCCGCGAGGCCGAACTGTTCGGCCCGGACCCATCCCCCACCGGGGCAACCGGTGATCCGCTGCTGCCACACACGCTCGCCCACCTGTGTTGCGAGCTGGCATCGGCGTACGAGGAGGGGGACCACATCCTCTACGTCGGCCGGGTGACCGCACTGTGGCGGGCGGACGATCCCCGGCCGCCGCTCATCTTCAACCGGGGTCGGTTCTGCTCCACCAACTGCCGGGTCTGTATCACCCGGCTCGACCCCACCGAAGCGTTGTGTGCCCTGATCGAGGGCTGACCGGACACGGTACGCCCCGGGATCCGGGCGGCCGAGCAAACAGGGAGCACGAGAGATGGCACAGATTGTCCTCGGCCTCGGGGTGTCGCACACCCCCCAGATGAGCATGCCCAGCAACCTGTGGGCGTCCTACGCGAGCAACGACCGCAAGAACCCCAACCTCATCTACCGACGGAAGAAGTGGGCGTTCGACGACCTCGTGGCGGCGCGGGCCGGCGACGGCATCGCCGAACGGATCAAAGAGGAGGAGTTCGCCGCGTTGCACGCCCGCGCGCAGGCCGCGGTGGCCGTCCTGGCGAACGAGCTGGCCCGGGCCGCACCGGACGTCGTGGTGGTCGTCGGGGACGACCACCACGAACTCTTCAGCGAGGATCACATGCCCACCTTCGCGGTCTACTGGGGCGAGACCGTCACCGCGATCCCACCGGAGAAGTTCTGGTTTCCCGAGGTGGCCACCGCGGCGTGGGCGCTCTACGGAGAGCAACGGGAGACCTACCCGTGCGACCCGGCGCTCGGCGCGCACCTGATCCGGCACCTCAACAGCGGCGGCTTCGACGTGGCGCAGATCCGCGCACAGCCTGAGGGCGAGTCGATCGGTCACACCGTGGTACTGGTACGCAACCGGCTGATGGACCGGAGCAAACCCGTCCTGCCGATCGTCCCGCTGCTGATCAACACCTATTTCGAGCCGAACCTGCCGACCCCGCAGCGCTGCTGGCAGCTCGGTAAGGCGCTGCGCGCGGCGCTCGAGGCGTACCCGCCGGAAACCCGGGTAGCGGTGATCGCCTCCGGTGGCCTGAGCCACTTCGTGGTGGACGAGACGGTCGACCGGGCCGTACTGGCCGCGATGGCCGGCCGGGACGAGGCGGCGATCGCCGCACTGGTCCCCGCCGACTTCGTCTCCGGCACCTCCGAGGCGATGGGTTGGCTCACCGTCGGCGGCGCCTGCGGCGGGCTGGACATGGACATAGTGGACTACATCCCCGCGTACCGCACCGCGGCCGGCACGGGCTGCGGCATGGCCATGGTCCGGTGGATCTGATGGCGGAGACGATGCTGGTCGTCAGCGCGCACGCGGCCGACTTCGTGTGGCGGGCCGCCGGCGCGGTCGCCCTGCACACCGCCGCCGGCGGCAGCGCCACGGTGGTCTGCCTGTCCTACGGCGAACGCGGCGAGTCCGGCGACCTGTGGCGCGAGCCGGGCCAGACGGTCGAGGCGGTCAAGGTCCGCCGGCACGCGGAGGGCGCCAAGGCCGCGGCCGAGGTGGGCGCCGACTACATCCCGCTCGACCTCGGCGACTACCCGCTGGAGGTGCCGCCGGCCGCGCTGCGCAGGCTGGCCGACATCTACCTGGATGTCCGCCCCCAGGTGCTGTTGATCCACGCGCCCGCCGACCCGTTCAACCCGGATCATCCGGTCGCTTCGGCCGCCGCGGCGAAGGCCCGGTTGCTGGCGATGGGCGCGGGCGGCGTCCCCGCGGCGTTTCCGACCATCCCGCCGCCGCGGATGCTGGCCTTCGAGCCGCACCAGCCGGACCAGTGCGGCTTCGCCGCGGACGTGTTCCTGGACATCACCCCGGTCTTCGCCCGCAAGCAGGCCGCGATGGCGGCGATGGCGTCCCAGTCCTATCTGGCCGACCACTACCGCCAGCGCGCCGAGCAACGCGCCTACCAGTCGCGCTATCTGGGCGCCGGCACGGAGGTCCGCTACGTCGAGGCGTATCAGCGGATGACGCCCGAGCTACGGACAGCGCTGTGAACCCGCTCGCCCGGCTCGGTGTCTCCACCGTCTACGAGGCGTCCGGGCAGGACGGTCTCGTCGACGCGGCGCTGACCCGGGTGGTACCCGGTAGCCGGGCCGCCGGGCCGGTCCGCACCGTCCGGTGCGGCCAGGACGACAACTTCGGCGTGCACCTGGCGTTGGACCGCATCGGCCCCGGTGAGGTGCTGGTCGTGGCGATGCCGCGGCCGGCGCCGGTGGCGCTCGTCGGCGGCCTGCTGGCCGCACAGGCCAAGGCACGCGGCGCGGCGGCGCTGCTGGTCGACGCGGCAGTACGCGACCTGGACGAACTGGTCGCACTGGGGCTGCCCATCTGGGCCCGCTGGGTCACCTCCCGCGGCGCGACCAAGTCCGGCACGGCGGAACTGGACGTACCGGTCGAGGTGGGCGGTGTGCTGATCGCACCCGGCGACCAGGTCGTGCTCGACGGCGACGGCGTGGTACGGGTGCCCGCGGCCGACCTGGCATCCACCCGGTCCGCCGCGATACGGCGGGCGGACAAGGAGAACGAACTACTGCCCCGGCTGGTCGCGGGCGAGGCCACCCTCGACCTGATGGGACTGCGGAGGGCGAACCAGGCACTGGACACGACGGCGGAAGGACCGGCATGACACGGGCAGGCGGATACCGGGTGGCGGTGGACATCGGGGGGACATTCACCGACGCCGTGGCGATGGCGGCGGACGGCACCGTCCGCAGCGCGAAGTCGCTGTCCATCCCCGGCAGCCAGGACACCAGCGTGCTGGAGGCGGTGGACCGGATCGGGATCGGACTGGACAGCGTGGCGGACTTCATCCACGGCACCACCACCGCGCTCAACGCACTGCTGGAGCGCTCCGGCGCCCGGCTGGCGATGGTGGTCACCAGCGGGTTCCGCGACGTGTACGAGATCGGTCGGGCGAGCCGGCCCCGGATGTACGACATCCATTACCACCGGCCACCGATGCTGCTGCGGCGCCGGGACGTGTACGAGGTCAGCGGCCGGGTCGGCGCCGACGGCGAGACGCTGGTCCCCCTCGACGAGGACGCGGTGAGCACGCTCGCCGGCCGACTGGCCGCAAAGTACGACGCGGTGGCGGTGTGTTTCCTGCACGCCTACCGGTTCCCGGCGCACGAGGCCCGGGCGAAGGAACTGATCAGCGCCGCCGCGCCGGGACTGGCGGTGGTCGCCTCGCACGAGGTGGCCCCGCAATGGCGCGAGTACGAACGGTTCTCCACCGCGCTGGTGTCGGCGTACGTGACCCCGAAGATCAGCGACTACCTGGGCCGGCTGGAACGCCGGCTGGCCGAACGCGGCCTGCCCGGACCGCTGCACGTGATGCAGTCCAACGGGGGCGTGATGAGCGCGCAGATGGGGGTCCGCCGCGCGGTGCAGACCCTCTTCTCGGGCCCGGTCGGCGGCACGGTGGGTGCGGTGGCGATCGGCGGCCAACTCGACGCGGCGCAGCTCATCTGTGTGGACATGGGCGGCACCTCGTTCGACGTGTCGCTGGTGGTGGACGGTACGGCCGACATCGACAGCGAGCTGGAGATCGTCGGGCACCCGGTGCTCACCCCGTCGGTCACCATGCACTCGCTGGGCGCCGGCGGCGGCTCGATCGTCTACGAGGAACTCGGCGGCCTGCGGGTCGGCCCACAGTCGGCCGGGGCGAACCCCGGGCCGGCCTGCTACGGCCGGGGCGGTCAGCCGACCATCACCGACGCGAACCTGCTGCTCGGCCGGATCCCACCGGACACCCGGATGGGTGGCACGGTGGCGCTGGACCGGCGGGCGGCGCACCGGGCGCTGGCCGAGGTCGGCGAGCGCCTCGGGCTGGACGCGGTCCAGCTCGCCACCGGGGCGGTGGCGGTGGCCGACGCGGCGATGGCCGACGCGATCCGGGAGCTGACCGTGGCGCGCGGGATCGACCCGCGACAGTTCGATCTGCTCGCCTTCGGCGGCGCCGGACCGCTGCACGCCGCGTCGCTCGCCGAGGAACTGTCCATCTCGCGGGTGATCGTGCCGGTGACCCCGGGCGCGCTCTCCGCCTGGGGCATGCTCCAGGCGGACGTCCGCCACGACCTGGTCCGGGCGTTCTTCGCGGTGCTCGCCGACGTGCCGGCGGCCGGGGTCGCCGCCGAGTTCACCGAACTGCGCGGGCAGGCCCGGGACCTCCTGGCGGCGGAGAACGTCTCGCCGGACGCCACGGTGCTGCACAACGCCGCCGACCTGCGCTACGCCGGGCAGGAGTACACACTGACCGTGCCGGTACCCGGGCGGGTCGACGCCGCCGCGCTGGCCAGCCTCGCCGCCGCGTTCCACGACGCCTACCTGGAACGGTACGGCCACAGCAATCCGAGCGAGGCGGTGGAACTGGTCAACCTGCGGGTCGCCGCGCTCGGTATGCGGCCGCGCCCCGCGCCCCGCGCAATCGAGCCGGCGCCACGGCCCGCACCAGTGCAGTGGCTGACCACCCTGTTCGCCGGGGAGTACCACGACACGGCGGTCTACGACCGCACCGGGCTGGGCGCCGGCACGGTCGTCGAAGGGCCGTGCGTCGTGCTGGAGGAGGGCTGCACCACCCTGGTGCCACCCCACTGGCAGGCCACCACCACACCCCACGGACACCTGCTGCTGGAGCGGCGGCCGTGACCCCGCGCCCGACCCGAGAGAGGTGCTGATGACCACCGTCGACGCCCCCCACATGCCCGCCATGGTGGATCCGGTCACCGTGGAGGTGATCCGCAACGCGATCTCCTCGATCGCCCGGCAGATGAACAACAACCTGGCCCGCTCGGCGTACACACCGATCATCTACGAGATGAAGGACTGCTCGGTCGGCGTCTTCGACCACCGGGGCCGGCTGCTGGGGCAGTCCCCCGGCCTGCCGATGTTCCTCGGCAACCTGGAGATGGGTATCCGGGTCACCACCGAGATGCTCGGCGGCCCGGAACACTACCGGGCCGGCGACGTCTTCATGGTCAACGATCCGTACCTGGTCGGCAGCCACACCTACGACGTGACCGTGTTCTCGCCGATCTTCCACCGGGACCTGCTCATCGGCTTCGGCGCGACCAAGGCGCACTGGCTGGACATCGGCGCCAAGGAGGCCGGCCGGCCGGTGGACACCACGGAGATCTACCAGGAGGGCTACCGGTTCGGACCGACCTACGTCTACCGCGCCGGAGAGCCGGACACCCAGACCCTGGACTACATCACCCGTAACAGCCGGCTACCCCGCTCGGTGTGGGGTGACCTGCACGCACAGATCTCCGCCTGCCGTACCGGGGAGCGCCGGCTGGTCGCACTGTTCGAGCGGTTCGGCGCGGACGTCGTACGGGCCGCCACCGAGGAGACCTTCCGCCAGAGCGAACGGCTGGACCGGGAGACGGTCGCCCGGATCCCGGACGGTGTGTACCGGGCCGAGGCGGCGATGGACTCCGGCGGCCCCGGGCAGCCTCCGGTGCCGGTCAAGGTCGCCGTGACGATCGCCGGCGAGGAGGTGGCCATCGACCTGACCGGTTCCAGCGGCCCGACCGCGGGGTCGGTGAACTCGCCGCTGCCCGGCACCGTCGCCGGCGCCCGTCTGGCGTTCAAGTGTCTGATCAACCCGAACGCGCCGGTCACGGCCGGGACGTTTCGTAACCTCACGGTGGTGGCCCCGCCCGGCACCGTCTTCAACGTGGCCGAACCGCACGCCACCATCTACTACTACCCGCCACTCGGCCTGATGATCGACCTGGTCATCCGGGCACTGGCCGAGGTGCTGCCGGACGAGGTGGTGGCTGGGCAGCCGGCCGACCCGATGAACGTGACCTTCTTCGGCACCACTACCGACGGCCGGCGGTACGTCAGCGGTGAGGCGACCGCGGTCGGCTGGGGTGCGTCCTCCCGCGCGGACGGCGCCAACGGAATGATCAACTATGGTGCCGGGGATCTGAAGAACTACCCGGTGGAGGTGCTGGAGTCCCGCTATCCGATCCGGGTGCACCGGTACGCGCTGCGCGAGGGCTCCGGCGGCCCCGGCCGGCAGCGCGGCGGGCTGGGGATCCTGCGGGAGTACGAGACCCTCGACGAGGGCACCCGTCTGTCGCTGTGGCTGGAGCGCTCGACGGTGCCCGGCTGGGGTCTCCACGGCGGCTCGGACGGGCAACCCACCCACGGTGAGATCGAGATCGACGGGGTCACCGAGACGGTCCTCAAGGTGGGTGCCCGGGCACTGCCGCGGGGCGCGCGCGTGCGGGTGGCCACCGGCGGCGGGGGCGGATACGGCCCGTCCGGTGAACGCGACCCGGACCTGGTCGCGGCTGACCGCGCCGACGGTTACGCGCCGGACAGCGCGCCCGCCGGGTGACGGGCGAGGAAGGCCGACATGTTGTCCCTGTTGTCCGATTTCGCTAGTCAGATATGGATGTTCGGCCCCCGGCCTGTCGGCCTCGTGGCGCTGGTGCAGGCCCCTGACCTGCGGTGAGGGTGAGTCATGCCAGGTTCAACATCCATTCGCGGGGTTGGCTCCCGGCTGGTCCGCCTGGCCATCGGCCTGGGCTGGATCCTGCTCGTCGTGTGGATCGCGGTCAGCATCACGTTCGTGCTGAGCCGGCTCGTCCCGGCCGACCCGGCCCGCCTCGCCGCCGGCCTGGACGCCGGACCGGAACAGGTCGCCCAGGTCCGCACCGACATGGGACTGGACCAGCCGCTGCCAGTGCAGTATCTGCGCTACCTCGGCGACCTGGTCACCGGCGATCTCGGCGACTCGATACAGACCCGCCAACCGGTGCTCGACGACCTGGCCGCCGCGGTGCCCGCCTCGCTGGAACTGATCCTGTTGTCGTACCTGGGCTACGCGGCGATCGGCGTGCTGGCCGGGATCGCCTGGGCGTACTGGCCGCGCGGGCCGCACACGGGTCTGCTGCGCTTCACCGGGGTGATCGGGGTGGCGGTGCCGGTCTTCTGGGTCGGCCTGCTGCTTCAGATCGTCTTCGCCGGCAAGCTCCAGTGGTTTCCGGTGGCGGGCAACTTCGACTACGGCGGCACCGGGGTGCCGAAGGTGACCGGGATGGGCCTGGTGGACACCATCCTGACCGGTGAACCGGGGCTGATCGGCCAGGCCGCACGCACCGTGGCCCTGCCGGTCACCACCCTGGTCATCACACACATCGCGGTGACCATGACCCTGATGCGCTCGTCGCTGGCCGAGCAACTCCGCCGCCCCTACGTGCGGACCGCCCGGGCCCGCGGCGTCACCGAGCGGCGCCTGGTCTTCGTGGACGCGTTACGCAACTCGCTCAACCCGGTCATCACCATGCTCGGCCTGCAACTCGGCTGGAGCCTCGGTGGAGTGGTGATCATCGAAGTGATCTTCTCCTGGCCCGGCCTCGGCCTGTACGCCTACCACGCCTTCGGCGCCTTCGACTACAACGCGATCATGGCGATCACGATCCTCTCCACCGTCGTGTTCGTCGTGGTCAACGCACTGGTCGGCACGCTCTACCCGGTCCTGGATCCGCGGCTTCGGGAGTCTCGATGACGGTATGGCAAGTTCCCGGCGTGGCCGCCTGGCGGCTACGCCGGCCCCGCGCGGCCGAATGGTGGGTGGGCGCCACGGTGTTCGGCATCGCCGCTCTACTGCTGGTTCCCGGATGGCTGGCCCCGCACGACCCTTACGCGTTGGCGGTCTCCGAACGCTTCCAGGCCCCGTCGGTCGCCCATCCGTTCGGCACGGACGACGCCGGCCGGGACATCTTCAGCCGGGTCGTCCACGGAGCCCGCTACTCGCTCGGCACCAGCCTGATCGTGGTCAGTGTCGCGGCCGTCTTCGGGACCGCCTACGGCGCCGTCGCGGCCTGGAGCGGCGGCCTGGTGGATCGGATCCTGATGCGCGTGGTGGACGTCTTCCTCGCCTTCCCGTACCTGGTGTTCGCGATGGCGATCGCGGCCTCGCTCGGGCGAGGGCTGGGCTCCACCCTGATCGCGCTCGTGGTGCTCTGGTGGCCCAGCTACGCCCGGATGGTCCGCGGCCAGGTCCTCTCCCTGCTCAAGGACCAGCACATCAAGGCGGCCCGGACGCTGGGCGCCTCGGGCGGACAGATCCTGCGCTGGCACGTCGTGCCGCACACCTACGACCAGGTCACCGTCCGTTACACCCTGGATCTCGGGCAGGCCCTGGTCGCCCTGACCGGCCTGTCCTTCCTCGGCCTCGGCGCACAGCCGCCCAGCCCGGAGTGGGGACTGCTGATCGCCGACGCCAAGCAGTACGCGCTCACCGCCTGGTGGGCGGCGGTCCTGCCGGGCCTGGTGGTCTTCCTGGTGGCGTTGAACTTCATGGCGATCGGCGACCGGTTGCGCCGGGACGGGACCGGCCGATGACCGCCATCCTGTCCGCGCGCGGGCTGACCGTACGCTACCCCGGCGCCCGGCGCCCGGCGGTCGAGAACGTCAGCTTCGACCTGTCCGCCGGCAGCACCCTCGCCGTGGTCGGCGAGTCCGGCAGCGGCAAGTCGACCATCGCCCTGGCGATCAGCCGGCTCCTCGACCCGGCCGTGGAGATCCGGGCGGACCTGCTCACCTTCGAGGGCCGCGACCTGCTCACCATGGACCGGGCCGGGCTGCGCCGGCTGCGCGCCCGGCGGATCGCCATGGTCTTCCAGTCACCGTTCGGTTCGTGGAACCCCACCCGCACCATCGGCGCCCAGCTCACCGACGGCCTACGCGCAGCCGGCATCTGGCCCTCGGGCCGGGACCGGCTGCTCACGCTGCTGCGCCGGGTGGGCATCCACGAGCCCGCCGACCGGCTCCGCGACTACCCGCACCGGTTCAGCGGCGGGATGCTCCAGCGGGCCATGATCGCCGGGGCACTGGTCGCCCGGCCCAGCCTGCTGATCGCGGACGAACCGACCAGCGCGCTGGACACCACCGTGCAGGCCGAGATCCTGGACATCCTCGACGAGCTACGGGACGAGCACCAGCTCGCGCTGATGCTGATCAGCCACGACCTCGGCGTGGTCGCCCGGGTCGCCAGCTCGACCCTGGTCCTCTACGGCGGCCGGCTCGTCGAGTCCGGCCCCACCACCGCGCTCTACCGGAACGCCGGTCACCCGTACACGCGGGCGTTGCTGGCCGCCGCGCCCCGGCTGGACGGGCCACGCAAGGTACGGCTGCCCGCACTGGCCCCGGGGCCGGTGGTCGACCACGGCTGCGCCTTCGCCCCCCGGTGCCCGCAGGCCGAATCCCGGTGCGCGGAAACCACGCCCGGCCTGCGCCCGGTGTCCGGATTGAACGTGGCCTGCCATCTCGCCGAGACACCGCGGAGCACCTGATGACCAAGACCGCCGACCCGCCCCCGCTGCTCGAGGTACGCGACGTCCACAAGACGTTCACCACCGGCCCCCGCCCCGTCCGGGCGTTGCGGGGGGTGTCGCTGAGCGTGCGCCCCGGCGAAATCGTCGGGCTGGTCGGCGAGTCCGGCTCGGGCAAGTCCACGGTCGCCAACCTGATTCTCGGGCTGGAGCACCCGGACGCCGGCGACATCCGCTACCAGGACCGGGCGCTACCGGACTGGCTGGCCAGGTCCGCACGCGGCTACCGAGGGGCGGTGCAGGCCGTCTTCCAGGATCCGGTACAGGCCATGGACAGCCGGAAGACTATCGGCTGGTCGGTGGCCGAGCCCCTGGTCATCCACCGGGTGGCCCGGGGCGCCGCCGCCCGGGAGCGGGTGGCCGATCTGCTCCGCTCGGTCCACCTCGATCCGGCGCTGGCCGACCGCTACCCGCAGCAGATCTCCGGCGGGCAGGCGCAGCGCGCCGGCATCGCCCGCGCGCTCGCGCTGGAACCTGCCCTGCTGGTCTGCGACGAGGCCGTCTCCGCGCTGGACGTCTCGGTCCAGGCGCAGATCCTCAACCTTCTCCTGGAGATCCAGGATCGGTTGGGCACCGCCATGCTGTTCATCAGCCACGCCCTACCGGTCGTGCGCCACCTGGCCGACAGCATGGTGGTGATGTACGCGGGCACGGTCGTGGAGCAGGGCCCGACCGAGGCGGTCTGCCAGGCGGCCCGGCACCCGTACACCCGGCTGCTGATCAGCTCGTCGCCCCACCCGGCCCCGGACCGGAAGCCGGGGCGTGCGGCCACCGCCCCCCGGGAGCAGATGCCGGTCACCGGTTGCCGGTTCGCCCCGCGCTGCCCCCTGGCGGTGGACCGCTGCCGGGCCGAGGACCCGGTCCTGCGGCAGGTCGGCACGGCGCATACCACCGCCTGCTGGCGGGCCGAGGACCTGGCCACGGTCACTAGCCGATGACCGGACCGATGCATCGGCGCCGGCGATACAACGCATCGGAGGGCGCTATTGGACTGCGCGAACGGCGGGTTACTAGCCTCGGAACACAGCACGCCCCAAACGCACGGACGACCACCACTGCCATGGTCGCCGATGCCGCGCCGGGTGACCCCGTACGCCGGGCCACCTTTCGAGATCGAATTCTCTGAGCCCCGCTGACCCGCTCACGGGACTGCCTCGTTGGGGGAATCGTCATGAAGTTGCGACATGCCATGGTCGCCCTGCTCGGTTGTACGTTGGTCGCCGGTTGTACCGAGGTCGCACCCCCGTCCGACCAGGCCCACAGCGACGTGTCCGCGGTGTTCTCCAACATCGCGCAGACCAAGACCCTCGACCCGCACATCGCGTTCTCCTCCGAGGGCACGCTGTACGTCCGGCAGGCCTACGACAGCCTGCTGGAGTACGAGCCGGGCGGCATCACCGTCCAGGCCGCGCTCGCCACCGAGTGGAAGGTCTCGGCGGACAGCAGGACCTACACCCTGACCCTGCGCGACGGCGCCACCTTCCACGACGGCTCGCCGGTGGACGCCGAGGCCGTACGCACCAGCATCGAGCGCATCCAGGCCATCAACCAGGGCCCGGCCAACCTGGCCAGGGACATCGCCTCGGTGACCGCACCGGACACCAGGACGGTGGTGTTCACCCTCGAGCAGCCCGACGTGTTCTTCCCGGGGATCCTGCCGAAACTACCGATCGTGTCGAAGAAGGCGATCGACACGCACAAGACGGCCGCCGACCCGTGGGCCAAGGACTGGTTCGCCACGAACGAGGCGGGGGCCGGGGCGTACACGCTGGTCTCGCACACCGCCAACGAGATCCGCTTCAAGGCGTACGACAAGTACTGGCGGCCGTTCGAGCCGGGCACGCCGACCTCGGTCACCCTGCGCACCGATCCGGATGCGACCACCGCCGTGCAGCTCATGTGCCAGGGCAAGGTGGACATGATCGGAGGCATCGGCCCCGACCAGACCGACCAGGCCGCGGCGTGCCCGGGGGTCAAGACGATCCAGCAGACCCAGTACGGCGTACGGACCGTCTTCTTCAACCAGCAGACCAGCGGCCCACCGGCCGACGTGCGGGTACGCAAGGCGATCGCGCTCGCCTTCGACTACCAGTCCTATCTGGACTACTTCAAGGGCAAGGCGTACCCGGCCAACGGCCCGCTCCCGGCCAACGCCGGCAAGCTCGGCACACCGTACCCCGACGTGGCCCGCGACCTCGACCAGGCCAAGCGCCTGCTCGCCGAGGCCGGCTACCCGGACGGAAAGTTCACCGTCAGCTACCTGGGCATCAAGGGCCTGGCGTGGGCCGAGTTCTTCGGCACGCTGCTGCAACAGAACCTCCAAGAACTCGGCGTGACGCTGAAGCAGACCTTCGTCCCGTGGCCGCAGATGGTCTCGCTGCAGAGCAACCCGGAGACCGCGCACGACCTGGCCCTCCTCTCGGTCAACATGGTCACCAACGACCCGACCGCGATGCTCAAGAGCGCCTACGTCACCTCGGCCTGGGCGGACAAGGGCGGCTCGAACTGGGGCTACTACTCGAACGAGAAGGTCGACGACCTGACCGCCTCGGTCAGCACCGTCCAGGACGAGAACCAGCGGGCCGAGATCATCCACGAGATCCTCGGTGAGATCATCGCCGACCAGGTCGCGGTCTGGCTCATGCGGCCCAGCATCTACCAGCCGGTCCTGGAGAAGTGGGACGTCAAGTACGAGCCGATGGACAACAACGTGATGGTGCGCTTCTACTTCGCCCGGTTGAAGTCCTGACCCGGGCCCGTCGCCGAGGGCCGCGCCCGGCCGCGACGGCACGGGGTTCACCGTCGCCATGCCGTGCGGTGCTGTCGACAACCAGCCAGTGATGAGGTGAATGTGGGACAGGACCTGACCGAGGTCGCCGAGTCGCTGGTCGGCGCGATGGTCGCCGGTGGCGTCCGGGTGCTCTTCTTCGCCTCCGGGTCGGACGTGATGGTCTTCCAGGAGGAGATCGCCCGACGCGAGGCGCACGGCCTGCCCGCACCCCGGCTCGTCCCGGTGCTGCACGAGGCGGTCGGGCTGAACGCCGCGATGGGCTTCGCGATGGCCGGTGGCGGAGTGGCCGCCGTCGCCGCGCACGCCGACGTCGGCACCCTCAACATGGGCGCCGCCTGGCACACCGCCCGCCGCTGCGGTGAGCCGGTGCTGGTGCTGGCCGGCGCGCCGCCCACCGCGCCGCCGGGCACCTGGCGCGGCGCCCGCGACCACCCCGTCTACTGGCTTCAGGAGCCGGTGGACCAGCGCACCATCTTTCGCCCGTACCTGAAGTGGGACTGGCGACTGTCCCCGACGGACAACCCCGGCCTCGTCGTCAGCCGGGCGCTACAGGTGGCCCGCAGCGAGCCGTGCGGCGCCGCCCTGCTCACCCTGCCCCGCGACGTGGTGATGGCCCGCGGGCCGGCGCTGCCCTATCCGGACCTCGAGCGACTGGGCCTGCCCACCCCCACCCACCCCGACCCGCCCGCCGTCGACCGGTTGGCGGGCCGGCTCGCCGCGGCCCGGTGCCCGATGATCGTCACCGGTGCCAGCGGCCGTGACCAGGCGACCGTTCCGCTGCTCACCGCACTGGTCGAGGAGTGCGGCGCCTGGGTCACCGACACCGGCTGGCGGGAGCGGCTCAACCTGTCCTCCCGTCACCCGATGCTGGACACCGGCCCGGCCCTGGCCGAGGCGGATGTGGTCCTTGTCATCGACCGGCACATCCCCTGGGTGCCCGACGATGGCCCGGACGCCCCCGGTCCCGGGGCCACCGTCGCCTGGCTGGGCCGGGACGTCCTGGTGGCCGACATCCCCGTCGTGGAGCACCCAGCCGACCTGCGAATCCCCTGCACCACCCGGCACGGGCTGGCCGCCCTGCGCGCGGCGGTGGCCGCGACACACACGCCGGCCACCCGCCGCGCGGCGGACGCCCGGCTCGCCGAGGGCGCCCGGCGACGCGCGGCGCTGGACGCCCGGCGCGACGCCGAGGCGCTCGCCGCGACGGGCACCCCGGTCGACCCGCGGCGGGTCGCGTACGAGTTGGGCCGCCTGCTCGGCCCGGACGCGATCCTGCTCGACGAGGCCGTCTCGAACGCCCCGGCGGTCCGCGCCCACCACCGTGGCGAGCGGCCCGGCAGCTTCTTCGCGCAGAGCGGGAGCGGCGGCGGATGGGGCTCCGGCGCGGCGCTCGGCGCCAAACTCGCCGCGCCCAACCGGGACGTGGTACTCGCCGCCGGCGACGGCTTCTACCGGTTCGGGTCGCCCGACGCCGCGCTGTGGACCGCCCGGCAGGCCGGCGCTCCGTACCTGGCGGTGGTGTTCGTCAACGGTCGGTACAGCACCGGCACCCGGCAGGTCAGCCAGTTCTACCCCGGCGGGTACGCCGAACGCGCGGGCTTTCCGGGCGGTGTGTTCGAACCGCCACCGGACTACGCGGCGGAGGCACGGGCCGCCGGTGGCTGGGGGTGCTATGTGGAGCACCCCGGGGAGGTGGCCGACGCGCTGGGCGAGGGGCTGCGGCAGACCCACGCGGGGCTGCCCGCGGTGGTCGCCGTCCGAGTGTCCTGAGCTCGGCGGCAACGCCACCCACCTGTTCGACCCGCCGGCTATCGAGCCGCACCAGCGACCCCACTACGGATTGCGGACCTGATCATGCGAATCATCGACGCGCGCAGCCGGCCACCGGTCCCCGCGTTCCTGGCCGACCGTACCTACGTCAATCTCGACCGGACCCTGCGCAACGTCCGCGCGCGCGGCTGGCAACCGACCGCCAGCATGCGGGAGCCGAGCCTGATGGGCTACCTCGCCGAATGCGCCGACGCCGGCATCGTGCGGGCCGGACTGCCCGCCCGGGTACCCAACAGGTGGTGGGGCGGGCAGGGCAACGAGCCGGTCTTCGACGCCTGCGCGCAGCACCCGGACTTCTTCTTCCCCTACGCCGCCGTCGACCCGTTCGCCGTCGGCGCCGCCGAGGAGATCGCCCGGTTGCGCGAGCGTGGCGCCCGCGCCGTCGTCCTGGAACCGGGCATCGCCGACGAACCCGCCTACGTCGACGACCCGGCGATCCGCCCGGTCTACGAGGCGTGCCAGGCGATCGGGCTGCCCGTGCTGCTGATGGGCGGCGGCGAGACCGGTCCGGACCTGACGTTCAGCGACCCGGCGCGGTTCGAGCGGGTGGCCATCGACTTTCCTGACCTGCCACTGGTCAACGTGCACGGCGGGTGGCCCCTGACGCAGGCCGCGCTGGGTGTGGCGTTCCGCCGACCCAACGTGTGGATGCTGCCCGACGTGTACTTTCCAGGCCTGCCGGGCGAGCCGGACTACGTGCTGGCCATGCGGACCTTCCTCGCCGACCGGTTCCTGTTCGCCACCGGCTACCCGTTCTGCCCGGTGGACGCGACGGTCCGCCGCTACCTGTCCTTCGACCTGCCCGGCGACGTACTGGCGAACGTGCTGTACGGCAACGCGGCCCGGTTGTTCGGACTGGACCCGAGGTGACCGCCCGAACTCGGACCGAACGGCGGACGGGTGCTGCGGTGAGCAACAGCCCGTGAAGAAGACGGTCATCTACACCGTCACGCTCGGCTCGACCATCGTGGTGTTGGACACCACCGTCGTGAACATCGCCGTCCCCGACCTCGCGCTCCAACTCGACGCCTCGATCACCGCGGTCGGCTGGGTGGTGGCCGGCTACTCCCTGGCGATCGCGGGTGTGCTGCCGATCGCCGGTTGGGCGGTCCGCCGCCACGGCGAACGCCGGATCTGGCTGCTCGCACTGCTGCTGTTCGCGTTCGGGTCGGTCAGTTGCAGCCTGGCCTGGAACCTGCCCGCACTGCTCACGTTCCGCGCGGTCCAGGGCATCGGCACAGGCCTGATCGTGCCGGTCGGCCAGATGCTGCTGGCCCGGACGACAGGTCCACAGCAGATGGGGCGGGCCCTGGTGGTCAGCGGCGCGCCGGTGGCGGTGGCACCGGTCTTCGGTCCGACGCTGGGCGGGCTGATGGTGGGCGCCTTCGGCTGGCGCGGAGTCTTCCTGCTGTCCGCTCCGGTCGCCCTGACAGCCCTGGCCGCGTCGCTGCGGTGGCTGCCCGCGACGCCCCTGGCGGAACGCGCGGAGCCGCTGGACCGGCGTGGCGCGCTACTCGGCGCGGTCTGCGTCGCCACGCTCGTCTTCGGCCTCTCCTCGGTGGCCCGTCAGGATCTCGCCTGGCGGCTCGCCGCCGCGGCCTGTGTGGGGACCGGGCTGGTGCTGTTGCCGCTGTTCGTCCGGCACACCCGGCGGCATGCCCGCCCCGTCCTCGACCTGGGCATGTATCAGCGCCGGCCGTTCGCGCTGGCGCTCGGAACGCACACCCTGTTCGGATTCACGTTCTATGCCTCGATGATCGTCCTGCCCCTGGAGATGCTCTCGCTACGCGGGATGAGCGTCACCACCGCCGGGGCACTGCTCGCCGCCCAGGGGGCCGGGGCCGGACTGGCCATGCCGCTGGCCCGGTGGACCATGGACCGGTTCGGCCCGGCCCGCACCGCCGGTTGGGGGCTGCTCGCGATGCTGGTCACCACGCTGCCGATGGCGATCTGGCCGGGCCGGGTGCCCGGTGGTCCGCTGGTCGCGCTCCTGGTGGTCCGCGGCGTCGGCACCGGGATGGTGTTCGTCGGGCTACAGGCCGCCGCCTACGCCGCGATCCGGCCGGCGGAGGTGTCCAGCGCCGCCCCCCAGATCAACATCGTGAACCGGATCGGCGGCGCGATGGGCGTGGCGGTGGCCGCCGTGCTGATGGATCTCGCCGCGGGCGGCGTGGGGCCCGCCTGGTGGGCGGTGATCGCGGTGAACGCGGCGGCGGGCTGCGGCGCGTACGCGCTGACCAGGGTCACCCGACCGGCCGGGCGGACACCGCTCACTGCTGCTGGAAGCCGCCGGTCACGTTGATCGACTGGCCGGTGACGAAGCCGGCGTCGGCGGACAGCAGAAAACGCACCGTCGAGGCCACCTCGGCGAGCGTCCCGGTCCGCCCCATCGGCACCGCACCGAGCCGGGTAGCGGTCAACTCGGCCACGCCCACCCCGCGCCCGGCGGCCACCTCGCGCAGGTAGGCGTCATTGGCCGGGGTGCCGATGACGCCGGTGCACACGGCGTTGACCCGCACCCCGGCGGCGGCGTAGGCGTTGGCGAACGAACGGGTCAGGGACAACACCGCCGCCTCGGCCGCGCTGTAGACGGTGACCTCCGGATTCCGCGCCGACTTGCCCGCCACCGACACCACGGTCACCACCGCGCCGCCGGCCGGCAGCCGCGGGCACAGCGCCCGCAGCAGCTCGAATGCGGCGACCGGTCCGACGGTCACGGCCCGGTCCCAGTCCGCTTCGGTCACCTCGGCCAGTGGAAGCGCCACACTCGGCGCGCCGGTGAACACCGCGTGGGTCACCCCGTCGAGGGTCGCGAGGCGGGCCCGCCCCGCCGCACTCCACAGGTCGTCGACGCCCACCACCCGGGCTCCGGCGCGCTCGACCTCGGCCGCGACGGCCGCGCCGATCGCCCCACCCGGATCAGTCACCAGACAGACAGCCTCATCCAGTCGCATCCGGCCACCGTAACGGCGCGGATCGGCGGACCCGATGGCTTCGATCGCCGCCACCGGTTGGACGCCCCCGTCACCGGTCCTAGCGTGACGTTCGATGGAGAAGATCACCCATGTCATCGACGGCCACCTCGTGCCGTCCGCCAACGGGGAGACGTTCGCCAGTATCGACCCGTACGGGCGGGCGCCGTGGGCGCGGGTCGCCCTGGGCGGCGACGCCGACGCCGACGCCGCGCTGGCCGCCGCCCGCCGCGCCTTCGACGACGGACCCTGGCCCGAGCTGCCGCAGGCACGGCGCAGTACCGCGCTGCACCGACTCGCCGACCTGCTCGACGCACCCGCCGACGAGCTGGCCCGGCGGGATACCCGGGATGCCGGCAAGCCGTACGCCGCCGTGGCCGGATACGAGATCGGCGCTGCCGCGCAGGAGCTGTGCGACCACGCCGACCTGGTTCGGCTGTCGGCCGCCTCGACCTATCCACGCGACGACGGCCTGCACATCTACAGCAGGTACCCGCCCGCCGGCGTGGTCGTCGCCGTCACCCCGTGGAACTTCCCGGTGCCTCTCGCGGTGTCCAAGATCGGACCTGCTCTGGCCTGGGGAAACACCGTGGTACTCAAACCAGCCGAGCAAACCCCCGAGTCGGCGACCCGGATCGCCGAACTCGCCCTGACAGCCGGCATCCCGCCCGGCGTACTCAATGTCGTGCACCGGTACGGTCCCGGTGGCGTGGGTGAGCGCCTGGTCGGTTCCCCGCTGGCCGACCGGGTCACGTTCACCGGCTCGAGCGCGGCCGGTGCGGCGGTGGCCGCGGCCGCCGGCACCCGGCTGCCCCCGGTGCAGATGGAGTGTGGCGGCGAGGCCGCCAACATCATCTTCGCCGACGCCGACGCCGACCTGGACCGGGCGGCCGAGCTTTCGGTGCGTGGCGCGTTCGGCAACTCCAGACAGATCTGCGTGGCGGCGACCCGCCTCTACATCCAACGGGAGGTCTTCGACACCGTCCTCACCGCGGTCGTGGCCGGCGCACGCGAACTGCGGCTGGGCGACCCGATGGACCCACGGACCGCGCTCGGCCCGCTGGTCAGTCGGGAACAGCACGAACGGGTCCTCGGTTGCCTGGAGACCGTCGCCGTGGACGGCGGCGAGATCGTCACCGGCGGCGCCGGACCGGACGGCTGGTTCGTACGCCCCACGGTCGCCGTCGGGCTCGCCCCGGACGCCCGCGCCCACCGGGAGGAGATCTTCGGCCCGGTCGTGGTCGCCGCCCCGTTCGACACCGAGGACGAGGCGGTCGCACTGGCCAACGATTCGGTGTACGGATTGTCCGCGTCGCTGTTCACCGGCGACACCGGCCGGGCACACCGGGTCGCCGCGCGGCTGCGCGCCGGCATCGTGTGGGTCAACACGTTCGGGGTTCGCGACTGGCGGGCCCCGTTCGGCGGCTACCGGCGGTCCGGGGTGGGGCGCGAGGGCGGGGAGTTCAGCAGGGCGTTCCTCACCGAGCCGACCTCCGTCGTCATGGGCGGGTAACCCGCGGCGCGGGAATCACCGCCGAGTCGACCCGTCATCGGACGAGGTGTGCAGCGGGGTGAAGGCGCTGCCGGACAGGGCCGGCCAGGTGTCGTCCGAGGGCATGTGATCGCGGGCCAGGCTGAGCAGCTTCTCGATGGTGCCGCGGCGCGGAGTGTCGGAACGGTACAACGCGGTCAGCACGCGGCGCGGTACGTGCGCCTCGTCGATCTCCACCACCCGCACGTCCCGGTACGGCAGCAGGGTCACCGCCCGGGGCACGACCGCCACCCCCATGCCCACCTCGACGAAGCGGACCGCCATCTCCAGCCAGCCGGTCTCGATCGCCGGGGTGAGGGACACCCCGGAACGGGTGAACAACTCGTCGAGCACCATCCGCAGCGCGGAGTACTTGGGGAAGAGAATCAACTGCTCGTCCCGCAGCGCGGACAGCGGCACCGCGACGTCCTCGGCGAACGGGTGCCCGGCCGGCACCATGATCACCCAGTCGTCCTCGAAGAGCCGGTGCGTCTCCACACCGGAACCGGAGCCGACAGACAGCCCGCTGTCACCGACGCTGGCGATACCGAGGTCGAGCTGACCGATGCTGATCCTCAGAAAGATCTCCGCTGTCGTGATGTCCTCGATGCGCACGTCCAGTCGCTGGTTACCCTGACTCAGCCTGGACAGCGCCTCCGGCAGCCAGATCAGCAGCGGCCCCATGGTCGCACCGATGCGCAGCGGACGGCTCTGCCGCCGCTGGAGCGAGCGCGCCGATTGCTCCAGGTCGTTGGCCACGCTCAGCAGCAGCATGGCCTGGTCGAACAGGGCCTCGCCGTGCGAGGTCAACCGCGCGCCGTGCCGGCCCCGGTCGAACAGCCGGCAGCCGAGCTGCCGCTCCAACAGCAGTATCTGTTCGCTCAACGCCGACTGGGTCACGTGCAGGGACGCCGACGCGGCGGTGAAGCTGCCCCGCTGGGCAATCTCGACGAAGTAGCGGTAGTGCCTGAGGTCCGCCATCTTCGCAGCGTAGGGCCTACCATCGGGCTCGCCGATGGGTCACATCGGCAGCCTGCGTTGGACCTGCGTACGGGGCTGTTCCTACGTTCGACCCCATGCGGATCATCGACGTGCACGGCCACATCAGCGCGCCGCTGGCGCTGTACGCCTACCAGGCCCAGCTCATCGCGAGCAAGGGATTCCACGGCAAGGGACGCCCCGCCTGCTCTGCCGAGGAGGTGCTGACGGCGTCCGACGCGCACCGCGAGCTACTGGGCAAACTAGGCATCGACACGCAGTTCATCTCGCCGCGCCCGTTCGCAATGATGCACTCCCAGAAACCTGACAAAATCGTCCATTGGTACACCGAGCACGTCAACGACATGATCCACCAGCAGGTGTCGGCGTACCCCGACACCTTCGTCGGCGTCGCGGGCCTCCCCCAGTCCGCCGGGGTGAGCCCGGCGAACGTGGTCGCCGAACTGGAACGGTGCGTCACCGAACTGGGCTTCGTCGGCTGCGTCATCAACCCCGACCCGGGCGAGGGCGACTACGCCACCCCGCCGCTCGGCGACGAGTGGTGGTACCCGCTCTACCAGAAGATGGTCGATCTGGACGTGCCGGCACTGATCCACAGCGCGGCCTGCAGCAACCCCCGCGAGTCGTACTCCAACCACTTCATCACCGAAGAGAGCATCGCGATCCTGTCCCTTGTGGAGTCCCGGGTGTTCACCGACTTCCCGGGCCTGCGGCTGATCGTCGCGCACGGCGGCGGCTCGATCCCGTACCAGATCGGGCGGTGGCGCGCGCAGCGGCTCCAGAAGAAGGGCGAACCGTTCGAGGAGAGCCTGCGCCGGCTCTACTTCGACACCGTCCTGTACAGCCCGGACGCACTGGAACTGCTGCTCAAGGTGGTCGGGCCGGACCGTTGCCTGTTCGCCACCGAAGCGCCCGGCATCGGTTCGGGCTACGACCCGCAGGTGGGGCGCAACCTGGACGATCTGAAACCAGTGATCGAGGCGGTCGATTGGCTCACCAACGGCCAACGCGACGCGATCTTCCACGACAACGCGCAGGCTGTCTTCCCTCGCTGGACGAGGTGAACACCGTGTCCAGCTTCGACCACCCCGGCCGCCGGGCCGCCTTCTCCAGCGCCCTTCGTGAGCACGGCATCGACCTCGCCTTCTGCCCGCCCTCCGGTGACCTGGAGTACCTGACCGGCTTTCCCCGCAAGATCGCCTCGTTCGGCAACTCTGAGTACGCCAACCAGTGGATCGCCGGTGCCTTCTTCCGGCCCGACGCCGAACCGGTCTACCTGATCCCACAGGGCTACGCGGCGTTCAACCTGCCGGCCGCGATCGACGGGGACGTCGTCTCCGTCGCCAACGCCGACGACGCCACTGCGATCTTCGCCGGGCTGCTGCGCAAGCACGGCCCGCGCACGGTCGGCATCGCCGCCCGCACCTTCGGGGCGACCGCGGTACGGATCCTCGACGCGCTGCCCCAGGTCCGGCTCGCCGACCTCGACCCCCTGCTGAACGGGCTCCGGAGGATCAAATCCGCGGAGGAACTGGCGGCGATGGAGCGGGCCAGCCTGATCTGCGACCGGGTAATGGCCGAGATCACCCCGAAGGTCGCGGTGGGCGTCACCGAACTGGAGATCGCCAGCGAGGTCGACCTGCTCCTGCGGATGCACGGCGGGCGTACCCCGTCCTTCGACACAGGCGTCTTCGCGATGGGGCCGGGCGACGGCCGGGACGCCTCCACCCGGGTCAGCGGCAAGGCTCTCGTCGCCGGGCTGGGAATCTCCTTCGACTTCGGCACCGTCGTCGACGGCTACTGCTCCGACTTCGGCCGCACGGTGCACATCGGCGAGCCGAGTGCGGAGTACCGCCGGGCCTACGAGACGGTGATCGCCGCACAGGCCGCCGGGATCGCCATGGCAGTACCCGGAAACACCGCCGCGCAGGTACACCACGCCACCCGGCAGGTCATCGTCGACGCCGGCTACGGCGACTGGTTCCGCCACCGCACAGGGCACTGCATCGGGCTGGACACGCACGAGCGACCGTTCATTTCCGATGAGGACCACACGGTACTGCGGGAGGGCATGACCTTCACCATCGAACCGTCGATCTTCTGGCCCGGTCGGGTCGGCGCACGGGTCGAGGACGTCTTCGTCTGCACGCCGGGCGGCGGCCGGAGCCTCAACCGGTACCACCGTGACCTGGTGGCGGTCTGAGATGGGCAGGCGCCGGCAGGTCATCGACGTTCCCGGAGTCGCGCACGGCACCATGCCGATCCCGATGGGGGTCCGGATCGGCCAACTGGTCTTCTCCAGCGGCATCCACGGACTGGACCCGCAGACCCAACGCATCCCCGAGGACCCGGCCCGCCAGGTCGCACTGGCCTTCCAGCACATGCGCACGATCGTGGAAAACGCCGGCGGAAGTACGGACGACATCGGGATGGTGATCTTCAACCTCGCCGCCGACGAGTACCGCCCACTGGTACACGCCGAGTGGGTCGCGATGTTTCCGCACGACGACGACCGCCCCGCCCGTAACACGCACATCATGCCGCTGGGCATGGGCATGATCATCCACATCCTGATGACCGCGGTCATTGAATGAGATGCTTCTATAGTTGTCAAGTTGAGGTTCCCCCGATAGCTCGGAGACTTTCGATCGTGGTCTGATAGGCCCTGACCAGGAGGTTTTCGTGCCCGCCCCTCGTAAGTACCCGGACGAGCTTCGTCAGCGTGCGGTACGGCTCTACCGGGAGTCCGACCCCAAACCGGTGATCAAGCGTCTGGCCGAGCAACTCGGTGTGCATCCCGAGGCATTGCGTAACTGGATCCGTCAGGACGAGGCTGATCACGGCCAGCGGTCCGACCGGCCGACGACCGTCGAGGCCGAGGAACTACGCCGGCTTCGCAAGGAGAACGCCGAACTGCGCAGAGCCAACGAGATACCGAGGTGTTCCGGCACCAGCGGCGCCTCCTGATCGCCGGTACCTGACCGGCGTTACGTCAAGCCGCGCTGCCGCAGCTCGTGGTGTGGTAGCGGAAGGGTTTGATCAGTGTGCGGACGATACCCGCAGCGCCCCACGTGTCGAGGCCATGCGCGATCACGCTGAACAGGTCCCAGATGCGCAGCAGTTGCGCCTGGTCCCGCCAACCGTCAAAGGGGTGGGCGAGGTCCTCGTACCCGGCGAAGAACCGCTCCGACTCCGGCGGCCGGAGCGAGCACCAGAGCGCGGCCAGATCGACCTCGGGCCACGTATAGGACACCGCCGGGTCGATCAGCACGGGCTCACCGGAGCCGTCAGCGAGGATGTTCCCCGGCCACATATCGCCGTGGGTGAGCGACGGCGGGTGCGGCGGGATCAGCTCCGGGAGCGCGGCGCAGAGTCGTTCCAACGCTCGCCGCTCCTCGCGGTCGAATTCCGCCTCCACCAGAGGTTCCGGCAGCCATCGCAGAATCCTGTGCTGCGCGTAGAACGCGTGCCCGTCCGTCTCCCAGGTGTTGTCCTGCCGCATCCGGCCCTGCCAGCCGTCGCGATGCCAGCCGAACCGGCCGGCGACGGTGGACGTGTGCAGCGCGGCGACCATGTGGGCAAGCTGCTCCCAGAACCACTGCCCATCGTCGCGGGGTTGCAGCGCCTCCAGCACGAGCAGGCCCGGCGAGACGTGGATAACCGTCGGGACCCGTACACCGCCAAGGTCGCGCAGCGCCGACAGCCCGGCGGCTTCGACCTCGAACAAGTCCGCCTCTGCCTCTGCCTCCGTCTCGGTTTTCGCGAACACCCGGCTGCCGTCACGCAATGACGCCATCCCGGCGACGCAGATGCACCCGCCCGTCACCGCCACCAGCGATGTGACCGGGAAGCCCGTCTCTCTCAACCGCTGCGCGAGGAGCTCATATTCTGACATGACAGCAGTGAACCATCGATTTCCGTCCACCGGTAAACACCCGCCGGACGCAGGCCAGCAACAACCACGTCCGCGTCATCAGCCGGACGAGCTACGCCCGGACTCACGGGATCTGTACCCCTGTCAAGGGGATACCGCGAGTTCGAACCGCGGACTGGGTGCGACGAAGCGCCAGATCCCACTCATCGCGGTCGTCGACCGCCTCCGAAGCAGGTAGGCCGAGCGGCGGAAACCCACCGCTTCACTCCATTCAGGACAGTCCAGATCACCGGGCACCGTACCGGCGGTCCGTATCCCCTTCTGCCGCCGACAAAGCGCGCCTGAGCGATTACCGTCGGTGCGGCCGGCTCGCTCCGCCGTAGAGATGGACGCGGTGGTCGATGTCGTGGTCGGGTGTGCGGGCGATGCAGACGATGCGGTTCCCGGCCGGCCCGGCCGGCCTCGGCCGACCCGCACCGAGGACCCGACGATCACCACGTGCCGCGCCGAAGCGGTCCGGCTCGCCAGGCGCATCCGCGCCCTCGACACCGAACTCGCCGACAACCACACCACCCTCACCAAGGCCGTCACCGCCCAAGCACCGGAACTGCTCGAACTGACCGGAGTCGGCCCCGTCGTCGCCGCACCCGTCCCGGTGACCTGGTCACACCCCGGACGCGTCCGCTCCGAGGCCACGTTCGCCGCACTCGCCGCGCGTCACCGCTGCCCGCATCATCCGGCAACACCACCAGACACCGTCTCAACCGCGGCGGCGACCGACGCCTCAACCGAGCCCCGCACACCATCGCACTGGTCCGCATGGGCCACGACCCACACACCCGCGCCTACATCACCCGCCGCACCGCCGAAGGCCGCACCAAACGCGAGGTCATGCGCAGCCTCAACCGCTACATCAGCAGGCAACTCCTCCGCACACTGACCAGCACACACCCAGCGCCAAGCACCACTTGGCAACTATAGAAGCATCTCATTGTGGCGGCCTGACCAACCGACGTTTTCATCCGAGGTACTCGGAAGGCCAACTGATGATCCCACCCCGGATCGTCAACACCGTCGGATCGACGTCCTCATAGAACCTGAGGTAGCCGACGACATTGCCGCAGCCACCGGACCTGACCGTTCCGTCGTGATCCCGGTACGGGTAGTCTGCACGGTCGGCAAGCCAACTCAACAATGCCAGCACCTCGTCGAATTCGTCGGGATGCAGTTCCTGACGTGACGTTATCGCCCAACCAGCCGGGTTCCCGCGGCGGACCAGTTCGGAGACGAGCGCGCCACCGGTCTTCCATGCGGCGCCACGGCCGGCCAGCACCGGACGCGACTCCTCGCCGCCGTCGACAATCGCAATCGGAGACTCCGCGAGGATGGACAGATTCTCTGGTCGCACGCCAAGGCCGAGGAACCAACGCAAGGACGCTAACTCGGCATCGGTCAGGTCATCACGCAGGTTCAAATTCAACACCAATTCGAATACGTCGCTCATGCACGCAGAGTACCAACCGGACTCCAAGGGTTGATGCCACCGTTTACACTGGACATGTGACGGACAAGACCCAACTAGGCATCGATTTCGGATCGTCGCAGACGGTGGCCATCGTCGATTTGGATGCCAGACGGACCCGTCCACTGTTCTTCGACGGATCGCCGTTCCTACCGTCGGCAGTGTTGGCCGACACCGAAAACAGACTGATCGTGGGCGCCGACGCACTGCGTGACGGGCGCGCCAGGCCGGGCAACCTCGAGCCGAACCCCAAGCGACGGATCGACGATGGCGAACTTCTTCTCGGCGAGCGGATCGTGCGGGTCGACCAGGCCATCGGCGCAGTGCTGGCCCGTGTCCTGGCGGAGTACGAACGAACTATCGGCGTGGCACCTGACGATGTCACGATCACCTACCCGGCCAACTGGGGCGCAACCCGGCGACGCACGCTCACTGACGCGGCAGCCGCCATCGGCCTGACCGACGTTCGCCTCCTGCCCGAACCGGTCGCTGCGGCAATGTACTTCGCGGATCGCCTGGAGCAGAAGTTACCTGACGGCTCGGCGATCGTGGTCTACGACTTCGGCGCCGGTACCTTCGACGTCAGCGTGGTGCAGCGAACCGGCGCGTCGTTCGACGTACTCGCGCTCGAAGGCCGCGACAACATCGGCGGTCTTGAGATCGACGAGTTGGTGTTGAAGATGCTCGCGGCCAATTGTCCGCCTGACGGCTGGCGACGCCTCGCCGATCCATCCAGTCTGGTAGAGCGGCGCGCCGCGTTGGCCGTACGTGACGAGGCGCGGATCGCCAAAGAACGACTCTCACGTAACGCAAGCGTGACGGTGACCGTACCGCTACTCAACCGGGATGTCGTACTGACGCGCGAGGAACTGGAGCAACGAGCGCGGATACTGATAGACCGGACCGTACGCATCACCGAAGGCGTGATCCGATCCGCAAATCTCCCGACCGAACGAATCGTCGGCGTATTCCTGGTAGGCGGCGCGAGCAGGATGCCACTGATCGCCACGCAGCTACATCGCTCGATGGGGCGACCTCCGATCACCATCGAGCAGCCGGAATTTGTCGTTGCGGAAGGCAGCGTGCTGCCCGATCGGACCCCGAACGGAAGCCATTCGACACCCGAAACCAGTGGGGCCGTGGAGCACCCACTCGATCCGGACAAGACCGGGCTTGTACGAGACGACGCAGGCATCCTCGCAGGAACAAAAGGCAGGTGGATGTCATTCTTTCGACGCGATCGCAACTCGCGCACGGCATCGGATCAACCAGGCGCGAGTCGGCCAGACCAGGCAGCGACAGTCAAGAGTGTGCTGTCAACGGGCTGGAACGGCGTTGCCTGGGGCGCGGATATCGCGGAGTTCAAAGCCAGGTTCCCGCAGGCCGAGCGGCAAGACAGCGGCTGGTGGTGGACCGGCGAGGGTGCGGAATCCTTCTGCGGCGTCCCCACGGCAATCACCCAGTACGGCTTCAATGACGAAGACAGGCTGTACATGGTCGCCTTCATACCCGACCCCAAAGATCGGGACAAGCTACCGGTCGCCGTCCTGAACGAGCTCGGCGCCCCGAATGGGAACGACAGCTCGTGGACGATCGGCACGGTGGAGGTCTCCGTCAAGATCGGCGGAGTTGTCGCCACGTTGGTCAGCAACAGGTTCGCCGAATAGACGCCGTTGTCCGACTGCTCGGCGGTGTCGCGGCGGGTTCACAGCCGGTATAGGCGGCGGCTGCTCGACACCCAGGTGACGTTCCCGAGATTCCATTCTCGGCCGCAGGTAGTGAAGACCAACTCCTCACCTCCGTACTGATGGTCGCTGTAGACGCAGACGTAGAGGATGTTGCAGCTCGCCAGTGCGGTGATGGCCGGCAATTGACCTGTGCCCTCTGCCGCATGGTCCGACAGATACAGAATTTGCGGGAGGGCTACCCGCCCTGAATCGCTTCGGTGAAGGTGCGCGGTGGGCGGCCGAGGGCGCGCTGCACACCGTCGGACACGTGCGCGTCCTTGCCTAGGCGGAGCGAGTCGGCCGCGTTGGCGAGCGCTTCGGCGTTCGTGGCCGGTACGCCCTGCTGCACGAGTTCGGCGACGTACTCCCGCCTGGACAGTGGCACGTATCGGATGGTGCGACGGGTGGTCTCGGAGAGGGTGGCTGCCACTTCGGTGAGCGTCACCGCGTTTGGGCCGGACATCTCGTAGGTCTGGCCTGTGTGGCCGTCCTCGGTGAGGGCGGTGACCACCACTGCGGCGACGTCGTCGGCGTCGAGGAAGCTGGCGGCGCCGTCACCGGCGGGAAGGCGTAGCTCACCGGCTCGGACGGCGTTGGCGTAGATGCCTTCGGTGAAGGTCTGCGCGAACCAGCCGGGGCGGCTGACCGTCCACTCCAGCCCGCTGTCGCGTACGGCGGATTCGCTGTCGAGCGCCGCCTCCCGGATGCTGCCGCTGCCCTGGATGTAGTCGGGATCGTCGAGGCCGCGGCCCGAGGCCAGGACGATGCGTCGTACTCCGTGGCGCACCGCGCTGTCCACGAACGGGCGAACGAGCCGGCTGCCGTTGAGCTGCACGAGGTAGAGCGCGCGCACGCCGTCGAGCGCGGCGTTCCAGGTGCTGGGGTCGGTCCAGTCGAAGAAGTGCTCGCCGGTGCGGGACGCCGCGCGCACCGGTATCCCGTGGGCGCGCAGGCGGGCGACGACGCGGCGGCCGGACTTGCCGGTGGCCCCGGTGACGAGGATCGGTTGTGGGTTCATGGCTCGAGCCAACCGGCACGGGACGCGAGGATCCATGCTTCGGACGATCTGACCGATGTCGCCGCGTCTAAACTCAGCACGGTGGATGTCGTCTCCGAGCTGCTGGCGGACGTGTGGGGCCGCGGTGCGGTGTTCCGGCCGACGGTCCTGCGACCGCCCTGGGCGCTGCGGATGTCCACCGATGCCTCGCTGATGCTGGCCACGATGTTGCGAGGCCACGCCTGGGTGGTCGCCGACGGGCGGGATCCGGTACGCCTCGCCGAGGGCGACATCGCCGTCGTGCGCGGCGACGTGCCGTACGTCGTTGCCGACGCCCCGTCGTCGGTCCCGACGTGGACGGTCACCGCGGCCGACTACTGCCCGGGCGGCACCGGGCCCACGCGTTCCTGCGGCGGGCGGGACGACAACGGCCCCGACGGCGGCCCCGTGCTGCTCAGCGGGGCGTTCGAACGCCGGGGTGGGCTCGGCGACCACTTGCGGCACGCCCTGCCCGCCCTCCTGGTCGTGCCCGCCTCCGGCAGCGCGATCCCGTCGGCGGAAGCGATGGCCGAGGAGGTGACCCGCAACCGGCCGGGGCAGAAGCTGACGCTGGAACGGTTGCTGGACCTGATCCTGGTCTTGGCGCTACGTGGGTGGTTCGACGGCGCCCCAGGCTGGTGCCACGCCCTGGACGACCCGTGGGCGGGCAGCGCCCTGCGGCTGATGCATGACAGTCCGGCGCACCCGTGGACGGTGGCCGAGCTCGCCGCGAAGATCGGGGTGTCGCGGGCGGCGTTCGCCCGCCGCTTCACGGCGCTGGTCGGCGAACCGCCGATGACCCATTTGGCGGGATGGCGGATCGCCCTCGCCGTCGAGCTGCTGCGCGACACCGACCTGACCGTCGACGCGATCGCCCGGCGGGTCGGCTACTCCGGGGCGTTCGCGCTGAGCGCGGCGTTCAAACGGGTACGCGGCTCGCGGCCCAGCGACCACCGCCGACCAGCCCTGCAAACAGAACGCTGAACGACACACCTGCGAGCTGATCCCGGCCACCGATCCGCCGGCCGGCGTACCTCAGCGCCAGCACGACCACCACAGTGTCGTCCAACGGGCCGATGACCGGCAGGAACTCGGGGATGAGGTCGATCGGGCTGGCCACCACAACCCGGCGAGCAGTACCGCGACCCTTGCCTGGTGAGGCTCCCACGCGGGCAGGAGTGGCTTCAGTGCCGTCCACTGCGAGTCGGTCAGGTCAGGGCGCATTGCTGCCGCTGCTCTCGGCACGAGGTTTCCGGCCGGTCTTCGGTTTTTGCTTGGTCGCTAAACCACCTACCGGAGCCCTCTTCAGTTATCGATCACCGCCACGCCGGGCCGTCGACGCCTTACGAAACACGGGCTAGCGTGATCGTCTACCTGGTCCAGGGCGGCTGCTCCAGGCCGGAGCTGCCATCGGTTCCGGTTCAGTGTCAGCCTGCTCGTCCGTGTGCTGTACAGATCATGGCCAGGAACGTGAACCGGTGCCTGGCGGTCCAGCCCTACTGGTCGAGCCCGACCTGCCCATGGCCGATTGTTCTTAGCCCGAGCGGCGCAGGGTGTCAACTGCTTCCATTGCCGCCTGCCGGACGTCGAAGTCGTCGGCGGTGGTGGCGAGTTCGCGTAGCCAGGGCAGGGTGCCGGGTCGTCGGCGCGTTGCCACGCAATCGCCTGCACCGCAGTCTGTCGTACCTGCCCGTTGTCGAGCGTGACCACGCCCTATTCGAGAAATTCCATGAGTTGCGCGGTGAGTTCGGTCGGCTGTTCTTCGAAGATCCAGTGGCCAGAGTCTTCTATGACGCCGCCGGTTACCGTTGTGGCGTATTGCGCGACCTGGGTGGGTACCGCCTCGCCGAGGCTGGCTCGGGCGCCGAGTGCGAGTACCGGCATGGTCAGTTTCGTCTTGCCGTACTCGGCGTTGTCGGCGATGTCTTGGGGCAGTGTTCGGAAGTAGTCGAAGCTGGCCCGCAGGTGATCGTCGTCTTGCAGGTGCCGGGCGTACTCGCGGACATCGTCATCGCCGATGCCGGTCTTCTGGACCTCTATCGAATCGGTGAACCGATCGACCCAGAGGGCCTCGCGACCGTTCACGATCTGTTCCGGCAGGCCGTTCGGGAGGCTGAAGAAGCCGAAGTTCCAGAAGCCGGGCCCGTTCGGGGTCAGTGACGGGACCTGGTACAGGCTCTGATCAGGGATGGGCGCCTCGGTGAGCACGAGCCTGCGTACGTGATCGCGGTGAGCGGCGGCGTACGCGTAGGCGACCATGGTCCCGATGTCGTGTCCGACGATGCTGACCTCGTCATCGAGGCCGAGTTGGGTGAGCAGGCCGTACACGTCACCGGCGAGGGTCTTCTTGTCATAGCCTCCTGCCGGGGCGTCGCTGCCGCCCGCTCCCCGGAGGTCGGGCGCGATGACCGTGTAGTGCTCGGCGAGTTCCGGCAGAACCTTGCGCCACATGTACCACGTCTGGGGATAGCCGTGCAGCAGCACCACCGTACTGCCCTGACCGCCCCGAACATAGTTGATCGCGACGTCGCCGACCTGTGCCGTCTGCTCCGTGAAGGAACCCGGAATCCGCTCGCCACCCATTACCGCTCCCTCTGCTGACACCCGCGGTCCGCGGGCTACCCAGCCGCAGGGCCCGTACACCTTCCGAACACCGGTGCAGGTCCACAACGAGGCGAGTCCCGACGAGGGAACATGCGGCAGCGAGCAGGACGTGGACACCGCGACGTGGTCGGCCACCTCGGCGACGACGGCGAGTGGATCTGCGACTTTGCCGCATCGGCGGGCGCTTGGCACGATCAGGCTAATGTGACGGCCCGTCACCTCCGCGATCCGATCCCGGGCTCAGGCGGGTGTCCTCATACCCCGATCTCGGTAACCGCCACAGCAGGCAACGATGCTCCCACCCGTGGACTACCGCCTCGTACGCTGCGGCGACGATTCCGCGCCTCTGCCCGGCGTCCCGGTCGAGCATCCGCCCGGGCGGGAAGCACGTCGACCGGACATCCGTCTCGCCGAACAGCCGGGAACGCCGGCGTGGATCTGTGGACGGACCGCCGTCGAAGGCCAGGGGCGATCTCACATCCGACCGCTCGAGCATGCCGAAGCTCTACCAGGACCGCCGAAGCGGATGCGCCGGGGTCAGCGAGCCGAACGGGCGCAGCCCCGCCAACTACTCCCCCATGCTTGCGGCCGCCGCCGCTGCCCTCAAGATGCTGTCAGGCCGGTCTTGTCCTGCCTGACAGTTCGGCCGCTCTGAGACAGAACCCCGCCTATTGCCTTGCTTTGCTGCGATTCGAGGCCCGGTTGCCGCGTAGCCGATCCGATGGCGCTGTAGTCCGATAGGGACGGGCATTGCCGGCGGCAGCAGACGCGGACCGCACGCGTGGGGCGTTGTGGGGCTGACTGCCGTCTACTTGTTCGTCGTCTGCCATGCGGCTCCCCTCGAACCCACCACCGACGTCATCCGCTCAACGAGCAAGACCGTTGCTGGAAACGCCCGGGTAACCATCAAATGAGGTTGATCGACCCACGACAGCGGGCCGAGTGGAGCACAAGGGGGAAGACTCGCAACTGAAACAAAGTGACGATTAACAGTAGGTCTGACCTGCTGAAACGCGTCCCGGACGCCAGAAGGGCGGGGTACGTTGCTTGGTGTTGGGTAGCTGGCCGGGCACCTCCACGGGTTTTCATCGGCCAGCGGGTGAGGGGTGCCGGGCCGCGACGAGGTTCGCCCCGGCACTCCTCACCCGAGACACCGGCAAACCGTCGGCCTAGCAGGTTGCCAGAGCGATCGACCTGGTGCTGCTCACCGTCGTCGGCCCTACCCGGTCGGCATGATCACCGTACCCGGCGAGCGGTTGGACAACTCGTCACCGCTGAACCTGGCCATGCTGACCCTGGCCACCTGCCAACTCGGGCTGATCCTGCTCGCCCGCCCGCTGGTCGAGCGATGGCTACGCCGTGCCCGTCCCTGGCGGGCCGTGGTCGCGATGAACGCAGTCGTGCTCACCGTCTTCCTGTGCCACCTGAGTGCGGTCGTCATCCTGGTCGGCCTGCTGAACCTCGCGCATTGGCTGCCATCCGCGGGAGAGGCAGGGCGTTGTGGGAGTCGACTCTATAAGCCGCTGGCCTGGGCGGCGGGCGTCATCGTGGCCCCAGCGGCCTGCACCACGGCGTCTCGCCACCACCACGCGAGACCGTCGACGTACAGGCACGTTCTCTGAGGTCTATCAAGACCTACGCGCCCCGACCGGCGCCGCGGAGACAGCGGCCTCCACCCCTGCGCCGAGGCCTCGCAGCCCCCGTGCAGCGGTTGCTGGCAGATCCTGCAGCGGACCGGCGGTGTCGGCGGCACCGTCGAGCGGGCGCAGTTGATGCCAGTCGCCGCCGGCCCGAGCAGCCGGTACGGATCCGTCGGCAGCCGGGAACCCAGGCGAGTTCGCCGTCGGCCGAGTGATTTTGGTGGGCAGAGCGCACGGCATCGACGGCAGTGGGGCACCACACGGGGGAAGGCGTCAGGTCGACGCGGAATCCGCCAGCCACGCGGGCCGCCGGCGCCTGGGCCGGTGGTGGCCATCGCGGGCTTTCGATGAGGCAGCGGTAGTCGACACCCAGCCTCCAGTTGCCCGCCGAGCCACCGCTTCTGGGCAGGGCGTATCCGGTATAGGTGGGTCGAAGTTGCCGAGGCGGTGGTACCTGAGTGGCTTCGCGACGCGGGACGGCAACCGAGCGCGCAGAACTCTTGAGCAAGGTCCTTGACGCAGCGTATCGAGCACTACCTCCTTCGGGCGAGTTGTCGCAGACGGCGATCTACGCGGCGGGCGGTGATACCAGCGAACACCGCCCACTTTACGCAGCAGTGAACAATGTTTTGTCTTGCTAAACCACCGTCGTCATGGACATCATCAAGCCGTGATCCAGCTCGAGCGTGTACAGACGCCCGCTCACCGAGGCCAACATCTGCTCTGTCGCACCCCACAGGTCACGGTCGTCACCCCTACCTGTTCCAGCCACTCCGACAGGAGCCGCCATGCCGAGAATCCTGGTCATCAGCCCGAGCGGCACCGACCTCCACAACGAGCATGATCTCGCTATCGCCCGCGCTGCGGCGTCCCCAGCAACCGAGGTCGAAGTGCGTCACCTTCCCGAACTTCCGGTGAGCGCGTACCTCCCAGCCGAGGATGTGCTGCTGTCCCCACTACTCGCGGCGGTCCGCCGTGGCCACGAGGAGGGATTCGACGCCATCGCCATCGCCTGCGCGTCCGACCCCGGCGTGCGCGAGGCGAAGGCGTTGGTGCCGACACCCGTCACCGGCCCTTTCGAAGCGGCGTCTCGCGTCGCGGCTGCCTTTGGTCGGTTCTCGGTCATGTACCCGGGTGTGGCATCGGGCCCGGGCGAGAACCTTCCTCAAGATGCCAACTGGATACGCCGACTGGCACGGGACTACGGCGTACTTGACCTGCTCGGCCCGAGCGCTCCGGTTCCAGTCATCCGTCCGGCCGACGAGGTCACCTCGACACTCCACGACCAGGAAACCCAAGCCAGGGTCACCGGTGGCCAGGTCCGAGCGAACATGACCGCAGCCATCCACGGTCAGGGACCAGCGATCGCCGAACACCTGTGGCGCAACGGCGAAGCCCAAGCCATCTTCGTCGCATGCACGTTCTGGTCCGGCCAACTGGGGTCAGTCCGTGACACGGTGCCGATTCCGATCATCGATCCGGTCAAGACGCTCGTGCGCTATGCCGAGGTGCTGGCCGCCGCATCCCTCGGCAACTGAGATCGAACGTCGGGGCCTGAGACACCAGGATGGATCCTGTCTTCGACATCGGCGAGCTTCAGGCACCGGTTGCAGACACGTATCGGAGATCCCGAGATCGTGCGCGACCTGCCTCAACGGCGCCTCGCCCTTACGATCTTAGCTTTTTCTTTAACCTCGGCGGCGGTGGGCCGTGCTGATCCTGTGTGGACTCGGCGTGTCGAGGAGACGTAGACCGGCCACCGCCTGATGATCCTTCACGTTCCCTGCAAGGACATGAAGAACAGAACAG
>NZ_JBFBCH010000035.1:0-58110 GCF_040683055.1 Polymorphospora sp. NPDC051019 | reverse complement strand
AACATCCGCTCGCTCTGATCCACAACTTCGCGAACGGCGGCCCGACTGGTTCAGCGGGCCGCCGTTCGGCGTTCCCCCGCCTCCAAGGTCTTCGGCCGGAAGTACCACTCGCAGGTCCATGCGAGCACGTCATACGACACGCCGCACAACTCCGCCACCGCGGACAAACCCATGTTCGTGGCCTCCGCGATGATCACATACAGCAGGTTGCGCTCGAGCTCCGCCGGCCGACTCACCTTCCCGCCGGCGTGCAACAGCCACTCGGTGCCCGGCCCGCCGACGAACCCGACGGCGGCGAGCACCGCAGGAGCGAACGGGCGCAGGCACGACATCGACGCATCCAGCATGCTCAGCTGACCGTGGTCGCAGGGCAGCCGCTCACGCCGCGCACATCCGCTCCATCCCGATGCTGGTGCGCAGCATGCTGCCCATCTGCTCGTCACCGATCCCGGGATCGAGCACGATGGTCAGGATCTCGTCCAGCGGCGCCTGCCGATTCTCCCCGCCCTTCGCCCGCTCGGCCAGGACCTCGGCGACCTTCCGCTTCACATCGGGAGGCATCGTTCTGAGCGTTACTGATAGTCCCACTTGGGCGTGGATTTCGGTCCCAGGTCCCGTCTGCCCATTTCTTTGGGCGCGTCTTCGAGACCCGCCCATTGTTTTCGGCTTCGTCTTTGACTGCCCGATCTTCCGTCGCAGATGCGGCGAGGCGGCACCCGTGTGGGACGGTCGCCGCACCGCCGACTTAAGTTCGACCTCGACAGGAGCGTCGAAGGGCAGCACAGCGACCCCCTACGGCGCTGCGTGCGCGCTGTCCTCGCGGCCCAAATGCTAGGTCCAGCAAGTCGCTCGCGCCGTCGGCAACTCCCGGTTGCGCGGTGAAGGAGGGGTCGCTCGCGACGTAGACGGTCACCTTCACGACCGAAGCGACGCGGCCAAGGCCGCCAGCTACGGCAGCGATCGCGGCGAGTGCGTTGACAGTGGCCTGTCGGCTGCACTCCCTGCCGTGCTTCAGGGTAACTTCCCGGCCGAGCTTGCCCCGGTGCAGCAGCTGACCGGCACGGAGCGGGAGTTGGCCCGAGGTGTACACCAAACGGCCATTGCGGGTGGCGGGCACGTAGTTGGCGAGAGGCTCGGGAGAGACCGGAAGTTAGATGCCCGCTGCAGCAAGTCGGGACACCGGATCGATCTGCGTATCCACGCTCAGCCCTTCTCGAAGACCAGCGTTCCGCCGATCCAGGTCTGCATGACGGTCAGGGCGGCCAGATCCGTCGGCTCGGTCTCCAACGGGTCCGCAGACAGGATGACGAAGTCGGCGAACTTGCCGACCTCGAGCGAGCCGACCCGATCTTCCCAGCCGATCGAGAACGCCGACCACTCGGTATACATCCGCAGCGTCTCTTCGATCGTGACCGCCTCCGGGGCCTCTAGCACGTCGCCGTCGTTGGTACGGCGGGTGACCGCGGCCTGCATCGCCGGGAATGGGTCGTGCTGGTCCTCGGTGATGCCGATCGCGTCGGAGTTGCCCGGGATCGGCAAGCCGTGGTCGATCAGCGTACGGAACGGCATCACGGCCCCGATCCGGTCGCTGCCCAGGTGCGCGACGTATCCGGCCGCAGTGGTCAGGATGAAGGCCGGCTGCGGAACGGGGACGACTCCGGAAGCTACCAGCCGCTTGATCCGTTCGTCGGTCATGAACATGTTGCCCGCGTGTTCGATGCGGTGCCGGGCGATGCCGTGCCGCTCGGCCGGCAGTGCCAACGCGCCGTCGAGAGCCTGGTCCAGGGCACGGTCGCCGATCGCGTGCATGGCGATCTGCAGGCCCGCATCATCGGCGGTGGCGACCAGGGCGGCGACCTCCTCGTCGGTGAACGCGAGTTCGCCCCGGTAGCCGGGCTGGCCGGGGTAGTCGCCGTGGAGGGCGGCCGCCCCTGCGGTGAGCCCGCCGTCGAGGAAGACCTTGAAACCGGCCATCGCGAGATGGTCCGGGTCGAGGGCGTCGATCCGGCCCCTGGTACGGCCGGCGCGAACGTCCTCGGCCGACACCACAGCCTCCAGCTTCGGGTACAGCGCGGCGCGCAGGACCAGGTCACCGTCGGCAGCGAGCGAGGCGATCGCTTCCAGCCCTGCGCGGTGCAGGGGGATGTCGCCGACGGTGGTCACGCCGACAGCCAGATAGCGGTCCTGCACTCGTTTGATCGCCGCCGCGAGATCCTGGACCGGCGGCTGCGGGCCGCCGAGAGGCTCGAACATGTCGTAGGTGCGGCCGGTGGCGACGCCGGTGGTCGGGTCGCGCTCGATCCGGCCGCCGGGCGCGTTCGGGGTGTCGTCGTCGACACCCAGCAGCCGCAGGCCCAGCGAGTTGAAGACGTTGAGGTGGTAGCTCGACCTGTACATCACCGGGTGGGTCGTGCTGACCCGGTCCAGGTCGTGCCGATCGGGATAGCGCCCCTCGGCGAGCTTGAGATCCTGGTAGTGCTCCCCCTGACCGAGGATCCACTCGCCGGCGGTCGTGGAGTCAGCGCACTCGGCGAGCACCGAGACGATCTCTTCGATGCTCGATACCCGCGACGAGCGGCAGTCGATGGCGAGCTCCCAGGAGTAGGCGAGCAGCTCCAGGTGGGAGTGGCAGTCGATCAGCCCGGGGATCACCACCGCACCGGCCAGGTCGACGACCCGCGCTTCCCCGGCCCCCGCGAGAATCTCCTCTGTCGTCCCGGTCGCCGTGATCCGGCCGTTCTCGGTGCGAAACGCCTCGGCGACGGTTCCGGCCCGGTCCATCGTGCGGACTTGGCCACCGACGAAGCACACGGTCTGTGTTGGCACTGCTCTACCTCTTTCTGGGCATGTTTGTGAAGCCGCCGTCGCGGGTGGGGCCGACGGTGGCGGGTCAGGGAGTGCTTCAGCGGACGGCAGGCATCTGTACGGTCTTGGTCTCCAGGTACTCCTCGACGCCGAGCCGTCCCCGCTCCCGTCCGAGGCCACTGCTGCGCATGCCACCAAAGGGCAGGGCCGGCTCGCTGACCAGCGGAGTGTTGACGCCGACCGAGCCCGCTTTGAGCTTGCGGGCAACCGCGGTCGCGGCGGCTTGGTCACCGCCGAAGACGTACGCGGCGAGGCCGTACTCGGTCGCATTGGCCAACCGGACGGCTTCGTCGATGTCGGCGCAGCGGACGACGCTGAGCACCGGGCCGAAGAACTCCTCGTCGAGTACGGCGGGCTGGCTCTGTCCCTCGGCGGTGAGCAGTGTCGGCGCCAGGAACGCGCTCGCCTCGTTCTCGGCAGTCCTGACGGCGCCCGCGACGACGGTCGCGCCGCCCGCCACGGCCTCGGCCACCTGCGCCTCGATCCGTCCCACGGCCGCGTGGTCGATGAGCGGGCCCATCGTGGTCGCCGGGTCGCGCGGGTCGCCGACGACGATCTGGTCGACCGCCGCGGTGAGTTCGACGACCAGGTCGCCGGCCTTCGACTCGACGACGTACACCCGGTTGGCGGCCATGCACGCCTGCCCGGAGTTGAGGAACCGCGCCCGGACCAGGTCCCGCGCGGTCTGGACGACGTCGGCGTCGGGTAGCACCACCGCGGCCGCGTTGCCACCGAGTTCGAGGAGGACCCGCTTGATCGAGGATGCCGCCTTGCGCATGACGAGTTCGCCCACCTTCCGCGACCCGGTGAGGCTGATGCACGCGACCTCGGGAGCGTCCAGCAGGGAGTCACTGACCCGCTGCGGATCGCCGGCCACGACGACGTTCAGGACACCGGCGGGCAGACCCGCCTCCTCGAAGCAGCGTGCGATGGCCAGCGCGGTGAGCGGCGTCTGCGGGGCCGGTTTCAGCACTACCGTGCAGCCGGCCGCGAGCGCGGCGCCGACCTTGCAGGCCACCATGAATGCCGGGAAGTTCCACGGCGTGATCGCCAGGACCACCCCGATCGGTTCGTGCAGCACGAGGGCGTCGCGTCCGGGCGCCACGTCGGTCCAGGCCTCGCCGGGGAGACGAAGCGTCTCGTGACTGAACCATTCGAAGAAGCGGACCGTGTTGCGCGCCTCGCCGATCGCCTCCGCCAGCGGCTTGCCGGTTTCCGCGCTGATGAGTTCGCCGACCGCCTCGACCCGCTGCCCGAGCAGGTCGGTCGCTCGGCGCAGGACCTCGAAGCGCTGCCAGCCGGTCGCCGACGACCACCCGTCGAGGGCGGCCGCCGCCGAAGCGACGGCTGCGGCGGCCTGGTCGGCGTCGGCGTCGCCGACCGCGCAGATCGTGGCCCCGGTGGCCGGGTCGTGGACCTCGAACGTGTCCGGGGAGGTCACCCAGGTGCCGTCGATCCATGACCCCGGGCTGTCGCCCACGAGCCGTGCGACCAGGTCGGCCGGCCGGCTGCTCATTGCGCGTCCTCGGCGGTGCGGGCGGTGTACTCGGCCTCGCCGACCTCTCCGGTCCACTCGACTTCGCCGAAGTGGAGCACCAACTGGATCAGTTGGGCGGACGCGGTGGCGCCGTGCCAGTGCTCGACGCCGGGCTCGGTCCAGACGACGTCGCCCGGACGCATCACCACCACCTCGCCGCCGCGCTCCTGGATCCAGCCCTCGCCGGAGACGGTGTAGAGCATCTGGCCGCCCGGGTGCCGGTGCCAGTGCGTGCGCGATCCGGGTGCGAAGAACATGTTGAGGGCGCGGGTTCCGCCGTCGGCCAGGACGATGTCCGACCAGACCTGTCCGGTCGTGGTGGCCGACCGCATGGCCGACACCCGGTCCGCAGGGATACCTCGTCCGATGATCATCGTGGTCCTCTGGTTGGTGGGGTCAGGTCAGTCGGTGGTACGGCGGAGGTCGGCGAGTACGCGGTTGCTCGCGTTGTAGCCGGTGACGCCGCTCATGAAGTTGCCCGGCCAGTTGCCGACTCCGGTCAGGTAGAGCCCTTCGACCGGGGTCCGGTAGTCGGCGCAACCCGGGATCGGGCGCGAGTCGAAAATGTGTCCGGGGACGATGTCGCCGTGGGCACCGTTGCCTTCGACGAGGGCGAATTCCCGCTCGAGGTCCAGCGGCGAGTAGACGTGTACGCCGGCCAGGACCTCGGACAGGTTCGGGATGTGCTGCTCCAACGTGCTGACGACGGCCTTGCCCAGGTCGTCGCGCTGCTCGTCCCAGGTGCCCTCGGCCAGGTGGTACGGAACTCCTCGGACGCTGATGCTCACGAAGTGGCATCCCGGTGGGGTCAGCGAGGGGTCGTGCGCCGAGTCGATCATCGCGGTGACGGTGGGTCGCTTGCTCCAGCGCCCGAGTACCGCCTCGTTGTAGGCGTTCTGCAGCACGTCGATGCTGGCCGCGATCCGGAAGTTGGTGCCGAGGAAGAGACGGTTCTCCTCCTCGTTCCGAGCGGCGGCGAACCGTGGGGTGCCGTCGAGCGCGAGGTGAACCTTGGCGGAGGTGCCTTTCATGCTGACGGCCTTGGCGACGTCGTACAGGTCCTGCCCGATGTCCTCGGGGCCGACCAGTTTGGTCAGGGTCAACTTCGGGTTCGCGTTGGAGACGACCCGGGGGGCGCGGAACTCACGTCCGTCGGTGAGGACGACACCGACGACACGCTGATCCTTGCAGAGGATGCGCTCGACCTGCGCGCCGGTGAGGATCGTGGCTCCGTGGGCGCGGGCGGACTCCGCCATCGCGCCGGTCACGGCACCGATACCTCCTAGCGGCGCGGCGTTTCGCATCATCAGTTCGTTGTCGTCGTTGCTGCCGACGCCGCGGAGCGACTCCTCCCACAGCGGCCGCTGAAGCAGCAGGTAGCCGCTGCCCGGCGTACGCGGGCCGACGAAGTTGGTGGCGACCGCGGTGCCGGCGAAGAACGCCTGCAGTTGCGGCGACGAGAGCCGCTCCTCGAGGATGTCCGCGACCGGACCGAACATGATCGAATCGAAGTCATGACGCTGGCGCGGGGTGGTGAACCGCGCGGCCACCTCGGCGAACGACGGCGGCGGGTCGTAGAAGGAGACCTTCATCTGCCGGGCCACCGAGGCGTACAGCTCGATGACCGAGGCGTAGCCTTCGAGGTCGGCGTCCCCGTGCGCGAACTGCTCCATGACGGCCCGGCGCTTGGCCCGGTCCGGCCATGCCGGCAGGGCCCTGCCGTCCTCGAAGAGGGTCAGGGATCCGAGCGGCGGGTGGGCGAAGCGGAGTCCGTGCTTGCTCAGCTCGAGTTCCTGGGTGATGCGCGGATCGAGGCTGTGGCTGGCGTTGGCCACACTGCTCCCGCGGTATCCCGGGAAGATCTCTTCGGTGACGCAGGTGCCACCCACGATGTCGCGGCGTTCCAGGGCAAGCACCCTCAGCCCCGCACGAGCCAGGTATCCGGTGGCCACCAGGCCGCTGTGCCCGGTCCCGACGACAATCACGTCGTACGAGTGCTCCATCCGCTTCCTCTCGTTCCGTCGCGTTGCCAGGTCAGCCCAGTGGACTGATACGTCGAGCCGAGATGCGCCATCCCGCGTCGGTACGGGTCACGGTGTCGCGATAGATCGCGGCGGTGACTTCCCCTCCCGCCCGCAGGGCGAGCGCCTTGCTGTTGCACTCTGCGGTGTCGTCGTCGACGCCACCCACCACCACGTTGGTGATGTGGTGACTGACCGCGGGCGTCGCGATCGCTCTGAAGGCCGCGATCACATCATCGAGCCCGCGGGCCGTGAGACGACCCGGGTTGTCGAAGAAGACCTCGGGCGCGAACACCTCGCCGAGCCGGTCGTACTCGCGGGCGTCGAGGAGGTAGGCGACCCGGTTGAGGACTTCTTCGATCGCTCGGGCATCGGCCGGGGGCACGGGTTGGTTGGTCACTGGACTCCTTCGAGATTCCGCACAGTGGAAGTCTGACTTCCGCAGCATAGGATGCCCCTGAATTCGAAGCCGGTCAAGCGCCCCCCGGCATCCGCGACAGCGGTCGGAAGCAGACCCCGAAGGAGACCTCGAATGACGATGCGCCAGCAGACCTGTGTCGACCGGACCTGGGTCGACGAGGCGATCCGCCGCGTCGAGGCCGATGCCACCCGCAGTTCCGACACCCACCTGCTGACCTTCGACCTGCCCGGTCGGCACGGCATCGACCTCTACCTGAAGGACGAGTCCTCGCACCCCACCGGGAGCCTCAAGCACCGGCTCGCCCGCTCGCTTTTCCTCTACGCGCTCTGCAACGGCTGGATCGGCCCGACCACGACGGTGGTCGAGGCATCCAGCGGCTCGACCGCGGTCTCCGAAGCCTACTTCGCCCGCCTGCTGAACCTGCCGTTCATCGCGGTCGTCCCGGCCTCGACCAGCCCGGTCAAGATCGAGCTCATCGAGTGGTACGGCGGGCGCTGCCAGATGGTGGATCATCCGGGGCAGGTGTACGACGAGGCGCGGCGTCTCGCTGCCGAACTCGACGGCCACTACCTCGACCAGTTCACCTACGCCGAGCGGGCCACCGACTGGCGCGGCAACAACAACATCGCCGAGTCGATCTTCGAACAGATGTCCGGCGAGGCGCAACCGGTGCCGGCCTGGATCGTCGCCAGCGCCGGGACCGGCGGAACGGCGGCGACCATCGGGCGCTACCTGCGCTACCGGCGGCACATCACCCGGCTGCTGGTCTCGGATCCCGAGAACTCGGTCTTCCTCGACGCATGGCGCCTCGGCGATCGCGGGTTGCAGTCGGCCAAGGGCTCCCGGATCGAAGGGATCGGCCGCCCGCAGGTCGAGCCGTCCTTCGTGCCCGAGGTGATCGACGAGATGGTCCGCGTGCCGGACGCGGCTTCGGTCGCGACGATGCTGTGGACCTCGCGCCGCCTGGGTCGTCGGGTCGGACCCTCGACCGGGACGAGCATGTGGGCGACCCTCCACCTCATCGCCAGACTGGAGCGCAACGGCGAGCGAGGCAGCGTGGTGAGCCTGATCTGCGACGGCGGCGAACGGTACGCCTCGACGTACTACGACGCGTCCTGGCGCATAGACCAGGGCATCGACGTGACGCCGTACGTCGCCGTACTGGACGAGTACGAGCGCTCGGGGTCGCTGCCGGCGTGATCCCAGAAAGCTCGGCCACAGCTCTTGACAGCCCACACCCAGGCCACCAGCATTCCTGCAATGGAAGTCATACTTCCATTCTGCGGAAGTTCACCTTCAACCTGGTCCGTTCACCCACCGGCCGCCCAGACTAAGAAGGAAACCGTCATGCGAACATATCTCGGTGTGACCAGGGGCTGGCGTCGCGCCGGTGCCGTGCTGGCCGCAGTCGTCGTCGCCCTGGGTGGCCTCACGGCCTGCTCGGGAGGCGGCGACGAGAAGGGATCGATCACGTACGCCGGCTTCGGCGGCACCTACGAGGAGGCCGTCAAAGCGGCACTCTTCGACCCGTACTCAAAGGACGCTGACATCAAGGTCCTCTTCGACAGCAGCGGCTCCGACGTTGCCAAGCTGGTCCAGATGTCCAAGTCCGGCTCCATGACCCTGGATTTGATCGACGCCGAGGACTCCTCGCTCGCCCAGTTCATGGCCGCCGACATACTGCAGCCGATCGACTCCAAGAGCCTCGACGGCTTCGCCGACCCGAGCGCGGTCACCGAACACTCGGTGCCGTGGTACACGTTCTCGCGCAACCTGTACTGGAACAAGGACGACGTACCCGGCGGCGTCAAGTCCTGGGCCGACCTGTTCGACACCCAGCGCGTCCCGGGCAAGCGCGGCATGGTGGGGCTGCCCTGGGGGATCCTCGAAGGCGCCCTGATCGCCGACGGCGTCCCGGTCGACCGCCTCTACCCGCTCGACCTGAACCGCGCCTTCGCCAAACTCGACACCATCCGCAACGACACCATCTTCTTCCCGTCCAACGGTGACCTGCAGAACGCCATCTCCCAGGGCGAGATCGCGCTGGGCTACGGGAACCTCGCGCGGATCAAGAGCATCGCCCAGAGCGGTGCGGTGCCGCTGGAGTACACCTGGGAGGGGGCCGTCCTCTCCGTCCAGCAGCTCGTCATCCCCAAGGGAGCACCGAACGAGTCGGCCGCCTTCGACGCGATCAAGTACTCGCTGCGCCCCGAGGCCCAGAAGGCGATCATGGACAAGCTGGGCTACACGCCGTCGCAGCAGTCGGTGCTCGACGGCCTCGACGCCGACACCCGCGCCGACCTTCCCGGCACCCCGGAGACCGTCAGCGGCGAGACCTTCCGCATCGACGTGGAGTGGTGGTCCGCCAACGGCGCGGACGTGCTCAAGCGCTGGCAGGACTGGCTCAACGCGTGACCACCACGCCGACAGACGCGGACCTTGCGACGCCGGCCTCCCGTAGAACGGTAGGCCGGCGCCGCCGGCGGGGCTGGGACCTGAGCGGGGTTCCGGCGGCCCTGGTCGTGACCCTGGTCTTCGTGCTCCCCGTTGCGATCCTCTCCCTGCGTAGCGTGACGGAACCTACGCTCGGCCTGGAGAACTTCACCCGGCTGCTCGGGCACTCCGGTTACGTCGACAACATCTTCCGGACGATCCTGATCTCCGCGACCTCGACGTTCCTGGCGCTGGTCCTCGGCTATCCGATCGCCTATCAGATGGTGCACGGCGGTAAGTGGCTGCGCACCTTCCTGACGGTGGCGATCATGGCGCCGTACCTGACCTCGATCCTGCTGCGGTCGTTCTCCTGGCTGGTGATCCTCGGGCGCCAGGGCCCGGTCAACAAGCTGCTCGGGCAGTTGGGGCTGGAGCCCGTCGCGATGGTGTTCACGCCGATCGCGGTCGTCGTCAGCCTCTCCCACTACCTGCTGCCACTGATGATCCTGCCGCTGGCCGCCACGATGCGCTCGCTCCGGGACTCGCGGATGCGCGCCGCGACCAGCCTGGGCGCCGGGCCGGCCCAGGCCTTCGTCCGGATCTACCTGCCGTTGACCAAGCCCGGCATCCAGGCGGGGTCGGTACTGTGCTTCGTGTACGGCATCGGCGCGTTCGTGATCCCCGCGCTCCTCGGCGGTTCCGAGGGCAGCATGCTCGGCTCGCTGATCCACAGCGCGATCAAGCAGAGCGGCGATTACGGCCTTGCCTCGGCCGCTGCGCTCGTGCTCGGCGCCCTGGTCCTGGTCATCGTCGTCGTCTTCCAACGGCTGACCGGCATGTCGACGACCGAACTCGCCGGGCGTTCCGGCGCTGCGGCCACCCGCACCGCCCCCGTCAAGCGCGGCGGACGCGTCCTCAAGCTCGCGGGGCGCGCGGCCGGCGGGCTCGACCGCCTCGGCGTCACCCGCAGCCGACGACTCCCGAAGGTCCTGGCCACCGTTCTCGGCGTCCTCGTGCTGGCGCCGCAGTTCATCGTCATTCCGATCTCGTTCGCCGCCACCAAGGCGCTGGTCTTCCCGCCGGTCGGCTACTCGACCCAGTGGTACTCGGAATTCTTCACCGCAAGCTGGCTCGATCCGCTCGCGGTCAGCGTCCGGATCGCGCTCTTCGTGACCGTCATCGCTGGCGTGCTGGGGACACTTGCCGCGATGGGCGTCGTACGGGGAACGGTCCGTGGCTGGGGAACGCTGACCTCGACCCTGATGATGCTGCCGCTGCTGTTCCCGACGGTGGTCGCCGCTGCCGGCTTCTACGTGGAATTCGAGCGGATCGGACTCGTCGACACCGAACTGGGGATCGTCCTGGCGCACGTGACGCTGGCTCTGCCGTTCGTGTTCAGCGTGGTCAGCGCGGGGCTCCGTTCGCTCGATCCGATCTACGAGCGAGCCGCCTCCAGCCTGGGTGCGAGCCGGACGGTCCAGCTTCGCCGGATCGTGCTACCGCTGATCGCCCCGTCCATCGCGATCGCCGGCCTCTTCGCGTTCCTGACCTCGTTCGACGAGTCGACGGTCGCGATCTTCCTCTCCGGCGTGCACGTCAAGACGCTACCCAAGCGGATCTTCGAAGCGCTCTCACTCGAGACCAACCCGACCGTGGCGGTGATCTCCGTCTTCGTCATGGCCTGCGCCGCTGTCATCTGGCTCGGCTATGTGCTGTTCCGTCGCCTCACCAAGACATCGAGGAGCAAGTCATGACCGTCAGCCATGGCGCGATCCACTTCGACAACGTCCGTAAGGAGTACGGCGACCACGTCGCCGTCGACGACCTCACCCTCACGATCGAGCCGGGCGAGTTCTTCACCGTGCTCGGTCCGTCGGGTTCGGGCAAGACCACCACCCTGATGATGCTCGCCGGTTTCACCGATCCGACCTCAGGGACCATCAGCGTCGACGGCACCGACATCTCGCGCGTGCCGAGCGACAAGCGCAACATCGGTGTCGTCTTCCAGGACTACGCGCTCTTCCCGCACATGTCGGTCCGCGACAACCTCGCGTTCCCACTGGAGATGCGCAAGGAGCCGCGCGACGTCATCGCCGAGCGGGTGCAACGGGCGCTCGAACTCGTCGACCTGGCCGCTGCGGCCGACCGGCTGCCCGACCAGCTCTCCGGGGGCCAGAAACAGCGGATCGCGGTGGCCCGGGCAGTCGTGTTCGACCCGGCATTCCTGCTCATGGACGAGCCGCTGGGCGCCCTCGACCGCAAGCTGCGACAGCGTCTCCAGATCGAGCTCCGACAACTCCAGCAGGAGTTGAAGGTGACGATGGTCTACGTCACCCACGACCAGGAGGAGGCGATGTCGATGTCTGACCGCGTCGCCCTGATGAACCACGGCCGGATCGAGCAGATGGGGACGCCCCGGGAGCTTTACGAGCACCCCCGGTCCGCCTTCGTCGCGGACTTCCTCGGCACCAACAACATGCTCACGGTCCGTCCCGAGGCGCCGGGACGGCTGAGCGTCGAGAACGGCGGGTTGCTGTCGATCGACGACGGCAGGGACGTGCCCGCCGACGCGTCTGTGGTCGCGGTGCGTCCGGAGCGGATCGCGCTGACGGACATCGCGGCTACCCCACCCCCTGGGTTCAGCCACTGCACCGGGAAGGTCACGCACCGTCTGTACCTCGGCTCGCACACGATGTACACCGTCCACTCCGAGACACTCGGCCCGGTGCGGGTGCAGCTGCAGCACGATGACGGCGAGCACCCCTACCGCACCGGCGAGACGGTAGGCATGATCTGGCGGACACGCGATGTGAACCTCTTCGGCCCGACGGCCGAACGATGAAGGAGGACCAGGTGACCGAACTGGACGACGAGCCCACCGAACAACGCGGCGTCAGGTCGGTGATCCGTGCGCTCAACCTACTCTCCGCAGCCGCTCGCGGGAGCCGGACACTCACCGAGCTCGCCGGCGCGGCCGGTGTCAGCCTGAGCACCGCATCGCGGCTATTGGCAACCCTGAGGATGGCTGACTTCCTGGAACAGGACAAGGACGGTCAGTTCGTCCCCGGCCCCGAGCTGACCGCGCTCCTATACGCCAGCGACCAGTGGTCGGGCATCCGCAAGCTCGCAGGAGAAGCCGTCTCCAACCTTCGAGACGAACTCGACGAGACCGTGGCATTCTTCGTCCGCTCCGGGCATGACCGTGTCTGCATCGAGTCCGCGGAGTCCGGCAGACTCGTGCGGAGGGTCTGCCACCCCGGTGAGCGCGGGCCGGTGTACCTGGGCGCCGCAGGCAAAGCCCTCATCGCCTTCAGCAACGCCGAGCATGGCTACCTCGGTTTGCCGCCGGGCACCGACGAGTTCAAGACAGAGTCCGGGGCCGTGCGCACCTTGGCCGATCTGCGGGCCGAATGCGCCGTCATCCGAGCGCGTGGCATGGCCTACAGCGGTCGCGAGTCGACCGAGGAATCGTGGGCGGTCGCAGCGCCTGTCTCGCGGGGCGACCTCCTTCTCGGCGTCCTAGCCGTGGTCGTCCCGATGACCCGGTCGGACGAGCTGTACATCGCCAAGGTCCAGGCGGCTCTGCGGCAAGCCGCGGCGGCCGCCAGCCGCTGACCGCCGCACGGATCGAGCCACCAGATCCGGTGCAACCGTTTCCGCCCGACAACACCGAGGAGCTCGGTCACTCATGCCCGGACGCACTCTGCCTGGACCCGGTCGGCGCGGCCTCTTCATCGGCGGTGGTTGGCGTGCGGCGGAGCAGGGAGCCACCTTCACGGTGCTCGACCCGGCCGACGGGTCCGTCCTCGCCTCGGTGGCGGACGGCTCGGTCAAGGATGCAATCGAGGCACTCGATGCCGCCGCCGCTGCCCAGAAAGACTGGGGGGCGAGTGCGCCACGTGACCGCGGGGAGATCCTGCGCAAGGCGTTCGACCTCATCCGGGGCAGGACGGACGAGCTGGCCGAGCTGATGAGCCTGGAGATGGGCAAGACCATCACCGAGGCCAGAGGCGAGATCGCCTACGGCAACGAGTTCCTCCGGTGGTTCTCCGAAGAGGCGGTCCGCATCCACGGCCGGTGGATGCACGCTCCCGATGGAGCCAGTCGCCTGCTCACCATCCGCAAACCGATCGGCCCCTGCCTCTTGATCACGCCGTGGAACTTCCCACTGGCGATGGGAACGCGCAAGATCGCTCCGGCGATCGCCGCCGGCTGCGCGATGGTGGTCAAGCCGTCCGAGCTCACGCCCCTCACGATGCTGGCGTTGGCGGACATCCTCAACGAGGCCGGGCTGCCACCAGGTGTCCTGAACGTGGTGCCGACCGCTCGTGCCGCAGCGATGAGCGAGGCGCTGATGCCGGACCCACGACTGCGCAAGGTGTCCTTCACCGGATCCACTGCGGTCGGACGGCAACTCGTACGCCAGTCGGCCGACCAGTTGCAGCGCTTGAGCATGGAACTCGGCGGCAACGCTCCATTCCTCGTCTTTGAGGACGCCGACGTCGATGCCGCCGTGGACGGCGCGATGCTCGCCAAGATGCGCAACATGGGCGAGGCATGCACGGCAGCGAACCGCTTTCTGGTCCACTCGGACGTAGCTCAGGAGTTCGCCGAGAAACTGGCCAATCGGATGGGCCGGCTGGTCGTCGGTCGCGGCCAAGACCCCGGTGTCGATGTCGGTCCGCTGATCGACGAGCGCGCCGTCGACGCCGTCCACCGGCTCGTAACCGAAGCCGTCCGCGACGGGGCCCAACTCGTGGTCGGTGGTACCGCTCCTGACCGGCCGGGCTACTTCTACCACCCCACCGTGCTGCTCGACGTTCACCACGACTCGGAGATCAACGGCCAAGAGATCTTCGGGCCCGTCGCACCCATCAGCATCTTCACCACAGAGGAAGAGGCGGTACGCCGCGCCAACACAACCGAGTACGGCCTCGCCGCATATGTCTTCACCCGCGACCTCGCCCGCACCGTGCGGCTCGCGGAATCGCTCGAGTACGGCATGGTCGGCGTCAACACCGGACTGATTTCGAACCCGGCCGCACCGTTCGGTGGCATGAAGGCCTCGGGATTCGGCCGAGAGGGCGGCTTCGAAGGAATCGAGGAGTACCTCGAGACCACCTACGTGGCGCTGCCAGCCACGTTGCGACAAGCTGGTTGATTGGCACCGTTGCCTTATCGGATCCGTGGCGTGTTTATCCCCGTGTAGGGTCTGCGGTCAGATCGCTTCGGCGAGTTCGGTGAACGCCACGGCGACCCACCTTGCGGGCGGGCCGTCGAGTCCGAGTTCGTAGGCCTGGAGCAGGAAGCGGAACAGGTCAAGGCCCTGCGTATCGCGGTCGAGCGGGGCCACTCGGGCAATGCGACGGTCCTGGACGCCTGGCCGTTGCGGGGCTACGCGACCTCCGCCGGCCGGGCGTGGGTGACCGACTTCGCCCACGAGCTGCGCTACCGCTCCGGATCCTGCGTGGTCACCGACCGCGCCACCGGCCGCAGCACCGTCAACTGGGCGGCGTGAGTTCCTTCGTCAGCTACACGATCCTCTACAGCCCGTACTCCGGCAATTTCACGAACATCCACTTCCAATTGTGGCCGGGAGCGGCCACCTGGTACGCAGCCTGCGCCTGGCCCCGTTCGCAACGAGTGCCGCCGCCGTCACCGCGTACCTGGTGGCCCGCCTCGGCGACACGCACGACGCCATCGGCGACCTGCGCGTCCTGGGTCTGCTGCTGGCCCTGGGCAGCAGCTACGCGCTCGACGACAGCGCCGCGATCACGCTGCAGGCCAGCCCGTACGGCCTGGCGCGCCGGCTGTGGCTGCGGATCGCTTGTGCCGTGGCCTTCGTCGTGCCGGTGTGGGCGGCGCCCACCTGCGCTGGTCAGGTATCGCGGTCGCCGCGACTTGCGCGCTCGTGGCCGCGATGCGCGACCCGGCCGCGCGCTGGGCGACCCGGGGGTTGACCCCAATAGCGATCGACGTTACAACCGCGCGTCTAGGCAGGATCTGACCATGAAAAGCCGACCCGGCCTGCTGGTCGATTGCTGTCCTACCAGGAGCTTCCCGTCACGCCCATCGCGGCCCGCGCACCCACCGTGAGCTGCACCATCACGATGGAAAGGCTCCATGACCACTTCTCAAACACGCTCTGGTCTTGTTCTTCAACCTCGGCTGCTGGTGGTCGAGGTGATCCTGTGTGGACTGTGGCGTGTCGGTGCTCGACATGGAGACGGCCACCGTCTGATAAGCGGAGGAGGTCGAGGTTCGCTCAGCCGTACATCTGCCTTTGGGTCGCTTTCAGCTTGCAGACGTTGCCTTCGACCTCGGCACATACGTTCCTGATCCGCAGGGCCGCAAGATGAGGCAGCAGCCTTTCCAGGCCGAGATCATCACACCGCGAACATGATCATCCACATCGGACCAGATCCGAGGGCCGGGGCCGGTCCGATCACGAACCTCGCGCCAGAGCCCTCGGACCACTCAATCCCGGCCCGCCACAACTTCACGGCCACCCGCCGTAGCCGATTCTGTGACTGAGGGCGATAGGTGGCCAAGCCAGGTGCGCGTTGGCCCGTAGCGACTGGCCTACCTGGCGGGGAGTTGTCGGTGCATGGCGAGATCCTCAACGCGGTGCAGCGTTTCCGCGTTGCGTAGGCGCAGCACCGGCGACAGGGCGGCCTTCGGTAAGAAGCGGGCCATCCCCGCGACCGCCATCCAGCCCAGCCGTATCCGGGTCGTGGTGTTCGAGATCGGCTCTAATGTCAGGCGGACGCGAGCGACGCCGAGCGGTCCGGCGTACGTGTCGAGTTCGAGCAGCCGATCGGGTTCCATCTTGCGTACCACTGTCCGGTCCTCGATATGCAGCGGCCATGGGCCGACCCTGTGGTGGACTCGTGTACCGACTGCGGGCCAGCCGTCGTCGACAGCCCGGATGTGGGCGGCGCCGACGACCCAGCTGGCATAGCTCCACCCATTCGCCAACACAGCGAAGATTCGCTCCGCTGCGGTAGGGACAGTTCGGCAGACCTGGATCATCGCGACTCCTCGCCCTGATCGGCCCGAGCAGCCTCAGGGCGCCTGTGGTCGACTGTCTTCATCGGTCCCTCTGTCCTCGATCGAGTGGAGCTCGCTGGAAACGAGAGGCAGTGAGCCCTGGGATCGGGCGTGGGGTGAAGCCCGTCCATCGTGGCCACTGGATCCCTACAACCACTGATCGTTGATTGGAGTAACAGCCAGGCCAGCCACGGCTAGAATGTCCGATCATCGGCACGGCCGGAACCCGGGTTCGCGATGATCCTCCTACCGAGAGTCGCACGGTTGGCGGCATCTGCGAAGGTCTAGTCCGGAGCTGGGAGATTTGCACACTATCGTACCCATCAATGCGCGCCTACTTCATGGAGTTATGCCGGCTTATGTGGTTGCGCCAGCTCGGGCTAGGTTCACTCCGCTCGCGATGATCCCAATATGGCTGAATGCCTGCGGGAAGTTCCCGATGAAGGTACCTGTTGCGGGGTCAATCTGTTCGGACAGCAGGCCGAGCGGGCTCGTCCTCGCGCACAACGATTGGTAAAGGTCGTGGGCCTGTTCAAGGCGTCCCTGGTGGACGAGATTGTCGACCAGCCAGAAGCTGCACAGCAGGAAGGCACCTTCGTGGCCTTCGATGCCGTCCGGCGTCTCGTCGTGCAGGTAGCGGTAGAGCAGCCCGTCTCCGGCGGACAGGCGTGTGGCGATAGCGGTGGTGGTGGCGATCATCCGTGGATGGGTGGGGGGTATCACCTGCCGCAGGGGTAGGGCCAGCAGGCTCGCGTCGAGTGTTCCGCCGCCGTCGAGATGAGCGCTGAGCGTCTGTGCCTTCTCGTCCCAGGACCGTTCGAGGATGCGTCGGGTCAGCTTGGCGGCCGCCGCGCGCCACTGTTCTGTTGGTCCGGGCAGGTCGAGTTGTTCGCCGAGCGCCGCCGCCCGCTCCAGTGCCACCTGACACATGCCGGCCGAGTAGGTCAGCACCCGGCCGTCGTTTCGCGTCTCCCAGATTCCTTGGTCCGGTTCCCGCCACGCCTGCTCGGCGGCATTGGCAAGCCCGCGGAGTTGGGCCCACAGGGCCGGCTGAAGCTCTCCTCCGGCGCGTACCCATTGGTCGGCACAGTCGAGCACCTCTCCATAGACGTCGTGCTGGCGTTGGTCGGCTGCGCCGTTGCCCCAGTGGACCGGAGTCGAACCGCGGTAGCCTTTCAGCCCGGGGTCTTCGATCTCCTCGGGTACGGGGCGACCGTCGAGGGTGTACATGATTCGTGGTTGCCGATCCTGTTCGAAGGCGTCGAGTACCCATCCGAGGAAGGCGTCCGCTTCCTGCTCGAATCCGATACGACGCATGGCGAACACGGTGAAGGCGGCGTCGCGGATCCATGCATATCGGTAGTCCCAGTTACGGACGCCGCCGAGCGGTGCGGGTAGTGAGGATGTGGGTGCCGCGACCATCGCACCGTTGGCCCAGTCGTCACAGAGCTTGAGAGTGATCGCCGAGCGACGGATCAGCGGCTCTTCGGGGCCGCCGTAGGCGAAGTGGGCCATCCAGCGTCGCCACGCGTCTACCGTCGCCGCCAGCATCTCTTCGGCGTCGAAGCGGTGGTGGCGGTGGATTCGGCCCCAGGAGAGAACCAGGTCCACGTGTTCGCCTTCATGCAGATCGAAGGTGACCGGCAGGCTGGTCAACGGTCGATTAGCACGCAGGTGTAGTCGCAGGTCGGGTTGCCGGGAGGGGCGGATTTCGAGGCCGTCGAGTGCGGCACGGATGTGGCCGCTGTCGCGGGGCCGCAGGTCGACTTCCAGTCGGATGGTGCCGTCGAGGACGCGCGCCGAGCGGACGAGTTCTCCGCGGCCGGCGGGCGCGTCGTCGGTGAGATCGCTGCCGGAACGCACGACGATGGCGTCGGTGATCTGGAGCAGACCGGTGACGGTACGCAGTTCGGTGACGAGTACGGCAGTGTCTGGAACGTAGTACTGTCGTGCCTCCCGAAGGTCTTCTGCGGTGACCGTGAAGTGTCCGCCTCGCTGGTCGTCGAGCAGGCCACCGAACACCGCGTCGGCGTCGAAGCGAGGCAGACACAGCCAGGGAATCGAGCCATCGACTCCGACGAGCGCCACGGTCGAGCCGTCCCCGATCAGGCCCAGGTCCTCCAAGCGAAGGTATCCGTCAGGCCGGTGGACGGGGCGCAAGGAAGGGTTCAGGTCAAGCACGACGCGCGCACTCCTTCAGTCGAGGCTGACGGCCAGCTCTACCGCAGGGCACTTGAAACCCGTTGGATATGCGATCGCATCGCGGGCCGACGACTCGGCAACTGTCAACGTTTACCGTCTCCATTTGTGGCGTCTCAGAGCGAGGTGTTCAGCGGGCGAGAACCTGGCCCCCGAACAGGGCCAGCGTCTCGCCGGTGATGTAGCTACTGTCCGCGTTGCTCGCGAAGAACAGAAAGGCGGGGGCAATTTCCTCCGGCTGAGCGGGCCGACCCAGCGGTACGCCGTCGGTCTGGTCACCGTACCCGGCCAACTGCTCCGAAGTGCGGCTAGAGGCATTCAATGGCGTCCACACCGGTCCAGGTGCCACGCAGTTCACCCGGATACCCCGCGCGATCAGTTCCGTCGCCAGCGACTTGGTAAGAGTGTGTATCGCGCCGTTGGTCTCGGCGTACCCGATAAGCGCTGGGTTTCCCTCGAAACCGGCGACCGAGCCGCAGTTTATGATGCACCCGCCCGTCGGTAGATGTGGTAGCGCCGCGCGGGCCATGTAGAAGTAGCCCGACACATTGGTGTGAAACATCTCGTCAAGATCATCGTCGGAAACGTCAGCCAACGACGAGTACTGGAACATGACAGCGGCGTTGTTCACCAAGATGTCCAACCGACCGAACTCCGTGACCGTGCGCTCCACCGCCGCATCGCAGAACGAGGAGTCCTTCACATCCCCGGTCAGCACCAAGCACCGCCGTCCTTCACGCCGCACCAACTCGCGAACGTGGTCAGCGTCCTCTTGCTCGGCGGGCAGGCACACGATCGCCACATCCGCGCCCTCCCTGGCGAACAAGACAGCAACGGCGGCGCCGATACCGCTATCCCCACCGGTGATCAGCGCGATGCAATCAGCGAGCTTTCCGGACCCGCGTAGCATGGGCGCCTGATTGCGCGGGCGAGGATCCATCCTCGCGTCCAGTCCCGGCCTCGACTGCGACTGCCCGCAAAATGGTGGCGCAGGCTGCTCGACAACACCGCTCATCACAACCCCCCGTCGGTTCCGCCGTGGATCCCCCTTGCCGCACCGGGCAAACCTCCCCGACGCTCCTGCTGCAGCCGGGATATCGGTGGGGATGTTCCCCGGATTCGGCGGAGTCGGGTTGGTTGCCTCGTCAGGCTGCTCGCTCGTTGAGGAGAGACGTGCCGAGGAGATGCCCGCCCGAGTTTCGTCGTAAGGTCCTCGATCTGCCCAAGACTGGCCGATCGGTCGCTGAACTGGTCCGGATCTGGAGATCAGACGTGTACAACTGGCGTCGCCACGAGCTGATCGACACCAGATGCCCGGTATCACCTCCGCCGACCAAACGGTCGCCGCCTGGCGTATCGCCGAACCAGAGACCAGCTGGCCGTGCATCGACGCGCGGCCGATCTGCTCAGCAAGGTGGTGCCCGCTGAGGGTGTTACCGCTTCCGGGAAGTCCGGCCGGTCAGCTGCTCCGAGAACTGCTGCAGCTTTTGCCGTACACCAGTCTGGGTCGATCGGCGCTGTCCTCCTTTTCGTTGGGCTGAACCGTTGAACATCGCCTTGACTCGTTGAGTGACTGATCTCGAATTCACGGGGCAACTCCTTCCGCAGTAACGTGCGCGCCCGGATAGCGTACCGAGATCGCGCCGATCGGTTCTGCCTCCAGTCTTACCCATGTCCTGGCGCCAGGGACGAGGAAACGCTACCCCACATCCCAAACCTGTTCCGGACGTCAGAGCGCGGCTGCGGATTTGCCGAACCGCTGTTTTGTCAGCCGTCGCCTACCGAAAACCCGTCACTCCACAGAAAACCGGCGGATAGCGGAACAGTCGAGGATAGCCCAATAGGAACCGGCAGATGTCCCCGGTCTAGCACCGAGATGCCGCATCGTTCGGAGGCAGTCTGGCGAGTGACCCCGACACGTTGGGGTATCCGAGGCTGACGCACGAAGGAGGATTCACGATGCGGATGACTCAGGACCAGCTCAGCATGCTGCAAGGACAGCCCGTGCAGGACCGGTCTGGAAAGAAGCTGGGGCGTGTGGGCCAGATCTGGATGGATCGAGCCGGGGAGCCGAACTGGGTAAGCGTGAAGACCGGGTTCTTCGGTAATCGTGAGTCGATGGTTCCGCTGGAGCCTGCACGCATGGAGCAGGATCATCTGGTTGTGCCCTACGAGAAGGACATGATCAAGAAGGCCCCGCATGTCGAGGCGGCTGCCAACGAGCCGCTCAGCGATCCCGAGGTCGACGACCTGTACGCGTACTACAATCTCCAGCAGGCCCCGCCGGCGAAGGGCGCCTCCGCGGCTGGCCCAGAGCGGGGACGTCAGGAACAACTGACGCGGTCAGAGGAACGCCTGCGGGTGGGCAAGAGTCGCGAGCCCGCCGGTGCGGCGCGGCTGCGGAAGTACGTCGTTACCGAGAACGTGCATACGACGGTCCCCGTTTCGCACGACGAGGTACGACTGGCCCATGAGCCGTTCGCTGACAACTCCGGGGGCGAGCGCCCGGATATCGGCGATGCGACGCGTGAAATTGACCTCTACGCGGAGAAGCCGGTCATCGGTAAGGAGACTGTCCCCGTCGAACGGGTACGCATGACCGAGGAAGACGTTACCGAGGACCGGTCGATCGACGAGCCTGTACGTCGGGAAAAGATCGAGGCAGACTTCCCAGATCGTAGCGGCCGGAGCGGTTGACCTTCGACCTTTGGGCGGGATCCTCTCTCCAAAGCCGTGAAGCCGTCCGTCCTGTGATCATGGAACTCTCCGTGATTCACAGGACGGACGCATCAACGTTCTACAGGACTGACGGTGCTGCTGGGCTCGTCGCTCCAGGGATTGACGTAGCAATACCCCGTTGTTCGGTATTGGTATTACCGTCGGGATTAATGTCCTTGCTCCAGTCGCTGGGGCCTTCGCGATCTATCTGGTCTCGCTCGGCGAGACGCGATGCCAAGGAAGCTCCCGCAACCCCGAGAACGGCTCCTGCTGCGAAAGAGACAGCCAGGGTCTGCCATCTGGGTTCTCTGTTTCTCTTGTATGCCACGGATCACCGGCCCTCTCGGAACTCGCTGCCACTGCGCTCATTGTTCATGCCGCCCCACGCGCCGACCGGCATATTGAGAAACTTGCAGGATTCGACGGGAGGGCGACTCGCCTTTCCTGCCTTCCTGCCCTCTGTCGCCGGTGTCCGGCACCCTCGGTGGGCGAATGCTGTCCCCACATTCGGGTAGACGCTGCCGTCCACAGGGCGAGGTCTAACCGGCGAGAGGGAGTTTGAATGGCGGCGCGGAGTGGCTCAGGATCCCCGCCCGGTCCGGCGGCCCGGAAGGCCCACCAGGCCCAGGCCGAGGCGACCCAGGTTGGTCGAGAGGCCGCACACGCCGGGCAACAGGTCGCCCAGCAGGCGGCGGACCAGGGCAAACAGGTTGTCGCCGAGACTCGGCGGCAGACACGCAACCTTGCCCGGGAAGCTACCGCCCAGATGCGGGAGCAGGCGGAACAGCAGCAGAAGCGGGCCGCCGGAGGGCTCCGGGCACTCGGTACACAACTCGAGTCGATGGCGGACAGCAGCGAACAGGACGGCGTGGCCAGCGAGGTGGTTCGCCGAGGAGCCGAGGCGGTGAACCAGGCCGCGGGCTGGCTGGAGGAGCGTGAGCCCGGTGCCGTCGTGCAGGAGGTACGCGACTACGCACGACGACATCCCGGGATCTTTCTCGCTGGCGCCACGGTGGCTGGCCTGCTTGTTGGCCGGTTCGGCCGCGCGCTCACCTCCAGCGCCAACGTCACCAGTCAGCAACCCTCGGTGAACCAGCCGCCGCCCGCCGGGCAGCAGACCGAGGCGCCACACACGCGACCACGGGGGCCCGGTAGAGCATCGACCACCACCGGGCCCACCAGCAGGGAGGCGTGCTGATGAGCGACTCGGCCCGCCAGGGTTCCAGCCACACCGCCGAACGGTCCGAAGCGTCGATCGGTGAGTTGCTCGGCGAGGTCAGCCGGGACTTCTCGATGTTGCTGCGGCAGGAGGCCGAGCTGGCCAAGGCCGAATTCCGTGAAGAAGCACGCTCGGCCGGCACGGTCGCGGCGATGTTCGGCGGTGCGGCATTGGCGGGACTGCTGGCCGTGCTCTTCCTGTCCTGCGCGCTGTGGTGGGGTCTTTCCAATGTCATGGACCAGGGATGGGCTGCGCTGATCGTCGCGGTGATCTGGGCGCTGATCGGGAGCGTCCTGCTCAGCCGAGCCCGTAACCGGATGAAAACGATACGCCCACTACCGCGCACGACGCAGACCGCCCGCGAGATACCGGACGCGGTCAGGGGCCGCTGACCAGCATTGAAAGGGGATCGACATGTCCGATGACCCGGACCGGATTCGCCAGGACATCGAAGCCACCAGGGCCGAACTGAGCAGCGACGTTGACGCGCTTACCTACAAGGTCAATCCGAAACGGGTGGCATCGGAACCGGTACACCGCGCACGGAGCCGACTCGTCCAGATCAGGGAGAAGGTGATGGGCACCGCGAGCCACGCCCAGGACACCGCCAGCCAGCGAACCACCGCGGCAACCCACCGCGTCTCGGGCGCGGCCCAGGACGCCACTCACCGGCTCTCCGGAGCGGCGCACCACGCCTCGGACATGGCCGCCGAGGCAGCGCACGACACGTCCGACATCGCCTCCAACCTGGCCCATCAGGCATCCCACGCCACGGCCTCGGCGGCAGCCCAGGTCCGCCGGGCTCCTGCGGCAACGTTGCACCGTGCCGAAGGAAGCCCGCTGGCCGCCGGCCTGATCGCCTTCGGCGTCGGGCTCCTCGTCTCGGCGCTCATCCCGCCCAGTCACCAGGAACAGCGAGTGGCAGGTCAGGCGAAGCAGAAGGCCTCGGAGCACGCGGATCAGGTCAAGCAGGAGGTCGGCGGGATGGCACACCAGATGCAGGACAACCTGCGACAACCGGCGCACCAGGCAGCGGAATCAGTCAAGGGTGCAGCGACACACGCCGCCTCGACGGTACGCGAACAAAGCACAGCAGCGGCTCACCACGTTCAGGACGAGATGCAACAGAGCAGGACCGACCTCCAACACTAGGACCCCTGCACCGGGCTGCCTCCATCTCGCCAAGGCCCAACGCGACGGTGCCCCTCGCTGGCCCGTCGACGGCGACGGGAGACGGCCGGAATGCGACGTCGACTCAGCGAACCGACATCCATGCGATCGACGGTGACATGGTGCTCAGCACGGTTCCGACTGCATCTCGGCTCCGGAGTCCTGGGGGCGCTGCTAAGGGTCGGGTGGCCGGAGGGAGTCTCACCCTCCGGCTCCCACAGAACCGTGCGTAACGGTCTCCCGTTACACGGCTCTTGTCATCCTGATCACCAGAACGTCGGTGTCCATGTCCAGTGCGCGAAGAGCCTGGGGTGCCGGAACGTGTCAAGGGATTGAGGCCAGCGGCAGTTAAGCGGCTTCGGGTACGGGCTTCGCTTCCTGGTCGGGTTTGTTGATCCAGACCTGTTCGGGCAGGTCGAGGATCTGGGGTAGGAGTCGGGTGGTGCTGAACCGTTCCGGGTGCGCCGCCCGGGCCGGGGAGTGTCAAGTTAACGGCCCTGTCTCACATTCGGTGGTGACGGAGCGTGCTGCTATCCGAGGAGGATGCGGTGGCGGAGCAGGGTGAAGCCTGCTCGTCCGTGCATTTGGCGTGCGATCCGTTTGGTCTTGGTGTTGACGCCTTCGGTGGGGCCGTTGCTGTAGGGAAGCGTGAGTGCCGCGTTCACGGCGTCCCGGTCGCGGTCCAGGCCCCGGGCGAAGGAGCGCAGGTGGGGTAGATCGGTTGTGTGGATCTGGCCGATCCAGAGCGAGAGCCGGTCGGTGTTTCCTTCGCGGGGCGTGAGGAGTTGGGCGAAGTCCGCGATGTTGGCGGCCAGTTGGGTCATCTCGGGGCAGGCCGCGGTGAGCCGTGCCAGAAGATCTCGATGTTCGGGTTTGAGGTTGTCGGGTCTGGTGAGGAGCATCCGGGCGAGCCGGCGTGGGGAGATGTGGCTGCGGTCGGCGTCCGCGCGGCCTTGGTTGATGTACTTGTGCAGGAGGTTCAGGCAGCCGGTGTAGCCGAGGGCCTTGATCTGTTCGAAGAGGTGCGTGATGGGGACGGCGGGGTCCTCGGTCCGGCGTTTGCGTAGGGGCTCGCGGTAGGGGTCGACGAGGCTGGCGCGGTACTTGGGGACGCGGAGCATCCGTTCGGGTCGGTCGGCTCGCGCGTAGCGTTTGACGGTGTTCAGGGCCAACTGCAGGCGGCGGGCGCATTCGAGCAGGCCCACGCCCTGGTCGAGGAGGCTGTGGACCTGGTGCCAGCGATCCAGGGTGGTTCGGGCTCGGGGTCCGTCGTAGATGGGTGCGTCCAGCACGGCGGCCCAGCAGGTGCTGTGTGCTTTCACCGTGCTCAGTGCGGCTTCGCACAGGTTGTGCCACAGGTGCCACCTGTCGGCGACCTGCACCGCGTCGGGCAGGGCGCGACGGATGGCCTCAGCGTAGGTAGCGGAGCCGTCACGGCACACGACCTCGACGCCCGGATGCCCGCGTAGCCAGGCTTCGAGGGTGTCGGCGGTGCGGTCGGGCAGCACGTCGATCCGTTCATGTGTCTCGGCGTCGATCACCACCGTGGCATAGCGGTGCCGCCGGCGCAGAGCGAAATCGTCCACCCCGATCACCCGGGGCGTGCGCCCGGCGGGCAACGGGATGCGCAGCAGGGCGCGCAGGGCCGTGTGGCGGGACAGGTTCACCGCGAGTACCGCCAGCAGACGTGCCCCCGCCCGGCCCGCCAACTCCTTGACCACAGCCGCGACGTGCCTGGACAGGCGGATCGTGCGTCGCTGGTAACGCTCCAGCACCCGGGCATCTGCTCGCGGAACGTCTGCCGGCAGCCCCGCGTGGGGGCACACCAGGCGCCGAACCCGCACACGGACCACCACCCGCCGTCCGTCGACCGGCACGTCGGCCACCGTCCGCAGGTGAAATCCGTGCACCCGCCCCGACGACGCCCCGCACACCGGACAGACCGCGGTCCCTTGTGGAGTCCGTGCCCGCACCACGATCTGCTCGCCCTCGTCGGCCACATCCTCTATGAACAGCGGAGAAAGACCCGAGAACATCTTCTGCACACGCACGTTGACATCCAACACGCGAACGTCAACGCCCTCACGACTCTCCGTCACCACCGAATGTGAGACAGGGCCAAGTTAACGGCTCTGGCACGAAGTTGGTGAATCGGACCGGCCCCGGTGCTCGGGTCTGGTCCGATGTGGATGGCCATGGTCGTGGTGTGATCATGGCCTGGAAGGGCTGCTGCCTCATCTTGCGGCCCTGCGGATCAGGAGCGTACGTGCCGAGGGGCGGCCGGTCTGGCTGGATGCCGACGTTTCGGCTGGTGGCGCGCGGTGTCCGGACTGCGGGTCACAGTCGGCGCGGGTGCACAGCCGGTACCGGCGGGTCCTGGCAGGCCCGGGGATCGGTGGCCGGCAGACGCTGCTGCGGGTGCATATCCGGCGGTTCTTCTGCGATGACACCGCCTGTGGCCGGCGGACGTTCGCGGAGCAGGTACCGGGTCTGACGGCACCGTATGCCCGCCGTACTCCGCTGTTGTGCGGCATCCTGGAGAAGATCACGCTGGCTCTGGGAGGCCGGGTGCGCGGATGACGCGCCTGCTGGCCGTCGGGGTGTCCGGCACAACCCTGTTGCGGCTGGTCCGGGCGTTGCCGGTGCCCGAGATCGGCACGGTGACGGTGGTCGGCGTCGACGACTTCGCGTTCCGCAAGGGACGCGACTACGGCAGCATCATCGTCGACATGCACACCGGCCGGCCTGTCGACCTGCTGCCCGACCGTCCCGCCGACAGCTTCGCCGCCTGGCTGCGTGCCCACCCGGGCGCCGAGGTGGTCTGCCGTGACCGGGCCAGCGGCTACGCCGAAGGCGCCAGGCTGGGCGCCCCGGACGCGATCCAGGTCGCCGACCGGTTCCACCTGCTCTACAACCTCACCCAAGCCGTCGACCGGGTCGTCCGCGCCCACCGCACGTGCCTGAAGGACCAGCCCGACGCCGAAGCCGTCGCGCAACCGCGCCCGCCAACCGATGGCCGGCAGGGCCGCCGCACCGAGATGACCCGGCGACGGCACACCGAGATCCACACCCTGCACGACGGCGGCCGCCCGCCACGCGCGCATGATCCCGGTGGTCAATGCGCACTGACGGCGGAGGCCGGGGCGAGTTCCGCGTCCGCCTGGTCGACGAGCGCGACTTCCTCCTCGACAAGCGTGACTCGGACCCGGCGCCGGGCGCCCGCGTGACTGACCGTACGCACAGCTGCCCGGCGGAGGCGATGCACCCCACTGCTGCAATGCGATGAAGAGGAGCTTCCGCTGCTCGCCGGCGGGGGCGAGCGTATAGGCGCGGCGTGTGCGCCGGCCGGGTTCCTGATAGGGAGTCTTCTCCATGATCCCGTCGATGAGCGCTTCGTGGAGGCGGGAGCCGACTTCATCGACACGGCTGACACCTACCAGGAGGGCCAGTCGGAGCAACTGCTGGGCGAGTTCATCCAGGCAGATCGCGATGACCTGGTGCTCGCCAGGAAGTTCACGGTCGGTGCCTGCCCCGGCCTCGGCATCTCGCGCACCGGCAACAGCCGTAAGAACCTCGCAACTCAGTCGAGGCGAGTCTGAAGCCGAACCCGCCGGCGTCGACGTCCACGTCCAGGCGCCGCCGCACAGCACGCACCTCGTACGTCCGCTGCCGGCGGGCTGCACGGTCGCGCGCCCGCCGTCGGGCGCTGCACCTGACGACAGGTCCCGCGACCGGCCGGCGGGCAGCCGCCGGTACAACCGTGGGCGGCGAGGTCGGTTCGGCCAGTTCACCGTGGTCAGACGGCCGGCGACCCGCTGCTACCCGGCCGAGGTCAGCGTGTAGCGGACTAGTGATCACTACTGACGATCGAATGGCCATCAGTTGTCATCTCCGGGTGGCCGCTTCACTCCCCGGCATCGCCGGTCAGGAACCGCTGGACGGTCTCGGCGTATCCGGTGGGGATGTGGCCCGTGTCGGCCACAAGGGTGACGACCGCCCCGGGGACCAGATGACGCAGCCGGCGGGCGCTGTGGTGGGAGTCCAGTATCCGGTCCTTCTCTCCGGCGATGAACAGCAGCGGCACATTCAGCCCACGCAACCGGTCATCGCCGAAGACCGGCAGCCGGTCGCGCCGGGGCCGGTAGCTCTTGTGGACAAGCCACAGGTAGTCGTCGAAGGCCTTCAGGGTGGCGGCCATGGGCCCCGAGACCGGCGCCCCGGCAGGGCCGAGTACGTACCGCATCCCCGCACGCTGACCACGCTCGCCGAACGGCATGAGGAACAGCGACGTGATGATCGCGCCGTACCTCTGGCGCCCGATGCCGGCGGGCACGAGTAGTACGAGCTTCGTGACCCGCTCCGGTCGACGCAGGGCATAGTCGAGCGCCATCCATCCGCCCAGCGACGTGCCCACGACTGCCGCCTGGGTGACACCGAGCCCGTCCCACACATCGTCGAGCCACGTTGCGTAGGCGTCGGAGTTGGGAGATGGCCGGGACGGTGCGCTCAGGCCGGGCTCGCCGATGACGTCGACGCTGTACACCCGGTGCGACCGCGCCCAACTTTCCACATCGCCCAGCCAGGCCGCCGAGTTGAAGCCGGCACCGTGCAGAAGGACGATCGGCGGGGCGTGTTCGTCGCCGCAGGCAACGACAAACGTGTCGCCCTGGCGGGTGGGAAGCACCGACTCCGTCGACGGAACGGGCCAGCCGTCCAGGAACACGCGGTAGCGCTCCTCGACCGCGCGGCGTGCGTCGTCGGAGCGGTAGATCGAGGTCACCACTCCACCTCCGCGAAGCTGCTGACAAGGCTGACCACGGTGTTCTCGGCGCTGCCGACGGCCACGAACCCGGTGCAGCGGCGTTGGGAGTCACGAACGGTACGGGGGTGTGGGCCGCGCATGGCGGCCATGTTCTCGGCTGGGGAAAACACCGTCACTGACACCTGTCGCAGTCTGCTCTAAAAGACTCTGTTGCGCAACCCTAAAGGTCTTATAGGGATGTTTAGGGAACCCCTTCCCGTCACGCCCTTCATGTCAGACGCAGACGCGAACGAGGCTGCCGATCGGGCCGGCGCCGGAGCCGACGCGCTGCACCAACCTTCCTCAAGGTCCACTCACGTCGCCACGGGCGTGCCGACCATGTGTTCAACCAGTCGTGGAGTGGCGAGCACCGTGGCGTTCCACCGGTGGAGCGTCGCGGCGGCGGCTAGATCGCCGGCACAGGCATCTCGGTAGGGCCCAGGCGCTCCACGACAGTCGCTGCTCCAGGGGTGCGACCGGTTGTCCAGTTCGGTCAGCTCGATCGGTTGACCGGCGCGGCCGGCCGGTGTCAAACACGGTCACGCCGGCGTACCTGATGGCGCGAGGGCCTCGGTGCGCAGGGGTGTCCCTATGGGGTTCGTCAAGCGGCGGGGCGTGGTTGGTAGTGGGCTTTGTCGCGGAGCATGGCGAACAGGACGTCGCAGCGGCGTCGGACGAGGCAGATCAGGGCGGCGTTGTGTCGTTCCCAAAACGCAGCCTCTGGGCGACGGGCATGGGTCGGCCACTGAGCGGGTGGTCGTCGCCGAACTCGCCAACTTCGGCATCGATCATGGCTCAGGCTGGTCTGCTGAGGACGTCGGTAGCTCATCCGCGCCTCAACGCGGCTCCCCCGTAGCTAATCTGCCTGTTCTGGCTGGCGGTGGATTGCGAGCAGCGCGATGTCGTCGATCGGCTCGCGGTTGACCAGTTTGGTCATCACTGTGGAACAGACCGTTTCGGCCGGGCCGGGTTCGACGGCTGCCCGCAGTCGGTCCAGGCCAGTATCGATGAGTTCCCCACGGCGTTCGACCAGACCGTCGGTGTAGCAGAGCAGGACGGCGCCGTCCGGGAAGTCGATCACTGTCGTACGGCGCGATCGTCCGCCGTCGAAGCCCAGCGGATGGTCAACCGGCAGCGACAGCAGTTCAGCCGGCCGGTCCCGGCTGACAAGGACCGGCGGCGGATGGCCCGCCACCGAGAGGTGAACGCAATCGCGACCCGGCGGCAGCATGGCGTAGATAGCGGTCGCGAGGTGACCAGCCTCGAAATGGCGGATCTTGCGGTCGAGACGGGTGAGTACCTCGGCCGGATCGGCACATTCCAGCGCGTACGCGCGCAGCGCGCTGCGTAGGCGCCCCATCACGACGGCGGCGTGTAGTCCGTGGCCGGCAACGTCGCCGATCACGACGCCTAGCCAGCCGGACGGGAGTGAGAATATGTCATACCAGTCCCCGCCGACGCCGGTGTCGTGTCCTGGAAGGTACCGGGCCCCGAGGTCGACCCCAGGGACCGTAGGTAGCCGCGGCGGTAGCAGGCTGCGTTGCAGCGCGAGCGCGGCGGCGCGGTCGAGGTGGCTCAGTCTGGCCTGGGTGGCCTGGGTGGCTCGGTCTGCTGCGAGTTGCAGTAGACCGATGTCGTCACTGCTGAACTTGCGGGGACGACTGCCGCCGACCTGCAGCACGCCGATGACGTCGGTGCCAGCGATCATCGGCACTGCGAGCAGCGATCGCAGTGCCGGCGCGGAGGCCGGGCCGGGCAGCTCACCTGGTTCGGCCTGCTCGACGACGACCGGCAGCCGGTCCCGGAGGACGCGGCCGGCGGTTCCCTGCCCGACCGGGACCCGTACGTCGATGCCACCACCGTGCGCCGACCCAGACACTGCGACCTGGACCAACTGCTGGGCATGCGCGTCGAGTTGCAGGAGGGTGGCGACGTCCACCTGCAGGATTCGTCGTACCCGGTCGAGTAGTTCCGTCAGCATGTGACCGACCTCCATCTGGGACAGGCTGGCGTCGACCACCGCCTCCATTCGGCGTAGCCGTTCGTCGTCACCCAAGCCGCTCGTCGTCACCCGCACAGGGTATGAGAGGCCTCGTCGTAGTAGAAGGCGGTACCTGAGCCGAGCAGGCGGTCAGCCTGCCCGGACATTTTGGGGGCAGCCAGGCGATGCGCGAGCCGGTAACGGTCGAGGGACATACCACCACGCCCGGTAGCGACAGCCTCTAGCTACGCGCGTCCTTGTAGAAAATCTATGTGTGAGTTGGTAGACATGCTCGCCGTCGTCGGTTACGGTTTCTCGGGTTGAGAGCGAAGGAACGACAAAAGACGCGGACGAACCCGCCCCGACGAGGCGAGGGAGCAGGGGCCAGCAAGCCACACGGCCCTGCTCGGCACGAGAAGTGCCACGCAGTTGAACGACAGCATCACCAGCACCTCGTAGTTGAAGTGGAAGTTCAGTACGGCAGTACCCCGGGGATTAGGCATGCTCCCGGGCGCACCGAAGTGGCGGGGCCGACGTCAGGTTTCAGGGTCCCGCTGCTAGCAATAACCGGTCCGTCGCACGTGTACGGGGCCATGAAGTCGTGTGAGGTTCCGACACCGGCGGACGGCGCGTAAGTACGAGTAGAGGAAGTCAGAGGAAAGGGAGGGCCGTACACACCGTTGGATCGCCCGCTGCCGGCCGCAATCGACTGGGCTGGGCGCGGACACCGTTGTCTCCATCGAACGAGAGGTGGTCTCCGGTCACGCTTACGCGATCCCCGCACACGAAGCCGACTCGCGCGGCTGGTGCGGATACGACACGCCGGCTTTCTGTCGGTGAATGGTGTTTTTGACCCGTAACCCTTGGGCCCCGGCGCTGCGGCGCCGGGGCCCTCGTGATGGAGGTGTACATGACACAATCGGATGACAGGCTCGACGACGAGGATTACCCGGCCTACACGATGGGTCGCGCGGCGGAGATCGTCGGCTGCTCGCCGGACTTCCTGCGCCGGCTCGGCGAGGCGAAACTGATCGATCCGTACCGCTCCGGCGGCGGCCACCGCCGCTACTCCCGATACCAACTGCGCCTGGCCGCCCGCGCCCGCGAGATGTGCGACCAGGGCACCGACATGGCGTCCGCCGTACGGATCATCATCCTCGAAGACCAACTCGAGGAAGCCCTGCGGCACAACCAACAGCATCCCGGCTGACCACACCCGACCCGGCGACAGACCGGGCGACGCAACCGCCACACGGTCCCTCCCCTCAGGGCAGGGGCCGTTCGTCGTCACCGCCCGCAGCCCCGGCCCCGTGCCGCAGACGCCCGGACGGGCGCAACGACTCGTCCCAGCCGCCATCGCGCACTAGCCGGTCCGCCCGCGCCGTGATGTCGTCCGCCTGCACCAGCACCGCGTCGCCCAAAGCCCGCAACCGCGTGGCCCTCTGCCCGCGCGGCGTCGCCGCGGCACTGGAATACAGGATCGCCGCAGCCTGTCTCAACTGCTCAGCCGTTGCCCGCATCACCGCAGCGGTACGCGCCCGTTCCTGACAGTGCGCCCGGTACCCGGCATCCACCCACTCACCGGTACCCCGCCAGGCGAGCGTCATATCCTCAGCATGCCACCCGACAGGACAGCCACGCTGGATGGGCGCCGGCACAGGATGCCGCGTCTGCGGATGGGCCCGCGAACCGTGTCGCGGAGGCATGGTCCTCCTGCGATCACGTGAGGCATGTCGGCGCTGGAGTTGATCGAGCACGGCCGTCCGGAGGACGGTGTCGATGACCCGGTGTGCGGCGCAGTGCGACGCCCCGAGGGGAAGCTGAAGTGGATCTTCGTAAGAGGTTGGCACTCGACGCGAAGGAGTGCTAAAAAGGACCCGTCGCTGCTGGTCGATCGCGGTGATGCACCGCGGGAAGCCTGCAGTGGCTCGGCAGAATTGATCTTTGGCCGAGTGCCACGTGTCCGCCGGAAGGCCCGGCGGACGGCTCTGGAGGAGGTATCCGTGGTGCTGACTTTCGATCCTTTCCGCGAGTTCGACCGCGTCGCCGGTCAGGTGTTCGGTACCGGTACGGCCATCGCAGGCGCCGCTACCCAGGCGATGCCGCTGGATCTCTACCGCTCCGGTGACCACTACGTCCTGCACTGCGACCTCGCCGGCGTCGATCCCGGCTCGGTGCAGGTCGACGTCGACCGGCGGGTGCTGACGATCCGCGCCGAGCGTTCCGCCCGTACCGACGACGACGTGCAGTGGGTCCGTCGGGAACGACCGACCGGCACCTTCGAGCGGCGGATCGCCCTGGGCGACGGGCTGGACCTCGACAAGATCGCCGCGACCTGGCAGGACGGGGTCCTCACCCTGACGATCCCGCTCGCCGAGGCGTCCAAGCCGCGCCGTATCGCGATCACCGCCACCGACGGCCGCCGGCACGAGGTCGTCGAAGGTTCCGCGACGCCCGTCCTCACCAAGTCCTGACCACCTCCACACCGCCACGGCCGGGGGCGAGAGGTTGCTCTCGCCCCCGGCCGGCCCGAAACCGCGACCTGCCTGCGGGTTGGTGCTCGATCTGCCTGGTGCACTGGCTGCGCTGGTCTGTCCGATCGCCCTCGACACGGCGAGTTCAGGACTGAGATGCGTTGAGTACTGTGCTGATCGAGGCAGTGACGCAACCACCTCTCCACGGTCCAGCCGCCAGCTGTGCGCTGGCCCTGGTCGAGGCGAGCCACTGGTCGCGCGCCCGTCGGGCGGCGGCCTAGGGCAGGTAGCCGCCCGGGCACGCGTACGGAGCGGCCGGCCATGTGGGTGCCGCAGCGGGAGCGATGACGCGCATCCCTTTGGTCTCCTTCCGGTAGAGGCATGGGTCAGCGGGCGTCGCGGTGGGCGTCCCGGACCTCGCGGGGAATCGGGCCGTAGCTGAGGTGCTGGCGCTGATGCGGGACTTCCTGGACCGCGTCCACCCGTAGCAGCGCCCAGTCCCGGTCAACGTCATCGATAACTGGATCGACCAGGTCGGCGTGGTCCCCGCCTGGCGGGCCGGCGGGTCGGAGCCCACCGGTGACAAGCGGGCCGACCGACTGGTCGCGTTGCGTAATGTGCCTGAACTGATCGACCAGTTGCGGTTCGGGAGCTCGGATCGGTCACTGTTTCCGGGATGCCGCACGTCTACCGGACGGGGCGAGGATGGCCTCCGCGACCACTGCGGTCATGTCGGTAGCGGGCGTCCGCGCGTTCGGGGGTGGGGGCACCGTCGGCGAGGAGCGCCGTCAAGGCGGCGGTAGCCGGCGGCGGTAGCCGGGAAGCTGGCGGAGGTGACCTGGACGCCGAGCGCGGTGATCACCGCGGCGACGTGGGCGTCCTTGTGGGTGTCGATGCCGAGGATGATCTCCTCGCCGGTCGGGTCGGGCGCGCTGTCGGCGGTGGTGGCTGGCATGCTGGGCATGGACTGTTCGTCTCCTGCTGGCTTGGGACGGCGGATGGCCATCGCCAGGCCGGCAGGGCGGTCAGAACTGTGATGGTGCCCTTGTTCGCAGCAAGGCCCCTATCGGGACACGCCCTACCGGTCTGGTGACAGCAGGCCCTCCCGCGAGCCACAGTCGACAGATCGGACCGAAGGCATCGACTGAGCCGGTTGCGTTGCGGGTCAGACCACGGCCCACGGAAGCACGGCTCCTACGATCTCAGAACCGCACCATCACACTCACAGTTCACCTATGTGTCTCGATTTACCGCAGTCAGCGGCTGGCGCCGTCGAGCGCGGCGAGTTCGTCGGTATCCAGAGCCAGCCCCGCGAAGGCGATGATCTCGGTCAGCTGGGCCGGCGTGCGGGCACTCGCGATGGGAGCGACAACCGTCGGCTGGTGGGCAAGCCAGGCGAGGGCCACCGCGCCGAGCGCCACCGCACGCCGGTCGGCGATCGCCCTCAGGGCGTCGATCACCCGCTCCCCGCCGCGTTCCCGGTACCGGTCTGCGGCCGCCCGGCGGGGGCTGGCCGGCGCCAACCCGCTGCTGTACTTGCCGGTCAGGTACCCGCTCGCCAGGCCGTAGTACGGGAAGCATGCCAGGCCGTGCCGGGCCACCACGGCCCGCAGATCCGTCTCGTACGCCTCCCGCTCGACCAGGTTGTAGTGGGCCTGCAAAGCGACGAACGGCGCCCAGTCGTTGGCGGCCGCGGTCTTCAGCGCCTGGTCCAGCCGTTCGGCGCCGTAATTGGACGCGGCGACGTACCGGACCTTGCCTGCCCGGACCAGGCTGTCGAAGGTCTCCAGCGTCGCCTCGAGCGGGGTCTCGGTGTCGTCGAGGTGGGCGTACAGCAGGTCGACGTAGTCGGTGCCGAGCCGGCGTAGTGAGTCGTCGACCGCGGCACGGACGGTCGCCGGCGCCAGCCCTTCCATGCCTGGCATCCGGCCGCACTTGGTCGCGATCACCAGCTCACCTCGGTCGACGCCGGTGGCCAGCCACCGTCCGATGATCGTCTCCGATTCGCCGCCCACGTTGCCGGAGACCCATGAGGAGTACTGGTCGGCCGTGTCGACGAAGTTGCCGCCGGCCGCGACGTACGCGTCCAGCACGGCCCGGGACTGCGGTTCGTCGCAGGTCCAGCCGAGGACGTTGCCGCCGAAGCAGAGCGGCGCGACCCGAAGGTCGGTGCCGGCGACGGGCAACCGTGCGGCGAGGGCGTTGCGATCAGACAAGAGTCCGTCCTCCGTCGACGTGGATGACCTGGCCGGTGATGTAGGCCGATCGGGGCGAGGCCAGCAGGGCGACGACGCCCTGCACGTCCTCTACCAGGCCGAGGCGCCCGGCCGGGACGAGCCCGGTGAGCGCGTTCTCGACCCCCGGCTTGGCGAGATGGCCGATGGTCAGACCGGTCGGTGTGTAGCCCGGCGCGATCGTGTTCACGGTGACGCCGGCCGACGCCCACTCGTGGGCCATGACCCGGGCGAACTGGTTGAGCGCCCCCTTTGAGGCCGCATAGGCGCCGTGGTCCCGGTGCGCCAGCGTCCCGGCCACTGACGAGAAGAGGATGAGCCGGCCCTGGCGCCCCGCCGTCATGATCGCGCCGGCGGCCTGTGCGAAGTGGAACGCCGAGTCGAGGTTGACCGTGAGCAGGTGCCGCCAGGCGTCTGCGGTGACGGACAGGATGGGCTGCCGGTCGTTGACGCCGACCGCGTGGACGGCGACGTCCAGCCCACCCAGCCGGGCGGCCATCTCGTTGACGGCGGCGCGCGTGGCTTCCCGATCCGTCAGGTCGACCTGCCGGGTCGGCAGACCCGGATGGGCGGTCGCCAGCTCGTCGAGGGTGTCCGCCGACCGGTCGAGGGCGGCGCAGACGCAGCCTAGCTCGGCGAGAGCCTCGATCACCGAGCGGCCGAGCCCGCCCACACCGGCGACCAGGACCCGCCGTCCGGTCAGTCCCCACCAGTCGGCCGTCACCGGGCCCCCTCGGCCGAGGCGATCATCCCCGTGACCGCGTCGAGGCTCGCTACGCACCATTCCTCCAGAAGCTCCGGGCTGGTGAACGGGTCGATCGTCAACCAGCCGTCGTATCCGTCCGCGACCAGTCGGTCGATCAGGGCGGGCCAGCCGACGGCGCCCTGGCCCACGACGACGGTCAGGAAAGGCCCTTCGAGCCCGTCGACGAAGAGCCGCCGCGCCTCGGGCCGGTCGCGATGCGCTTCTTCGAAGCGGACGCAGTCCTTGGCGTGGACGCCTCCGATGTACGCCCGCAACCGCTCGTACGCCTCCGGGAACGCCGGCTCGCCGACGGCCACGAAGTTCGCCGGGTCGTAGCAGACGCGCACGCCGTCAGGTCCGGTTCGCCGGGCGAGCGCTTCGAGACTTTCCACGGATCGCGAGGCGTTGACGCCGTACACGTCCTCGCCGCGCTGGTCCAGGTTGTTCTCCACCAGGACCGTGAGGGAGCGGCTCGCGGCCTCGTCGAGCAGTGGCGCGAGCTGGTCGGCCAGGATGTCGACGGCCTCGCCCCGGGTACGCACGTCGGGCGTGGCGCAGTACACCTGGATCGCCGGCGCGCCGAGCGCCACGGCGTCGTCCATGGCCGCGACGACGACGCGCCGGGCGTCGTCGGGCCGCGTGGCGCCGCCGAGCCGGATCTGCTTGCTCGGCACGTTCACGCAGCAGACGCTCATCCCCGCGTCGTCGAGCATGCGCCGGTAGCTGCCGGCCGAATGCGTGCCGCGGTTCCAGGGCCAGTAGTCGATGCCGGTCACGCCGAGGCGGCCGGCGAATGCCAGCAGATCTTCGGCGGAGTAGCCGTCGAACGAGAATCCGGACAGTGCGATCCGCGGGCTCACCGGGTCACCTCCGCGTTCAGGTCGGCGAGGACCTCCAGGCCGGTGGAGACGAGCCGCTTCTCCCATTCGGTTGTCGGCCCGGCCGGCCGCAGGTAGTTCTGGTGCGACTCGATCTCGTACCCGCCCTGCTCGAAGGCGGCCGCGGTGGGCACATAGAACAGCACGCCGTTCGTGTAGCCGCTGACCAGCGTGGTGCGGAAGGGAGAACCGGCCCGGATCTGGAGCCCGATCTCCACGAACAGCTCGGCCGGTATGCCGATCAGCGCCAGGTCTCCGATCCGGATGCCCTGGACCTCAACGTCGACCGTGAGCGTTCTTTCGCGCCGTGCGGCCTCCATCTGCATCCGGGTCCAGATGACCCGCCGCCGCGCCCGCAGCCGGCTCGGCAGGTCGGACTCCTGGCTCCGCACGGCGTCGAGGTTTTCGACGGCCGCGGCGTACTCGGCGGCGGCCTCGTCGGGGGCCGGCAGCTCGCGCAGTGGCAGCGTGACCGTGGTCGAGATGCTGGCCACGACCGGGTCGGTGTGCCGGGCGTCCTGGTACACCCAGCCGGTGACCGACGAGTTCGAGGTTGACGAGCGCCAATGCACCCGGTGGTCGCGGACTCGGTGCTCGATGAGCCGCTGGTACACGCGGACTGCTTCGCAGCCAAGCTCGGTGCCGAGCCGGTCGGCCTCGCGGACCCCGTCGTCGCCGGTCACGATGCCGCACAGCGGGTCGATGTCGCCGGCGCAGCCTTGCAGGAAGAGAGCCGTCGCGCCGGTGAGCCGCTCGGTGACCTCGCGGGCCGCGCCGACGTAGTCGGGCGAGATTAGGCCGGACTTGGGGCCGAGCACGTCCGGGTGGCAGGAGTAGTGCACCACCGCCGCGATCGGCCGGCCGCCGACCTCGTCGAAACGCACGACGCCCACGGTCGGGTCGACGATGCCGTCCGGGTTCTCCCCCAGCAGCAGGTTGCCGTCGGGGCCGACCTCGCGGCGGTTCACGCCGACCGTCACCGCGCCGGTGCCGTGCCCGACGACCGCGGGACGTGCGCCCGCGACCGCGACCGCGCAGATGCCGGCGGCCTTCGCAACGACCCCCCGGAAGTAGACGTCGGCGAGTTCGACCTGATCGGCCTCGGTCTCGGGATCGAACTCCTGGGCGCTGGGCGGCGCCGGTGTCGCGTGCGAGTGGCTGACGTTGACGAAGATGTCCGCCGGGCCGATCCGCTCGACGACGGCGCGGCGGAGGTGCGCGACCTCGTCCGGTGAGAGGTGGATGAGGTCGCAGGCGAGGACGATGACCGTCGTCCGGCCGCCGAGCAGGGCGAGTGCGCTGAGGGTCAGCGGGCGGTCGACCGCCTCCGACGCTCCCTCGCGCAGGGTCCCGGTGAGGCGCATGCCCACCGGCGGGGTGATGTCGGCGCGGGCGACGCCCACGCGCAGGTGAGCGGCGGCGGGGTCGGTGTCTGAGGTCATGGGGATCCGTCCGGGTTCGTCAGAGGGGCGAGGGCGGAGAGCGCGGTGAGCAGGGCTTGGAGGGCGTCTCCCTGGGGCGCCCGCAGCGGGGCGCTCACCTGTGGGGACGCGATGATGCCCCAGTGCCACAACGCGGTCTTGACGGCGCAGATCGCGGTGGCGTTCACGGAGGTCGCGACGGCGTGTGCGGTCAACTGCTCGTACGCGGAGATCGTGTCCACGTCGGCCCGCGTCTGGTCGCCCGGGTTGAAGAACGCCCGGCGGCAGGCGGACGGGGCGACGTTGGCCATCGCCGGCACGACCCCGTGGGCGCCGACGTCGGCCGCGACGTCCACAAGGGTCCGTGTGCCCAGCAGCATCGTGAACCCGTCGGGCCCGACCACCTCGCGGGTGCGGTCCGCGACGCGGCGAAACCACTGCAGGTCGTTCTGCGAGTCCTTGATTCCCTGTAGGACCCCGTCCGCCGCCAGTGCCACGACGCCCGCCGCCTCCAGTGCCGGTCGGACGTTCTGTGGGATGTTGTAGGCGAACAGCGGAACGTCGGCGTGAGCGTCCTTCAGCGCCCGGTAGTGCCCGTCGATCTCCATCGGGCTGTGTGGGTAGTAGAAGGGCGGCGTCGCCGCCAGGGCGTCGGCGCCGGCGCGGATCGCGTCCCGACCGGTGCGGATCGCGAGCGCCGTACCGGGTTGGCTGACGTTGACCACGACCGGAACCCGTCCGGCGACCTCGTCGCAGACCACCTCGACCAGGCGGGTGCGTTCCGCGGCGTCCAGCGCGGCGAACTCGCCGCTGGTGCCGAGCAGCCACAGCCCGTCGGTTTCCGCGGACAGCAGCGCCCGGACGAGACGCCGGGCCGAGGTCTCGTCGACGGTCTCGTCCGGATGCATCGGGGTGACCATCGGCGCGATGACGCCGTGCAGGCGGATGGCGGTCACGCGGCGCGTCCGGTGGTGGTGGGTTTTGGCACCGCCCGGACGGCCGGGAGCCCGTCGAGGACGGCCAGCACGTCGGTGGCGACACCGACGGATACGCGGCGCGCGGCCTGTTCGGTCAGGGCGGCGCTGTGCGGGGTGAGGAGGGTGTTGGGCGCGGAGAGGATCGGGGTGGACGGCTCGGGCGGCTCCTGCGCGAACACGTCGAGCCCGGCCCCGGCGATCGTGCCGTCGGCCAGCGCCGCGGCCAGGGCGTCCTCGTCCACCACGGCTCCCCGGGAGACGTTGATCAGCAGGGCGTGCCGGCGCATCGCCCGAAGCTGCGCGGCGCCGACCAGGTGGCGGGTCTGGGGCGTCAGCGGGACGTGGACGCTGACGACGTCGCTGTGGCGCAGCAGGTCGTCGAGGCTCACCGGCGACGCGGCAGGCCCGTCGGCGCCGGCGGCGCGGAACGGATCGTGGTAGAGCACGCGCATGCCCAGGCCGCGGAGGCAGATGGCCGCGACGGCGCGGCCGATGGAGCCGAACCCGATGACGCCTACGGTCGCGCCGGCCAGCTCGGATCCGCCCAGCGCGTCGCGGGCCGACCAGTCCCGTTCGCGTACCGCGCGATCCTGCCGGTGCAGCCGCCGGGCCAGCGCGAACATCATGGCGATGGTGTGCTCGGCGACGGACTGCGCGTTGAGCCCGGCGGTGTTGACCACGGTGACCCCGTGCTCGGCCGCGGCGTCGAGGTCGACGTTGTCGACGCCGACGCCGTAGCGACCCACCACCTTCAGGCGCGGCGCACGGCGGAAGAACGCCCGGTCGAGCCGCCCCCGGGCACGCAGGATCACCGCGTCGACCTGTTCGGCGTGTTCCAGGAGGCTCGCGGGGTCGACCGACGCCGCGAGCGTGACGGTGGCCCGCTGCTCCAGCAGCCGGTGCCCGTCGGGGTGGATGGGCTCGGAGAGCAGTACGACGGGCCTCATCGCACAATATCCACTGTAGAGCCGGAGCGGACGAAGGACCGCGCGTTCTCCAGTGCCGCCGCGATCGCCCGTCGCCGCACCTGTGGTGCCCCGGCCGCGACGTGCGGGCTGAGGACCACGTTGTCCAGGGCGAGCAGCGGGTGATCGGCAGGGAGCGGCTCGGGGTCGAGGACGTCCAGTCCGGCTCCGGCGAGCGCGCCGCTGGCGAGCGCCTCGGTGAGGGCGGTGAGCTCGACGAGCCCACCGCGGCCGGTGTTCACCAGGATCGCTGTCGACTTCATCGACGCCAGCTCGACGCGTCCGAGCGTGGGACGGTCGCCGCGGGCGTACCGGAGATGGAGGCTGACCACGTCGGAGCGTTCGAGCAGGTCCGGCAGGGACGTGAGGCGTACGCCGTCGGCCCCGGCCGCCCACCGTACGGAGTCCTCGCGGCTCGCTGTGGCGAGCACGTGCATGCCGAACGCGGCGCCGAGCTGGGCCGTCCGCCGGCCGACGGCCCCGAGGCCGACGACGCCGAGCACCCGGGACGCGAGTGTGGTGCCCCAGCAGTCAGGTGGCGGCAGCCCGGCACGGACCCGGCGGTCGGCCTGGAGGAGGGACCGGGTGACCGCGAGTATGAGCGCGAACGTGTGTTCGGCGATCGCGTCGGTGCCGTAGTTGGCGATGTTGCTCACGCGCACGCCGCGGGCGGCGGCACGGTCTACGTCGACGAGGTCCCACACACCGGTGCCGGGGAAGGACAGCAGGCAGCCGCTCGGCACGAGCGCGAGCAGCCGGTCGTCGACGGGCTCGTCCACGCAGAGGGCGGACGGCGGCGCGACCGTCCCCGACTCCAGGAGTGCCCGCAGTGAGTCGTACCCGACGGCCGGCTCGCCCGCCTCGCCGGCCCACGCCGCAGGGACGTAGACGGTGCCCGCGCTCATACCGACCCCGCCATCGCGTCGACGGCGTCCAGCACCTGGGCGACGCCGTCGAGGCTGAGTGGTGTCGCGACGCTCTCGTACCGGTTCTTGGCCATCTCGTCCGGAGGCGACAGGTAGCCGGGGTAGTCGTTGGCGTAGCCGGCGACCCGCAGCAGCGTGTCCGGGGTACGGGTCTGCAGGCGCAGTGCGGTCTCGACGAACGGCTCGCCGGGGATGCCCAGCAGGACCAGGGGGCCGAGGCGCAGCAGCGACACCTCGGTCACCAGGGACCGGGCGGTGCGCCACACCTTGGCGACGGCGGGGCTGTGCGGGATGTGTCGCAGCAGGCGGTCGAGCTGGTCCGCCGGCTTGAGGGGCGCCTCGACGGTCCGGAGCGCGCCGCCGACGCCCTGTCCCGGCCGCAGCGGGCCGGTGGCCGTCACCGCAGCCGTCCGGAGCACCTCGCCGCCGAGTGCCGTGGCGAAGCGGGCCGCTACGGGGATCGAGCGGATCCTCGGGTCCCGGCCACGCCGACCGGCGAGTACGACGTTTTCGCCGTCGGGGTACGGGAAGGCGCGCGGGTTGATGTTGCCGGCCCCGCCGTTGACGAACAGGGCGACCCGGGGACCGCCGGGCACGGCCTCCAGCATCGCCGAGCACAGGCCGGGGAACTCGCCGGAGATCGACCGGTTGTGCGTCCCGACGATCACGGGATGGCAGGCGTACCCGTAGACGAGCGCCAGGCAGGACCCGTCCGCGCCGTCGAAGCGCACCACCGGCACGTCCGGGTCGACCGGTCCTGAGGCGTCCCGTCGGTTGATCGTCAGACCCGCGAGGCGCCCGACGCCGACTCCGGCCGTGGCCGGCTGCCGGCTTCCCACCGCCTCGGCGACCGCCTGTACCACCCCGTCTACGACCGCCGCCGTCACCGACGGGTCGACCGGCTCCCACTGGCCGGTGAAGTCCGGGCCCGAGTGGTTGTGTGTCGCCACGAGCATCACGGAGGTCTCCGGAATCCCGTAGGCGTCCCGGACCCGTCGCCGCACGGTGGCGGTGACCGCGGCGGTGACGACGCAGACGTCCAGCGACACCAGGACCGCCGTGCCGTCGGCGTCCGTCAGTGCCACCGCGCGGGCGTACGTCGGGTCGGCCACGTCGACGAAGTCGCCGGTCCGGCCGATGTACCCGTCGTGGTCGCGTGGGCCACCGTCGATCGGATGGATGACCGGGTATCCGGCCATCGGGACGGCCGACCGGGGCGTGATGTCCACCCGGCCGACCCCCACCTGGAGATTGCTCATCGCCTCGGCGCCCCTCACCCGATGCGGTACTGGTTCTCCATGCGGCCGACGGCCGCATCGAATATGTCCAGCGCCCGGTCGGCGAGTTCCTGGGTCATCACCAGCGGTGGGGTGATGCGCATGATCGGGGCGGCGCTGGCGACGAGGATGCCGTTGGTCACCAGCTCCCGGTACAGGTACTCCGCGGCCTCCTGGCTGATCCGCTCCTTCGTCTGGCGGTCGGTGACGAACTCGACCGCCATCAGCATGCCCTTGCCCCGGACGTCCCCCATGGACTGGTGCCGGGTCTGCATCTCCTCGAGTCTGCCCTTGATGTGGGCGCCGACGACGGCCGCGTTCTCGATGAGGTTCTCGTTGACGATGGTGATCAACGTGGCGAGGCCGGCGGCGGCGGAGACCGGGCTGCCGCCGTACGTGCTCGTGCCGCCGTTGTGCTGGGCCCAGGGCAGCGACGACATGACCCGCTCCGACGAGGCGACCACGCCCAGCGGGAAGCCGGAGCCGATGCCCTTGCCCATCGTCATGATGTCGGGCTCGATGTCGTAGTGCTCCGAGGCCCACATCTTGCCCGTACGCCCGGCCGAGGTGAGCACCTCGTCGATGAAGAGCAGGATGTCGTTGCGGCGGCAGAACTCCTGGATCTTCGTGAAGTACTCCGGCGGCGGCACGATCGCACCGCCGGCGCCCTGGATCGCCTCGGCCACGACGGCGGCGACGTTGCCGGTCGTCTCCTGCTCGAAGACGTTCTCGATGAAGTCGGCACACTTGGCGCCACAGGTCTTCGGCTCCAGCATCAGCGGACAGCGGTAGCAGTAGGCGTTGGGTGTCTGGTAGAAGCCGCTGGCGAGCGGCCCGAAGCCCTTCTTGTAGCCGCCGCCCATCAGCGACAGCGCGCCCAGCGTCTTGCCGTGGAAGGCACGGTAGAGGGAGATGAACTCGGTGCGGCGCGTGTGCGACCGGGCGAGCCTCAGCCCGGCCTCCACGGTCTCCGCGCCGGACGTGTACATCTGTACCCTGTCCAGCCCCTCCGGCAGCACCGACACCAGGTAGTCCAGGAAGTCCGCCCGGGACTGCGACGTGTAGTCGTAGATGTGGATGAACTTCTCGATCTCCGCTTTGATCGCCTGTACGACCGTGGGGTGCGCGTGCCCGGTAACCGTGACGACGGTGCCGGAGCTGAAGTCGATGAAGATGTTGCCGTCGACATCTTCGACAAGCGCGCCGAACCCCTGGTTGACGGCCACGCCGGACAGGGTCGACAGCGCCGACAGCCCTGGGGAACTGTGCACGCGCTCCCGGTCGACCAGCGCCCGGGAGCGCGGGCCGGGTACCTCGGTCACGAGCCGCGGAAGCTCGCTCACGTCGATGTTCTGCAACTGCGTCGGTTGGACAGCGGTCATCGGTCCTCCAAACGATCGTCGACCTCGGGTGCGTTCGAAACGTGCCGACCGGTCAGGCGTTCCGGTTGCCGGAGAGGATGTCGTTGACGTCCCACTTGCCGGTCGCCCGGGTCCGTGGCGCCTTTTCGGTGTGCACGTCGAGCACGTACGGCCGGCCCGAGTCCAACGCCGTGCGCAGCGCCGACCTGAGGTCGGCGGGGTCGGTGACGACGGCGCCCAGCGCACCGCACGCCTGGGCCAGGGCGGCGAAGTCGGGGTTGTACGGCTTTCCGTCCGGCGTACGGAACGTCGTACCCAGCGCGCCCAGGGCGTGCTTGTGCTGATAGACCGAGATCGAGCTGTATCCGAAGTTGTTCATCACGACCCAGACGACCGGGATGTCGTACTCCACGGCGGTGACGACAGCGCTGAGGATCGACGTGAACGCACCGTCGCCCACCTCCGCCACGACCGCCCGCCCCGGCGCGCCGACCTTGGCGCCCAGCGCCGCCGCGACCGCGCCGCCCATCGTGCCCCAGCCGGAGGCGACGTAGTGGTCGCGCGGGTCGTAGACGTCGAACTGCTGCGCCACCTGGTGGCGGATGCCGACGTCGGTGAGGAAGATGCCGTCGCGCGGAAGCACCTCACGGATGTCGCCGAGCAGCCGCTCGACCGTGATCGGCGTGGCGTCGCTGTGCCGACCCTGCTCGATGTCCGCGCGCCAGGCGCGGATGCCTTCCTGGATCGCCGCGAACCGCGCGGAGCTCTCCCAGTTCCGGCGCGGCGTGGCCCCACGGATCTCGGCCAGCAACTGGCCGACGAAGGCGCCGACGTCGGCGACGACGCCGAGCGCCACCGGGTACGTGCGTCCGATCTGACTGGCGTCCACGTCCACCTGCACGATCTGGGTGGGCGGAACGCGGAACGACACCTCCGGGTCGTACGAGCTGGTCTCCATCTCGCCGAACCGCGTGCCCAGTGCGAGGACGACATCGGCACTGTTGACCAGGGCGTGGCCAAGCGGCGTGCCCACCGTCGCGGTGTAGCCGGCGCAGAGCGGGTGGTCCTGCGGGATCACGCCCTGCCCGGCCATCGTCGTGACGACCGGGATGCCGAGGTGCTCGGCCAGGGCGAGCAGCGAGTCCCGGGCTCGCGACCGGGCGGCTCCCCCGCCCGCGTAGATGACCGGCCGTTCCGCCTCGACCAGCATCTGGGCGGCACGGGCGACCTGGGTGTCCGGAGCGTACGTCCGCCGGTCGGCCGGCACGCGATGCGCGGCGACGTGGATGTCGTCGCGGAACGTGGCGGAGAAGAGGTCCATCGGCACGTCGAGCAGGACCGGCCCGGGCTGGTCGGCCAGGGCGATCTGGCAGGCCCGGCCGGTGACGTCGGCCAGGCCCTCGCGACTGGCGACCTTCCAGGCCCGCTTCACCAGTGGCCGCACCATCTCGACCTGCTGGGCCTCGCCGTGCAGGTCGAGCTCCTGGAAGCCGCCCCGGCCGGCGAGATACGACGGCACGTCGCCGGCGATCACGATCATGCCGGCGCCGTCGAGTGCCGCGTCACCGATGCCGGTAAGGGCGTTGGTCAGGCCAGGTCCGATCGTGGTGAGCACGGCGGCGAGTTGGCCGGTGGCCCGGAAGTATCCGTCCGCGGCATGTGCGGCGACCTGCTCGTGGCGAACTCCGATGAAGGTCAACGACGATTGCTCGATCGCGCCCAGCATCGCAAGGTTGGTGTGGCCACACATTCCGAAGACGTATCGCACGCCGTACGCCTCGAGGGTCGCCACGATGGCCTGCGCGCCCGACCGGACCTTCGCCCGGACGCCGCTTTCCGTCGTAGCCTCGACGAGATCGTCGCGCTCCCGCACTGCCTCAACCACCCAAGTCTCCTGTCATCGTTTCTGCTCGTCGTCGTGGCCGGCGGCGGTCAGCGGACCGTGGGCGCCAGCTCGGTGCCGAGGTCGGCGACCGCCTTCGCCAGCAGGCGCGTCGCGTCCTTGAGCTGCTCGCCGGAGAGGCGCCAGCTCGGTCCGCTGATCCCGAGCGCGCCCACCACGGCGCCGTTGCTGGATCGCACCGGCGCGGCCACGCACGTCAGCCCTTCGTCCCACTCCCCCACGTCCACGGCGACGCCGTCGGTGCGGATCCGCTCGAGCCCTTCGACGAAGGCGTCCAGCTCGGTCACGGTGTGCCGGGTGCGGGAGGCCATGCCGGTCCGCTTCAGCAGCCGCCGGACGTCGGTCTCGTCCATCCACGCGACCAGCGCCTTGCCCATCGCCGTGGCGTTGACCGGACGATGGGATCCGATCGGCGAGAGCAACTTGACCGGCTGCGGCGACTCGATCCGGTCAACGTAGAGCACCTGCTGCATGTCGAGAACGCCCAGGTAGGACGACTCGCCGACGCGGAGGGTCAGGTCTTCGAGGTAGGGCCGGCTCGTCACCCGCAGGTGGCTGTTGGCCAGCGCCTGGCCACCGATCGAGAACAGCCGCATGCCCACCCGGTAGCGGCGCAGACCGTCCTGCTCGACGAAGCCGCGCGACTCGAGGTTGAACAGGACCCGGGCGACCGTCGACTTCGGCAGCCCGAGCCGTTCGGCCAGCTCGGTCAGTGTCTGCCCGACCTCCGGCGCCTCGGTGCTGAGTGTTTCGAGCACATCCAACGCACGCTGGATCGACTGCGACATGGCCGTCGTGTGGGCTGCTGCCGCGGCTCCCTGCTGGGTGGCCACCCTGCCTCCTGAATCCGTTCTGGATGGTGCCGGCGCTACACGGCGCTCGGCAATTTTGGAACTCGGTACCAAAACGGAGAGTAGAGACGATTGCGCAGGTCGTCAAGGCATTGATCTAGAAGGCAGTGCTTGACGCAAGTTCGATCAGCCATTTACTTTGGCACTCGTTACCAGGACGGAGCCTCATCAGTCCGGTAGCCCCGTCCACGCTCCGCGACCTTGGTGGTGCCACACGGCACATCGGCCGACGGCGAGCACCACCCCGTGCTGGCGACGTGAAAGGACCAACGCAGATGGACGCAGGAGTTCGCATCGGCCTGTCCCGTGCCCTGTCCCGCCGAACACTCCTCGGCGCCGGTGGCGCCGCTCTTCTTGCCGGAACCCTGGCGGCCTGCGGTCGCGGATCCGGCGGGCGCGACTCCGGCGCGACGCTGACCTACAACACACCTTCGTTCGGAGTCGAGCAGGTCACGCCCTACCTCGACACCTTCAAGCAGCAGTACGGCAGCGCGGTGACCGTCTCCGCCGTGCCGAAGGACTACCACCCGACCACCGAGACGCGGCTGCGTGGCGGAACCGACTACACGGTCGTCACCTGCGACGAGGGCTACCCGCAAAAATGGCTCAAGGAGGGCTGGCTGGTCAGCGTCGAAGACAAGCTGGACCTGTCGAAGGTCAAGAACGACATGTACCCGTCGCTGCTGCAGTCGGCCACGGTCGACAACAAGCTGGTCGCACTTCCCGGCAACGGCCTGACGAAGGTCATGGTCTACAACGAGGCGGTGCTCGGCGGCCTCGATCCGGCTGACGACTGGGAGGCGTTCTTCACCCAGCTCACCTCGCTCAAGGACAAGGGCGGGTCACGGTACCCGTTCGTGCCGATGTGGACGAAGGCCTACAGCCTCATCACGTACTTCGCGATCGGTGACAGCTACTCCCGCGGCGCGAAGGACTGGTTCGACCCCGACACGCTGGCCCCGCGCTACCAGGACGACCCGGCCGTCATCGAGACGATCGAGTTCTGGCGGCGGCTGTGGGAGGCCGAACTTGTGCCTCCGGATGTCCTGACGGCCGACCACAACGCGACCGCGGAGATCTTCGCCGCCGGCAACTCGGCGTACTTCCAGCACAACCTCTCGCAGGTCCTCCCGGTGCTCAACCTCGACACGACCAAGTACGCCAAGGTCGCCGGGAAGATCAAGCTCATGATGTACCCGGGCACGACCCACGAGTGCCTGACCGGCACGAACTGGGTGTGCCTCACGAAGTCGGGCGCCGAGGTCGAGCACGGTCCCGAACTCGCGCGGTTCCTCGGCGGCCTGGACAAGGAGGACAAGTACCTCGTCCCGACTCGGTACCGCGCCATCGACCTCGGCGTCGAGCCGGGCTACGCGCCGGTGTTCGAGGAAGCCGACGTCATCGCCAAGTGGAGCACGTTCACCGACCCCACGCTGGTGGCCGAGCAGAAGGCCAAGTCACGGCTGATCGGGCCGGTCGTGCAGCAGGGATGGTTCACCGAGTGGCTCGACCGTACGGCGTCCGAGCTACAGAACGCCATCCTCGGCAAGGTGAGCATCAAGGACGCGCTGACCGCCTCGGCGTCCTTCGCACAGGGGCGGTGATGGCCACTCAGCCGACCGCTGTCGTACCGCCGTCGCACGCGGCGGCACGACGAGCGGCACGGCGGCGCGAGCGCCTCGGTGAGGTCGCGCTCATCGGCCCGGCCATCGTGGTGGTACTGGGCGTGCTCGTCTACCCGCTGATCCACTCGCTGTGGTTGAGCCTCACCGAGCCCACCGACGACGGCAGCACGTTCGGCCTGGGCAGCTACGCCGCCGTCTTCAGCGATCCGGTCCTACCCATCGCCCTGCGCAACACGTTCCTGTTCTCCGCCATCGCGATCGTCGGCTCGATCGTGCTCGGGCTGGGCATGGCGTTGCTGTTGAACCTCCCCTCGCCGCTGCGGAGCTTCGGCCGAGCAGCCATGCTCATTCCCTGGTCGATGTCCCAAGTGGCGGTGGCCGTCATCTGGGGCTGGATCTACAACGGCTCGTACGGCGCCCTCAACGGTCTGCTGTTCGAACTCGGGCTCATCGACGCGTACCGCGCGTGGCTCAACGACGGCACCACCGCGTTCGTCCTGTTGGGCGCGGCGTTCATCTGGAGCATCGCACCGTACGCGACCCTGATCTTCCTGTCCGGGCTGCAGGCGATTCCACGGGAGCAGTACGAGGCCGCGCAGATCGACCAGGCCAACGTCTTCCAGCGCTTCCGCTACATCACGCTGCCGTGGCTGCGCAGCAGCTTCGCTGTCGTGTTCGTGGTCGCCTCGCTCGAGGGCTTCCTCGCGTTCAGCCTCGTCTACATGCTCACCAACGGAGGCCCCGGATACGAGACGACGGTGCTCGCCTGGTGGGGCTACGCGACGATGTTCACCTACGGGGCGACCGAGAAGGGCGCGGCGATCCTCTACTTCCTCACGGCGATCGTCATGGCCGTGTCCCTCGTCTACATGCGGGCGCTTCGGCGTCCCGCCGTCTGAACGGGAAGCGGCGATGCAGGCTACCCTGACCCGAACCACGCAGACAGCGACGAAAGCGAAGCCTCAGCGGCGGCCACGCCGGCGCTGGCGTACGGCTTGGGTGACGTCCGCGACCGTTCTGGTCATCATCTGGTCCATCGCCCCGTTCCTGTGGCTGATCCGCAGCAGCCTGTCACCGGTGGGCGAGATGACGCGGACTCCGCCTGCCTGGTTACCGGAGAGCGTCACGTTCGACAACTACATCGACCTGCTGGTCGCGCTCTTCGCCCCGGGAGACGGCACGACCACCGTCGAACTGATCGCGCTCGGCCTACAGAACAGCATGATCGTCTGCGTCGCGGTCACCCTGCTCAACGTCCTGCTCGGGTTCAGCGCGGCCTACGGCTTCTCACGCGCGAAGGGCCGACTCTGGTCGACCGCCCTCAACGGGCTCATCGTCTCCCGGATGGTGCCGACGTTCGCCATCATCATCCCGCTGTTCCTGGTGTTCAGCCGCCTGGAAATCTACGACACGTTCCTCGGGTTGGTGCTCGCCGAACTCGCGGTGACGCTGCCGTTCAGCATCTGGCTCATGAAGAGCTACCTCGACACGATCGACATCGAGCTGGACGAACAGGCCCGGGTGGACGGCGCGTCGAAACCACAGGTACTGCGCAAGGTCATGCTGCCGGCGGCCCGTCCCGGCGTCGCCACCGCGGCCATCTTCACCTTCTTGACCAGCTGGAACTCGTTCATCTTCCCGCTCGTGCTGTCCTCCAGCCCGACGGTGATGACGGTCCAGCCGCAGATCGCCGCCACGTACAGCGACATGCGTGCCGACTACGACGTGATGTTCGCAAGCACCGTACTCGCCTGCATCCCGCCGATGATCCTCGCGTTCATCCTGCAGCGGCAGCTCACCCAGGGGCTGCTGTCCGGGGCCATGAAGGGCTGACGCCGCCGGCCAAGCGCCGCCGGTCCGCCGGACCTGTTCCTCGGCCAGGTCGCCCTGAGCGACCCGACGCAACGCCTGCCGCTTCATGAGCCCGCCCGAGGAGGAAGCGATGTCCCGGATACCGATGCTGGCGCCGGAGGACCTCGACGACGACCAGCGCCGCGCCTTCGAGTCGATCACACGCGGCCCGCGCGGCGGTGCAGGGCGGGCCGCACTCGTAGATGATCGTGGCGCACTGCTCGGCCCGTTCAACGCGATGGTCACCGCCCCCACCGTCGGCGAACCGCTCCAAGCGCTTGGTGTGGCGATTCGGTACCGTACGGGCCTGTCGGCACGGGCACGGGAACTGGCGATCCTCACGGTCGCCGCACACCACCGCAGCGACTTCGAGTGGGAGGTGCACGTCCGGGACGGCCGTGCCGCCGGCCTCACCGACACCGAACTCGCCGCAGCCGTACACGGCGACCCCGCCGCGCTCACCGACCAGACCGAACGCGTCGTCCTCCGAACCACCCGTGCGATGCTCCGGACGGGTGACCTGACCGACGACGAGTACACCACCGCCGTGGAGGCCATCGGCGAGGCCACACTGGTCGAGCTGACCACACTGGTCGGGTACTACGCCCTACTGGCGTTGCAGCTGAGGGTGTTCCGGGTGCCGGCCCGCGTGACCGGCCCCTGGACTGCCCAAACCGCAGAGGACTGACGGATCGTCGGGCGGTCCTGTACGGGTTGATGGAGACGGCCGGGGCGGTCGGCAGCTCGTCTCTTGCCGCCCATCTAGAGGCACTGCGGCGTGGCCTCGACGACAGGCTCAGCGGCGACGTAGTGATGAACCCTTCGCGTCCCGCGACGGTGATCGCTCCGCTGTTCTCGCCCACGGCGCTGCTGCCGCTCAGCGAGCCGGGCGGGGTCTCGTATCCGATGGAGCACACGCCCGGCCCACTGCGGCCCTACTCGGCCACCCTGGCGATCCCCGGCGGGCGAACTCGGCCAGCGCCCGCAGGCGCCCGGGGTCGGACAGCTGAGCGAGGACGTCCGCGGCGTGCGCGGCCTCGCGGACATCCGGTCATTCTGCCCGGCGTCACTCCGGCCGGCGACCACGTTCCCGGCCGGGCGGAACAGCACAACCGTCTCCACGACAAGTCCCAGAAGCAGGATCACCGCCAGCACGGCGAACGCCACCGGCGCGGCATCTGGGCGGGCGGGTGCCCCGAGTCGTAGCACCCGCGACGGGACGTGCCTCACGGCGAAGCCCGTAGGCTCCGCCGTGAGGAGACCCGCCGATCGGCGGGTCAGGTCACCGGGGCCTGGCCGGACGTGGTGTCCGGCAGGAGCCGGGCGGCGTCGTCGATCTGCTCGGGAGTGACCTTCAGCAACCCGAACTCCCGTGCCGCCTCGTAGTAGACCCTCGCCAGGGCGTAGCAGGCAGGCTGTACCGCGGCGGGGTAGTTGGCGCACACCCGCTGCAGGTCGCCGTAGAAGGCGAGGTCGAGCCGGGCCTTGTTCGCCTCGAACCGCTGAGCGGCCTTGTAGTTGCGGTATCCGAAGTCATGTCGGTCGCAGGCCGACTCGAACGTGAATCCGAGTGGATTCTCCGGTGCCCAAGTGCAGTTGTTGGTGGACCAGTCGAACTCGTACGCCGCGTAGGTTTCCCGGTAGAACCGCCCGATGTTCCACGAGTCATAGCTGCCGGAACTGTCCGAGGTGAGGCTCTCCAGCACCGCCAGCCGGTTGGGCGCGAGACCGGTGGAGATCTCGCCGGACCCTACCGCGACCGACAGGGTGCTGGTGCCGAGGCCGGAGCAGGCGCTCAGGTAGCGCATCCCGATCGGCAGCGGGAGGCAGTTGGCCCAGGTGCCGTTGTACGCCTGCAGCGCCAGGTTGAATCCGATCTCGATCTGGGCGCCGCCGTCGTAGACGCGCCCGTCGATGAGCACCGTGGCGGCGCTGTAGCCGTAGTAGCCGTTGACGAACGAGAACGGCGCCGCCGCCGCGACGACCTGCCCGTTGTACGGCGAGCCGGACGTGCGCTCGATCAGAAGTGCCTGCCCGGCGCCCGCGAGGTAGAAGTTGCAGACGATCTCCGTGACGAAGTCGATCCGTACGTTGAGACCGGCTTTACTGGTCGTCCTGCTGATGTAGGGCGTGCAGCCCGCGTTTTCCAGTTGTGCGCCGCTAACCATGCGCGGTGCTTTGCCCGCGGCAGGCGGGCGCAGCGTGACCGCCGAGCCGTTCGCAAGCTCGGCCGCCGATCGCGGACCCGCGGGTCGCTTGGCGGCGTCCGGCTTCTGTGCGGTCACACCGGGCGCCGCCGTGACCGCCTGATCGGGGAGCACCGGGGCGTCCGCAGTCGGCGCGGCGTATGCCGGGAGGGTGTTTCCCAGCGCGCCGAGCATCCCAAGCGCAACCGCCGCAGCCAATGCAAGAACCTTCCTGGTGGTACGTGTCGATCCCATTTCCCCTCCGCCCGTGTTGGCTGTTGCGGGCAGGCTTTCAGTCGGCACTGGACGGGCACTGGACATCGACTGGATGAAATGTCTGGCCAGCTGGGTACGGCGAACCGCGACCAGGACCGTGTGGACCTACACGACCAGCCGGGCCCAGAAGTCCAGGCAGTGCCCCTGGGCTTACCGGTAGGTACGCGGCAACCCTGCGCCGCGACGTGCTGCGAGGTTCGCGACCGGTTCCGCCGACCGTGGCCTCGCTCAGTCGGTCAACAGTTCGTACGCCGTCTCGGGGGCCGGCATGCTCTGAGCGGCCGTCGGCCGGCGCGGTGGGATCGCCGACCCGAACTGGTTGTACACGATCTTGGTGGACCGCGCCTCGAACTCTCCGGCGGCGGGGGTCGAGATGGTCAGTTCGACCAGTCGGCCCTCTTCGTCGATGCGGGCTCTGAACGGGATGGACGTGGTCGCCCCGCCGAGTGCCTCGCGGATCTCCTCGTCGACCAGCATCGAATCGGTCACCTTGCTGAGGTTGACATAGCCGCGGTAGTCGCCGGATCCGATCTCCGACATGCGGGCGGCTGTCTGTAAGAGCGCGGCGGCTGACGCCGGGTCTGGATCGTCGGAATCCCGAGGCGGATCCAGCAGATCCGGAACGCGGGTCTGGTCGACGAGGAGATACTTGTCGCTCCACGCGTCGATGCCCGCGGCCTTGTTGAGTTCGTCTCCGTAGTCGATCCGTACCCACAGGTTCTCGTCGACGGTGATGAGGTCCAACGTGCCTGAGCCGCCGTCGACGTCGAACAGGGTCTTGACGGCGGCGCTATTGCTGGCCAGGTCCACCACGCCCGCGCTGTTCTGGGAGCCGTCGGTGATGGTGAAGGCGAAGTTGCCCTGGTCGAGCACCTTGGTCGCGTCGAGCAGCGCCTGGCGCATGGGGGCATCCGCCTCCTCTATGCCGTCCCAGCTCCAGACCCGTATGCAGCCGCTGGTGCCGACTGCGAGCAGGGACGCGGCGACGAGACCGGCGAGAGTCCGCCGAGTGGTCTTCACGAGAGCTTCTCCAAGGGGCTGTTTCCCGCACCGGAACGGCCGGGCGGCTGCGTCGGCAAGCCTAGGAGAGCCCGTTGGAAGAAACGCTTGAAGAACGCTTGCAGCGCCGGTGAAGACGCGACCGGAGACGTCCGGGCCGGCCGAGGCACGGCCGACCCGGACAACGCAATCAGGCGAGGTCGAACCGGTCGAGGTTCATGACCTTGTCCCCCGCGGCCACGAAGTCCCGGACGAACTTCTCCTTCGAGGCGGAGGTCGCGTAGACCTCCGCGTTGGCGCGGAGCTGGGAGTGCGAACCGAAGGCGAGGTCGACGGCGGTGGCGGTCCACTTGACCTCGCCCGTGGCGCGGTCCCGACCCTCGAACACGTTCTCCGACGACTGGGCCGTCTTCCACTCCGTGCCCATGTCGAGCAGATGCACGAAGAAGTCGTTCGTCAACGTCCCAGGGCGATCGGTGAAGACGCCGTACGGGGACTGCCCGGCGTTGATGTTCAGTGCCCGCAGGCCGCCGATCAGCACCGTCGTCTCGGGCGCGCTCAGGTTCAGCATGAACGCCCGGTCCAGCAGCAGGGTCTCCGGCGACAGCTTCTCGCCGGCGCGCAGGTAGTTGCGGAACCCGTCGGCCCTCGGTTCGAGGACGGCGAAGGTCTCCACGTCGGTCTGCTCCTGCGACGCGTCCGTACGACCCGGCGCGAACGGGACGGTGATGTCGTGCCCGGCGTCCTTGGCCGCCCGCTCGACGGCCGCACACCCGCCGAGGACGATCAGGTCGGCGAGCGACACCTTCTTGCCGCCGGTCTGTGCGCCGTTGAAGTCCTGCTGGACCCGTTCGAGCGTCTGCAGCACGGTGGCCAGCTCGGCCGGGTTGTTGACCTCCCAGTCCTTCTGCGGCGCGAGGCGGATACGGGCCCTGTTGGCGCCGCCGCGCTTGTCGGTGCCGCGGAAGCTGGCCGCCGACGCCCAGGCCGTGGCGACCACCTGGGAGACGGACAGACCCGACTCGAGGACCTTGACCTTGAGGGCGGCGTGCGTCGGTACGCCGTGACACATGGTTTGATCGGGACGTCGACCGATCCAGAGGGGACCCGGTGGAGCGCAGAGCGATCATCTTCCACGGGACCGGCGCGAATCCGGACTTATGCTGGTACCCCTGGCTGGCAGGGCGGCTCGCGGCCCGGGGATACGACGTCGAGGTGCCGCATCACCCGGGTATCAACGTCGAACCGATCGCTACGTTCCTGCCGAAGGTGCTGAACGGGCACCGCTTCACCGAGGACACGGTTCTCGTGGGTCATTCCGGCGGCGCGGCTCTCCTGCTCGCGCTTCTGGAGCATGTGGACGTAACCGTCGCCCAGGCAATCCTGGTCGCCGGCTACTGCACCCGACCCAACACGGAGGAGGAGCCGGTCCTCCAGCAGGACTACGACTGGGCTGCGATCCGATCGCACGTCCGGGACATCTACTTCATCAACTCTCGCAAGGATCCGTACGGCTGCGACGACCGACAGGGACGCGCCATGTTCGAGCGGCTCGGCGGCACCCAGATCGTGCGCGACGATGGACACTTCGGCGACTACAACCAGCCGTACCCACGGTTCGAACTGCTCGACCGGCTTATCCGCTGACGCCAGCAAGCCACCGGACCTTGATCGGTTACACGGAACTCGGCTACTTGTTTCATTGACCTGCGACCGTTGCCCGGCCAGGCTTCGGTCGAGGCGCCCGGGCTGTCGCTCTCAATTCGGCTGCCCACGCTGGTCGTGTGGCTCTCATCTGGCCTGCGCGGCTCCGGGCGTCGCCCAGGGCGGGGAGAGGCTCAAGAGGGGTTTGCTCGGCTCGAAGTAGCGTTGCCCTCCCGGCTCGACAACCAGGTGAATCGAGCATCGGAGGACACGTTGACTGTCACATCGGACCATGTGGTCATCGGGATGGACCCGCACAAACGCTCCGCCACGATCGAGATCATGGCCGGCGACGAGACCGTGATCGGCGGCGGCAGGTTCGACACCGACCGCGACGGCTACGCGGCGATGAAGACGTACGCCACGCAGTGGCCGACCCGGGTCTGGGCGATCGAGGGCTGCCAGGGAATCGGCCGGCACATCGCCAACCGGCTACTCGCCGACGGCGAACAGGTCGTCGACGTCCCGCCGAAGCTGTCCGCCCGGGCGCGGGTGTTCGCCACCGGCCAGGGCCGAAAGACCGACGCCACCGACGCCCACTCCATCGCGCTGGTCGGCACCCGCATGACCGGCCTACGTCCAGTGGTCAACGACGAACAGCTCGCCCTGCTGCGGATCCTGGTCGACCGCCGCCGATCCCTCGGCGAGGACCACACCCGAATGGTGTCCCAGCTGCACCAACTACTCCTCGAACTCATCCCGGGTGGCGCGAAGAAGAGCCTGTCCGCCGCCCAGGCCAAAGCACTGCTGGCCACGGTCCGACCCCGTGACACGGTCGGCAAGACCCGACGCCGGGTCGCCGCGGAACTGATCAGCGACCTCGAACGGGTCTACCGACGATCCAAGGAAGCCGACAAGGAACTGAAAGAGCTCGTGGCTTCCACCGGCACCACGCTGATGGACCTGCACGGCATCGGACCCTCCGGCGCCGCCCGGCTGCTGGTCGAGGTCGGCGACATCACCCGGTTCCCCAACCGCGCCCACTTCGCCTCCTGGAACGGCACCGCCCCCATCGACGCATCCTCCGGCGAACAGGTACGACACCGGCTCTCCCGCGCCGGAAACCGGCAGATCAACCGGGTGCTGCACATCATGGCCACCGTCCAGCTACGCAACCCCACCGAAGGCCGCACCTACTTCGACCGGAAGAAAGCCTCCGGCAAGACATCGATGGAAGCGATGCGCGCGTTGAAACGACGCCTGTCCGACATCGTCTACCGACAGATGATCGACGACGCCACGATGGCTACGGCGACGGGCCCGGGAGGACAACGGGAGACGACTACTGACTCCAGCGTGACCAGCTCACATCCCCATGCCGGCTCTTCGGAGAAGTCACTTCCCGGACCCGCCACACCCCAGCCTAGAACAACCCTCGCTGCGGCCTCTTGACACAGAGGGGAGCCAGATCCGCACGTCGAGGGATCGGCTGGGCTCATCCCCGCCCGCGTCCGCCGAGGCTTCCGGAACATCCGCGCCGAAAGCGCTCCACCAACCAGTGCACCCAACCCACACGACCGGGCCCTGGACGCCCGCCGGGCACCCCGAACCGCCGACACGCACCCCGCCTCAACGACTTCGAGCTGACTCAAACGATCATGGCGGCCAATGGCCGATGCCGCACCGGCACCGACAACGGACAGCGCGCCGCCACTACGTGCTTCGTGGACTCATGCCGCCGCCGCCCAACGCGATAAGGCAGCACAAGAACCGGCTCCCCATCACCTCGCCGACGACGACATCCGCAACACACTGCGGGACGCCGACGGCAAGGACAAGAGCAACGTCTACCGCGAGCTACGGCTCGCTCTCACCTATACCCCGGGCAAAACAAAATCAGCGTCGAGGCTACGCCTGACGCTGATTTCTGTGGGATAACTGTACGTGTCCGAGGGGCGATCGATACCACTACCCCACCGGTCCATCGGACCGACAGCGAGTTGATCATTTGTATGGGCATCTAAATCGGACATCCCGGACGGCGGTGCCGTCCGGGATGGTTTGCACAAGATCTGCCTGTGCCCCCGGCTAGAGACAAGCCTGCATGCCCTGATCGTGCTCGCAACCTACGATGAGCAGCGGCGACATCGAGCGTGGCCCGCGGTCTCAGCGCCTGCTTGGGTTGAAGGTTGGTCGTTCAGAGCACCTCATTCGGGATCGTGGTTCGCGGCTATCGCGGCGGCAACCGCCTCGAACTCCGCCAACGCCGCGGTGAGATCTTCGACGATCTCGCGGGCAATGATCTCGGGCGCGGGGAGGTTGTCCATGTCCTCCAGGGACTGGTCGCGCAGCCAGGTGATGTCGAGGTTGACCTTGTCTCGGGCAATCAGTCGACGTCGATCTTCGACCCCTGGCCGCTGATCTGGGTTTTGATCCGATACAGGTCGAAGTCCACGTGGGCAGCCGATGTGAGAGCGACAGCCCGGGCGCCTCGACCGAAGCCTGGCCGGGCAACGGTCGCAGGTCAATGAAACAAGTAGCCGATGAGTGTGAGTTTCTCGCTTTATGCATCCGGGGTTGACCGTACGTTGCAGCGGGAGCGGCGCTGGGTGCCGGGAAACTCGGGTGGGACCGGGCCTTGGCGCCAGGGCTTCCGGTCCCACCAGGTTTCGGCATCGGGGATTTAGCTTTTTCTTTAACCATCGTGTCGATTTCGTGCGGTGATGGTCAGGTCACGCTTGACGGTTTTGCCGACGTCATGACGGGGTGTGGGCCGGCGGTTGCGGGAGCCTGGTGGTCGTCCAGGACCTGGTCTGCCGGGTTTCGGTGCACTGGCTGGCAGGGCGGTGGTCGGACGCAGGTTCCGAAACCCGCGGCGGACTCGGGCGGGAGTGAGCCGGTCGGGTGCGGCTGGCCCCTCCCATGGCCGGCGTAGGTCCGCGACGAGGGGTCGGGCGAGTAGCTGGGTGTAGGCGGCGATGATCAGCCAGGTCCACCGGTCGGCGGCTTCGGTGGTGCGGATCTTCGGGCGGGTCCATCCCAGGGTCTGTTTGAACAGTCGGAACGTGTGCTCGAGGTCGAAACGGCGCAGGAAGGTCTGCC
>NZ_JBFBCH010000034.1:0-67107 GCF_040683055.1 Polymorphospora sp. NPDC051019 | reverse complement strand
CACCAACACCCCCTACGACCCGGACCGCCACCGAGCCCTCCAACACCTGCTCACACAAGATCATCAGGTGGCGGCTTGACACAGGGCAACTCACGCCCGCACCGCCCGAACCACATCGAGTGGACCGGCCTGAGCCAGGAAGCCGGCCGCCGACAACTCCGCCACGAGCTGCGGCACCGACAGCACGTGCCACGGATAGTCCGCGGTGAACTCACGTACCGGATCACCGCCTTCATCGAGCACCCGGTACCGCATGTGCCACATGACGACGTCGGCGCCCGCCGGCTCGACGGATCCGCTGCCCTCGTAGCGGAGCCGGCCCACCTGGACGGTGCCGAACACCGTCTCCGCGATCGCGACAGGCTCGGCCGGCGGCTGCAGGTTGACCACGAGCGGAGCGCCGTCACTGAGTCGGCCCACCAGGCGACGCCAGAGCCCGCGCCGCTCGGCGGGCGCGAGGTGACCGATCATGTTGATCGCCAGGACGGCGCCAATCCGATCGGGCAACCCGAACCGCTCCGCGCCGCCGGCGACGACGGTGACCCGCCGCATGAGGTCGGCCGCCATGCCGAGGCGTGCGTGCAGCGCGGCGCGCTGCACCGGCGACGGCTCGACCGCGAGAATCTCGACGTGCGGTGCCACCTCGGCCGCGACCGCGACACCGAGGCCACTGCCGGCCCCGAGATCGACGATCGGGTCCGACGACGAGGCGACACCGGCGAGAGCCTGCCGCACGGGCTCGCGGAGCGCCATCCAGGCGCCGAGGCTCATCACGTCGAGAAACTCACCGGAGTCCTGGTACAGGTCGACCATCGCTCTCCCCCTCCGCCAGGTTGGCCGTAGCCCTGGGAACACGCACCGCCCGGCGACGACCAGACGGATCGGCACATGATGCGCGAGCATACGAAAACGGTTGTCGTTTTATCTAGTGCTGTGACCGGAAACGTTGGCCGGGTTGGTCAGGCCGCTGCCCGGTGGGTGGTCTGACCCCAGCGTCGTTGGCGTTCGGAGCGGATGCGGGCGCGTTCGCGGCGTTGGGCGGCCAGGATGTCTGGGTGGCGGGCGTTGGCGTTGCGCCAGCGTAGGTAGTTGTGTAGGGCTTGGGTCGCGACCGGGTGGTTGGGATGGTTCGATCCGGCGACGACGAACATCCGTAGCGGTCCGAAGTGCGCCTCGATCGGGTTGGCCCAGGACGAATAGGTCGGGGTGAAGCACAGCTCGACCTTGTTGCGTGTGGCCCAGGCCCGGATTTTCTTGCCTTTGTGCGCGGACAGGTTGTCCAGGATCACGTAGATCGGGGCGCCGTCCGGCCGCGCCTTGCGGATCGACTTGAGCGCGGCCAGGGTGTTCGCCGCGGACTTGCGGCGCCGCACGACGCCCCACATGGTGTCGTCGCCGACGCTGTAGCAGGCGTGGAACTGCCGCACGCCGTGCAGCTTGTGGTAGTTGCCGGGCAACCGGTCCGGATGCCCGGCCGGCGTCCACGACGCGCCGGCGTGCGGCCTGATGCTCAACGGGCCGAATTCGTCGAAGGCGAAGACGCGGTCCGGGAACGCGGTGGTCACTGCCTCGATCCGGGCGAGCTTCGCCTCGGCGTTCGGGTCGTTGGTCTCCTTCCAGGTCCTGGTCCGCTGGAGCGTGATGTCGTGCCGGTGCAGGAACTCCCGCAGCCGTTCCCGGCCGACCGCCACCCGGCGCGGACCGCGGTTGTGGGCCAGGTAGTCGGCGAGTTTGCGCAGGCTCCACCGGGTGAACGGCTGACCGAGCGCCTGGGGTCTGGTACGGGCCGTCGCGACGATGAACGCTTCGTCGTCTTCACTGATCCGGCGGGGACGGCCACCCGCCCACCGAGGGTCCAGGCAGGCCAGACCGATCTCGTTGAACCGGTGGATGACCTCACGGATCGCGTCCTCGTCGCCCTGGACCAGACGGGCGATCGCCGGGACGGTGTTCCCACTGGCCGAGGCCATGATGACCATCGCCCGTCGCAGCCGGATCGGTGATCCCGTCCCACGCCGCACGATCTGTTGTAGTCGCCGGCCCTCGTCATCGGTGAGCCGACGCGCCCGAACAGCATCTGCCATCCCGACAGCCTGAACCCCGCCCGACACCGAACCGGTAACGCTGACCGGCGTGTCACCCAACCCGGCCAACGTTTCCGGTCACAGCACTAGTAGTGCTTTGTTAGGTGGTGGTGTGTCGTTGCGTGACTCTTCCGGCCGGTCGTGATGGATTGGTCGGGTGGATTCTGGCGAGTTGGCGCGTCTGCGGCCGCGGTTGGTCGAGTTCACCGCGCGGATGTTGGACGGCGCGGTGCGGCGGTCGGATCAGCGGGTCAAGGGCGAGTTGTACGTGCGTGGCCTGTTGACTGACGGGCAGCGTAAGTCGATGCAGCCGATGGCGGAGCGTCTCGGTGTCGATCATCAGGGTTTGCAGCAGTTCATCACGTCCTCGACCTGGGACCACCGGATCGTGCGCGGGAATGTGGCCCGGTGGGCGGTCGGGGCGGTCGACCCGGCCGCGTATGTGATCGACGATTCCGGGTTCCCGAAGGACGGCACCGCGTCGCCGTGCGTGGCCCGGCAGTACTCCGGCACCCTGGGCAGGACCGGCAACTGCCAGATCGGGGTCAGTGTCCATCTGGCCACCGACACCGCTTCGGTGGCCGCGAACTGGCGGCTGTTCTGCCCGGCCTCGTGGGACGACACCACCATCGGCGACCCGGCCCGGGCGGCGGAGGTGCGGCGCAAGCGGGAACGGGCCGGTATCGGCGACGACATACGCCACCGGGAGAAATGGCGTCTCGCGCTGGACATGCTCGACGAGATGACCGACGAATGGGGACTACCGAAACTGCCGGTCACAGCGGACTCCGGCTACGGCGACCGCACCCTGTTCCGGCTCGGACTCGCCGACCGCGGCCTGGCCTACGTGGTCCAGGTCGACCCGACCGCGACCGCCCACCCCGGCGACGCGACCCCGGTCACCCCCGCCCACACCGGTCGGGGCCGTCCACCCCGACCCGCCTACCCCGACCCGCCGACCACCCTGAAAACCCTCGCCCAGACCGCCCGCCGCCGGGTCCGGCCCGTCACCTGGCGCCACGGCAGCCGCCCCACACCGACGAACCCGGACGCGGCGCTGCGCTCCCACTTCCTACGCCTACGCGTCCGCCCCGCCAACCGCGACATCCCCCGCGCCGACGACGGCAGCCTGCCCGACTGCTGGCTGATCGCCGAATGGCCACCCGGAACCGACGAACCCGTCAAGTACTGGCTGTCCAACCTCGACCAACACACCCCGCTGAAGACCCTCGTCCAACTCGCCAAACAACGCTGGCGCGTCGAACACGACTACCGCGAACTCAAAACCGGCCTCGGCATCGACCACTTCGAAGGCCGCAGCCACACCGGCTGGCACCGCCACGTCACCCTCACCGTCCTGGCCCAGGCCTTCTGCACCCTGCTCCGCCTCGACCCAAAAGCACATGCGCCGGCCTGACCCTGTACGCCGTACTCCGGCAGATACAACAACTCCTCACCGTCATGGCCGGCGCATGCCACACCTGCAACCGCCCATACCACGACACAACCTAACAAAGCACTACTAGGTGGAGTGGGTTCGCAAGGTCGCGGCCCGACCTCGCTGAGATTCAGGCGTGTTGCGGGGCACCGTCAGGCCGCGGCACACGGGTTCCGACGTGGACACGGTCGGCGTGACGGCGGCGGCCCCGCCCCTTGGCCAACCACTACCGGCTCGCCGCGACGCTCAGTCCGCGAGCAGCGTCGCGGCGAGCCGCCGCAGGTTGGCCGTCACCCTGCGCGGCTCACCGGCCGCCTCGACCATGAGCAGCAGATGCCGCGCACCGGTGGCGGCGACGCTGCTGGCCAGCCGCCGCCGGCAGGTGGCCGGCGAGCCGACGGCACCGACACCGATCAGGTGCTCGGTGTACGCCGCCAGGTCGCGGCGCGCGGACGCCGATCCGTCGATGCGCACATACCCGCGGGTACCGGCAAGCAGCCCGGGCAGGCACCGGCGCACCACCTCGCCCGCGCTGTCATCGTCGTCGCCGATGTGGGCAAGGTGGACACTGGCATGTTCGACGGTGGCGGGGTCGTGGCCGCAGCTGGCCGCCACCTGTGCGTAGCGGGCCAGCATGCTCGCCTTCTCGGCGTCGGTGGCGTGCATGCCGAGCAGCAACGGCAGACCGCGCCGCGCGGCAAGATCGACGGTTGCGGCACCCGTGGCGGCGACCCGGACGGGCACCTGACGCCGTGGCCGGGGTACGACGTCAACCGGCCGGAACCGGAACAGCGGACCGTCGGCGCCGACCGCCTCCCTACCCGAAGTCCAGGCCAGCAGCAGGTCGAGGGATTCGGCGAAGCCGTCGGTGTAGCGGCCCAGCCCGGTGCCGAAGACCTCCAGATCGACCCAGGGACCGCCACGGGCAACGCCGAGGGCGAACCGGCCGCCGGACATCTCGTCGAGCAGGACCGCCTCCTCGGCGAGAGCGACCGGATGCCGGGTGGACAGGATGGCCGCGGCGGTGCCGACGGTGACGCGGCTGGTACGTCCGAGCAGATGCGCGGCGAAGGCGACCGCCGATGGGCACACCCCGTACCTGATGAAGTGGTGCTCAGCCATCCAGACCCCGGCGAACCCGGCCTCCTCGGCGGCAAGGGCATATTCGATCGCGGCCGCCAGTGTCTCGGAATGGCTGGTGCCCGACTGTTGCCCGGCGAGCAGGAAGACGTGCAGATCGACGGCTCGCCGGGCCTCCCGCCAAAGGTCGGCAGTCACACGGTTCGGGCGACTGGTTGAGCAGTTGAAACGGTTAGCGACATGCGTTCCTCCTGGCTGCACTCTCTGGCGCATCGAAGACTATGCGCCGCCACCTCTCGTGTCGATGTGGCGCCAAAGGGTCGTGGACACCGCCGGAACCGACGTCGGTCGTGAGCCGGCCCGCGGAACCGCCCTCTCGTACCAGTCCTGGTCCTGATCGGCGGCGGCGAGGCTGGCGGCGAACGTCGTTCAGTCGCCGTGGGCCAGCGTGGTCACTGCGACCCGCGTCGCGCGTACTTGGCCCGGAACTTCTCCACCCGGCCTTCGGTGTCGAGCAGGCGTTGGCGGCCGGTCCAGAACGGATGGCTCGCGGACGAGATCTGGACGTCGACGACCGGGTAGGTGTTGCCGTCACTCCACTCGATGGTCTGGTCGCTGGTCGCGGTGGAGCGGGTCAGGAAGGCGAAGTCGGCGCCGCGGTCGCGGTAGACGACGGGCCGGTAGGTGGGGTGGATACCGGGTTTCACGAGGGCACTCCTTCGGAGCTGGTGCGGGTGTGGCCGGGGTCGAGGTCGGCGAGCGGGAAGCAGCCGGCGAACGGGTCGTCGTAGGTGCGCCACACGTCCTCCCCGTCGGCGAGTTCGGCGTCGGTGAGCAGACATCCGGCGAGCGTGCGGTGCAGTTCGGCCGGGTCGAGGTCCAGGCCGATGAAGACCAGGTGCTGGTGCCGGTCGCCGTAGTAGGGGTCCCAGTCCAGTGCCGCAGCGAGCCGCCGCTGGTCGGGCACCGCGTTCCAGTGGGCGTCGGGCAAGACGGTCAGCCAGCGGCCGAGCGAGCCGAGGCCGAGGCCGCCACCGGCGAAGTCCCACGCGACCACGGTCTCGGGCTGGCTGGCCAGCCAGAGGTGACCTCGGGAACGGACCGCTTCTGCGTTGATGCGTTCGAGCCGGTCTTTCAGCCGCCCGGGATGGAACGGCCGGCGGGCACGGAAGACCGCGGAGACCACCCCACAGTCCGGATACGGCTCGTGGGTACCGAGGACGCGCCCTTCGAGGCCGCGGGCCAGGACTCTGGGGGTGTCCGGCCGGTGTCGGCGGGTGTCGCGCAGTTGGCGGGACAGCGCGCCGGCGTCGACGATGTCATCGTCGACGTGGACCTGTGCCGCCCACGGGCTCATCCGGTCGAGCAGCACCGACAGCCGGCCGGTGTCGTACGGCCCTTCGCGGGACTGTCCCCACAACACGAGGGTGTCGGCGTACTCGATCTGTCGTACGACGACGTCGGCCAACGCACGGTCGTCGTCGGCCGCGGCGTGGATACCGAGCGTCTTGAGGTCGTCGGTGCTCGCCAGAGCGTCGAGCAGGTGCTCGGCGTCGACGACGGTGGTGCAGGAGTCGACGCGCAGCAGGGTGGAGATCGGCGCGCCGTCGACAAGGCAGTGGACACAGGCGGCAGCGACCGTCTCCGGCTCGACCACCTCGGGCAGCATCAGCACCAGGTCCCGGTCGGGGCGGCTTCGGGCCAGCCGGGCCAGGGTCGACAGCACGTCCTGGCGCAGGGTGCACGAGACGCAGCCGTGGGCCAGGTCGATGCGCACGTCCTCGAGCACGCTGGCACCGTCACGCACCACCCGGTGCACCGAACCGGTCCCGACGTCGGCGAGATCATGCCGGACCAGCAGCAGTGCCGGGTCCGCGGCGAGCAGTGCGCGGGCGACCGCGTACGTGGCGGCCGGCCAGAAGCCGCTCAGCACCGTCAGTGACGGGCGCGTGTCCGCCGCGGAGACGCCGGCACCGGCCGGCGCGATCGGTGACGTCGACATCACACTCCCTTCGAGCTTACTGAAAACGATTGTCATTATAAGCAGACGCCGGAAGCGCGGCACACAGACACGTCGCCGAACATCGACAACCCGGCGACCACGCACGGCAGCGATCAGTGGAGGCGGCGGGCGTCGACGAGGCACATCCGCCGCGCCACTCGACCAACTCCGCAGGAGGCAACCCCGAGACCGCGACCCCACCCCCGCCCGCCGGGGCGCAACACACACTCCCCCTCGCCCTGGCCCACCGGAAGCAGCCGGGAGATTCCAACGTCTCCCGACGCGGATGCGACCCACATCGGACCGACGCCTGCCGACACATGCCCACCGGATCTCTCCGCACGAACATTTGCCAAACCACATCTGGGCCACCTACACCGCCGCACGCACAGTGTCTGATTCGTTCAAGACTGCGGCGTCGGCTCCGTGATGGCCTTGGACCGTATTCCGTACCGACTTCTCGGGAGCCGCAATGAGGTTTGGTTACGCCATCGTGTACGTCTCGGACGTGGTCCAAGCTGTTGACTTCTACGAGCGGGCTTTCGGGTTTTCCCGCGCGTTCGTTCACGAGTCAGGCGATTTCGCCCAGCTCGACACGGGCGGCACGGCGCTTGCCTTCACCAGCCACCGACTGGGAGCGAAGGCAGTGCCAGTTCCCTACGCCGCCCTCGACCCCGCCATGCCACCGGCGGGGCTCGAGTTCACCTTCATCACCGATGACGTAGCTGGCGCCTACACCCGCGCGGTCGCGGCGGGTGCCACTGCCCTGACCGAGCCGCACGACACGGCCTGGGGTCAGGTGGTGTCCTATGTCAGAGACCCCTACGGCGTCCTCGTGGGAATCGCCTCGCCGGTCGCCGGATCCTGATTTTTCTTCAACCTTGGCGGCCGGTCGCCGCGTTGATCCTTTGTGGATTCGGTGTGCCGGTGCCCGACGTGAGAGCGACCACCGCCTGATGATCCTTCGGTTCCCTGCAAGGACGCGAAGGACAGGCGGTGGCCGTGGCCATGACTACCACCGCCGCCTGACCGCGCGGGCGGATGCGATGTTCGAGCTGACCGACGCGGCCCTGTGCGCCACGGGCCGGTCACCAGCCTGGTCGGGTGTCGCTCGCGGCGGAACACCGGATCCGGGATGAGCCCTTGTCACCCTCACCGTGCCCGAGGCCGACAACACCTGACCCACGGGGCTTCCCCCGGTCGCTTCGCCCTGTCCTTCGGCACACGGCACCTCTGGTCGAGTCGCGCCTTCTCTCGGCGCCTACCAGCTTCCCGTGCCCCTTCAGGGGCGATCACCAGACAGATAGTGCTACTATCCGATAGTGCGAATATCTGAACTTTCCCGCCGCGCCGGTGTTCCGCTGTCGGCGGTGAAGTACTACCAACGGGAGGGCCTGCTTCCCGAAGGGGTGCGTTCGGCCCCGAACCAGGTCGACTACGGCGACGCGCACGTGCACCGCGTCCGGCTGATCCGCGCCCTCCTGGAAACGGGGGGCCTCTCCGTCGCCGCGACGAAGGATGTCATCGCCGCACTGGATGCGGAGGATGCACCGCTGGCAGAGACCTTCCGCGTCGCGCAGCACGCGATGGCCACCCCGCGGACGGCCGATTCGACGCCGAGCGACGCGGCTCGCCAACGGATCGCCACGTTCGCTCGATCGCAGGGGTGGGAGGTGACCGACGACAACCCCGGCATCGACGCGGCGGCACGCGCCCTGGACGGGCTCCGCGCGATCGGGTTCGAGGCCCCGGACTCCTACCTCGGCGCCTACGCCGCCGCGGCGGCGGCCGTCGCCGCCGCCGACCTTCGCGCCCTCTCCAGCCTCGCCACCCCCGATCAGGTGGCCGAACTGATGGTCGTCGGCACGATCCTCGGTGACCCACTGTTCGCCGGATTGCGTCGCCTCGCCCAGCAAGACGTCACCCGAACCCTCTTCCCCACCGACGCGAAACGAGCACCATCATGACCACCATCCCCACCCACGTCATCCTCGGCGGCAACGGCGTCATCGGACATCAGGCCGTGCGCGCCCTCGTCGCCCGCGGCGAGCGCCCGATATCCGTCGGCCGACGCCCCGCAACCACCGACGGAGCGCGGTCGGTGACCGCCGACCTCCTCGATGCCGCCGACGTCTCCCGAGTCCTCGACGGTGCCCACGTCGCCTACTTCACCGTGGGCCTGCCGTACTCCACCCGCGTGTGGGCGCAACAGTGGCCGACGATCCTGCGCAACACCGTCGACGCGGCCCTCGAACACGACACCCACCTGGTCTACCTCGACAACGTCTACGCCTACGGCCAGGTCGACGGCCCCATGACCGAGCAGACCCCGATCAACCCCCGCAGCAAGAAGGGCGAGGTGCGCGCAGCCGCGCTCCGCACCCTCGACGACGCCTCCGCGCGCGGCCTCACCGTCACCATCGGGCGAAGCGCCGACTTCTACGGCCCCGCCGCCTCAACCAGCGTCTTCAACACCTTCGCACTCGACAAGATCGCCGCCGGCAACACCGGTACCTGGCTCTTCGACGCCGACCAGCCGCACTCCCTCACCTACACCCCCGACATCGGAAAGGCCCTCGCCATCCTCGGCACCGCACCCGAAGCGCGCGGCCGCACCTGGCACCTACCCACCGCCCCAGCCCTCACCGGCCGCCAGTACATCGACCTCGCCGCCGGCCCCGGCGCCCGCACGAACGTGATGGGCCGCACGACCATGCGCATCGGCGCACTGTTCAACCCCGCCGCCCGCGAAACACTCGAGATGGCCTACCAGTACACCGCGCCATACACTCTCGACTCCCAGGCGTTCGAAACAGCCTTCGGCATCACCGCGACGCCGACCGCACAGGGCATCGCGACCTCACTCGACGCGGCGCGAACGACAACGTGAGCGTGGCAGCAGTCCTCCGTCTGCTGAACGACCGCCTACTCCTCGTCGGAGACTGCAGTCGCGAGGCGGGCAAGACGTCACGGGTACCGGCAGCGTTGCCGGGCCGCGGTCACTCGGCCCGGCAACGCTCACGGGTGTGAGCCTCAGATCGCTACAGGCTGCGGCATTGTCCTGACTTCGGACCGGCGGCCGTGTTGGTGAGGCCGTTGTTCACCGGCGGCGGGGTGTTGTTGCTGCACGCCAGTGGGCCCGTGATCACGTTTCCTGCGATGACGTTCCATTTACAGTCCCCAGCGGCCTTGCGGCCGTGCTCAGATGCGGGTCCAGTGCTGGTTCGGCGCGCCGGTGCAGGTCCACAGGATGACCGTGCTGTTGTTGGCGGTGGCGGCCTGGTTGACGTCGAGGCACTTGCCGGATTGGGTGCCGCGGACAGTGCCGTCGGATTGCAGTGTCCAATGCTGGTTGGTGCCGGTGCCGCAGGTCCAGAGGATCACCCTGGTCCCGTCGGCGGTGCCGTTGTTCTCGGCGTCGAGGCACTTGCCGCCGATGCGCAGCTGTCCTGAGGTGCTGGTGATGATCTGGGTGATGCCGCCGTTGCAGTCCCAGATGACGGCCTGGACGCCGTCGGTCGGTGCGCCGCCGAGCACGTCCAGGCAGCGACCGGATCCGGCACCGCGAAGGCTGAACGTCGTGGTGGGGGTGGTGGTGCCGGTCCGGACCCGGTACATGACCACACCGTGCGGCGGGACGGTCGCGCTGATCGCCCCTGAGGTGTTGCGGGCCGCCTTGGTCCAGACGTCGAACAGCTGGTAACCGCCCGCCGCCGGCATGCCGATCCCCGCGGCGGTGGTGGCGATCGTCGCGGTGCTGCCCGAGCGGTTGAGTAGCGCAACCGCCCCCGAACCGTCGCTGAGTGTCTTGGCCCACACCTCGGTCTCACCGAAGTCGCGCACCCGCTGAGCCTGCCGGCCCGCGCTGTCCTGGTTGATCGCCAGCACGTCCGGGTTGGTCAGCACCGAGCGCACGTCGGCGGACATCGTGGTGAGGTCGTTGCCGGCGATAAGCGGAGCGGCCATGATCGCCCACATGCTGAAGTGCGCTCGGTTCTCGGTGGGCGTGAAGGTACCGCGGACGCCGACTTCGAGCATGTCGGGGTCGTTCCAGTGCTGCGGACCCGCCCAGGAGTGCAGCGGCGCCTGCACGTCGAGGATCTCGGTGATCCCCATGAAGCAGTCGGCGCGGCAACCGGTGCTCCAACTGTCGGTGATGTCCTCGGTGGTGCGCCACATGTCCGCCACCGGGCTCCAGTTGTAGGACGGGCCGGTGTTGCTGTGGGCGCTGTTGGGGTTGATGGAGTAGACGATCGGCCGTCCGGTGGCGCGCAGCGCGTCACGCATCTTGGTGAAGCCGGCGTTCTGGTCGTTCAGGGTGCCCCAGGGCGAGCACCAGTCGTACTTCAGGAAGTCCACACCCCAGGAGGCGAAGGTGTTGGCGTCCTGCTGCTCGTGGCCCAGCGCGCCGGTGGCGCCGCCGAGGGCGTTGAAGTACTGGGCGCAGGTCTTTTCGCGCGGCGCTTGGTAGATGCCGAACTTGAGCCCCTTGCCGTGGATGTAGTCGCCGAGCGCCTTCATGCCGGAGGGGAACCGTACCGGGTCGGAGCGCAGGTTCCCGGCGGCATCGCGGGTCGTCGCCTGCCAGCAGTCGTCGACGACGACGTACTGGTAGCCGGCCGCCCGCATACCGGAGTTGACCATGGCGTCGGCGGCTCCGCGGATCTTGGCTTCGTTGATGTCACACCCGAAGGTGTTCCAGCTGTTCCAGCCCAGCGGTGGCCGGACGGCCGGGCTGCCGGGCGCCGCCACGGCGGGTGGGACGGCGAGTGTCACGCTCGCCGTGGCGGTGACGAGGGCAGCAAGAGCCGCCACCGATCGCTTCATGAGCACCTGCTTCCGCACAGACAACGGATTGTCGAGTCAGGAAACGCGGAAGGTGGCGTCCTGGCGATCCGTGGCGCTGGAACTCGCACTGATCGGGTCGATGCGCAGCACGTAACCGGAGTGGCGCAGGTGTCGGTCGGGGAAGTTGTACGACCGGAACGACGACCAGCTGGAGTCGGCCAGGCCGGCCACCCGGGTGAAGGTGGCATCGGCGCGGAACGTCGCGGTGTTGTCGTTGGCATCCAGCCGGATCGCGTAGTTGCTGTGCCGCAGGAACCGGCCGGGAAAGTTGACCGACTCGAACGACACTCCGGCGGCGTCGGCCAGGCCGGGCACCATCCGCCACAGCTGGTCCTGGTGCGGGTCGAACGGGTAGGCGTCGATCCGGCCGATGTTGTCGGCATGCCGGATGTACCGGTCCGGGAAGTTGTACGACTTCAGCCGCACCCAGCTGGGCAGGCCCCAGCGCGCGACCAGCCCGTCGTACTCGGCGGCGGTGATACCGACGATGGAGCCGTGCTTGGCGTTCAGCGGCGGTGTGTAGTCACGCTGGTTGAGCAGCGTCCACGAGTTGCCGCCGATGTTCGACGTGGACCACGCGTAGTAGTCGTTGTTGACCGGGCTGAACGAGTCGCCCCAGAGCCGCCAGCCGCTGCCGGTGTTGCTCCTGATCAGCAGCGGCGCCTCCATGGCGTTGCCCTGCCGTAGCCCGCTGGTGTAGTTGCTGTAGCTGTTCGGGTTGCCGGTCGACGAGCGGGCGCCGTAGATCAGGCCGTCGGCCAGGTTCTTGTAGTACATGTAGAACGTCGACCCGTCGACCACGATGTCGGCGTCGAGCACCGGGTATCCCGGACTGAAGTAGACCTGGTTGGTGCTGACCGTCCGGAAGTCCGACGTGTAGTTGACCATGAACACGTCGGCGCCGTTGTAGGCGGAATAGACGATCGCGTACTGGTTGCGCGAGGCCACCCAAAACGCCGTGGGCGCCCAGGTGTGGGTGTTCAGGCCGTGCATCCGGATCCGGCGGTAACCGGTGAAGCTGCGCAGGTCGGTGGAGTCCCAGACGTGCAGGTACTGGTTGTTCTCGTTGAAGATGCGCCCGCGCAGGTCGGTGGCGAGGACGACGAAGGTGCCGTCCTGCTTGCGCAGGATGAACGGGTCGCGCAGGCCGAGAGTGCCGGCGGTCGGGGTCGCCACCGGGTTGTTCTGGTTCAGCGGCCGCCAGTTCAGCCCGTCGGTGCTGACCGCCAGATGCAGGGCGTAACTGTCGCCGCTCTCGTTCGGGGTCTCCTTGAAATAGCCGAAGACGTAGGCGGTGTTGGCAGCCAGGGCGGGCGCCGGCATGCCGAACACGGCGGCACCGCCGGTGGCGGCGGTCAGCGAACTCAGTGCGGCCAGGCGGGTGAAGTTGCGTCGGGAAAGGTGCACGGCATTCTGCCTTTCACTGGTCGTACGCGGCGGGGGGCGCCTGCCCCGGCGGCGTACCGGGGCAGGCTGGGCAGTGGGCCTCTACTCGCCGGAGGGTGCGGTCAGGGTGACGCCGAGACGGGCCGGAGTGCCGAAGTTGGGTGTGCCGTCGGCGTTCCAGGTGAACTTCTGGGCGCGGGTGGAGCGGTTCATGTCGCAGCCGCCGCCGGCCGAGTCGTTGGCGTGGTAGACGATCCAGTCCTCGGTGCCGTCCGGGCTCTTGAAGAAGCCGTTGTGGCCGGGGGCGAAGACCCCGTTGGCGTCGTTGCGCTGGAAGACCGGGTTCGGGCTCTTGGTCCAGTGCGCGAGGTTCAGCGGGTCGGTGCCGGTGAGGGTGAGCAGGCCGAGCTTGTAGTCGGGACCCCAGCACGCCGACGCCGAGTAGACGACCATCACCCTGCCGTTGTGGTACAGCGGCTCGGGACCCTCGTTGACGGCGCCGGTCTGGCGCTCCCAGGACAGGGTCGGCGAGCTGAGCCGGACCCGGGAGCCGGTGAGCGTCCACGGGTTGGTCAGGCGCTGGATAAAGTTGGACTGGCCGTACGAGCCGCCGGCGTTGTAGGTGCCCATCAGGTAGAGGTTGCTGCCCACCCTGAGCACGCTGGCGTCGAGCGCCCACTCGTTGCCCAGGTCGGCCTTGAACGTGTACGGGCCCATCGGATCGGTGCCGGCCGACTCCAGGACGTGCAGGCGCTGGGTGGGGTTGTAGTCGGATACGTTCTGCCCGGCGGTGTAGTAGAAGTACCAGCGCCCGTTGATCAGGTGAAACTCCGGCGCCCACATGTTGCAGCAGCCGTTGGGGCGCCCGGCCAGGTTGAAGATCACCTGGTCGGCGGCGGTGGCCAGTCCGGCCAGGGTGGCCGACCGGCGCATCGTGATCGTGGAGTTCCATGTGGTGGTGGCCAGGTAGTAGTAGCCGTTGTGGTGCTGCAGCCACGGGTCCGGGCCGTTGCGCTTGATCGGGTTGGTGAACGAGCCGGCGGCGCTGGTCAGCGGGATCAGCTGCCACTGCTGGTTCGCGCCGTCCAGGTCCTGGTACTGCGAGACCCGGGCGCCGTCGGCGGTGGACCATTCCCAGACATCGAGGGCCTTGCCGCTGTTCCGGTTGATCAGCCGGACGTGGCCGCCGGCCGAGTCGGCGAGCCGGAACTGCTGGCGGGCGTCGTTGCGGTCGGTGTTCTGCACCAACTGGATGCCGTCGGCGGTGGTGGGCAGGTCGAGGACCTTGCCGCTGTGTACCGACTGCACCCGGTACCAGCCGCCGCCGGAGTCCAGGAACTTCCACTGCTGCCAGGCGCCGTCGTTGCGGGTGTACTGGTTGATCGCGGCGCCGTCGCCGGTGGCCAGGTTGTAGACGTCCAGTGCCTTGCCGCTGTGGCGGTTGACCAGCACGTACGGCGTTCCGGCCTGGACGGTGGCCGCCGACGCCTCGGTGGTCGGAGCGACCGTGCCGACGGCACCGAGCGCGGCGACCAGCCCGGTGGCCAGGATGGCGCGAAGTTCTGTTCTGCGCATGGGGATGCTCCTTCCGCCTCAGTAGACGAACGGCCAGCCGGCACTGTCGTAGCCGAGCAGGTTGATGCCGAGCCGGGAGGCTCCGTTGTTGGCGTAGTAGTGGTAGACGAGCACGTCGGCGTCGGTGTCGGCGATGACGGCCTGGTGTCCGGGGCCGTGGATGCTGCCGTGGCCGGCGAGGACCTGGGTGCCGCCGCCCGAGGTCAGCCGGGTGCCGTTGCGGTCGACGAACGGCCCGTTCGGGCTGGTCGAGCGGCCCACCATGATCCGATAGGTGCTGGCGGCGCCCTGGCAACACCTGTCGAACGACACCCACAGGTAGTAGTAGGGGCCGCGCTTGAACATGTGCGGTGCCTCGATCGCCCCGCCGTTGCGGCCGGCGATCAGTCGGATACTGGAGTCGGCTCGCAGCCCCGTCGACGGGTTCAACGCGATCTGCTGGAGGCCGGACCAGAACGAGCCGAAGTTGAGCCACCAGCGGCCGTTGTCGTCCACGATCAGATTCGGGTCGATGGCGTTGAAGTTGTCCGACGTCCGGGACTCGATCACCAGGCCCCGGTTGGTCCAGCTGCCGGATGCCCCGGTGGGGCTGGTGGCCAGGAAGATCGCCGACCGGTTCTCGCCGAACGTGGACGCCGAATAGTACAGGTAGTACTGCCCATTGTGGTAGGAAATGTCCGGCGCCCAGAGACGGGCGCTGCCACCGGTGTACGCCCTGGTCCAGGGAGCGCCGCCGGGGAACACCGCACCCGCCGCGCGGAATACCGTGCGGTCGGTGGACGTGGTCAGGGTGATGTTGTCACCGGTCTGCGCGACGATGTAGGTGCCCGCGGGTGCCTTGACCATCGTCGGGTCGTGGGTGCCGATGGCGCCGGACACGACGCCCGGGTTGGGATACGACCCCGGCGGCGTAGTCGGCGTCGCCAGCACGTTCACGGGTGCCGCAGCGGCTGCCGCCGCAGTGGCGCTACCGGGCGGTCGTGCAGCGGCCTCCGCGTGCAGTGCCACGGCGGACATCGCGGCGACGACGGCAACGACCGGCATGACGAGCGTCGCCCGTCGGGGAGTCAGGTACTTCGACATGAAGCCCTCCACATCAGCGCCTGAGCACCTGCCCCGGCTCGGGAAGCACGGTGCAGGCAGCGAGCGCAATGGATGTTAGCGTTCACAACGAACGCATTGAATCGGCCGACGCCCGTTCGGTCAGGCGGGCATGGGGCCGGGTGTCGAACCGGGCCGCCACCCTGGTTCGGATGAACGACTCAGCGCGTCACGCGGCACTTAGTGTGCCTCCCGTGCAAAATACTGTCAATGGACAGGGGTTGATGTCCGACCTCGCCCGCCCGAGGCGGGCGGTACGCCACCCTCGGTCTCCACAGGGGGGCCCACCGGTGACTCAAGGTCGCCGATGTCGAAGACGCCGATCCACCCTGGCCTGGAACCCCCGCGACGACCTGCGCCTGGCGATCGCGACCTGGATCGAACGGACCCACCACCGCGGGCACCGGCAGCGACGCCTCGGACGACTCCCCCGATCGAGTTTGAGACAATCAACAGGCCCACACACACGGCCTGAACCACTCAACCTCGCGAATCAACCAAACCCGGGGCAGACCCGAGAGCTGAAATGCCTGTTTCATCCGGAGCGCCCAGTGGACTACCCGTTCGACATCGAAGAGATCTTCGCGAGGGAGGGGTTGGGTTCCATCCGGTTGCCCCGGCGGCAGGCCGGCAGTTCGCCACAGGGTCTGACTGTCACGCTCCTGGCCGACTACACCGTGTCCACCGGAGCCTGGCTGCCGTCCGCAGCGATCGTCGCGCTACTCGCGGAGTCGGGCGTGAGCTCCGCCGGCGCCCGGGCCGCCATCAGCCGCCTTGCCCGTCGCGGCGTTCTCGAGAGCAACCGGCAGGGCCGCAAAACTTTCTACCGGCTCACGCAGTCCGTCGCGGCTCATCTGCGCGCCGGCGGTGGCTGGGTAGCGTCATACGGGGCAGGCACCGCGATGTGGGACGACCGGTGGACACTCGTCGCGTTCTCGTTGCCGCAGGAGGCCGCATTGCAGCGGCGTGCACTACGCAACCACTTGCGGTGGATGGGGTTCGCACCGCTGTACGACGCGCTGTGGATCTCGCCGCGGGAGTTTGCCGCGAAGGCCTGGAGCGAACTTGACGAGATGAACCTGGACGCTCTGACGGTGTTCCGCGCCCGGCACCTCGACATTGCGACCGGCGCGGGTCGCAATCCCATCGACGCCTGGGACCTCTCCGCCATCGCCACCCAGTACGAGACGTTCATCCGCCGCTGGCGCCAGGTCGTTGCGGGCGTGCACGCCGGGCAGCTAGCCGGTGCGCAGGCTGTCCGCACTCGCACCGAGGTGATGGACACCTACCGCCGCTTCTCCACGCTCGACCCGCAGCTACCCGAGAAACTGCTGCCGGCCGGGTGGCTACGGCAAGCCGCCCGCGATGTCTTCGTCGCCGTCTACGACGGCCTGGCCGACTCCGCCGAGCAACACGTGCGAGCCGTCGCCGCCGCTCACGCTGCCGGCCCGTTGCCGGAGATCCACGCCAATACCGTCGCCGATCTCCTCTCGGGCGACCTCCCCGAGCGGACGCCCGTGCCGTCTTCTACGGACGCCTAGGCCGATAGCTCCGCACGCACGCTATGGCATGCCGCCACGAGACGCAGTCGGCAACCAGGGCCAGGCCCCCTGTTGAACGACCTGTGGCCGGGTGCCCGTCCGGCTCCAGCAGCCGCTCGCCACCGTCGGGATGGCCGGGGACACCGCGGTGCCCAACGTGATCCGTCGGCCAGTACGCCACCTACCAGGGGAAAGTGACCTGATCCCCGTTCGATGAAGGTTACGAAGAGGTAACGACCTTTGCAGACTGGTTACCTGCATGACGAAATATGTCGATGGTTGCGTTAACATTGCCGCGCTCCCGCGCCCTACCCTCGAACATGGCGCTCCGGGTCACCCGCCTTCTCCCCGCAGTTGAAGAGGGCAGATTCGGGGCAACTTTGGGAACGCTCCCATCTGCCTGCGCTCACTGCGCCGGACGGTGGACACGCCCCTTGCACCACCTGCAAACGGAGGTCTTTCGTGACACCCACATCGGCACCATCACACCGCAGCCGCCGGCGGCGTGGGCTACTGGCCGCGACCATCGCGGTCGTCCTCGCCATCGGCGGGCTGGCATTCGGCCTGGGCACCGCATCCGCGGCGACGGTGGACACCAACGCCTGGTACGTACTACTGAACCGGCATTCGGGCAAGGCGCTCGACGTGTACGAACTGGCCACCACCGACGGCGCTCGGATCACCCAATGGGCGCGTAACGACGGAGCAAGGCAGCAATGGCAGTTCGTGGACTCCGGCGGCGGCTTCTACCGGCTGCGATCGCGGCATTCCGGCAAGGTGCTGGACGTGTCCGGAGCGTCGACCGCTGACCGTGCCCAGATAGTACAGTGGACAGAGCACAACAGCTCCAATCAGCAGTTCCGGCTGGCTGACTCCGACGGCGGCCATGTCCGGCTGCTCGCCCGGCACTCCGGCAAGGCTGTGGACGTGCTGGACTGGTCCACCGCAGACGGCGCCGAACTCGTTCAGTGGCCGGACACCGGCGCCGCCAACCAACAGTGGCAACTCGTGCGCGTCGATGGCGGTCCCCCGCCGCCGACGACCACGCCTCCGCCCGCGAACGGCACCAGACTGATGGAGAACCTGGGCCGGGGAGTCGTGGCGGTGCGGTCCGGCGCCTCGAGCGTGCTGGTCTCGTGGCGACTGCTCGGCCTCGATCCGCAGGGAATCGGGTTCAACGTGTACCGGTCCACCGCCGGTGGTGCTGCCGTCAAGCTCAACTCCACCGCTCTGACCGGCGGGACGAACTATACGGACACCACGGCGAACCTGGCGCAGTCGAACAGCTATCACGTGCGGCCGGTGGTCAACGGTGTCGAGCAGCAGGCGAGCAGCTCCTTCACGTTGAGAGCCAACAACGCCGTCGAGCCGGTGGTCCGCGTGCCGCTGCGCAACACCGGGACGGTGAAGTTCGTCTGGGTGGGTGACCTCGACGGGGATGGTGAGTACGACTATGTGCTGGACCGCCAGACCAGCCCCCAGCGCATCGAGGCGTACCGCAGCGACGGACGGTTCCTGTGGGACGTCGACATGGGGCCGAACAGCACGAACCAGAACAACATCGAGGGCGGTTCGTCCACCATCAACGTCGGCCACAACGACGGGGTGACGGTGTACGACCTGGACAGCGACGGTCGCGCGGAGGTCGCCGTACGGATCGCCAACGGCGTACGGTTCGGCAACGGAGCCACGTTCACGCAGGGTAACGACAACAACCGCCAGCACATTGCCATCCTCGACGGGATGACCGGAGCGCCGCGCGCCACGGCACCGGTGCCGACCGACTACCTCAGCGACGGCCCGATGTACGCCCGCTTCGGCGTGGGCCACCTCGACGGCACCAACCCGAGCCTGGTCGCCTTCATGAAGAACCGCATCGGCAACGGAGGCTTCAACCTCATGTTCACGGCGTGGCGCTTCAACGGCAGCACCCTGGCCCAACAGTGGAAGTTCCTGCGCGGCAACCAGAACCTGCCCGACGGGCACAACACCCGGATCATCGACGTCGACGGCGACGGCCGCGACGAGATCGCCGAGATCGGATTCGTCCTCAACGGAGACGGCCGCCTACGCTATTCGCTGGCACCGCAGGGCATCGTGCACGGCGACCGGTTCCACATCGCCAAGATGGACCCCAGCCGCCCGGGCCTGCAGGGATACGGGGTACAGCAGGACAACCCCAGCGGTCTGCGCGAGTACTACTACGACGCCGCCACGGGCGCCATGATCTGGCAGCACGTGGAGGCCGGCGTCGCGGACAACGGGCGCGGGATGGCCGGCGACATCGACCCACGCCGTCCCGGCATGGAGGTCTGGTCCTTCTCGGGCGTCTACAACGCCGCCTCCAACCAGCGGCTCGCGGACACCGCCCCCTGGCCGCAGCACGGCCTGTGGTGGGACGGCGACCTGACCATGGAACTGTTCAACGACGGCAAGATCGAGAAGTGGGACCCGAACAACCCCACGCCCAGCAACCGCCTGCCGCGGCTGCTCACCGTGGGCCAGTACGGCGGCCAGACGTACGGGGTGTACCCGACGCTGATCGGCGACGTCCTCGGCGACTGGCGCGAGGAAGTGGTAGTCACCAACAGCAACTCCACCGAACTGCTGATCTTCACCACCAACCAACCGACCAACACCCGCCTGTACACCTTGGCGCACAACCCGGCCTACCGAAACGCCATGACCCTCAAGGGCTACCTCCAGTCACACCACCTCGACTACTTCCTCGGCGCCGGAATGACCCAGCCACCTCAACCGAGGATCGCCTATACCCGACGGTGACATCGCAGAGACTCTGCAGCGCTACGCACCCGAGCCGGCCGGCGACCAGCGATCACCCACTGGGCGCCGGCCGCGCTCGCCGACAACAGCCGACGCTGCCAAATGCGGTGCGGGCCGACAACCACGCCACGCAGCCGATGCCCGTGCAAGCGGCCGCCGTGAGTCGCGCTGCGCAGGTAGTCGGGGATCACCCCGGCCACGAACGCGAAGCCGACCACGTCCACGCCTTCGGCGACCTTGTCTGCGCCCTGCTCAGCCACCGCCGACCCATCAAGAAGACATCTGGGACGAGCCCGAAGCGACAACCTCGTCAGGCGATCGACGGCGCGTCACCGCGCCGGCGGCCGACGAAAGCGGCGGGAGTCGTCCCGAGGAACCTACGGAAGTGCCGCGTGAGATGTGACTGGTCGTGAAACCCCGCCTCGACGGCCGCGGCAGCGGGGGTCCGCCCTTTCAGCAGAAGTCTTCGTGCCATGTCGACCCGGCGGCCCGTCACGTAGCGATGCGGTGGAACGCCGTAGGCCCGCGAGAAAGCTCGCATCAGATGATTCGGGTGCGCGCCGAGCGTCTGCGCGGCCTCGGCGATGGTCAGCGACTCGGTGAGTCGACCATCGAGCAGTTCACGCAATCGGCGTGCCAGAGGGACATCGTGCGCTGCCGAGGGCAGCCGTACGAGATGCGCTCGCGCAAGCTCGCGCAACTCGTGGATGCCGTGCTCGGCCGCCATGGTGTCGGCGGGCGACCGCAGCGCGGCGTGCACGTGCCGGGCCGCAACGACGGCACGTGCGTCGTGCAGCGTGGGGGTCGCGGCGGCAGCGGTCGCGGTACGTGGCGGCAACCATGCGGGGTCGAGGTAGAGCACGCGCTTGCGGAAGGACTCTCCACGAACAGCCGACCGGCCGTCATGAGGAACGTGCGGTGGCAGCAGCGTCACGCTCGTCGGCGCCGCCTCGTGTCTGGCGCCGTCCAGGTCGTACGCCACCGCACCGGCGTCGATGAGCAGTACGGTCCAGGAGTCGTGCGTGTGGGCCGGGTAGGCATGGTGCTCGAACGTCGCGTGCAGCACTTCCTGCACCAAGGGCACCTCAGGATGCCACGCGCGCACCGCGTCGACCATGCTAGGAACGTACAAGACCAGGCTGACGGGGCCGTCGGACAGTAGACGGATGCAGGACACCCTTTCCGCGCCCGGCGCGGCCACCGATTCAACCGCACCTGTCCGCTTCGATACGAAGGTTGCGGTGCTGCTGCGCGACGACCTGCTGCCCTGGCAAGAGTTGAACGTCACCGCGTTCCTCATGAGCGGCATCGCGACAAGCGCTCCGGACCTGACCGGAGAGCCGTACCGCGACAGCGACGGCAACGAGTACCTGCCGATGCTTCGTCAGCCGGTGCTCGTCTTCACCGCGGACGCGGCAAAGCTGTCCGCGGCACGGGAGAAGGCGCTCGAGCGGGGCATCCCGATCGCCGTATACACCCACCAACTGTTCTCCACCGGCCACGACGCGGCCAACCGCGCCGCCGTTGCCTCCGTACCCGCCGGCGAACTCGACCTGGTCGGGGTCGCGCTCCGCGGACCACGTAACGCGGTCGACCGCATCACGAAGGGCACCCGGATGCACCAGTGACAGGCGCCGGCCATCGAGGCGGCACGGTCAGGCGAGGCCGACGCCCGAAGACGGCGCGGCCCTCGTCGGTGCCTTCCCCTGGGTGGGTCACGGAGTTTGGTCCGCACCACACGCGTTAGCCGCCCCGGACGGCGGGTACACACCGACACCTCGAGGTACGCCGGGGCCAGAAAGGGGTTGGGTACCGATGCGACACGGAACCGGTGCCGCGGTGACGGGAATGGTCCGCGGAACCATGGCGGCCATGGCCATGTCCGGCCTTCGGCAGGTTACTACCTCGCTCGGCCTGGTAGCCCAGGTACCGCCAGAATCCGTCCTGTGCGAGACGGCCCCGCGGCTGATGAACGCGATCCCGGTAGCCCAGCGAACCGCCCTGGTCGAGGGGATCCACTGGAGCTACGGGGCGTTCGGCGGCGTACTGTTCGGGATGCTCCCGCGACAGCTACGCCGTCAACCATGGACCGGCCCCGCCTTTGGGAGCGCCTTCTGGCTGGGCTTCGAGTTGGTCGTCCGGAGAATGCTGGGGATCGCCGACGGCGAGGGCGGCGTCCGCCAGAAGCTGGCCCTCGCGGCCGACCATGTCCTCTACGGGACGGTGGTGGGTGCCTCCGAGTGGCCATACCGGGACTGACGCCGGATGCGGGTCTCGCTGTTGTTCAGCGCCGATTCGATCGCGAGCCCGGTTGCGCAGAGCAGGCCTTCGCCGTACATCGGGCCGACAAGTTGCAGGCTGGCGGGCACGGGAAAGTCAGGTGACGGTATCGGCATGGAGATCGCGGGGACGCCCGCGAGATTGAACGGCGCGGTCAGCCTGGTGAGCGGGAAACCCGCGAAGGCGGTCAACAGCGGTGGGGACGCGACCAGCGTCGGCAGCGCCAGAACGTCGACCTCGTCCAGCGCCGCGGCCACTTCCGCCTGCCACGCCGCGCGGGTGACCATGGCCTCGGCCAGCTGCTGCTCGGTGATGTCGCGGCCTGCGCACAGGCCGCCGCTGACGAACTCACCGACTCCGTCGGCGTCGAGCAACGAATGGTGCGCCCGCCACAACTCGCCGAGGATGATCGTGTCGAGGGCGTCGTAGGTCTGCTCCCATCCGGGCAGCCGCACCTCGCGGACGGTGAGTCCAACCGCGTGTAGTGCCGCGTCGACGACCTCTTCGACCGCGGGGTCGACGCCGTCTATCCGCAGCCGTCCGACCCGGCGAGCGGGACGCGACGCGACCGTCCAGTCCGGCTCCAACAGACGCATTCCGGTGACCACGCCGGCCACGTCGCGGGCCATCGGACCAACAGTGTCCAGACTGGGTGCCAACGGCCAGACACCTTCCGTCGGCACCCGTCCCCAAGTCGTCTTCAATCCCACGATCGCGCAACACGCGGCCGGGATACGGACCGAGCCGCCGGTGTCGGTGCCCAACCCGATGTCCGCTTCACCGTTGGCGACCGCCACCGCGCTGCCGCTCGATGAACCACCCGGGATGCGGTCGGGCGCCACGGGGTTGACTGGGGTGCCGAACGTCGCGTTGTCGCCCGCCGGGCTGACACACAGTTCGGTCAGCGTGGTCTTGCCGACGATGTACGCGCCGGCCGAGCGCACGCCGGCGAGGCAGCGCGCATCGGACGCGGCGAGGGTCGCCCGGTCACGTACCGCCACGCACCCGGCGGTCGTGATCACGCCGGCCATGTCGATGGCGTCCTTGACGGCGACGCGGACGAGCCCGCTGGGGTTGGCGGCGGGTGGATCGAAGCGGGTGATCCAGATCGACATTCGGCGAACATACGATGCGCGACGACGGACCACCATGCATTTTCCCACCAGCGCTACCCCCGGTATTCGGCATGCAGCTCGGCGTACGGTCGGCGGCGGTCAGGGTAATGCCGCGTTCTACCCATGCCGATCTCGGCACAGCAGTGCGTCCCCGGCGTACGGACGCGATGAGCCGGGCACTCCTCGGCCAGGGCGCGGACCTGGTCTGCCTCGAGTTCGAACGCCTTTCCGGCTGCCGGTGAGGAACAGCGTGTCGGCCGCGATGCCCCACCGAAGATGATCAAGAAAGTCCTGATGCCAGAACCGTCCGCGGTCGGCGGCCGGACGCGACGGCCAGGCGTCGCCAGGCAGGGTAACGCTGTGCGGCCTACCGGTGCCGAGTCGAGCCCGGACCTGCTTCCACCGTGACGGCGCGAACGCGAGACGGTGGTGCAGCAACACCAGGTCCAGTGGCCGTCCCCATACGTGGCGGTCGGGTGGCTCCGCACGGCGCAGCGGAAGGTAGACGATCGTGTGCGGCGACCGGGCCGCCAGCCGGCCAAACGGGCAGCAGCATCCTCGACGCCCTCGGGAGGCGGACCTACGGGCACGACTCCGTATGGTGTCCGCACGGCCGAACTGCGGGATCCGTCTCCACCGGTACGTCCCGGCCGTCACGGACGAAGGGCGAGGTGACGTGGGTACCGATATCTCCGGCGGGGTGGAGATCCGGCCGAACGGTCCGGGATCGCCGTGGCTGCTGACCGACGCCGGTGTGGAGGACCTGCCGCGCAACTACGATGCCTTCGGTCTGCTGTTCGGTGTGCGGAACTACGCCGGGTTCGAACCCGTCTCGCCCGGCCGTGGCCTGCCTGCGGACGCCAGCACGGAACTGCTCGCTCGCCGGTTCTCCGACGACGAACACGATCACACCTGGGTGGCGTGGACACAACTGGCCCGCATCGACTGGACCGCGCAGGCCCCTCGCGTGGACGACCGGATCCACGAGTACGAACTGACGAGCGAAGGACCGATCCTCGTCGGCAAGGCGGGTCACCATGGGCGCGCCTGGCGCGCGGTGGCCGGCGAGGACGCCGATCCCCGGGGCAGCAGCTATCCCGAGGGAACCCAGTGGCGCGCGCCCGACAGGATGTGGCGGGTGGAGCGCCTCCGCCAGGGCGACGTCCTGCGTGGCGACCCGCCGCTGCGCGCGCTGCTGGACACGATGCGCGGTCTCGCCGAGCGACATGGCGACGACAACGTGCGGCTGGTCGTCTGGTTCGACAGTTAAGGCGTGTCCGCGGCCCAGGTCCTTTCCACCCTGGTCGAGGCCGCGTTCGGCATCGCCGGGCAGGCATGATCGGTGTACGGGGCCGGCACCTCGCCGCCATCGGACCGCAGGCGGCATCCGTCGGTCCGGCCGCGCTCGCGGGTGGTGTTCCGCTTGTTGCCCCCTTCTAGGCTGATCGGGTGGCAATGGGCGGATATCGGCTACGGCCAACGAACCCACCCCACCCGCGACAGCACCTCCGGTCCCCGCCGAACCCGCCCCACCACCGGCCGCACCACCCCCGACCACCGATGAAACCCCCCACCAAACCGGTCAGCCGACGACAACCGGCAACACCCCGGGCAAGGTGAAGCCCGACCCCGGCGTTGCCGCCGCCCTCGTCCGCTGGCCGCGCTGGCCGCCTCGAACCCGGCGCGACAAAGTCGCCATCGGCGGCACCATCGCCCTGGTACTGACAGTCGTCACCGCCACCAGCCTGCCGAGCTTCCTACCCACCGGACCCCGGCCCGTCCGGCCGCCGGCCCCAGCCCACCGCCACCCCCTCGGGCGACAGCCCACCGAACAGCACCGCCCCCGCCGGCCCGCGCATGTCGAACGCCCGTAGCTTGACGGGCCACAGCAACATGGTCGCCAGCGTGGCGTTCAGCCCCGACGGCAAGACCCTCGCCACCGCCAGCAGCGACCACACCGTACGGCTGTGGCGAGTCACTCCCGACGTCATCAACGGCGAGGGAGGGCAGCGTGCAAGAGCTGCCCCCATGCCGACGCGGGCACCGCGGTCGTCGTTGACCGTCGGTTCGTCGGGCGTTGTCGGGGTTACCAGGGGACGACGCCGTCGTCGTTGAGGAACGAGCCGGTCAGGCCGCCGTCGGGCAGTGTGGCAACCCGGATCGCTGTTGCCGCGGCCTCGTGGGGCGGCCGGCCCTGGAAGCCGGTGAAGTCGATCGCGACCAGGCCCGGACCGTCGCTTTCCGGTAACGCCCGGTGGGTGTGGTGCCCGGGAGGTGAGTCCCGGGCACCCACGGGATTTGTCAGACTCCGAACGCGGCGGGGTACTGGATGGTGCCGGCGGGGATCGGTCGGGTGGTGTCGAGTGCTATGGCCATCATGGCTTCGTCGGGTACCTCGAAGGGAGTCCGTATACCGAAGCGGGAGGCGGGGGTGAAGCCGAACCGCGGGTAGTAGCTGGCGTGGCCCAGGACGAGGACCAGGTTCTCTCCCATGGCCCGGGCGGTGTCCAGGGCGGCGCGGATGGCGGCGGAGCCGGCGCCGGTGCGCTGGACGGAGGGCAGTACCGCGCACGGGCCCAGGGTGAGGGCGGGTGTGCCGTCGACGTGACACCGGGTGAGCAGCGCGTACCCGACCGGGGTGCCGTCAGGGGCGGTGGTGATCATGGACAGGCCGTCGATCCAGGCCTGCGGGTCGGCGCGCAGGGCGTCGATGATGTCGGCTTCCATGGCGGTGGGAAAGGCGGCGAGGTTGATGGCGCGGATGGCGGGAATGTCTTCGGTGGTCTCGGGGCGAGTGGTCCAGGTGGGCATGGTGGTCCCGTTCTCACTGTTGACGAGGGGGTTGTCGTGGGGTTGGAGGACGTAGGCGGCGTACTGGTAGTCGCCGCCGTGCTCGCGCCGCATGGCGATCTCCGCCTGGAGCGCGGCCAGTGCCTCCGGCATGCCGGGCTGCCGGGGGTCCACTCGGGAGATCCGCTGGGTGAGCGGGCTGTAGTACTCGTCCCACCAGTCGGTTTCCGGCAGTGGCCAGTGGGCGCTGAGGCGGTAGCCGGCGGCCTGTGCGGCGTCGGTGTTCATGGCGTGGGTGCGCAGGGGGTAGGCCGCGTCCCAGTAGGCGCGGGCCGATGCGGCGGGGCTGGGCACGGTCCACTCGATCTCGGTGGCAACGAGGACCCCGCCAGGGGCGAGCAGGCGATGCCAGGCACGCAGGGCGGTGTCGAAACCGATGGTGTAGACCGATCCCTCGGCCCAGATCACGTCGAAGCTGTGATCGGGAAAGGGCAGCTGGTCCATCGAGCAGTTGACGACCGTGACCTGGCCGCCCAGGCCGCGGCGTGCTGCCTCGGCCGCGAGGCCGTCCAGGAACGGCTGGTGCAGGTCGACGGCGGTCACGTGGGCTCCGGCTTCCTCGGCCAGCAGCAGCGTGGAGCGGCCGGGTCCGCAGCCCGCGTCCAGCACCCGGGGGCGCTCGGGCAGCGGACCGGCCATCTCCAGTAGGCGGCGCGTGGTGGCGTCCGAGCCGGGGCCCTGCCGGGGCAGGTCACGGTGCAGGGTGAAGAACGCCTCCGTGACCGGGTCGGTACCGGGAACGTGGTCGGGCGTGCCTGTGTCGTTCACTGCTGACGCTCCCGGAACTGGTAGGTGGCACGCAAGTTTCTCGTGATGCCCTTCTTGATGGCGTCCCGGTCGGCGCGCACCCGCGCATCGGTGCGGGAGGCGGCATAGGTGTTCTCGCGCAGCAGTCGGTGGTAGCTGTCCAGGCGACGCCGGGGAACTTCGCCGGCCTCGACAGCGGCCAGGACCGCGCAGCCCGGTTCGCTCAGGTGAGCGCAGTCCGTGAACCGGCAGCCCTGTGCGAGGTGCTCGATCTCGGAGAACGTCTGCTCCAGCCCCTCCTGCACGTCGTGCAGACCGATCGCACGCAGGCCTGGGGTATCCAGCAGGACGCCACCACCGGGCAACGGGAGCAGTTCCCGCCATGCGGTGGTGTGCCGGCCCTTGCCGTCCGCGTCGCGTACGGCGCCGGTGGCCAGCCGTTCCTCGCCCAACAAATGGTTGCCCAGGGTGGACTTGCCCGCTCCGGAGGGGCCGAGCAGCACGATGGTGCCGGTCAGGGCGGTGGCCAAGGTGTCCAGGCCCTGCCCGGTCACGGCGCTGGTGACCAGTACGTCCGCCCCTGGGGCCACCGCGGACACCTGGGCCCGGGCCGCAGCCGGGTCGGCGCTCGCGTCGGCCTTGGTGAGCACCACGACCGGCTGGGCGCCGCTCTCCCAGGCCAACGCGAGCAGGCGTTCGGTCCGGGCGTGCTTGAGCGGGGCCGCGAGTGACACCGCCACGACGACCGTGTCGACGTTCGCGGCCAGTACCTGGCCTTGCGAGGTACGCGAACTGCTCGAGCGCACCAGGGCGGTGCGCCGCTCCAGTACCGCATGCAGTGCAGGGCCGCGTTCCGTGGCGGCAGGACGACGCAGCGCCGCCCAGTCACCCGTGCATGGTGCCGACAGCGGGTCGCCCTGACCGACCGCGCCGGGAATCGTCACACGGACGATTCCCGCATCGGTGACAACGTCGCAGGAGCCGCGTTCGGCCCGTACGATTCGGGCCGCGATCCGCCCGGCAGCGCGATGAGGTGCGAAGGCGTGCTCCCACGCTTCGCCCCAGCCGTAGTCCGTCAGGGAATACGGCTGAGCATGAGATGAGAAAGATTGAGACAACGTAGAGACCCTTGAACAGGGGTCCCAAGACACATGAGGTGGTGCCTCCGCGAGCCGCCGAGGCTCAACGGGGCAGCAGCGTCAGGTCAGACCGGGACCCGGGACGTGAGGATGATCTGGCGGGCACTGCACACGGCAGTGGCCTTCGCGGCAGTCATCAACTCACCCCCTATTTTCCGGTCCCACAACCGACCTGGTGTCGCTGTGCCGCCGACCATAACACGTGAATCGGCCGAGCGGCCCGACGGTCTAAAACCCTTCGTTGACCCGCGTGTCTCTTGCGTGTAGTGATCGTGCACGCCGCCGGGTGGTTCCTTCTGCAGATGGCCGTCCTTGCGGGCACCGGCGGCGTGCTGGTGAGCGCGGCTGGTAATCGTGTCGGCGTCCTCCCGTCAGGTAAGAGCGGTCATGATCGTCTGTGGTTGCGGCTCATTCGGTACGGCGTGTCGACGGCCTGAGCCGCAGACGATCAAGAGCCGGCGGCGGAGGAAGGCGGCCACGGCCCCAGCTTCGCGGGGTTGACCACCAGGTTCAGCTCGGCGATCCGACCGTCGGCGACCTCGACGCCGATCACGCCGCACACGGCGCCGTCCAGTTCGAGCACGAATCCGTGCCCGCCGGCGAGCAGCACCGGCTCCAGCCGTACCCCGGCGTACCGGCGGGCCAGCCAGGACAGCAGGGTGACCACCCGCTCGTGGCCGTACACCGGTTTGCGGGCGGCGGGCACCGCACCGCCGCCGTCGGAGCGCAGCACGATCCGCGGGTCGAGCAGGTGAACCAGTTCGGCCAGGTCGCCGTCGGCGCTGGCCGCGGTGAAGGCTGCGAGCACCCGCCGATACTCCTCCGTCGAGACGGGTTTGCGCGGTGGCGCCTCTTCGCGGACCCGCCGGCGCGCCCGCGACGCGAGCTGCCGGCAGGCCGCCGGGGTCCGGTCGACCACCACGGCCAGCCGCTCGAAGTCCATTCCGAACGCGTCGTGCAGGACGAAAGCGACCCGCTCCGCGGGTGACAGCGTCTCCAGTACCAACAGCACGGCGGTGCGCACCGACTCGCGCAACGCGACGGTGTCGCCCAGGTCGGTGTCGTCGTAGCCGGCCAGCGGTTCGGGCAGCCAGGTGCCCACGTACGCCTCCCGGCGGGCCCGGGCCGAGCCGAGCATGTCCAGGCAGATCCGCGACGTCACCGTGGTGAGCCAGGCCCGCGGGTTCGCCAGGTCCGTCGGGGCCGCGCGACGCAGCCGCAGGTATGCCTCCTGCACCGCGTCCTCGGCGTCCGAGGCGCTGCCCAGCAGCCGGTAGGCGACGGCGAACAGGTAACGCCGATGCTCCTGCCAGCCGTCCATGTCACGCGATTCTGCCCTACGTCGTCACCCGTGCATGGAGAGCATCACTGTCGTCGGCGGCGGCTTCGCCGGGCTCGTCACCGCCATCACCTGCGCCGAGGCCGGCGCCCGCGTCCACCTGCTGGAGGCGCATCGGAGGCTTGGTGGCCGGGCCCGCGCCACCGAACCGCCGTACGTCGCCCACGAGGGCCCGCACGTCCTCTACTGCAACGGCCCCTGGTGGCGCTGGCTCGCCGACCGCGATCTGACCGGCGCGTACGCCACTATCCCGCCGCGTGGGCTGGCCAGTGTCCGGTTTCGCTATCGCGGCCGGCTACGCCGCACACCGCCGGCGGCGCTGCTGCCCGTTGTCACGCGGCGCCGCCGCGACGCGCCCGTCGACGTCGACTTCCACACCTGGGTCCGCGAGCGGCACGGCGCCGCGGCGGCGACCGCCATGTCGAACCTGATGGGAGTCGTCACCTTCGACGCCGACCCGGGCCGGCTGTCGGCCGAGTTCGTCTGGCAACACCTGCTGCGGGTCACCGCCCCGGTCCCGGCCGTCCGGTACGTCACCGGTGGCTGGAACGGCCTCGTCGACCGGCTCGCCACCCACGCCCGTAGCCTGGGTGTACGCATCGAAACCGGTGTCCGGGTGACCGAGTTGCCCACCGCGCCGGTCATCGTCGCCACCTCCCTGGACGCCGCCGCCACCCTGCTCGGTACGTCGCTGCCACATGTCGAGAGCGGCCGGTCGGTCCTGCTCGACCTGGCAGTACGGGCCGCGCGCGGCGACGCCTTCATCGTGTCCGATCTCGACGAGGCCGGTTGGCTGGAGCGGTACACGCTGCCCGACCCGGGTCTGGCACCGGCCGGGGAATCACTGATCCAGGCCCAGCTGCCGATGCGTCCCGGCGAGTCGAAGGCCGACGGGCTGGCCCGCCTGGAGGCGCTGGTCGACCAGGCTCTGCCCGGCTGGCGCGACCGAGTCACCTGGCGGCGGGACGCGGTGGCGAATGGCCGTACGGGGGCGCTGGACCTGCCCGGACAGACCTGGCGGGACCGGCCGGCCGTCGATCGCGGCGACGGCGTCTACCTCGCCGGCGACCAGGTCGCCGCACCGGGCCTGCTCAGCGAGGTCTCGTTCCACAGCGCGGTGACTGCCGCCCGGCTCGCGCTCGGCCACCCCGTGCCGCAGGAGACCAGCTGACGATCTGGCACCGGTCGCGCGGTCCGCCGTCAGGCGCTGGTGGCCCGCAGTGGCGCGCCCGCCGGCGCACGGGCCAGACGCCGACGAGTCAACCGCCGAGTTCGCGCACGAGCGTGGAGGACATGGCCACCAGTTTGGGCCTCGCGGGCAGGAGCAGTGTGGTGATGCCGAGGTCCTGGTTCATAGACGCCAGGTGGTGTTCATGCTGTAGGTCGGCTCGGTTGCGTACCCCGCGGATGATCACGCCGGCGCCGTGCTGCCGGCAGAACGCGACCGTCAACCCGCCCCACGCGGTGACCGCGACGTCGTCCCAGTGCGCCGGAAGTTCCCGGCGCAGTCGGGTCGCCCGTTCCGCCTCGGTGCCGGTCGGGTGCTTGTCACCATTGGCAGCCACGAGCACGGTGATCCGCGCGAAAAGATGTCGGGCCCGTTCGATGAGGTCGAGATGACCCGGCGTGAAGGGGTCGAAGGTACCGGGATAGACCGCATGCTCGCCCAGCCGGCTCCCGCCGGTCGTATCGGACATCGTTGCAGACTAGTCGAATGTCGACTCGGATCGGTGGCGTCGCGGGGCGCCGAGCTGGCCCGCGGATACGGGTCCGTGGGGGACTTGAACCCCCATGCGTTATACCTGTGAACCAGACGAGCCACCCAACTGGGAACGCTACGTGACGTAGCGATTCGGATGCATAGCATTGCCTGGGAAGCCCGCAAGCTATCTGGCAGGCTGTCGGAGTGCAGCCGCCCGTAGGTGCCTCTGGAGCACTCCTCAACCCAGTCGACGCCTTCGACGTTCCGGTTCTGGTCCGCCGCTCGTCGCCGTTGGCGCCGGGCCGTCGGCCCCACCCTTCCCACATCGAGCGGGCTGACCAGTCGTGGCCGGTAGTCAACGATGTGCCGCCAGACGGTCTATACCGTGTCCAGACGACCTGGCGCGACATCATCGATGCCGCGCTTACCGTAGGACGTGATCCGACAGCCTGGCTGGCGTCGGTGCCGAATCTGGCATGGTCAGAGATAGTCGCTCGCCGTTCACCGCTGGTGGCTTACCTCGGACGGCAGCCACGTTCCGGTGACAACCGCTATCGCATCGAGCCGAATGTGGTCTACCGCGAGGGTACCGAAAGGTCCGCCCGGGGAGCGTTCGGCTACCGGCTCGGCATGACGATGGCGGAATGGGCCTGCCGGGGACTGATGGGCCTCGGGCCGACGACGCATGCTGAAGCCGTGACCCCGGGCAACGCGGGATCCGCTTGGTCGAATGTCAGCAGCTTGCCTGACCTCGTCGGCGATCATCCGGGTACTCCCACGACCTGGCTGGTCGAAGCCAAAGGGCACCGGAAAGTGCCGCGCAGCGCCCTCCTCAAGGGTGCCCGTCAGTTGTCCAACCCGAACTTGCTGACCGGGCCTCACATGCGCGTCCTATGTGGCGCGAGCCTGGAACCGCAACTCTTTATGAGCATCGACATTGAGGCCGTCGTCACTGAAGAGTGCTCGGGGCGTCAGGCGGACGCTGATCCGGTCAGCGACGACGAAGCCCTACTGGCTCTGGCTCGCTCCAGGATGTTGCTCTACCTGGCATTGATTGCGATTCCTGTGACCGAGCGGCGGATCGTGCCGGTCGGGCCTGCGTCGGCGGTTGCCGGCCGCTCGCGTAACGGCACCGTGTCTCTGCTCGAATTCGACTCGACGACAAACCAGGAACGACTGGAGGCCCGTGACAGGGACCGATACGAGGGACGCGACGGGCGAGAACGACGCGACATGCTTACGGGCCGGGTGCCCGGCACCGATCTGATCATTGGCATGTCACGGCGATTGTTCGCCGCGTGCGGCAGCCTCGCTGCCGTGCAAAGACGCGTCGCCATCGAGGTCGATCGTAAGCAACCGCAGCCGACCGCTTCGGAGCGGGAGCTGATGAGCGAGGACAATCTCGCCATCCGATACGAGCAGCGGCGGGCTCTGTACTGGCAGCGGGAACGGGCACTCACAGCTGAGACGGTGGCAAGTACCCGTGCTCGATTTGAGGAGGGGCAGCAGCGTAACTGGCAGGCGCTGCTGGGTCGGCAGGTTCCTATAACTGTTGATGCGCCGGCCGATGTTCTTGAGGCTGCGACCACCGACACGTACCTTGCGGTCGACACTCGGACCGCGACGCGCTAGCCCGTAGCGGCAGTAAGGCGTTGATGGGTCGGCGTGGCGGTGATCGATAGCTGAAGAGGTCCCGTCGCCTTGCCCGTCTGGAACATCCAGGGCTGGGCTGACCCGGCAGGCGCCCGTTCCTGGGAATCGGTTCCGCGCGGATGAGCACGCATCCATCATCCCGGGTCCCTGGGGCAGTCGGGCCGGGTCGCGCAAGGACGGCAAGGTACGAGCCAGCGGGAGGTGGACGTGTCGCTGGTTGACAGCGTTCAGACGGGTTTGCGACGTTGACCGCCGGCATCGATCGCGCGGGGCAGGAGACCGCCGCGGCTGATCACAGCGTGCGGCGGACGGCCGCGCAAGCGGCAGCTGCGGGCTTCGACGGGGTCGCGCAGAACCTGGCCAGGGTCCGTGAGGTGATCGGCCAGATCCAGGCCGGCATCGGCGGCCTGGCCGTACACACCAGCGAGGCCGCCACCGCTCTGGCGAGTGTTCCGGAGCAGCCGACGCCGCAGGAGGTCATCGCGACGCTCGCGCCGGTGGCGGAGAAGGTGAGCGGTCTCCACGACGGTGTCGGTGGCTGTATCGGCCTGGTCGACCAGGCAAGGCAGATGACCGCGACGGTTCTGCGCGGCGGTGACCCCGGGGTCCTGCTGGCCAGGCTGGACGCGATCCAGCAGGTCCTAGCCGCGGTCGGCCGGCACGGCACCGCGACCAGGCGGCAGGTCGAGGCGGCGATAGCCGAGGCGAGGAAGACCGGTGGCTCGGGAAACTGCGTCAGCCTCATCGTCCCCGACGGGTCGGACTTCCCACCCATGCTGCAGATCTGCGTCGGCCACCCCGAACGGTCCTTCGCCTACCACGTCGCCGCCGACGGCAGCAGCGGCTGGGCCCACCAACCCGAACTCGACAACGGCCCCGCCTTCACCTTCGACTACGCCGGCACCCCGACCGACGCCTGGCCCGAACGCAGCCGGGTCACCCCGGCAAGCGCGCAAGCCGCCGCCCACGAATTCCTGGCCAGCGGCGGCGGCCGGCCCTCGAACCTCGCCTGGGACATCGTCGCCGACTAGCTTGATGTGTAACCCGTGCGGCATGGTCCAGAGCGTGGCGCAGATGCAACAAATTGGTGTCCGAGAGAGCTGGAGCATCTGCCCCGCTCAGCCGGAGAACCTTTTCGCAAGTTCCCGCATCCGTTGCGTGCCCTCGGCCACTTGGTCGCCGGTGAGGGGCGTCCCGGGCATGAAGCCCAGGCGCTCGATCTGGTCGGCGAAGCGCAGGCATTCCCGGTGGGCGTGTTCGCGACAGGCGAGGCAGGTGACGCTTTCCGGACGGGTGGAGGTCATCGCGTAGGGCACCTGGACTCCGCAGCCCGTGGTGACGACGGTCGGTGCGTCCGTCGCTCGGCCCAGCATCGACACGACGAGGTTGCGGGTGTCGGCGTCGACCTTCGGCACCTTGCGCTCGACGTGGATGTGCGGATCCGGGTCGCTCGTCTGCATCCGCGCCTCCGTGTTCGTCGCGAGTCAGGTTACCGTCCGCCCGCGACCCGGTGCGGGCTGATCCTGCCCAGCCCCGACCACCGCCGGCACGAACCTACCGGCGGCGGTCGACTCCAAGGGTCAGTCGCGTTCGATGAGGTGGCCGACGACGCCGGGGCCGAGCATCACCGGGGTGCCGGAGCCGTCTCGACGCTGGTCGACCGGCGGCAGCTCGACCGGCTCGCCGGTCTCGGTCGCGCCGGCCGGCCGGGGGCCGATCCAGGCGACGGTCAGCTCCTGCTCGCCCTTGAGGAACCGCTGGGCGCGGACCCCGCCGGTGGCGCGTCCCTTGGCCGGGTACGCCTCGAACGGGGTGACCTTCACGCCGACACCGGTCGAGGTGACCACCATCGGCTCGCCGTGCGCGGCGTCGTCGGTGCGTATGGCGCCGAAGAAGACGACCCGGGCGTCGTTGGCGAGGTTGATGCCGGCCATGCCGCCGCCCTTGATGCCCTGCGGGCGGACGAGGTTGGCACCGAACCGCAGGAGCGAGGCGTCGGAGGAGACGAACGCGAGCGTCTCGGTGCCGTCGGTGAGCCAGGTCGCGCCGACGATCTCGTCGCCTTCGCGCAGGGTGATGACCTCGAACTCGTCGGAGCGTACGGGCCATTCGGGGGCGGTCACCTTGACCACGCCGGCCCGGGTGCCGATGGCGAGGCCCGGGGAGCCGGCGCCCTGCTCGCCGAGCGGGGCGAGAGCGACGACCCGCTCCCCCGGTTCGAGCGGCAGGAGTTCGCTGGCGGACATGCCGCCGCTGAGCGAGACGGTGCCGGCCTGTTCGGGCAGGACCGGCAGCGGGAGTACGTCGGTCTTGAAGGCGCGGCCGGTGTTGGTGACGAGGAGCACCTGGCCACGGGCGGTGGAGTGGACGAGGGAGCGTACGGTGTCGTGCCGGACGCGGCCGTTGCGGCGGCGGCCCTCGGTCGCCTCCTCCGATTCGGCGGCGGTCCGGGCGACGAGCCCGGACGTGGAGAGGATGACCTGGCAGGGGTCGTCGGCGACCTCGAGCGGGCCGGCCGGCGCGGACGCGGCGAGGACCTCCTTGAGGTCGCCGTCGATCAGCGTGGTGCGCCGGGGCGTGGAGAACTCCTTGGCGACGGCGGCCAACTCGTCGGAGACGACCTTCTTCAGCACCGACTCGTCGTCGAGGATCTTCGACAGTTCGGCGATCTCGCCGCGCAGCCGCTCCTGCTCGGTTTCGAGTTCGATGCGGTCGAAGCGGGTCAGCCGGCGCAGCGGGGTGTCGAGGATGTAGGTGGCCTGGATCTCGGTGAGCGAGAACTCGCTGATCAGTGCCTCTTTGGCGGCCTGGACGTTGTCGCTGCCGCGGATCAGCGCCACCACCCGGTCGATGTCGATGAGGGCGATGAGCAGGCCGTCGACCAGGTGGAGGCGTTCCTGCCGCTTGCGGCGGCGGAAGCTGCTGCGCCGGGTCACCACGTCGTAGCGGTGGGCGAGGAACACGTCGAGCAGCGGCTTGAGGCCGAGGGTGCGGGGCTGGCCGTCGACGAGGACGAGGTTGTTGACGCCGAACGACTGCTCCAGCGGGGTGAGCCGGTAGAGGTCGGCGAGCAGGGCCTGCGGGTTGACGCCGACCTTGCACTCGATGACGAGCCGGGTGCCGTTCTCCCGGTCGGTGAGGTCCTTGACGTCGGCGACGCCCTGCAGGCGGGCCGCCTGCCGCTGACCGCGGCGGGGGCCGGAGGTGATCGGCTTGCCGCGTACCTCGTCGGTGACCGCCTCGATGACCTTCTCGGCGCCGACGCCGTACGGCAGCTCGACGACGGTGATCGCCTGCCGGCCGCGGCTGCCCTCGACCGGGCCGATCTCGACCTTGGCCCGCATGCGGACGACACCGCGTCCGGTCTCGTAGGCGCGGCGGACCTCGTCGAGGCCGAGCAGCATGCCGCCGGTGGGCAGGTCGGGGCCGGGTACGAACTCCATGAGCTTGTCGAGGCTGGCGTCGGGGTGCCTGATCAGCCAGCGGGCGGCGGCGACGACCTCGCCGAGGTTGTGCGGGATCATGTTGGTCGCCATCCCGACCGCGATCCCGGAGGTGCCGTTGACCAGCAGGTTGGGGAACGCGGCCGGCAGCACGGTCGGCTCTTCCAGCGAGCCGTCGTAGTTGGCCTTGAAGTCGATGGTGTCCTCGCCGAGTTCGCCGACGAGCAGCATCGCCTCGCGCGACATCCGGGCCTCGGTGTAGCGGGAGGCGGCGGGTCCGTCGTCGGGCGAGCCGAAGTTGCCGTGGCCGTCGATCAGCGGGGTGTTGAGCGAGAAGTCCTGGGCGAGCCGGACCATGGCGTCGTAGATCGCGGTGTCGCCGTGCGGGTGGTACTTACCCATGGTGTCGCCGACGACGCGGGCCGACTTCACGTGTGGGCGGTCGGGGCGGTAGCCCTGCTCGCTCATCGAGAACAGGATGCGCCGGTGCACCGGCTTGAGGCCGTCGCGGGCGTCGGGCAGCGCACGCGAGTGGATGACCGAATAGGCGTACTCCAGGTAGGAGTCCTCGACCTCGGTGGTGAGCGGATTGTCGATGATCCGCGCACCGGCCTGGTCGAACGCGGACAGGTCTACCTTGGGTTGGTTGCCCTTGCGGCGTGCCATGGTTCAGCCTTCTGTTCGGACGTACCGGGGGGGTTCGGACAGGGTGACGCCGGTCAGGCGTCGATCGTCTCCTGGTCGACCCGGTCGGCCGACTCGATGAGCCAGTTCTTGCGGGGTTCGACCTTCTCCCCCATCAGCAGTTCGAGAACCCGTTCGGCGGCCTCGACGTCGTCCAGCGTGATCCGCCGTACGGCGCGGCTGGCCGGGTTCATCGTGGTCTCCCACAGTTCGTCGGCGTTCATCTCGCCCAGACCCTTGAACCGCGGGATCGGCGTGACGACCTGCTTGCCGGCCTTCTCCAGCCGGGCGACGGTGCCGGTCATCTCGGCCTGGGTGTACGTGTAGATCGTCTGGGTGTTGCGGCCCTTGGTGGTGATCTTGTGCAGGGGCGGCATCGCCGCGTAGAGCCGTCCGGCCTCGATCACCGGCCGCATGTACTTGGCGAACAGGGTGATCAGCAGGGTACGGATGTGCGAGCCGTCGACGTCGGCGTCGGCCATGATCAGCACCCGGCCGTAGCGCAGCGCGTCCAGGTCGAAGGTGCGGCCCGAGCCGGCGCCGAGGACCTGGACGATCGCCGAGCACTCGGCGTTGTCGAGGACCTGTTGCAGGTTGGCCTTCTGCACGTTGAGGATCTTGCCCCGGATCGGGAGCAGCGCCTGGTATTCCGACGAGCGGGCCAGCCGGGCGGTGCCGAGCGCGCTGTCACCCTCGACGATGAACAGTTCGCTGCGGCCGATCCCGGTCGAGCGGCAGTCGACCAGCTTCGGCGGCATCGACGCGCCCTCCAGGGCGGTCTTGCGCCGGGCGGCGTCCTTCTGCTGCTTCTGGGTGAGCCGGACCCGGGACGCGTCGACGATCTTCTGCAGTACGGTGCGGACCTCGGCCCGGCTGCGCCGGTCGTCCAGCCAGGACCGCAGCTGCCGCTCGACGACGGTCTGGATGACCCGGGTGATCCCGGCGGTGGACAGTTCGTCCTTGGTCTGCGAGGTGAACTGCGGCTCGGGGATGCGGACGTGGATGACGGCCGTCATTCCCTCGAGGACGTCATCGAGGACCGGCGGGTCCTCCTTGGCCTTCAGCAGCCCGCGGGTGTTCTTCACGGCGTCGGCGAGGGCGCGCAGGGCGGCGCGTTCGAAGCCCTTGCGGTGGGTGCCGCCGTGGGCGTTGCGGATGGTGTTGGTGAAGCTCTCGACGGTGCGCTCGTAGCCGGTCCCCCAGCGCAGCGCGACCTCGACCTCGGCCCGCCGTTCGACGCCGGCCTGCATGACGCCGCTCTCGTCGGCGGCGTTCTCCTTGTAGGTGCCCTCACCGGTGATGACCAGGGTGCCGGAGACGGCCTTCTCGCCGGTCGGGGCGAGGAACTCCACCATGTCGGTCAGCCCGCTGGGGAAGTGGAAGACCTCCTCGGTCGGACCGTCGCCCTGCGACGCGTCACCGGTCAGGTCACGCAGGACGTAGGTGACGCCGGGCACGAGGAACGCGGTGTTGCGCAGCTTGGCGCGTACGGCGGCGACGTCGAGGGCGGCGCCGGACTCGAAGTAGCGGGCGTCGTGCCAGTAGCGGATGGAGGTGCCGGTCGCCTCGCCGCGCTTCATCTTGCGGGCGATCCGCAGCCCGGACTCGGGCGTGTGCGGGGCGTCGGGGTCGGGGCCGTCGAAGACCCCGGGTACGCCGTGCCGGAACGACATCTCGTGCACCTGCCCACCGCGGCGTACGGTGACGTCGAAGCGCCGGGCCAGGGCGTTGACCGCCGAGGCGCCGACGCCGTGCAGGCCGCCGGAGGTCTTGTAGCCGGAGCCGCCGAACTTGCCGCCGGCGTGCAGCCGGGTGAGCACCAGCTCGACGCCGGACAGGCCGGACTTGGCGTGCCGGTCGGTGGGGATGCCACGGCCGTCGTCGTCGACCTGCACCGACCCGTCGGCGTGCAGGGTCACCTCGACACGGGTGGCGTGCCCGGCGACGCCCTCGTCGGTGGAGTTGTCGAGGATCTCGTTGACGAGGTGCCCGACACCGCGACTGTCGGTGGACCCGATGTACATGCCGGGCCGCTTGCGGACGGCGTCCAGACCCTCGAGGTGGGTGAGGTCGTCAGCCCCGTAGAGGGCCTCGGGCTGTGCGGTCAACTCGTCGTACTCCCAGCTCTGGCAGGTGGGCTCACCCGCTTTCGGGCCTGTTCGTTCCGGTGGCGTCCGGTGGGCCGCCGCCCGTGAGCCTAACCGGCCGGTCGGACATCGGTCGGCGACCGGCCGGTGGCCGGACCTGGATTACCCGCGGATTTCGATCTAGTTACATGTGACGCTTGCCGCACGCAGTCAGCAGCCTCTATGGTGTGAAAGCGCTTACGAAAGCGCTTTCGCAAGCGCTCTCTGGCTACTACGACGGATTGGTTGGCTTACCTTGTCGAAGCCCAGATGGCTGCAGAAACGGCACCGGAGCATTGCCCTCGCCGCCGCCGCGGTGCTGGTGGCCACGTTGCCCGCGACCCCCGCCGGCGCCACCCCGAACAGCGCGCCGAACTCGAACAACGCCCCGATCACCGACCCGATTCCCGAGGACCCGACCCCGGCCACCCTCGGCCTGGTCGTCGAGGAGTTCGCGAGCTTCCCGAAGTCGGAGCCGGTTCCGACGCCGACCGACCAGCGCCTGGTGCGACACGCCCGGATCAACTACCTCGGCGAGGTCCCGGACGGGTCCGGCCGGCTCTACGTACCCGACCTCAACGGCAAGCTCTACCTGGTCGAGAACGGCGTCAACCACGACTACCTCGACGTCGGCGCCACCTTCGCCCCCGACTTCTGGTCCGGCCGCGGCCTGGGCAGCGGGTTCGGTTTCGTGACGTTCCACCCGAAATTCGCCCAGAACGGCAAGTTCTACACCACGCACACCGAGGCCGGCGCCGCACTGACCTCGAAGACCCCCGACTTCACCACCCAGCCGAACACCGTCGTGCACAGCGTGGTCACCGAGTGGACCGCGACCGACCCGGCCGCCGACACGTTCAGCGGCACCCGGCGCGAGGTCATGCGGATCGGGTTCGCCACCTACATCCACGCCATCCAGCAGATCGACTTCAACCCGACCGCGAAGCCCCGCGACGACGACTACGGCCTGCTCTACCTCGCCGTCGGCGACGGCGGCATCGGGGTGAACACCGACGAGCCGCAGAACCTCGGCACCCCGCAGGGCAAGATCCTGCGCATCGACCCGCTCGGCACCAACAGCACCACCGGCCGCTGGGGCATCCCGAAGAAGAACCCGTTCGTCAAGAAGGCCGGTGCCCTCGACGAGATCTACGCGTACGGGATGCGCGACCCGCACCGGTTCAGCTGGGACCCGGGCACCAACAACCGGATGTTCCTCGGCCACATCGGCGAGCACGCCATCGAGGCCGTGTACGAGGTCCGCGCCGGCGACAACCTCGGCTGGAGCGTACGCGAGGGCGCCTTCGTCTTCGACAAGAACGACCGCTGCAACCTCTACCCGCTGCCGAACAACGACCGCGGCTACGTCTACCCGGTCGCCGCCTACGACCACGACCCGCCGGCCGGCTGGCCGTGCACCAGCGACAGCGGCCATGCCATCAGCGGCGGCTTCGTCTACCGCGGCGACCTGCCGGCCCTGCGCGGCAAGTACGTCTTCGGCGACCTGGTCGAGGGCCGGGTGTTCTACACCGAGGCGAACCAGATGCGCCGCAACAAGGACAAGCTCGCCAAGCTCCACCAGCTGCACCTCTTCGACCAGGCCGGAAACCGGGTGAACACCCAGGACCTGGCCGGCGACGGCCGCGTCGACCTGCGCTTCGGCACCGACGCCGACGGCGAGCTCTACCTGCTGTCGAAGGCCAACGGCAAGATCTGGAAGGTCACCGACACCCGCCGGGTCAAGGCCAACCCCGACGTGCACCCCAGCATCGAGCGGAGCCTGGCCGCCTACTACGACTTCGAGACGATCTTCCCGCCGGACCGCGCCCTGGAACTCGACAAGGGCTACTCCGGCACCGACATCCGCCTCGTCAACGGCGGCCCGGACATGCGGGTCAAGGACGGCGCCTACCCGGGCAGCAACACCTCGATCCAGACCAAACAGGTCAACCCGACCGTCGCCGGCAACGACGACTGGAAGGCCGGGATCTTCAACCAGAACGGCGTACCGACGCTGAACGCCTTCAACCGGACCAAGGGCACCACGGTGATGGGCTGGTTCAAGCTGACCGGGCCGCACAGCCCGGCGCTGAACTCCAACACCGCCAACCCCGACGACCGCTACAACGCCATCGGCCTGGCCGGCATCCTGACCGGCGACTCCGACGGCCACGGCGTCCGCGCCCTGCTGGAGCTGATCAACGTCAACGGTGAACTGCGCCTGGTGGCGCTCGGCCGCCGACTCGACGGCGGCGCCTCGCAGACGTTCGCCGCCAGCGAGGACTGGCGCACCCTGCTGCCGCAGAACGAATGGGTGCACCTGACCGCCACGTTCGACTTCGACAAGGGAACGATGGCGCTGTACCGCAACGGCGAGAAGGTCGACGGCTTCTACACCGCGACCGGCGACCCGTGGCAGGTCGGCGGTGAGGGACCGCACTACACCTCGCCGACCGACCCGCGCGGCATCAAGATCGGCGGCTCCTACCCGCAGGACACCCGGGAACAGAACCCGTGCGACTGCCGGATGGACGCCCTGATGTTCCTCGACCGCGTCGTCACCCCGTCCGAGGTACGGGCCCAGTACCGCCTCGTCACCGCCGGAAGCTGACCGGCAGGTGAGAGCCGGGGTACGGCGGGTAGTCCCGACCCGCCGTACCCCGGCTGGCGTCTGCGGCCCTACACCGCCGGGGATGCTGCACGCAGCTCCGGCAGCTCGTCGGGCCAGCCGACGAGCAGGGACCACCTGGCGACCTCGCGGTCGGGCCCCACGTACCCGAGCAGGGCCCGCTCCCGCAGCACCCGGCGGGTGTCGGGATCGTCTGGCCACCCGGTGGCCAGTGCCCGCAGCGCCGCGGCCCGTACGTCCCCGGACCAGTCGTGCACGGCCCGCTCGTGCAGCAGCTCGAGCGTGCCCGGCAGGTCCGGCCAGCAGATCGCGAGGGCCTGCACCACCATCAGCCGGAAGAAGCGATCGGGATCGGCGATCCGCCCCCGCACGAAGGCCGCCGTGTCCGGCTCGTCGCGCCAGTCGTCGATCAGCCGGAGCAGCGCCAGCCGACGTATCGCCGGCTCCGGGTCGGCGACGGTCCGGCGGCGCAGAAACCGCAGCGTACGGGGATCGTCGCGCCAGCCTTCCCGCAGCGCCTCCAGCGCGATCTGCCGGACGGCACCGTCCTCGGCCTCCAGCGCCCGCCCGTGCAGGAACCGCACCGTGCCCGGCTCGTCGCGCCAGCCGTCGAACAGCACCCGTACCGCGATCTCCCGCACCCGCCGGTCGGGATCGAAGACAACGCAGCCACGGACGTACCGGACCGTCTGCGGATCGTGCCGCCAGTGCGTGGCCAACGCCCGCAACGCCTCGATGCGGACGGACCATCCGGCGTCGGTCGTGACGAGCGTCCGCAGAACGGTGGCGGTTTCGGGCTGATCGGGCCAACCGGCGACGAGAAGCCGCACCATGTCGCGGCGGATCGGCAGACTCGCCTCGTTCCTCACCCGGTCGCGCAGGACGGCACCCACTTCGGGAGTGAGGTCCCGCAGCGCCGTCACTGCCTCGAGTGCCGCCCCGCGCACCTCGGCCCACTCGTCGCTCAGGCAGTCGCGGATCCGCGCGGCGGTGTCCGCATCGACGTGGCGGCTGGCCGCCAGCGCCTTCAGCGCAGCCGCCCGTTCTTGAGGCGACGGATGGTCCAGCAGGACCGGCGTAGCCCGCTCCCCCGCGGCCGGAACCGGGTGGTCGGGGCCGCGGACCACGCGGGTCGGCGGGTTACCGCCCGCCCCGGCCGGGTCCAGCCCGGCCGCGATGTCGGTGGCCAGGGACTGCACCGAATCCTCGATCACCAGGCCCGGGCTCAGGTCCGAGACACGCAGCCGGTACCAGTCCGCGTACCCGGCGTGCCCGGCCCACGCCGGGCCGAGCCGGACCAGCACTGGCCGGACCTCCCGGACGAGGACGCGGGTCCAGCGCTCGTCGCAGGAGTATTTCTCCCACTCGTACGCGCCTTCGAGCAGATCGAGGACCGTGTTCACGATCTGCCGGGTCCGTAGCGTCCGGGCGGTGGCGATGTCGATCTCGGTCAGGCAGCGGATCGCCAGCAGCGCGTGGTGCGGCGGGTCGTCCGTCCACCAGTAGCCGAACGGGGCGGCCCGCAGCAGGGGGTCGATCGCCCGGCCGGCCAGCCGGGGTATCCCCGCGACGACGTGCGGCAGCACGCCCCGCCAGTCGGGGTCGGTCCATCGGGTCCGGAACAGGTCGACGACGTCGTCGTCGGACAGTTCGCCGGCGGTGTGCCGTTCGACGATCCCGTCCGCCACGAGGTGCCGCCGCACCGGTGCGGGACACCCGTCCGGGTCGGTCGGCCGGCCGCGGTGGCCCGGCCCTGGTCGGGCGAAGACGTCGCGGACGTATTCGTACGCGGCCCGCCGGTCGTCGAGCACCTCGGGCCGACCGGTCGACAGGATCATCAGCAGCAGCGGACTCCCGGCCAACTCCGCCAGGGCGGGTGCGTCGTCGATCGCCGCGAGCAGCCGCCCGGCCGCCCCGGGGTCGTGCGGCCGGTGTGCCGCGCACAACCGTCTGGCGCCCATCTCGATCTGCTCGCGGCCGAGATCCTGCAGCAGGTGGTGGGTGAAGCCGGCGGCGTCGAGAATCCGCCGTCGGTAGCCGGCGGTCCGCGAGGTGACGACGATCCGCGTACGGGGGTAACGGTCGGCGAAGGCGGCTATCCGCGCGGCCGCCGCGTCCCGTGACGCTGGATCGTCGATCACGTCGAGTCCGTCGACCAGGATCACGGCCCGGCCGTCACCGGCCAGGAACGCGTCCAGGTCCACACCGGACGGTTCTGGTTCGGCGGTGGCGTGGAGATGGGCGGCGAGGCTGACAACCGTACCGGCGGTCCGGTCCGGATCGGCGGCCCAGTCGCCGACATCGACGAGCACCGGCAGCCAGCCGGCCAGCCCGTCGAGCTCACCGTCGGACAACTCACCGGCCAGCACCAGCGCCAGATAGCGGACCAGGGTCGACTTGCCCGCTCCCGCGTCGCCCAGCAGCACCAGCCGCCGGGCGGCCGGCGCGGCCAGGACGGGCAGCGCCCGCACAGGCTGCGGCCCGGCCAGTTTTTCGGCCTCCCACCGCAGCTCTCTGGCCACCGCCGCCCCGCACCCGATCATCGCGCCGGAACCCCAGGTCACCTTTTGCCGCAGATACCAGGCGTCCTCCGCTGACGGATGGATCACCACCGACGGGGCCACGAACACCTCCGGCAACCGAACCCCATGGCCCGGCGCAGCACCGTACGGTTCCAGCCATCGGAGGCGTTCCCGCAACCGAAGCAGGTAGGGCCCGAACCCGTCGGTCGCGTGAGTCGTGGGGCGCACCGGGCCAACGTAGACGGGGCACGCCAGCGGCCAGCGACCTCACCGGTCGCCGGGGAACCGACCCGACGTCGCACGGCGGGCACACATAGCGCTCGCCTGACTCGTTGAGCTATCCGATACGGAGGGCCGAGCTGTCCGCGATGCGTCGAGGTGGGCGCCGTCGATAACGAGCCGGGCGACGGTGGGATAGCGGCCGGTTTGGCCATGTTCGACAGCTGGAACCCCAGCCTCACCGCACTCATCGAGGCCGCCGACAGCCCGCCGACCCGCGCAGGATCGAGGCGATGCCCACCGGCACACGCTGGACCCACCAACCGGGCATCACCCTCATCGGCGACGCCGCGCACCTCATGCCGCCGGTCGGCGAGTGCGCCAACCAAGCCATGCTCGACGCCGCCGAACTCGCCACGAACCCCGCCGACCCCGACTCGGCGATCCGGACGTACGAGGAGGCGATGTTCACCAAGATTCACCCGATCGCCGAAATGTCCGCACGGGTCCAGGCGATGATGCTGTCCTCCACCGCAGCCGACGACATCGTCCGCTTCTTCACACCCCGACCCGCCGAGCCGTCTGGACGTGCCGACGAGCAAGCACGTCGTTCCGCCCGCCCGCCGGGAAAACCCATTGCGAGGGGCCGGCACCGGATGTCTGGTTGACCGGCCATCAATCACAGGACGGAGCATGACCGCCATGTCGCTGCCCACCCCCACGCTGCACACCACCCGCCTCAGCCTGCGTCCCTTCGACGACGCGGATGCGGACGACCTCTTCGCGCTGCACAGCAACGCCTACGTGCTGCGCTACTGGGACGCGCCACCGTGGAGCGAACGCGCACGCGCCGAGCGGTTCATCACGGCCTGCCGGCAGATGGCAGAGCAGGGCACCGGTGCGCGGCTGGCCGTGGATCGTGACTCCGACCGGACGTTCATCGGCTGGTGCAGCCTGAACCGGTGGAACCCGGACTACCGCAGCGCAGCGCTGGGCTACTGCTTCGACGAGGCAGCGTGGGGCCACGGCTACGCGACGGAGGCCGCGCGGGCTCTGCTGCGGTGGGCGTTCGACACGCTGGACCTGAATCGCGTCCAGGCCGAGACCGATACCCGCAACCTGGCATCTGCCCGCGTACTGGAGAAGCTCGGGTTCGTGCGCGAAGGGACCCTGCGCGAAGACTGCGTCGTGAACGGCGAGGTTTCCGACTCGTGGGTCTACGGGCTGATCAGGCGAGAGTGGCGGCCGTCGCCCGAGCCGGTGCCCGCCAGCTGACTCCCCGCTGCCTCGCGCGACGTCGCCCGACATCCGGGAGCCTCGCTTCACCTGCGTCCTGAACGGGCACGTCACAGGAGGCGGGCCCTTTCGGAGCAGGCCGAAGGCTGCCGACAGGGCCGCGGTGGGCAGCACGACGGCGGCCGTGCCGAGCGCACCGCTACGCGCCACGAGCGCTCCGGCCGATCATCCGAGTGGCCGGAGCCGGGTGACGACACGGCCGGTGACATCGCCGTCGGGGACGGGTCCGTACGCCCGCGAGTCCCGCGATATCGCGCGATCGTCACCCATCACGTAGACCGTGTCCTCGGGTACCGTCACGGGCTCGCGTTCGGTGGCCAGTTCGGCCCTGGCTCGCAGGTACGGCTCCTGCGCCGGGGCACCGTTGCGGTGCAGCCGCCCACCGGCACAGGAGAGCAGATCCCCGGGCAGCCCCACCACCCGCTGCAGCGCCGTCACCTCGCCGGGCTGTCGGAACAGCACCACGTCGCCGTGCGTACGTCAGGGCAGCAGGTCATACCGGACCGGGCAAGCAGTCCCCGGCTGTGGAGACTCCGAGCGAGCTTGCGCTGGCAGTGCTGGGCAGCGTCGCCGCCGGAATCCGCACACCGGTCACCATCGCCATCGCCGCACGCGGCTTCGACATGGAGACCCTGACAGGCACCGGCCACGGCGTCCGCCAGCGAATCAGCCAGGCGGTCAGGTTCGGCTGGTACGCGGTCTTCGCGACGCGGCTGCTCCGCATGACGGCGGTGGCGCCAACTCCGGTTCCCCCGGCGTCGCCGACTGGCCGGTGACCGCTTTGACCGGCGGCGCCGGGACCATCGCCGCCGCGCTACCGGGCGGTGCGCGGACTACCGCCCGCTGCGCGGACTACCGCCCGCTGCGCCGGTACGTGACCCGTCGGACCAGTACCTCGAACGGCCCCCGTCGTCCGGTCCGCCGCATCCAGTCCGCCAGCAGCACGGTGGACAGCCACGTCGTGGTGGCGAGAAACGCCGTGCCGGCGACGGTCAGGGTGGCGGAGAGATCAAGTAGGAACGGGGTGAAGACGACCGCCCAGACCACCGACTGGGCCAGGTAACAGGTCATCGATCGCTCACCGGCCGCGGCGATCGCGTCGACCATCCGCCCAGGGCCGCGAGCCTGGAACCGGACGGCGATCAGCGACAGCAGCGCGGCGTAGCCGAGACCGCCCAGGACCCCGGTGGCGTCATGCAGGGGGCCGATCAGTTCGAGTGTCGGTTGGTCCGGGGGTGTCAGCACTCCGGCGAGCATCAGCGAGATCGGTTGGGCGCCGAGCACGGCGGCGCCGATCCCGACCGACGCCGTACCCCACAGCAACATCCGGTGCCGCTCCGGCCGCTCCAGGATCCGCCGCCGCCCCGCCCAGAGCCCGATCGCGAACGGGCACAGGAAGCCGACGGGGCCCAGGAAGGCGATGTAGAGGGATACCTGGGCCCGCTCGACGAGCATGGTGGGCACGTCCGGTGGCAGCATCGCAACGTCCGGAGGGCTGCTGTCGATGGTCGACGATCCGTCGCCCGGCAGCGCGCCGAGCGCGAAGAACAGCAGGGCCGTCAGTAGCAGCCAGCCGTCCTTCCAGCGCACCAACCACGCGCCCACGAGCAGGAGCACGCCGTACGCCGCCAGGATGTCGCCGGCGTAGAGCAGCAGCGCGTGCAGAAGGCCCACGACGATCAGCACCAGGCTGCGTCGCCACAGCAGCCGGCGTACGGCCCACGGCCCGAGCGCCCGCTGTCTGCGCGCGATCTGGGCGACGCCGTACCCGAACAACAGCCCGAACATCGGAAACGCCCGACCGTCGACGAAGGTCGAGAGCAACCAGGTGACGGCCGAGTCGACGCCCGATCCGTCGCGCGGGTAGCCGCCGAGCACCGACGAGCCACGCAGGAAGTAGTGCGAGTTGGCCAGGGCGATGAACAACAGCATGAAGCCACGTGCGAGGTCGGGCCCCAGGGCGCGCGACGCAAGGGCGGTCGGGCGGGACAGTTCCGTCGTCACGAGGCGTCTCGAAGGTCCGGAGGAAGCGGTGCTGACATGTCGATCAGCCAACCGCGCGCACCGGCCGGTAGCCATACCACTTTGGTCGACAGCAGACCTGACCAAAGTCGATTTGCCCTACCGGTCGTCGGGAATCCGGCCGGACGCCAGTCCGCCGGCGTGGCGGGCCTGGTCACGCAGCCGGGGCGGGACCAGGTCGAGGAGCTGGTCGGGGCGCAGCGGCAGGTCGAGCAGGCTCAGCTTGACCCGGCTGCGCTGGGCGTGCGCGGTCGGATCGAGCCGTACGACGTTGACGCCGCCGGCCCGTACGGTGACCGACAGGGTGCCGTCCGGCGGCAGCCGGCCGGCGTCGGTGCCGTCGACGGTGATCCGCAGCGCGGTCCGCGCCGGATTGTGCAGGCCGATGGTGTCGGTGCCGCCGAAGACCACCGCCCGGTTGATGCCGGACATCGGCGCGACCGGGGTGACCGCGACCGTCGCCGCCGACGGCGACAGCACCGGTCCGCCGGCGGCGTAGTTGTACGCCGTCGATCCGGTCGGGGTGCAGGCGACCACCGCGTCGCAGCGGTAGTAGCCGTACCGGGCGTCGTTGACGAGCAGGTCGACGACGGTGCCGCCGGGCGGTGCGGCGGGGGTCAGGACGACGTCGTTGAACGCGACGTGGCGGGTCACGCCGTCCGGTCCGCCGGTGACGGTGATGTCGAGGTTGGCGTGCGGTTCGAGGGTGAAGTCGCCGGCGACGAGGCGGTCCACCGCGGCGGCCAGGTCGGGCGGGGCGATCTCGACGAGGAAGCCGAGGTGGCCGTGGTTGACCCCGAGTACGGGAACGTCCCGCCCGACGAGCAGCCGCATGGCGCCGAGCATGGTGCCGTCGCCGCCGAGGCTGACCACGATGCCGACCCGGTCGAGGAAGGTGCCCTGGTCGAGGAGGGTGACCCGGTCGTCGGCGACCCGGCCGACGTCGGCATCCCGGGCGACGACGGTGGCGCCGAGCCGTCCGGCGGCGTCGAGCAGGGTCCGTACCGAGTCGGCGACCGGCCTGGTCGGATGCACCACCAGCCCGATCACCCGGCCGTCCGTCGGCTGGTCGTCCACGCTCCGCGCCCCCTTCTCCCGCCGCTCCGGCCACGATCGCACGTCCGGCGGCCGGCCGCCCGGATTCCCCCGGGCCCGGGGCTCAGGCCGGGCCGAGCAGATCCCACCGGTTGCCGGCGATGTCGAGGAAGACGACGACGCGGCCGTACGGCTGGTCGTGGGGTTCGGTCACGAATCGGACCCCGGCGTCGACCAGCCGCCGGTACGTGGCGTCGAAGTCGTCGACGCGCAGGAAGAACCCGACCCGGCCGGCGGTCTGGTCGCCGACCGCGGCGCGCTGCCGCTCCCCGTCGGCGCGGGCGAGCAGGATGCCGGTCTCGGCGCCCGGCGGCCGCACCACGACCCACCGCTTCGACCGCCCGTCGTTGGTCAGCGACGGCGAGTCCTCGACGAGTTCGAAGCCGAGCACCCCGGTGAAGAAGGTGATCGCCGGGTCGTACTCCTCCACCACGATGGTGATCTGCTCAAGGCGCATGCCGGGAGCATATGTGCCGCCACGCGACGCCGACGGGCTGTCGGTCGGGCGGCGGGCAGAGCGTCCACATCAGAGCGTTGAGTATCGATCACCGTGGCTATATGGTTGGCATCGCCGCATTCCGGGCGTCCCGCACCGACGGGCCACCCGCCCGGGAACACCTTCCGACGTCGCAGGGCCGCGGTGAACCCGGTCCGCGCCCGCCGCCCGCCGACGCGGACCCACCACCGCCGACACGGGGGGCAGCGGATGCGCGCGGCCGGGACAGCAGCCACCACCAGCACCTCGACCGCTCCAGTCGGCTGGGCCGGCGGCGCGTTCACCAACCCGGTCGTCGCCGGGTTCCATCCCGACCCGAGCGTGTGCCGGGTCGGCGACGACTACTTCCTGGTCTGTTCCAGCTTCGAATACTTCCCCGGGGTGCCGGTGTTCCGCAGCCGGGACCTGGTCCACTGGGAACAGATCGGCAACGCGCTGGACCGGCCCAGCCAGTTGTCCCTGCCGGCCGGCACCCCGGCCTCCGGCGGTGTCTACGCGCCCACGCTGCGCCACCACGACGGCCGCTTCTGGCTGATCACGACGAACGCCGCGCCGGGCGGCGGCACCATGGTGTTCACCACCACCGACCCGGCCGGCCCGTGGTCCGAGCCGATCCGCGTCCCCGGCGTCGCGGGAATCGACCCGGACCTGGCCTGGGACGAGCGCGGTGACTGCTGGTGCACGTACGCCGGGGTCGAGCAGATCCGGATCGACCCGGCGACCGGCCGCTCGTTCGGCCGGCCGCACCGGCTGTGGTCCGGCACGCCCGGCGCCCAGGCACCGGAGGCCCCGCACCTGTACCGGATCGGCGACCACTGGTATCTGATGATCGCCGAGGGCGGCACCGAACGGGGGCACGGCGTGTCGATCGCGCGCGGGCCGGCGCCCGACGGGCCGTTCGAGCCGTGCCCGGCCAACCCGATCCTCAGCCACCGCAGTACCGGCCGCCCGATCCAGAACACCGGCCACGCCGACCTCGTCGAGGCACCCGACGGCACGTGGTGGATGGTGCTGCTCGGCGTACGGCCCCACGGCGGCACCCCCGGCTGGCACGTCATGGGCCGCGAGACGTTCCTGGCACCGGTCACCTGGGTGGACGGCTGGCCGGTCGTCGGCGAGGTCACGCCGGCGATGGCGGCGCCGCCGTGGCCGCCGCGGCCGGTCGCGGCGCCACCGGTGCGCGACGACTTCGACACCGGACGGCTGCACCCGGGGTGGATCTCGGTGCGGTCGCGGCCCGACGAGACGTGGTCGACCACGGAGCGCCCCGGCTGGCTCACCCTCCACGCCCGTGGCCGGTCGCTCGACGAACCCGACATCGTGTTCGTCGGCCGCCGCCAGCAGCACCCGTCCTGCCGGGTACGCACCCTGGTCGACGCCACCGCCGGGTGCGGCGGTCTCGCGGTACGTCTCGACGAGCGGCACCACTGCGGGATCGAGGTCGGCGACGGCGAGGTACGGGTCACCGCCCGCACCGGCGGGCTGCGCCAGACGGTCGCCACCCGGACCGCACCCGTCGGCGCGGTCCGGCTGCGGATCGACGTACGCGCCTCCTCCCCCGCCGACTGGCACCCGTGCCGGGAACCCGACCTGCTGCGGCTCGGCGTCGAGGCGGCCGACGGCACCTTCGACGTGCTGGCCGAACTCGACGGCCGCTACCTGTCGACCGAGGTGGCCGGCGGCTTCACCGGCCGGGTCATCGGGATGTACGCCGCCACCGGCACCGTCGGCTTCGACTGGTGCGACCACGAACCCGTCGACTGACGGGCAGTCGCCCCACACCGCGCGGGGCGGCTACCCCCGGGTCACGTCGCCGATCGCTCGGTCGAGGATGTCGAGCCCCTCGACCAGTTCGTCGCGGGTGCAGGTCAGCGGCGGCGCGATCCGGAACACCCCGCCCATGCCCGGCAGCTGCACCACGTTCATGTGCAGGCCCAGTTCCAGGCAACGGCGGGTGACCGCGGCACCGAGCGCGTCGGCGCCTTCGCGGGTCTCGCGGGACACCACCAGCTCCAGGCCGATCAGCAGGCCGCGCCCACGGACGTCGCCGATCACCTCGTGCCGGCCGGCCAGGTCGGCCAGCCCCTCGCGCAGGAAGGCGCCGAGGTCGGCCGCCGCCGCGTCGAGCTTGTCGCGCTCCAGGACGTCGAGCACGGTGTTGCCGACGGCGGCGACCAGCGGATCGGCGACGTGGGTGGTGTAGAACAGGTAGCCACGGTCGTGGGCGGCCCGCTCGATGTCGGCGCTGGTGATCATCGCGGCGAGCGGCAGACCGGCGCCGAGGGTCTTCGACAGGGTGAGGATGTCCGGCACGACGCCGTCGCGTTCGAAGGCGTACCAGGTGCCGGTGCGGCACAGGCCGGTCTGCGCCTCGTCGAGGATCAGGAGCATGCCGCGTTCGTCGCACTTGCGGCGCAGCGCGGCCAGGTATCCCGGCGGCGGGTCGATGACCCCGCCCGAGCTGAGGATCGGTTCGACGATGCAGGCGGCGAGGCTGCCGACCGACTGGGCGTCGACGAGGTCGAAGGAGAAGTCGAGCTGGCGCCGCCAGTCGAGCTCGCCGTCGGGGGTACGGAAGTCCGGCCGGTAGGCGTTGGGGGTCGGGATCGCCAGGTTGCCGGGGGCGGCCGGGCCGTACCCCTTGCGGCCCGCGCTGTAGGTGGCGTTCGCGGCGGCCTGGGTCATGCCGTGCCAGGACCGGGCGAACGAGACGATCTCGTGGCGACCGGTGACCAGCTTCGCCATCCTGATCGCGGCCTCGTTGACCTCGGCGCCGGTCGTCAACAGCAGCACCTTGTCCAGCGGGTCGGGCAGTGACCCGGCGAGCCGCCGGGCCAGGTCGACCACCGGCCGGCTCAGCATCCCGCTGAAGAGGTGGTCGAGGGTGGCGACCTGACGCTGGACCGTGGCGACGATCTCGGGGTGGCTGTGGCCGAGGATGGCGCTCATCTGCCCGGAGGTGAAGTCGAGGATGCGCCGGCCGTCGCGGGTGAAGACGTAGCTGCCGGCGGCCCGTTCGATGATCTCGGGGGTGAAGGTGCCGGCGCCGCTGTAGCGGACGAGGTGCCGGTCGACATCCGGCCAGAAGGAGTCCATGCGCCGACGGTAGGCACGGCCGAGCGTCACGTCCATCGCGGAAAACTTCCGCTGCTGTTAAGCGGATCCGTACAGTCTGCGGTGATGAGCCTGCACCCGTGGCGGCTGCGCCTGCTCGCCGACCTCGCGGCGCTGGGCACGATCCGCGCCGTCGCCGCGCACGAGAACCTGAGCCCGTCGGCGGTCTCCCAGCAGCTGGCTGTCCTGGAGCGGGAGACCCGTACGCAGCTGCTGGAACGCACCGGGCGGCGGGTGCGGCTGACGACGGCGGGACTGATCCTGGCCCGCCGGGCCCGGGAGATCCTGGAGCGGATGGACGCGGCAGAGGCCGAACTGCGCGGGCTCGGCGACGAACCGGCCGGGCGGGTGACACTCGCGGTCTTCCAGAGCGCCGTGCACGCCCTGGCGGTGCCGGCGGTGTCCCGGATCGCCCGGGCGCACCCCGACGTCGAGGTCGTGGTGCTGGAGCTGGAGCCGCACGAGAGCATGCCGGCGCTGCGCCGGGGCGAGGTCGACGTCATCGTGACGACGACGGACTTCGTCGGGACCGAACTCGACCCGGCCGTCGACCTGGTGCCGATCGGCGAGGACGAGATCGTCATGGTCCTGCCGGCCGGCCATCCGGCCGCCGTGGGCGAGTCCGTCGACCTGTCCACCTGCGCCGACCAGCGCTGGGCGTTCGACGTGGCCGGCTCCTACATGTCGCAGCTGGCGACCGGGCTGTGCCGGGCGGCCGGGTTCGAGCCGCGGATCGTGTGCCGGCTCAACAACTACCTGCTCACGTTGCAGCACGTGGAGGCCGGACTTTCCGTGGCCATGCTGCCGGGCCTCGCGGTCGACCCCCGCTTCGGCGTCGTCACCCGCCCGCTGCGCGGTCCGGTGACGCGCCGGATCACCGCGGCGGTCCGCCGGCCGTCCACCGCACAACCCGCCGTCGCGGTGACCCTGGACGCCCTGCGCGCCTCGTACTGACCCGGCCGCTTCCGGGCGTGGGTCAGGGCGCACCCGGCGGGCTGCCGGCGAGGGTGGCTTCCCGGGCCTGTGCCCGGCCCTCCTCGCGGGCGCGGTCGAGCAGCCGCGCGAGCCGCTGCCGGCGTCGCCGGGTCACGGTCCGGGCCGCCACGACGAGGGCGAGCAGGACGACGACGAGGGCCAGTTGCGACCAGGGCACCGCCCAGACCATCACGGTGGCGGAGGCCGGCCGGATCTCGGCGCCGGCCGGGTCGCCGCCGAGGACGGCCGGGATGACGTCGACGGCCGTACGCAGCGGCCCGACGGCCCAGACCCCGGTGACCCGGGCCTCGATCCGGCGGTTGCCGGACGGCAGCGTCTCCTCGACGTCGGCCGGGACGGTGCGGCCGCCGAGGCCGAACAGCCCCGGAACCGTCACCCGGCCCCGGCCGGTCACCGCGGCGTTGCCGTCGTTCGTCGCGGTGTAGCCGACGTCGACGGTGCCGGCCGAGAACGGATTCCACGAGGGGCGGTAGGTGGCGGTGAGGTCGCCGACCGCCAGGCTCGCGGTGATCGTGCCGCTGGCGCGCAGCATGACCCGGAACCCGACCCGGCTCTCGACGGCGACCGTGCCGCCGGTGCTGGTGACGGTCGCCGCGATGCCGGCCGGGTGGTCCCCCGGCGTGGCGTCGCGCGGCACCGTGATGGTGAACGGCACCACCTTCGTCTGCCTGGCCCCGACGGTGACCGTCTCCTGCACCGCGATCCAGGTGCCGCCGTCGGTCGACTCCTGGTGGGACGGGAGCATGTTGAAGCGTCCCTTGTCGGTGAGATAGCCGTCGGCGGCCTTCAGCGCGAACGTCGCGGCGGCGTCGCTGAAGTTGCGTACGGCCAGGTGTTCGGTGACGACCTGGCCCGGGTCGAGGGTGCGTTCGATCCACCGGCGGCCGTCGGGGCCGTTCCCGTCGGCCGGCTGCACCGCCCAGGTGAGCGTCGGTTCCGCCAGCGCGCCGGCCGGCGCGATCGGCACGGTGACGAGCACCGCGGCCAGCACGGCGAGCAGCCGCGGCAGGGTTCGGATCATGGCGGGCCTCCGGTGGGAGAAGGGGTGCGGTGGGGGCCGCCGTACGACGGCCCCCACCGGTGCCTCATTCGAACAGCGACAGGGTCAGCATCGAGGTGTACGAGCCGGCGGCGACGTCCGCCGGGGTGCGCAGGAACAGGTCGGCGTCGACGGAGTACGCGTCACCGGCGGCGCCCCCGGAGTCGAACGTCGAGACCAGCAGCTCCTGGTCGACCAGACCGACGTTGTTGCCGGGCTGCGTCGGCTCGTCGAGGACGGTCACGACCTCCTCGCCCTCGCTGACCTGGCCGGTGCCGCCGCCGTCGATCAGCCGCGGCTTCCAGCCGAGGTGGCCGGCGCCGATCGGTGCCTGGCCGGCGTCGCCGACGAAGTCGGTCGCGCTGCCCAGCACCGCCCACGCGGCGCCTTCGGGCACCTCGTCGGCGGTCCGGGTGTCGGTGATGGTGACCGTCGGCAGGGTGCCGACGAACTGACGGACCAGCAGGGTCGAGCCGTCCTCGGTCAGGGCGACGGAGTCACCCGCGATCGACATCGCGAGCACGCCCGGTTCGGTGATCTCGTCGATGTCGACGGTCACCTCCACGTCGGCGTTGTCGCCGGGTTCGGCCATGGCCGGCGACGGCAGCACGGCCGCCCCGGCCAGCAGGGCGCCGGCGGCACAGGCCGCGAGCAGGTGCTGGCGCTTGCGTGTGTTCATGGTCTGCTCCAAGTGATTCGTGATCGGGGCTGGCGGGTCAGCCGGCGCAGTCGACGCCGGGGTGCGGTGCGGTGCGGGTGGTGGTGACGTCCCGGCCGTCGACGACCCCGGTGGCCCGTACGGTCACCGAACCGGCCGGCGCCGTGGCCGCCCGTACGGTGAACGACTGGTAGGCGTTGGCGCCCGGCGCGACGTCGGCGAACGACCGGCTGCCGTACGGGGTCTCCAGCGCGACGTCCACCGGTGCGCCGTGATCGTTGCGGGCCTGTACGGCGACGTACGCCCGGCCGGCGATGCACCGGGGCGTGACGGTGACCGTCACCGGCACCTCGGCCTGGACACCGGGGTCGTCGGCGAGGACCCGCCACTCCGTGACCGCGACCGCGGAGTAGGTGGTGCCGTTGCCGTTGGCCCGCAACGTCGCCCGCACCCGGGGCGTGGTGACGGGGTCGAAGGTGACGGTGTTGAAGGCGGTGGTGCTGGTGCCGTAGCCGGACGCGCCGGTAACGTCCCGCCAGGCCGCGCCGGCCTCGTCCCAGTACTGCAGCACCCAGCCGTCGGGCGCGGCGACGCCGTCGCCGGTGCCGGGGTTGGCGTCGCGCCAGAACTTCAGCTCGGTGCCGGTGATCCGGACCGGGCGGCTCCAGTCGTACTGCACCCACTGGGTCGCCGGACGGTTGCCCGACCAGGTGCCCCAGATCTGCGCCTGGCTCGGGGTGGCCGGGTCGGCGCCGTCGTTGAGCGCGGTGACGCTGTTCCAGCCCGCCGTGTAGGAGGCGGTCGGGGTCGCGATCGGCCCGATGTTTCCGGTCAGCGGCCCGGACAGGTCCGCCGGGACGGTGACCGTCCGGGCGGTCTCCAGGTTGCCGGCCACGTCGAGTGCGCGGAACGACACGGTGTGCCGGTTCTGGTCGGGCGCGGCGATCGGACCGGTGTACGCGGTCCAGGCGCCGGTGCCGATGGCGTATTCGATGCGGGCGACGCCGGAGGTGGCGTCGCTGGCGGTCACCGTGACCGCGCGGGTGGCGCTGTCGACGGTGCCGGTGCTGGCCGGTGCGGTGGCGTCGACGCGTACGGCGAGGTCGGCCGGTGCCGAGACGTTGCCGGCGCGGTCGGTCGCGGTCGCGGTGACGGTGTGCTCGCCGTCTCCGGTGACCTCGACGTCGACGTGCCGCACGTCGGTCGCGACGGCCGGCTCGCCGTCGTCGACCCGCGACCGGATGGTCAGCCGGCCGCCCCGGTCGTCGACACCGGCGACGCGTACCCGCACCGCGGAGCGGAACCAGCCGGCGCTGCCGGCGCTGCCGCTGGGCGTCAGCGTCAGCGTCGGCGGGGTCTCGTCGCCCTCGGTGTCGTCGGGTGAGACGACGGTGACCTGCGCGGCGACGCGGTCGGCGGCGTAGCCGAGCACGGTGCCCCGGATGGTGAACGTGCCGGGCTCGGCGACGTCCTCGGCCGTCACCGGGTCCCAGAAGACCGGCAGCCGCAGCGTCTGCGCGCCGTACGTCACGTCGACGGTGCCGGGCAGGTCCCGCTCCCCCATTTCGACGGTGATCGCCGGCGGGGTGACGGCCTCCGGTTGCGCGGCGAGGATCTTCCACTCCTCGACCGCCACGCCGGAGTATGTGCTGCCGTTGGTGGAGGCGTCGAAGACCGCCCGGACCTGGGTGGTGGTGACCGGGTCGAAGGTGGTGCTCTGGAAGCCCTGGGTGCCGGTCGGATAGCCGCTCGGGTTCGGCACGTCGGCCCACTGCCCGGCGCCGGCGTCCCAGTACTGGATGCGCCAGCGGGCGGGTGCGGCGACGCCGACGCCGCTGCCCTGCGGCTGGTCGTTCCAGAACTCGATCTGCGAGCCGGAGATCCGCACCGGCTGGTCCCAGGTGTACTGCACCCACTGCTGGGGCGGGTTGTTGCCGGTCCAGGTCCCCCACATGTCCGGCGGCAGCGGGTTTGACCGGACGATCTCGTCGTTGAGTGCCTTGACCCAGTACTGGGTGGGCACCGGCTCGTTGGAGACGGTGACCCGCGCCTCGTACGCGATGTTCGGCCGGGGTGTGAGGTCGCGGCCCTTGGCCGGGGTGGGTGTGACGAGCTTGATCCGGGGCGGGGTCTGGGTGTCGTCCCACTCCAGCGGGTCGATCGCCGCCGAGCGGCGGAAGTGGCCGCCGCCGACCGCGTCGGCGGTGTGGTACGCCAGGTACCAGCGGCCGTCGAACTCCAGGATGCCCGGGTGGCTGGTCGTGGAGGAGACCGGCCGCAGCAGGGTGCCCCGGTAGGTCCACGGCCCCTCGGGTGCGGACGCCGTCGCGTACGCGATGCAGGCGTGGTAGTTCGCCGGGGTGCACTGCGAGGTCGGGCCGGCGTTGTTGCCGGCGTACGCCATGTAGTAGGTGGCGCCACGCTTGAAGATCCAGGCGCCCTCGAAGAAGCCGGTCAGCCCGGTGACGGTGCGCGGGGTGCCGATCGGGGTCTTCATGTCCGGCTGGAACTCCAGCATCCGCAACTGGCTGAACGAGCCCCACCAGACGTACACCCGCTGGTTGGGGGCCTCGCCGTCGACGAGGATCGTCGGGTCGATGTTGTGGATGTTGTTGGCCGTCGGTACCCGCTGGGAGATGATCGGCCCGCCGGCGTGGTCGGTCCACGGGCCGGTCGGGCTGTCCGAGACGGCCACGCCGATCGCGAACTTGTCCGACGCCGGGCTGTCGCGCTCGTGGATCGGGACGTACCAGTAGTAGCGGCCGTCGACGCCGCGGACCACCTGGCCGGCGTACGCGCGGCCGGGTGTCGCCCAGGCGAAGACCGCCTCGGGACGCATCAGCGACGGGAAGTGGGTCCAGTGCCCGGCCTCGACGTCGGTGGTCCGGAACGCTCCCCACTCGTTCATGATGAAGTCGTTCGTGGACGGTCCGGCCTGGTCGTGGCCGGTGTAGATGTAGAGCTGGTCGCGGCCGGTGTCGTTGCCGGGGGCGCCGGCGGGCACGACGACCGGCGCCGGGTCGGCCGAGTAGTAGCTGCCGTCGCCGAGGATCGGGTTGACGGTGTTGGTGAACGTGTACGAGTCGGGTTCGGCGGCCAGGGCCGGCGCGGCGGGGCCGGCGAGGGTGCCGGCGACGAGCCCGGCGACGGCCGCCACGGCGGCCGCGGTGCGGAACCGGCGCGGTGGCCGGGGTGTCGGTGGGGCGGCGGCGCCGCGCACCACAAAGGTGTTCACGGTGTCGGTCTCCTCGTTCTCGCTGAGGGGGTGGTGGCGGCGTCGCGGCGACGCCGCCACCACGCGAGCGGCTAGCCGCAGCTGAGTGCGCCGAACGACGCCGCCGTCTCGACGGTCACCGGCTGACCGTCGACGGTTCCGGTGGCCCGGACCGTCGCGGTCGCGGCCGGCACCGACCTGGCCCGGGTGTTGAACGCCTGGTAGGCGGACTGTCCGGGCGCGACCCCGGACACCGTGCGCGACCCGTACGGCGTCACCAGTTCGATGGTCAGCGGCGTGTCGTCGGCGTTGCGGGCGTTGACCCGCAGGTAGACGTTGCTGCCCAGGCACTGGGTGTACGCCTGGACCTCGACGTCCCAGGCCGGGGGCTGCGGCGGGTCGCCGACGGTGAGGGTCAGCGTGGTCCGGGTGGCGCCGGCCTCGCTGACGTAGTCGGGCAGGATCAGGTCGCCGGTGACGGTGTAGCGGCCGGGGGTGTCGACGATGCTCTCGTCGAAGTTCCACTCGACACCGATGGCCTGGTTGTCCCGCGAGCCGTCGTTGTAGGAGACCTCCACCTTGTCCGGCAGGTACGGCAGTTCACCGACGTCGACGGACTGCTCGAACGTCTCGGCGCCCTGGATCGAGATGCCGCCGGTCGACATCTCCGGGCGTACGTAGACGCGGGCCTCGGCGATCAGCCCGTACGCGTCGTTGGTGCCGTAGACCACGAACGGGTCGACGTTCGGCTCGGCGACCATCTCCGGCGTGATCTCCTGCCAGCGGAACGCGACGGTGCCGCGTTCGCCGCTGGTGTAGATCCCGTCGAGGGTGGCCGGCAGGGTGGGCACCTGGCCGACGGCGGTGCGGATGAGCACCGGGGCGCGCACCGAGTCGACGGTCTCGCCGTTGGCGCGCCAGCGCAGCACGCCGGTGCCGGCCCCGCTGCCCTGGACGCCCCAGATGCGGATCCGCAGGTAGCTGGTGGTGACCGGGGCGAATTCGAGGTTGTTGTAGGTGTTGGTGGCCAGGGCACCGGCGTACGTCGAGCCCTCGGCGAGGGTGACCGGCGTCCAGGTGGTGCCGTCGGTGGACGTCTCGACCGCGTACGTCGTGGCCGTCGGGCGACGGGTGCCGCCGTTGTCGTCGTACCAGTAGATGCCGGTCGACGACAGCCGCACCGGGCTGGCCCAGGCGTACTGGATCCACGCCTCCCGGGCCGGGCTGGTGCCGTTCTGCGGCAGGTTCCAGTTGCCCCAGCCGTTGCCGGAGCCCGGGTTCGAACTGTTCGGGGTGCTGGCCTCGTTGACCCGCTGGTGGTTCTCCCACGACGTGGTGCCGCTGGTGCTGACCGTCGCCGTGGCCCCGAACTCGGCGACGACATCCCGCTCGGTGAGGGTCACCGCCACGGTCGTCTCGGACCGTTTCTCGCCGTCGTCGGCGAAGAACCGGAACACGTAGTCGCCTTCGACGGTGCCGGTGACCCGGGTGGCCAGCGCGCCGGCGTCGGAGAAGATGACGCCCGCGCCCTGCGGCGCCGAGACGGTCTCCCAGCCGAAGGTGAGTTCGTCGTCGTACGGGATGCCGTCGTCGGTGGCGGTGCCGACGAGCCGGGTGGACAGGTTGCCGTCGCCGGTGCCGTCCCGGGCGGCGGTGACGACCGGCGCCTGGTTGGCCACCGGTGGCACGTCGCGTCCGGAGTCGAACACCTGGATCTCGGTGATCGCGGTGTAGAAGGTCGGGTTGTTGGTGAACGCGATCCGCAGCTTGTCGGTGGTGACGGTGCCGAACAGCGCCTCGTTGAACTTCGCCGACGGGACGACCGGGTTCTTGAACTGCCCGGGGACCTCCCGCCAGCCGCCGTCGCCGTCGGGCACCTGGACCCACCAGCGGGCGGGTTCACGGTAGCCGCCAGCCTGGCGGTCGCTGACGAAGAACGCCTTGACGTTGTCGAAGGACTTCGCCGACCCGAGGTCGAGTTCGATGTAGCCGTTGCGTTCGGTGGCGCCGTAGTTGCCCCAGTAGGGCTCGTTGGCGGTGACACCGTCGGTCACCGCCGACAGGGACACCGGCCGCTCGGTCTCCTTGATGGCGCCCGGCGTGTGGTTCATCGCGGTGCTGCTCCAGCCGGGCGTGTGGAACTGCCGCCACGGCGTGGGCCGCACCCCCTGCTGGGTGTACGACGAACTGAGGCCGGCGCCGGCCGCCAGGTTCGGCGCGTCCTCGGTGAGGTCGATGCCGGCCGTGCGCAGGTACGCCACGACCCGCTCGTCCTCGATCGGGGTGTCCACGGCGGCCGGGAAGCTGCTCGCGCTCGGCGCGGTGAAGGTGACGGTCAGCCCGTCGGCGACCTGGACCTGGTTGGAGTTCGGGTCGTAGGTGAGCTTGCCGAGCTTGTCGGTGCTGACCTTCTTCGCGCCGTTGACGAACAGGCTGTAGCCGGCGCCGAGGCCGTACTCGCTGCCGTCGGGGTCCCAGACGATCGTGACGTCCTGCCCGTGGTAGCGCAGGTTGTTGACCATGAAGTGCTCGTACCCGAACTCGATCGGCCACAGCTCGATCTTGTCGTCGGAACGCGGCTGGATACCGGCCATGTCCTCGACGAAGATGTAGTTCATGTTGCCGAGCATGATGTGGTTCGGGTTGTTTCGGCCGAAGCTCCTGGTGGTCGGGTTCCAGTTCGAGTAGTACTCGGCCTGGTTCGCGACCCGCAGGTCCCCGCCCGGGTAGATGCTCCACGCCATCCAGTCCAGCAGCCGCTTGGCGTACTGCGGGGTGATGTACTTCTGCTCCGGGTCGTAGTGCCGCAGCGCGGACCGGACACCCCGGTACTGCACCGTGAAGTTGATGTTGGAGAAGTTGTTGGAGCCGCCGATCCCGTAGGCCGCCCGGTCGTACTGGTTGGCCGTGTAGAACGGGAAGATCGGGAAGTTGTCGCCGTACGTCAGGAACCGGAACCCGTCGACGTACGTCTGCCACTGGTCGAACGGGATCAGGTTCTCGGCGTAGACGTCGTAGAGGTTCGACTCCTTGGCCGGGATCAGGTCCCGGGCCGAGGCGGGCAGCGGGTTGGGCCGGCCGTTGGAGCTGGCCGCGCTGGTGGCGCCGTGCGACGTGCCGGCCAGGAACATCCGCATGTCGGGGCTCCACAGCCGGTCCAGGATCGCGTCGCGGATGCCGTCGGCGCTGGCCCCCATCTCGTCGATCTTGGCCTGGTCGGCGCCGGAGATCTGGTAGAGCTGGCGGGCGGCCTCGAACGCGCCCCACACGTACGCCGACTCGGGACGTTCGATCGTGGCCGCGCCGGGAGCGCCGCCGTTCACCCGCGGGAAGCCGAAGGTGATGGCGTCGGAGTCGTTGCCCGGCATGTAGTTGCTGGAGTAGGCGATGAGCTTGTCGTCGTTGCCGTCGTAGTGCTCGAGCTGGCCGACCCCGTCACCCTCGAAGTAGTGCGCGAACCTGCGGGCGATGTCCGGCCCGCCGCCGTGCACGTTGTACGCCTCCAGCCCGGCCGTGCCGAGGTACTGCGAGTAGTGGTTGTTCCAGCTGGTGTGCCCCGGACTGTCGAGGAACGCCGAGGAGCCGGACAACTCGCCGATGTTCAGGATCTGCCCGTACGGCAGGTAGGGCGTGCGCAGCCACTTGGTGTCCTGCAGGTGCATCGGCTGGGTCAGCGCGACGGCGTTCTGGTAGAGGTTCACCCCCTCGATCGTCGTCGGGTACTGGTAGACGTGGCCGGACGCGTTGGCGTCCAGCGAGTTGTACCGCTCGCCCCACCAGCGGTAGACGATCGCCTTCTCCAGCGCGGGGTCGGGGACGTCGATGTACGGCACGTCCTGCGCCCAGCGGCGGTTGAACTCGGTGATGCCGGTGCGGACGGCCTGCCCCGGGGCCATCTCGGCGTACTGCCGGTAGCTCTCGACCGTCTGCGGCAGCGTCGCCGAGGAGACGGCGCCGACGACCGCCAGCGACACCGTGCCACCGGCGGGCACGGTGACCTCGCGGTCGAGGTTGGCGCCGGTACGGGTGAACCCGGCACCGGTCAGGTCGACCCGGATCGTGTCCCACGGGGTGTCGATGGTGCCGTTGTTGGAGCCGCTGGTGATGGTGCGGGTGCCGGTCAGCTCGGCCGGACCCGCGCCGGCCTGGGTCGCCAGCGGCGAGGCGGCCCGGACGGTGAAGGTGGCCGGGGCGCCGCCGGGGTTGGTGAAGTCGATGGCGGTGACCGCGACGTTGTCGTAGGTGATGAACTTGGTCAGGTCGGCGGTGACGCCGGTGCCGCCGATCGTGTACCGGCTCCTGGCGTGGCTCGGCGCGTTGAACCGGTTGGCGTTGACCTCGGCGACGGTCTGGCCGGGCACCGTGACGGTGTAGAGGTTGCCGAGGTTGTTCGGGCCGCCGACGTAGGCACTGCCGGCGAAGCCCATCGTGGTGAAGTTGTTGTTGCTCGCGCCACGCATGTAGAGGGTGCGGCCCCGGGTCATCAGCACCGCCGACCCGAGGGTTCCGTGGACGCCGAGAACGCGGTCGAGGTAGTAGTCGGTGCCGCCGGCGGCGAGATCCTTTTCGAAGATCGACTGGTGCATGTTGGCCGCGGTGAACGGCACACCGGGCCGCAGCTGGTTGGCGACGTCCCCGGCGTTGCTGTAGGTGGGATCGCCGATCTCCATGACGTGGTTCTGTCCGTTGGTGTAGACACCGACATCACCCTCGTTGCCGGGGAGGATCGGGCTGGCGGCGTGCGCCGGAGACGACACGCCGACCCCTCCTCCCACGACCAGCGCGGCCAGGGCGACCCACAGGGGCACCCTTCTCACGCGTCTACGGCTCATGTTCTTCCTTCCTGTACCGGTGCGGCGGGCGTTTGCGGTGCCACCAGCGCCGCACCTTGGCGGTGGTCCGAGCGGCATGTGATGTGTGGATGACGGAAGGCGCGTTAGCGCTAACATCCGGCGGTGGCCCGGACCGCACCAGGGGCCACCGGCGGTCACCCGGCGGTCGGCAGCCAGACCCGCATCGTCGAGGGGCCACGGTTGGCCCAGGCGTGGTATTCGACCAGCGGCACCTCGTCGGGTGCCGCGTCCGCCGGCGCCGGCGCGGGGTCGGCGTGGTAGGGCCAGTCCAGGTCGCGCTGGTGGACGGGCCGGCAGCGCACGGTCACCCGACCGTCGACCAGGCGGGGCGGGTGACCGGTGTCGACGTACAGGTCGTCGACCGTGTCGACGCCCGCGACGTCCACCGACTCCAGGGCGAGCACCAGCGGACCCTGCTCCACCGCGACACAGCCCCGGACCGCGTCGACGCGGGCGTCCGGGTAGGTGAACCGGGGCGCCACCGGCAGGGACAGGACGACCTCTTCGCCGCGCCGCCACACCCGTCGCTCGGTGACCACCCCCGGGCCGACCGGCCGGGTCCGCCCGTCCACGGTCACCGTCGCACCCCGCACCGCCCACCCCGGCACCCGCATCGACAGCGCCCAGGGGCGGTCGTCGTCGCTGTCGATCCGCACCCGGATCCGCCCGTCGTGGGGATAGCCGGTCGCCACCGTCACCCGCGGCTCCCGCCCGTCGGCGAGGCGGTACGCGACGGTGCCGGGCACGTACTGGTGGAGCTGCAGCCCCTCGTCGTCGGCCGTCGCGACGTACGACGTCAGACTGGCCAGGGTGCGCGCGACGTTGGTCGGGCAGCAGGAGACCTCGAACCACGGCGCCCGCAGCGACGCCGCCGCCCGCAGGCTGGGCCGGTCGGCGTCGGGCTCCGTGCCGAGTTCCCGGCGGTGCAGGGTGTTGGTGTAGAAGAAGCTCCGGCCGTCCGCCGACGGCGACGTCGACACCACGTTGAACAGGGTCCGCTCGATCAGGTCGGCGTAGCGGGGATCACCGTCGGCGAGCAGCAGCCGCCACGCGAACATCACCGAGCCGATGCCGGCGCAGGTCTCGGAGTAGGCCCGGTCGGGCGGCAGCACCCAGTCACCGCCGAACGCCTCGTCCTGGTGCCGGGAGCCCTGCCCGCCGGTCACGTACGTGCGCCGGGCCACGGTGCTGCGCCACTGGTCGCGTACGGCGTCCAGCAGGGCGGCGTCCTTCAGCTCGACGGCGATGTCGACGGCGCCGGCGGCGAGGTAGTTCGCCCGTACGGCATGTCCACGTAGAACGGTCGCCCGCCGGACCGGGATCTCGTCCTGGAAGTACTCCCGGCCGAACTCGATGTCGCTGAGCCGGCCGTGGCCCCGCCGGTCGACGAAGAGAGCGGCCTGGGCGAGGTAGCGGTCGTCGCCGGTGGTGCGGGCGAACTCGACCAGCGCGGTCTCGATCTCGGGATGTCCGCACAGGCCGTCGATGCCGGCCGGCCCGAACGTCTCGCACACGTTGTCGGCGGCCCGGCGGGCCACCTCGAGCAGCCCGTCGTCGGCGCCCGGCCGGGTCCGGGCCCGGGCGACCGCGGCCTGCAGAAGATGACCCACGCAGTACAGCTCGTGGCCCCATTCCAGGTCGGACCAGCGCGGTTCCTGCCCGCGGCGGCCGAACTTGGTGTTCAGGTAACCGTCGGGCTCCTGCGCCGCCGCCACCCGCCGCACCACGGCGCGGAACCTCGACTCGAGACCCGCGTCGCCGCCACGGCCGATCTCCCAGGCCATCGCCTCGAGGAACTTGTAGACCTCCGAGTCGGAGAACTCGCGTCCCCGGCGGCCGTGGCCGAGATCGCCGCGCGCGGCCAGGTCGAAGTTGCGGATCCAGCCCTCCCGCTCGAGCCAGTGCTCGATGTGCCCCAGGGTCGCGGTGGCGTTGACCGACTGACGCTCGGCCCAGAAGCCGCCGGTGATCCGGACTTCCGCCAGCCCGAGCGGCCGGAACCGGCCACGGTTCGGCAGGACGGGCGCGGCCGTGGGTGCGGTGCCGGTCATCGTCATCCCTTCAGGGCGCCGGACATGAAGCCGCGCACATAGTGTCGTTGGAGCAGCAGGAACAGGACGATGCACGGCAGGGCGAGGACGACGACGCCCGCCTCGGTCGCCCCGTAGTCGACGACGCCCTGGACCTGGCCGCGCAGGTTGGACACGGCGAGCGGCAGGGTCATGCGTTCGGTGTCGTTGATGAGGATCAGCGGCGCCATGAAGTCGTTCCAGGCGGCGAGGAAGGCGAACAGCCCGACGGTGATCAGGCCCGGCTTCACCGCCGGCAGCAGCACCCGCCACAGGGCGCTGAACGAGGAGCAGCCGTCGACCAGCGCCGCCTCGTCGAGTTCGCGGGGCACCGCCTCGAAGGAGATCCGCATCAGGAAGGTGGAGAACGGCAGCTGGAACATGGTGAGCACGAGCGCCACGCCGACCAGCGAGTTCTCCAGTCCCACCTCGTTGAGCAGCACGTAGAGCGGGATCAGCAGGGTCGCGTACGGGACCATGAGGATCGCGAGGGTGAGCAGGAAGAGGATGTTGCGGCCGGGAAAGCGGAACCGCGCGAACGCGTAGCCGCCGAGCAGGGAGATCAGCAGCGTGAGGGCGACGGTGAGCAGCGAGACGAACGTCGAGTTCGCCAGGTAGCGCCAGACGCCGGCCTGGTAGTTGGCCAGCGTGACGTAGTTGCCGAAGCCCCAGCCGTCGACCTGGTTCGTGCCGGCCTGCGGAGAGACCGAGGCGACCGCCGTCCACAGCAGCGGGGCCAGGAAGATCAGTCCGACCGCGCCGGTCAGCACCCAGTACGGGGTCCGGAAGGCGATTCCGGCGATGGTGACACCGGACGACCCGGCCCGCCGGGGCCGACCGGCCGGCGCCGGGGCCGGCGGTGGCCCGCCGGCGGTGGTCGTCGAGGTGGAATCGGAAACCACGGCCATCGGCTCAGCTCTCCTCGGACCGGAAGGCGCGCATCTGCAGCGCGTTGATGAGGATCAGGGCCAGGAGCACGATGACCGACAGCGCCGCCGCCACCCCGAGGTCGTTCTGCCCCTGGAAGGCCACCATGTAGATGAGCTGGACGACGGTGATCGTGCTGTTGTCCGGGCCGCCCTTGGTGAGGATGTAGAACTGCTCGAAGGCGAGCAGGGAGCCGGTCACGCAGAGCACGGTGGTCAGGGCGAGCGTCGGGCGCAGCAGCGGCAGGGTGATCTTGCGGAAGATCTGCCACCGGGTGGCGCCGTCGGAGCGGGCGGCCTCGTACACCTCGGCCGGGATGCCCTGCAGGCCGACGAGCATGAGCACCATGTAGAAGCCGGCGTAGCGCCACACGATGAGGAAGATCGTCGAGAACAGGGCGGCGTTGGGTGAGCCGAGGAAGGTGATGCCCAGGCTGTCCATCACCGGCGCCAGCGGACTCGCGTACGGCGAGTAGAGGACGTAGAACAGCAGGGACGCCGAGGCCAGGCCCAGGGCGCTGGGGATCAGGAACGACGCCCGGAGCAGGTTGTTCCACCGGCTCGACTCCTGCACGAGCAGGGCCAGCCCCAGACCAAGCGCCAGGAGCAGTACGGTCGCGAGCACCGTGTATTTGACGGTGAACACCACCGAGTCGGTGAAGAAGCGGTGGTTGATCGCCTTCACGAAGTTGTCGGGGGCGTTGATGCCCTGGTCGCCGGTGAGCAGCGGCCACCTCGACAGCGACATCCTGACCACGAGCAGCAGCGGGACGACGAACAGCGCCACCACGAACAGCGTGGTCGGTGTCGCGTAGAGCCAGCCGAGCAGGGCCCGGCGGCCGCGGGGACGCGCTCGCCCCCGCGGCGCCGCCACGGGCGGGTGGGACGGCGCGTCGACTTTCATCGGAACCTCTCGTTGGTCGGCCGGCAGGTCGGTGGCGGGTCGCGGGTCGGGTCGGCCGTGGGGGGGGGGCGGGGGGGCCCCCCCCCCCCCCCCCCCCAGCGGGGTTTTGGACTCGGGGGTGTAGCCGGTTTTGCGGTT
>NZ_JBFBCH010000033.1:0-70516 GCF_040683055.1 Polymorphospora sp. NPDC051019 | reverse complement strand
CACCAACACCCCCTACGACCCGGACCGCCACCGAGCCCTCCAACACCTGCTCACACAAGATCATCAGGTGGCGGCTTGACACAGGGCAACTCACGGCGTCACCCCGTCTAGTTGGGCAAGTATCTCGGCGGTGTGCTCGCCGAGGGTCGGCGCGTGCCGTCCGGCGACCACCGGCGTGCGGGAGAACGCCATCGGTGACCCGATCTGACGCAACCGCCCGGCGACCGGGTGCTCGACGGTCGACACGAACCCGCTCTCGTGCAGGTACGCCTCGGACAGGATGTCCTCGTAGCCGGCCAGCGGCGCGCACGGGACGTCGATCTCGTCGAGTACGGCCAGCCACTGCGCGGTCGGGCGCTCCCGCAGGATCTCGGCGACGATGGCATAGAGGGCGTCGGCGTTGGCGATCCGTCTGCCGACGGTGTCGAACTCGGGCCGGGTGAGCACGTCGGCGCGACCGGCCCGGTCGAGGAACCGCCGCCACTGCTCCTCGGTGTAGAGCAGCACGCAGAGGTGACCGTCGGCGGTCGCGTACGGCCGCCGGTTGACCGCCGCCGTACGCGGATAGAGCGGTGGCCCGGTCGGCGGGTCGAAGGTCCAGCCGTCGAGCTGTTCGAGCAGCCCGAAGGCGACCATCGTCTCGAACATGGGCACCTCGACCCGCTGCCCGGCCCCGGTCGTGTCCCGGTGCCGCAGGGCGGCGAGCACGGCGACCGCCGCCGTCAGTCCGGCGATCTTGTCGGCGAGTGGGGTGGTGACGTAGCCGGGCCGGTCCTGGTTGACGCTCTGCAGGGCGGCCATGCCGGCGGCACCCTGGATGACGTCGTCGTACGCCGGCCGGTCGGCGTGCGGGCCGGTGCCGCCGAAGCCGGGGATGGCGCAGTAGACGACGTCCGGCCGGACCCGCTCACAGTCCTCGTAGGACAGTCCGAGCCGCTGGGCGGCCCGGGGCCGCATGTTGTGCACCACCACGTCGGCGGTGCCGACCAGGCGGCCGACCGTGGCCCGGCCGTCGGCCGACTTCAGGTCGAGTACGACGCTCTTCTTGCCCCGGTTCATGTTGAGGAACACCGCGGCCAGGCCCGGGGTCCGCGCCGCGCCGAGCTGGCGGGCGATGTCGCCGCCGGGCGGCTCGACCTTGACCACCTCGGCACCGAGGTCGGCCAGCACGAGCGTGCAGTACGGGCCGGAGAACGTGCTGGTCAGATCGAGGACCCGGATCCCCGACAGCGGCGCCGTCACGGCCGCGCCGCCCGGCGCCGCAGCGACCACATCTGGGCCGCCCGCTCGGCCTCCACCGCGAGCTCCCAGCGCGACGGTGACGGGTCGACGGCGCGCCGGAACGACGCCGTCGTACGGCGACTCAGCTCGGGATCGGCGGCGGCCGGGACGGCGAGCGCGTACGCCCGCTCGTCGACCTCGGCGTCGTCGACGCACTCGAGGGCGAGGCCGACGTCGACGGCGCGTACGCCGTCGAGTTCCTGGCCGAGCAGGGTGAAGGCGGCGGCGCCCTGGCGGCCCAGCGCGGTCGCGGCGAGCAGGTGGTGGCCGCCGCCGGGATGCAGTCCGATGGCGCCGAAGCCGGCGAGGATGCGGGCGTCGCGGGCCACGACCCGCACGTCGGCGGCGAGCAGCAGGTTGACGCCGGCACCGACGGCCGAGCCCCGGACGGCGGCGACCACCGGTACGCCGAGCCGGCCGACCCGGACGAACGAGTCGTAGACGGTGCCGAGGTCGCGGTAGTTGGCGTCGTCGGCCGGATCGGCACCGACGGCGGCGAGCAGCGCCCGGTGGGCGCCGGCGCAGAAGTGGCCGCCGGCGCCACGTACGACGACCGCGCCCACCGACGCGTCGGCGTCGGCGGTCGCGGCGGCATCGGCGAGGTCGCGGGCCATCGCCACGGTCAGCGCGTTGCGGCGCCCGGGGGCGTCGAGGGTGATGACGGCGACGCCGTCGCGGACGGTCAGGTCGACCTCGCCGCTTCCGCCGGTCACGCGGCCTCCTTCCGGTCGGGGACGGCCGGGTACGGGAACCCGCCGGCCCGGCTGAGCAGGCCCGGCACGTCGGCGCCGAGGACGTCGCCGAGCCACCGGGCGTTGTCGATCGCGGCGTCCAGCGCCACCCCGGTGCGGTAGCCGGAGCGTTCCAGCGCGTAGACGACGTCCTCGGTGGCGACGTTCCCGGTCGCCCCGGGCGCGAACGGACAGCCACCGATCCCGCCGATGCTGGCGTCGACCGCGCGGGCGCCGGCCGCGACGGCGGCGAGCACGTTGGCCGTACCGAGATTGCGGGTGTTGTGGAAGTGGCAGCGCAGGTCGGCGCCGGTTGCCGAGCGGACGGCGGTGAACGCCGCCCCGACCGCCGACGGCACCGCGACCCCGATCGTGTCGGCGAGCGCCACCTCGTCGGGGTTGGCCGCGCCGAGCGCGTCGACGATGCGCAGCACGCGGTCGAACGGCACCTCGCCCTCGAACGGGCAGCCGAACGTGGCCGCCACGGTGACCGACGCCCGCCGGCCGGCGTCGTGGACCCGGGGCAGCAGCCGGCGTACCTCGGCCACCGCCGGTTCCGTCGGCTTGCCCTGGTTGCGCAGGCTGAACGTGTCGCTGGCGACGACGACGAAGTTGACCTCGTCGACGCCGGCGGCCAGCGCCCGGTCGAGGCCGCGCTCGTTGAGCACCAGCCCGATCGAGACGAGACCGGCGTCGCCCGCGACCTCGCCCATGACGGCCTCGGCGTCGGCGAGCCGGGGCACCTTGGCCGGGTTGGTGAAGCTGGTGACCTCGACCCGCCGGGTGCCGGCGGCGACCGCCCGGCGCACCAGCGCGACCTTGTCGGCCGTGCCGAGATGGGTCGGGTGGTTCTGCAGACCGTCGCGGGGGCCGACCTCGACCAGTTCGACGGGCGGGCCGGCCGGCGTACGGCTCAAGACAGCACCGCCAGGCCGGCCTTGGCGACCTCCATGTCCTGCGTGTAGTGGCCGCCACTGACGCCGATGCCGCCCACGACCACGTCGTCGACCTTGATCGGGTAGCCGCCGCCGAACGTCACCAGCCGGTCGATCCCGCTCGGCGCACCCATCGCCAGCGGGCCGTCCTCCTTGATGAAGTCGTACCAGCCGTCGCTGCTCAGGCCGAACCCGACAGACGTGTACGCCTTGTCCTGCGCGAGCTGCACCGACACGAGCGCGGCGCCGTCCATCCGCTCGTACGCCTTCAGGACGCCGCTCTCGTCGACCACCGCGACGGTGACGGCGAACCCCATCTCCTCGGCCTTCGCCACCGCCGCCGCGATCACCGCGCGGGCGGCGCGCAGCGAGATCGTCTGCTTCTTGACCACGATCGCCTTCTTGGACATGATTTTTCTCCTCTGCTCAGATGGCTCCGCCGCTGCGCGGCTCAGATGGCTCCGCCGCCGGGGCGGCTCAAATGGCTCCGCCGGCGCGCAGCGCGGCGATCCGCTCGTCGTCGAGGCCGACGACCTCGCGCAGTACCTCGTCGGTGTGCTCGCCCAGCTTCGGGCCGACCCAGCGCAACCGGCCGGGTGTCCGGGACAGCCGGGGTGCCACGTTGTGCATCGGGAACGGGCCGAAGTCCGGGTGCGGCAGTTCGACGATCGCCTCCCGGGCCGCGAAGTGCTCGTCGGCGAGCATCTCCCGGGCCGTGTAGACCGATCCGGCCGGCACACCGCCCGCGTGCAACAGCTCCAGCAGCGGGTGCTGGTCGAGTTTCCCGGTCCAGGCGGCGATCAGCTCGTCCAGCGCCGCCTGGTTCTCGCCGCGCTTGGCGTGCGACGCGTAGCGCGGGTCGTCGGCGAGTTCGGCCCGGCCCATCACGGCCGCCAGCCGGCGGAACACCGTGTCCTGGTTGGCGGCGATGAGCACGGTCGCGCCGTCCTGGGTGGGGTACGCGTTGCTCGGGGCCACGTTCGGCAGGATCGAGCCGGTCCGTTCCCGTACGTAGCCGGTCAGCGCGTACTCCGGCAGCAGCGACTCCATCAGGGCCAGCACCGACTCGTAGATGGCGCTGTCGACGACCTGGCCCCGCCCGGTGCCGGCGGCGACCCGCAGCGCCATCATCGCGCCGAGCGCGGCGAAGGTGCCGGCGAGCGAGTCGCCGAGGCTGACCCCGATCCGGCTCGGCGGGGTCGACGGGTCGCCGGTGACGTGGCGGATGCCGCCCATCGCCTCGCCGATCGAGCCGTACCCGGCGCGGGAGGCGTACGGGCCGTCCTGGCCGAACGCGGTGACCCGGACGACGACGAGCCTCGGGTTGATCTCGTGGAGCTGTTCGGGTCCGAGGCCCCAGCGCTCCAGGGTGCCGGGCCGGAAGTTCTCCACGAAGACGTCGGCGTGGGCGAGCAGTTCCCGCATCACCCGCTGCCCGTCGGGCACCCGGAGGTTGCAGGTGACGGACTTCTTGTTGCGGGCCACGACCGGGAACCACAGCGACTTGCCGTGCGGTTTCTCGCGTCCCCACTGGCGCATCGGGTCGCCGTTCGCCGGCTCCTCGACCTTGATGACCTCGGCGCCGAAGTCGCCCAACAGCTGCCCGCAGAACGGGCCGGCGAGCAGGACGCCGGCCTCGACGACCCGGACCCCGGTCAGCGGGCCGTCCGCGAACGTCTGCTCCGGTGCCGGGGCCGTCATCGGTCGCCCTCCACGGTGTCCAGGCCGAACATCGCCGCGATGCGGGCCTCGGCGAAGCGGGACACGTTGCCGCGCCGGGAGACCGTACGGACGCCCTCGACCCGGAGCAGTGCCGGCGTCACGAGAGAGCCCATGGTGACCGGGGCGGACGGGCAGGCCGCGCAGCGGCCGTGGAACGTCACGTGCGCGTCGCCGTCGGCGCCGACGTCGACGGTGACCCCGCCGCCGTGCGCCTCGACGAGCTGGCGCACCTTGCCGTCGAGGGCCCGGTCGGCGGCGCGCGCGGTCTTCTTCCTACTTGCCATGGGAGCCGGCCTTCTTGTTCTTCTTCGCCTTCTTGCCCTTGGGGCTCGGCGGGCCGTACAGCTCGGCCTTCTTCGCCTCGACGTCGATGCCCATGATCCGGGCGAAGTTGAGGCCGAAGATCTTCGCCTTGACCTGGTCGGTCAGCTCCGGGTAGCCGTAGCCGTCCTGGAGGTCCTCGGGCATCGTCATGTCGGCGAACAGGTCGATGTACGCCTGCACCTTCGGCCAGACGAACGCCTCGGAGCCCCACAGCAGGCGGTCCTCGCCGACATGCAGGAGGCACTTGCCGATCGCGTGCAGCGCCGCCCTCGGCGCCACCGGGTACTGGTTGATCCAGGCGGTCAGCGCGAGGCTGATGTTCTCGTACCGGGACGCGATGTTGATGGTCTCGTCGATGAACGGCTCACCGAGGTGGTGCACGATGAACGTCATCTCGGGGAAGTCCTGCGCGGCCCGCTCCAGGTCGTACGGGGCGAGGTCGATGATGTGCTGGGTGTTGAACGCGAGTCCCTTGTGGAACTGCACGTTGGTAACCCCGTTCTCCAGGCACGCCTCCCAGATCGGGTACGCCACCTGCCGGTCGTCGATGCGCCACGACACGCCGCCGGAGTGCGCCTGGTAGAACTTGAAGCTGACCGCACCCCACTCGGTGATCTGCCGGATCGCCTCCTTGACCGCGCCGTACCGGCCGTGGGTGATCGGATCGACGCCGCCGCAGAAGAGCACCCGGTCGGGGTACGCCTCCTTGAGCTTGTAGTTGTTCTCCGCCGGGGAGAAGCCCAGCTTCCAACCGCCGTGGCTCGGCACCGTCTGCGCCATCGCGATGTCGGTGTCGGACTCGTCGAACATCAGCCGGTGGGCGTCCTCGACCGACAGTTCCCGCCCGGAGATGTCGTCGTACGGGTATCCGGGCCGGGAGTAGAGCTTCGCGTACTCGACCAGGGCGTTCGTCGACTTGCGTCCGCCGGTGCGCTCGTCGAGGTTGTCGTCGGTGAGCTTGTACATGTGGATGGCGTTGTCGAAAACGAAGTAGTCGTTCTTCATGACCCAGCTTCCGTGTCCGAAGGGTTGGGGGTTCGCGTCAGCTGCCGCGCGGTGACTGCCGTTCCAGCCGCTCGACATGCCGTACGGCGAGCTGCCGCCGGCGCCGTACGGCGAAGCCGGCGAGCGAGACACCGACGATCACGGCGAGCCCGTTGAAGATGCGCTCGATCCAGGTGGCGGCACCGAGGTGTTGCAGGCCGGCGATGGTGAAGCTGACGAAGTACGCGGCGATGACGGTGCCGAGCATGTTGACCCGGCCGGGACGCAGCACGGCCGCGCCGAGGAATGCCGCCGCGAACGCCGGCAGCAGGAACTGCTCGCCGACGGTCGGCTGGGCGGAGCCGACCCGTGACGCGAGGAGCACCCCGGCGATCGACGCGAGTACGGCGGCGCCGACGAACGCCCGGATCGTGTAGCTGTTGACGTCGATACCGGCCCGGGCCGCGCCCCGCAGGTTGCCGTCCATGGCGTAGAGCCGCTGCCCGAACGGGGTCCAGACGACCAGGAACTCCAGCAGCACCACCAGGACGGTGAGATAGATCAGCGGCAGCGGGATGCCGGCCAGGTCACCACGGGCGATGTTCGTGAAGCTCTCCGGCACGTTCTGGAAGATGACCCGACCACCGGTGATCATGTAGAGGCTGCCCATCAGCAGGCTGCCGGTCGCCAGCGTCGCGATGATCGACGACATCCCGAACTTCAGCACCAGCAGGGTGTTGAGCAGACCCACCGCGACCGCGAGCACCAGGACCGCGACCAGCGCCAGCCAGATCGGCACGCCCTGCACCGCGATCAGCCAGACGCTCACCCCCTGCGCCAGGCCGAGCATCGGGCCGACCGAGGCGTCGAGGTAGTGCGCGAGCAGCGGCAGCGTCGCCGCCAGCGCGACGATCACGGTCACCGTCTGGTTGACCAGGATCAGCCGGAAGTTCGTCGTCGTGAAGTACGTCTCCGGGCTGGCCACCGAGAACACCGCGATCACCAGGAAGAGCAGGCCGACCAACCCGTACCGGCTGACGCCCTCGACGGCGCGCTCGCCGGCACCCTGGCGCGACCGGTCGGCGCTCTGCCGGACCACGGCCCGGTCCGGTGGCGTCTTCGTCACCGTCTCCATCACGCCGGCTCCTCCTTCCCGAGCGCGTCGGCTCCCCGGACGATCAGTTGCACGCACCGCTCGACGTCGAGCGCGCCGGTCGGCCCGTGGTAGACCCGCCGGCCGCCCTTCATGACGAGCAGGCGGTCGGCCAGGGCCAGCACCTCCGGGATGCGGTGGCTGATGACGATCACCGCGTAGCCGCGGTCGCGCAGCCGTACGATCAGGTCGTTGACGCCCTGCGACTCGGTGGTGCCCAGCGCCGCCGTCGGCTCGTCCATCACCATCACGCGCGGCTCGTTCTCGGTCACCAGGGCCCGGGCGATGGCCACCATCTGCCGCTGGCCGCCGGACAACCCCTCGACCAGCACGTTCATGTCGTGCAGGTCGATACCGAGCCGCTCCAGCACCTGCCGGGTGCGGGCCCGCATCGCCTTCTTGCGCAGCACCGGCAGACCGGGCGGCCCGGCCGTCCACTCCCGGCCGAGGAAGACGTTCTCGACCACACTGAGGTTGTCGGACAGCCCCAGGTCCTGGTAGATCATCTCGATGCCCCGGGCACGGGCGTTGCCGATCGTGTGCGGCGCCAGCCGGTCGCCGGCGATCCGCAGCTCGCCGCTGTCCGGCGCGACCGCGCCGCTGACCATGTTCATCAAGGTCGACTTGCCGGCACCGTTGTCGCCGACGATGCCGAGGATCTCACCGGGCAGTACGTCGAAGGAGACGTCGGTGACCGCGCGGACCCGGCCGTACGACTTGGACAGTCCGACGACCTCCAGCACGGGACCGTCGGTCCGGGCGCCCTTCGCCAGGGACGCGGGGGCGGCCGTCACGAGGCGGCCCGCCACATCTGCTCGTACCGCTGCGCGTAGTCGACGTAGCTGTCCCAGTCGACGACCCCGTCGGCGGGCGCGTTGTCCTTGACGAAGATGGTGGCCGGGATGCCCTGCTCCGCGTCGGGCAGCGGTTCCTGCCCGGCCAGCAGCCGGACGACCTGGTCGATCGCGGCGTACGCGTTCCAGCCCCGTACCGCGCCGAAGTCGGCGAACTGGTCGCCGGTGGCGACACTGCCCAGGCGCTCGGGTTCGGCGTTCTTCGACAGCACCTTCACGTCGTCGCGGCCGGCGGCCTTCAGCGCGGCGATGATGGACTCCACCCCGTTGCCGTACGGGGTGAAGATGTACTGCAGGTCGTTGCCGTGTTTCTGCAGCAGCGACGTGGTGATGTTCTGCATCTCGATCGGGTCGACCGCCTGGGCGAGGGTGCGTTCCCTGACCTCCAGCAACTGGCAGCCGGTGCAGCCGGCGAGCACGCGCTTACTGGCCTCCAGGGCCTCGACCAGGTGCGGGTAGCCGACGTCCCACAGGAAAACGGCCTTCGCGGTGCCCTTGGAGTCGGCGACGGCCTTGGCCACCTCCAGCACCGCCTGGAACGTCTCCCGGCTGGACACGTTGGCGTCGTAACCGACCGCCCCGCCCTCGTCGATCGCGGACACGCCGACCACCGGAATGTTCTGTTTCTGCAGTTCGGCGATGCCGTCGGCGACCTGGTTCTCCGGAATGGCGACCGTGATGACCGCGCTGGGCTTGTTGGCGGCGGCGGTCGCGAACGCCTTCTGGAAGCCCTCGGGATTGCCCTGGCCGTCGTGGATGTTCGCGGTCCAGCCCAGCGACTGGGCGATGCTCTGCGCCTTCTTGCCGACCTCTTCGCAGGAGGTGCCGATGCGGCACACGATGATGTCCAGCTTGGCGCCGGGGACCGGCTTGACCGACTCGGTCGGTCCGGACCAGTCCTGATAGACCTTGATCTTGTCGAGGGTGAGGTCGGCCTCGTTGCCCTCGAAGAAGAGCAGGCCGTCCGTGCCGGCCTCGACGAGGGTCGCGGCCCGTTCGGTGTACGCGTCGTTGACGGGGCCCGGGGCGGCGGAGTCGCCGCCGTCGCCGCAGGCGGCCATGGTTACGAGCAGTGCGGCGGCGCCCAGCGAGGCGGCCGCGGAACGGAGCCGGCGGGCTCCGGAAGTCCTGACCAACATGCCACTCCCTACAGAGGTCCGCGACCCGCGCGGCAGGGGGCTCTTTTGTCGTGGTGGAGTGCCGCCGCGGCCGTGGCCGATGGCTGTCACGACGGCGGCGGGGACGGTCCCCGGAGGCGGCTTGGGTGACACCCTCGCCCCGAGGTTGTACGCAATTGACGGTAAGCAGCGACCCCAGGGGTGTCAATAGTTCATCGGCTCGAAACAGTTAGCCCAGGTAAAGCGGACGGTAGCCGACATTAGGCCGAGAGCTACCTCACATCGATCGAGGCGGATTGTATGCAGTAGGGGGTCGGCGGCGTGCTTCAGTAGCGACCGCCCCGCGGCGTGGTTTAGGGCTCCACGGCGGTTCGGATTTCCATGCGGTTCGGCCCCATGCGGTTCGGCCCCATGCGGTTCGGCCCCAGGCGGTTCGGCCCCAGGCGGTTGAGGGCTCCGGCGGTTGGGGCTCCAGGCGGCGCGACGACGCCCGGTCGACTCGCGACTCCGCGGGCGATGGCGGGCCCTCGCCTGCCTGACCGACCTGCGTGGGGCTTGAGGTGGACTCGCGGAGAAGGACGGTCCAGCCCTCACGGCCCGGGCCCGGCGGGCGATCGGGCCGCCGAGCAGCCATGCGACACAGCGGGCGGGCCGAGCCGCCGGCAGCACCGAGCAGCGGATGCCGGACGGCAGGGCCGGACCGCCGGCGGGGCCGAGCAGCGGGGAGGCGGGCGGCACGGCCGGACGGGTGGCAGGGCCGAGCAGCGGGGGGGGGGCGAGCGGCGGGGAGGCGGGCGGCGGGGAGGCGGGCGGCGGGGAGGCGGGCGGCGGGGAGGCGGGCGGCACGGCCGGACGGGTGGCAGGGTCGAGCAGCGGGGGGCGAGCGGCGGGGAGGCGGGCGGCGGGGAGGCGGGCGGAACGGCGGGCGGCAGGGTGGCCGTGATGCGGTGTGCCCATGTCGGGTTCTGGCCTGCCCTACCGAAGGCACCCCGACCGCCACGATGATCGGCTCACGGACTGAGCGCGGGAGGGGTTATCCGGCTGGGATAACCCCTCCCACGCTCAGATCGTCAACGGGATCTCCAACGCCTGGGCGATATGTCCCGAATGACGGCGGCCGGTCACGGGTCACGCCGTTGATCTGAGCGTGAGAGACGTTATCGAGCGTGGATAAGGTCCCTCACGCTCAGATCAACAAGGAAGGCCACTGACGCTTCCGGCAGGAACCGCCCCGCCCTCGGCTCGGCCACACATCGCCGCTCCACCGCGCGCACACCCCGCCCTGCACGCCAGTAGCCCCTCGCTGTGCCGACCGGACGGCCCGCTACCGCACCGCGCCGTACAGCGCCGCGCCATACCGCTGCCGCACCGCACCGCACCGCACCGCGCGCCATGCCACTGCCGCACCGCCCGCCATGCCGCCGCCGCCGCACCGCACCGCACCGCACAGCGCCGCGCCGTGCCGCTACCGGCCCGTTGGTCAGGAGCCGGCGATGCGGGGCGTGATCAAACGGACTTCGACCGGGGCGCCCGGCCGGCCGCCGGACCGCGACGCGTACTCCGGGACGCCGACGCACGTGAAGAGCAGGCCGGCGAGGTCGTCCGGGCCGCCGAGCAGGGCCGGGATCTCCGAGTCGAGGAACGTCATGCCGGAGGCGCCGGCCCCGAGGGCGTATGCCGCGAGGTGCAGCCGTCCCTCGACCAGTCCGGCCGCGAACTGGGCGTCACGGTAGCCACGGTCGTCGAGTGTGGACAGTGGCGTAGCGGCGATGACGACGAACGCGGCGTCGGCGGCGAGGCTCTGGTCGAGGCAGACCCGCTCCAGTTCGTCGCGCAGGTCGCCGGCCCGCAGCGGGGTCGACAGGTCGGGCCACCGGTAGAGCCCCGGCTCCACGCCGTCCACGCCGTGCACGGCCACCCAGTGCGGGATGTCCACCCCGCGCAGCGCCGCCGTCATCGACCACTCCAGCACGGCCCGTGGCAGGGTCCGGGAGCGGTCCATGAGGCGCTGGGAGCCACGCCGGAGCACGACCTCGTCGAGGGAGTCGGACGGCGGATGGTCGGGCAGCGCGGCGGCCGGTGGCCACGGCCCGCCCAGCACGTCCCGCTCCCCCGCCCGCTGGGCGGTGGTGACCAGCGGGAACTCGACCGGCGGCAGGGTGCCCGTCGCGGCCGGCCCGCCGGGGCCGGTCGCCGGTTCGCCGTCGCCGAACGTCAGCAGCGCCAGCGGGTGTTCGTGCACCCCGTCGGCGCCGACGAGGCGGCGCAGTGTCGCGTCCGGGAAGAGCGTGCGCAGCCGCGGGGCGAGGCCGGCGCTGTCGGCCGCCGCCGACAGCTGCGACAGCAGGGTGCCGGCGTCCCAGTACATGTGCCGGAAGCCGCGTTCGGCGTAGCGCCAGCCGGTCCGCCAGGGCACGCCGGTCACCACCAGTGTCGTGGCCGTGCCGGACGCCGCCGGGCCGATCTGGACCAGGGCGTGCGCGGCCGCGTCGTACCAGTGGACGCCGTCGGGCACGCCGGCGACGCCGCGGGTGCTCGTGTAGACCTCCAGCGGGAAGCGGGCGCCCGCCGATCCGGCGGCCCGGAAGTAGACCCGGCGCCCGTCGCGTTCCATGCTGCGGACGACGCCCGCGCCGAGGAACAGCACCCGGCCGAGCTGGGCCGCGTCGAGCGGGCGCGCCGGTCCTTCCACCCCGGCGAGGACCGCGGTCGCGGGCACGCCGGGTTCGGGCAGGTCGCGCGGCAGGGTGACGACCGGCAACCCCTCCGGGTACGTCTTCATCTGCGGCGGGCGCGTGTCGGAGTCGTTGGGCACGAGGTCGTGCCGGACCCGTGGGTCGTCCACCGGCTCGTCCCACTCGCGGTCTGGCACGTACGACGTCAGCCGGTGCAGCAGCCCGGCGCCGGAGTCTTGATCCACGCAGGCATCCTGCCAGGCCCCGACTCCGGACGCCGCTCGTTTACCGTGCCGTCGGTCAGGACTTGTCGTCGGCCACCTTGCCGCCGGGGCCGTACGGCGACCGCTGCCCCTTGGGCACGGGACGTTTCGCGGTCTTGTCGTGCGTGCCGCCGGGCGCCTCCGTCGGGTGGGGCTCCTGGGTCCGTTGCCGGGTGGTCGCCGTGTCGCCGCTGCGGCGCATCTCCGGCTGCTGGATGTTCGCCATGGCGTCTCCCCTCTCGCTCCCCTCGGCGTACCCGTGGGGCGCCGGCCCATGCCCGCCGAGGCCGGGTCACCGCACCCGGCGGGCGGCCCGGTCCCGGACGAGGTTGAACACCTCCTCGTGCGCGTCGAGGCTCCGCTCGGCGGCGAAGAGCTTGCGCGCCTCGCGGGCCTTGACCTCCCGCCAGTCGGCCGGGATGGCGGCGAGGTCCAGGATCGCCCGGCGCAGCGCCTCCGGGTCACGTGGCGGGATCAGGGTGCCGAACTGGGTCGCGACGACCGGATACCGCCCACCGGGCAGGTCGGAGGTCACCGACGGCACGCCGCACATCATCGCCTCGGCCTGTGCGATACCGAACGATTCCGCCATCGACGGCAGGGCGAACACGTCGATGGAGGCGTAGAAGTCGTCGATCTCCTGCCCGCGCAGTTCGCCGAGCACCTCGATACGGCTGTCGGCGCCGATCTCCGCCCGGATGTCGCCGAGGTTGTCGCCGCCCATCACGGTCTTGTAGTTGCCGCCGATCAGCAGCCGGGCGTCGGGGTCGACGATCTGCCGGAAGGCCCGTACGAGGTAGACGATCCCCTTGTCCTCGACGATGCGGCCGAGGAAGCCGACGTGCAGCCCGCCGGTACGGCGGTAGCGGGGCCGGCCGCCCCGGCGGTCGAGGCAGGGCGCGGGGATGGGGCGGAACTCCTTGTTCCGTACCAGGGGCCAGAACTTCGACGCGTGGGCCTGGTCGTCGCTGTTGGTGATGACCGCCGCGGAGCGGCGCAGCGCCGACCGGGAGGTGACGTCGGAGGCGCCGACCGCGATCCGGTTGAGCAGGCCGGGCGGCAGGTAGAGGTCGATGTGCAGCATGCTCACGATCGGGGTCGGGTGGGCGAGCCTGGCCAGCAGCGAGGCTTCGGCCATCGGCAGGTTGAGGTAGAGCAGCGAGGAGCGGCGCGCGATCCGGGCCGCCTCGACCGGGTAGGCGGGGCTGATCTGGGCCCGGGTGATCTGGCCGAGCACCGGCGACCGGTAGACGTCGACGCCGCCCAGGGTCTCCCGGCGGGGCGCCGAGCGGTCGTGCTGGCTGGTGACGACCGCGACCCGCCAGCCGCGGGCGGCCATTCCCTCGGCCACCACCCGGGCGGTGTGGGTCACGCCGGAGATGTACGGCGTGTAGTAGGTGAGGGCGACGGTGAGGTCGTATTGCGGTTCGGGGTTCGTCATCGACTCGGGGTCCTTTCTGGACGGTTTCACGGCGACACGACGGCGAGTTGCCCGCTGTGGTCCGACAGGCCGCCCGGCGGCACCATCCGGTATTCGTGCACGTCGACGTCGCCGCTGGTGAACAGCCAGTCGAGGCGCCACAGCGGCAGGCCGTAGCGGGCCCACGAGGTCGGATAGAGCGAGTCCAGCGCGGCGGTGGCGTCGACCAGCCGGTCGGGCAGCGTACGTAGCAGCCGCATCGCCGGTGAGGTGTTGAGGTCGCCGGCGAACACGATCGGGTGCGGGTTGTCGGCGACGTCGGCGGCCAGGGCGCGGTAGTTGGCCTGCCGCAGGTCGTGGCGGGCCAGCCCGTCGTCGGCGGTGTCCGGGGAGCGGGCCGGCAGCCCGACGACCGGCACGTGCAGGTGCGAGTTGTAGAAGGAGACCACCCGGCCGTCGACGAGCAGGTCGGTGCGCAGTGTCTTGACCGTGTGGTACGCCGGCATCAGTGAGCCGGCCGGCGGCAGGTCGGGCCATTCGTGGTCCAGCCAGGGGCGTACGTCGAGGGGACGCTCCAGGGTGATCGGGAACCGGGAGATGGTCAGCAGTTCACCGGCGACCGCGACGTGGAAGCCGGGGAACTCCCGGCGCAGCCGGTCGACGTCGGCCACCGGGACCGGGTCCCACTCCGGGGTGAAGTAGAGGAACTCGTGCAGCAGGTAGACGTCGGCCGCCTGCGCGTGCAGGAAGCGGTAGAGCCGGTCGGGGTCGTGGATCGGCTCGCCGCCCGGTCCGGTCTCCAGCAGCTGGTCCCAGTACCACGTGTTCCAGGCGAAGACGGTCACCGCGCCCGGCGGGGCCGGGGCCGGCCGGTGCCACAGCGCGGCGGGGTTGACGCCGGCGACCGGCCAGCCGACCGCCAGCGCCGTGGCGAGCAGCGCCGCGCACACCGCCCTGGCCGGCCGGGCCAGCGGCACCAGGGCGGCCAGGGCCAGCGGCACGGCGAGGAACAGCAGCGGCGGGAGCAGGTCCGGCAGGTTCCACCACCAGGCCCGGCCGGACAGCAGCCGGTGGGCGGCGACGAACGCCAGCCACGCGCCGGCCGCGCCGAACGCGATCAGCGCGCCGGGGCGCGGTCGTCGCCGCCGGGTCGGCGCGGGTGCGACGTCACCGACCGCGGTCACCGGGTGCTCCGGTCACCGCGGTCCGGCGGGTCGCGGCTACCACGCGGACCCCACCTTCTCCCGTACGAATCCGGTCAGCAGCCGGCGCAGCCCCAGCGCGAGCGTGGCGTCGAGCGCGTCGAGGAAGTGCTCCAGGTCGGCCGGCTCGACCATCAGGGTCGGGGCGACCATGAGCGGGTTCTCGACGTTGGGGCTGTAGTACGTCATGATCTTGTGTTCGCGGTAGAGGTGCGCGATCACCGACAGGGTGATCAGCTTGGTGCCGAACCGTGGGTCGCGGTTGAAGCCGGGCACCAGCTTGCCGGCCAGGTCGAGCAGCTTCGGGCCGCTGTTGAGGAACACTCCGAACAGCGATCCGACGCCGGCGACGCGGTCGACCGCGTCCGGGTGGGACTTGCGGATCCGCTCCAGCCCTGGCCCGAGGATCGCCTCGATCTCCCGGGCCCGGCCCGGGAAGTCCTCCTCCACGACCACGTTGACCGCCTCGATCGCGGTCACGGTCTCCTCACCGAAGCCGTAGTACGTGGTGCTGTGCAGGATCACGTCGGCGAGCCGGTCGTACGCCTTGCGGAACAGCCGCTCGCGGGCGGTGTAGCCGGAGATCGACGCCTTGCCGCCGCCGAGCGACTTGGAGTAGGCGAGGATGTCCGGCAGCAGGCCGTCGTAGCGCATGAAGTAGAACAGGCTGCCGGTCTTGCCCCATCCGGTGTAGACCTCGTCGAAGATCAGCACGATGTCCTCGTCGGTGCAGAGCTGCCGCAGTTCGCGCAGTGCCGACTCCGACCAGGAACGCATGCTCGACGCGCTGTACGGCTCCACCATCAGCGCGTACACGTCACAGCCGCCGTCCGGCCGGCGGGTGGCCTCGATCGCGGCGCGCACCGCGTCGACGTCGCCGTACGGGTAGACGACCGCGTTCGGCAGCCCCGGGAACCGGAAGTGGTTCTCCGCCGAGCCGGTCAGGCTGCCCGCCCCGAGCGTCTTGCCGTGGAAGCTGATGTCGGCGCGCAGGATCGTGTTGCGGCGCCCGTCGTGGTATTTGTACGCCATCTTGATGGCGCCCTCGTTGGCCTCGGCGCCGGAGTTCGGGAAGTAGGAGACGGACAGGTCGCCGGGCAGCAGTTCGGCCACGTTGTGGCTCAGCGCCGCCAGGTATGGGGAGAAGAACGCCTTGTGCACCTCCATCCGCCGCTGCTCCGCGAACCGGGTCCGGGCCGCGAGGATGCGCGGATGGTTGTGGCCGTGGTTGAGCACCCCGACCCCGCCGGACATGTCCAGCACCCGGCTGCCGTCACGCATGTGGACCCAGGGGCCCTCGGCCTTCTCCACCAGTTCCCGGCCGAACCCGAACGTCGTCATCAGCGACACCTGCGACCGGCTGACGTAGCGGCGGTAGAGGTCGTGCACCTCCTTCGCCGTCAGCTGCTCGCACTCCTCGATCCCGATCAACCTGCCCATGGCCGCTCATCTCCCTTGCCAACGCCGCATCCGATGCGGACGACCTCCGATGGACGATCTCCACGACGCCCAGCGCCGCGCCGCCGAGCACCACCTCGCCGACGGTGGTCACCAGCCGGCTCGCCACGGCCACCACCACCGCCGCCGGCACCGGCAGCACCAGCGCCAGCGCCCCGGTCAGCACCGTCTCGCGCACCCCGAGCCCGTCGGGTACGACGACGGCCAGCACACCGACGACGGTCGCCAGCCCGAACGCGCCGACGCACAGCGGCAGCGACGGGCCGGGCGCGGCGCCCATCGCGACCGCCAGGATCCACAGGTGCACGCCGCTGACCAGCCACGACAAGGTCTGCCAGCCGACCGCGACGCGTACCGCCCGGTCGGACACCGACCGGGCGGGCTCGGGCCGGCGGAGCAGTCGCAGCACCAGGTGGGCGCCCCGGCCGAGCAGCCCCGGCCAGCCCACCGCGACCACGACCGGCAGCGCGGCCAGCGCCAGCCAGGCGGCCCGGTCGCCGAGCACCTGTAGGCCGGCGAGCAGGCCGACGGTCAGCCCGGTCAGGTGCACCAGGAGGGCGCTGAGCGTCCCCGCCACCAGCATCCGGGGCAGGGTGATCCCGTTGGACGTGGCCACCTTGACGGCGGCGACGATGCCCGGCACCTTGCCGGGCACGTACTTGGCGAGGAAGCCGACGAAGAAGACGCGCATGATCCGGGTCAGGCTGAGTGGCGGGCCGAGTTCGAGCAGGACCGCCCGCCACGACAGCATCCCCAGCAGCGGGCCGACCGTGGCCGCCAGCAGGGCGGCGGCCAGCAGCAGGGCGATCCCGGCGGCGTCGTGCCGCTCACCGAGGACGGCGACGACCGACCAGTCCTGGCCGGCAAGTGCCCGTACGACGGCGGCCACCACGACGAGCGTGAACACCACCACCACGACCCGCCACAGTGGACGCCACCAGCGCGGCGCGGGGCGGCGGACCGCGGCGGCCAGCGCACCGAGGTTCATCGCGGCACCTCCGCCCCGGCCGGCCGCGGCCGGCGCCGGTGCGCGCGCTCGCGCAGCAGGACCCAGCCGGCCCGGGGCAGCCCGGCGACCAGGCCGGCGACCAGGGCCGCGTACGACAACGCGTGCAGCCCGGCGGCGAACACGGCGAAGCCCGGCCCGCGCAGTTGGTGGGTGAGCCGGAGAAACCGGCGGTTGGCCGCGACGAACACCGCGCCCAGCACCGGCCAGGTCAGCGCCAGCCAGGGCACGACCACCGTCAGCGGTACGGTCGCCAGCGCCAGCGCCGACGTGAGCAGCGAGATCTGGGCCGCCCACTCCAGGTGCCGGAAGCGGTCGGTCGACATCATGCCGACCCGGGCGCCGGTGCCGGCCGCACCGGCCCGCTGCCGCCGCCACGTCCGCGCCATGAGCAGGGGCTTCGCGCTGGCGCGGACGAACTGTTCGGCCAGCAGCGGCAGCAGCCGGTCGACGTCGTCGTGCCGGGTCAGCACCCGGTCGGTGGCCACCAGCCGGTAGCGGTCGGGCAGCCGGGTGCCGAACTCGTCGTCCTCGCCGCTGCGCAGCCGCTCGTCGAAGCCGCCGGTCTCCTCGAAGACTGCGCGCGGGATCAGGGTGGCGGCGAAGAGGGCACCGGTGTCCCGCCCGACGCTGCGTTTGCGCCAGAAATGCTCGAACGCCACCCGGTACGCCTCCACCGGACCGTCATCGAACAACGGACGCGCGTCATAGATCCCCTGCACCATCCCCACCCCCGGCGACCCCACCAACAGCCGCACCGCATTCCCCACCGCATCCGGCGCCAACGCCGTATCCGAATCCACAAAGAACAACAACGGCGCCGAACTCGCCGCCACCCCCGCATTCCGCGCCGCCGCCGGCCCCGAATTCACCGGCAACTCCACCACCCGACACGGAAACCCCGCCGCGATCTCCCGCGAACCATCCGTACTCCGGTCATCCACCACCACCACCTCGACCGGCACATACGACTGCCCGAACACCGACTCCAAACACGCCCGCAGCGTCTTCTCCTTGTTGAAATTCGGCACGATCACCGCAACCCCGCCGGCCCCGCTCACCGCGCCCGCCCCCGTGCCACGACGTACGCGACCCGCAGCACGCCGACTCCGGTGCCGACGACGGCCAGCGCGTAGAGCAGCATGTGCATCCCGGTCGCGTACGCGGCGAACGCGGCGCCCCGGAACCGGTAGGTGAAGCGCAGGAACCGGTGGCTGGTCGCCGCCGACCCGATCAACAGGCCGAGCCACAGCGGCAGCAGCCACGGCAGGAAGAAGACGAACGGCAGGGTCAGCAGGCTGAGCCCGGACAGGACGAGCCCGGTCGGCGAGAACGCGTTCACCCGCATCCCGGTGCCGGCGTTGCGCCGCCGGCCGGCGCGGAGCATGACCAGCGGTGTCTGCGTCGCGAAGCCGAACTGCTCCCGAACGAACGGCAGGAACCGGTCAACGTCGTCGTGCCGGGTGACGACGGTGTCGGTGACGACGAGGTGGTAGCGGTCGGGCAACCGGGTGCCGAACTCGGTGTCCTCACCGGTGCGCAGCCGCTCGTCGAAGCCGCCGACCTCCTCGAACACCGTACGCGGGATCAGGCTGGCCGCGAACAGCGTCGCGGCCCGCCGCCGCCCGACGCTGCGCCGGCGCCAGAAATGCTCGAACGCCACCCGGTACGCCTCCACCGGACCGTCATCGAACAACGGACGCGCGTCATAGATCCCCTGCACCATCCCCACCCCCGGCGACCCCACCAACAGCCGCACCGCATTCCCCACCGCATCCGGCGCCAACGCCGTATCCGAATCCACAAAGAACAACAACGGCGCCGAACTCGCCGCCACCCCCGCATTCCGCGCCGCCGCCGGCCCCGAATTCACCGGCAACTCCACCACCCGACACGGAAACCCCGCCGCGATCTCCCGCGAACCATCCGTACTCCGGTCATCCACCACCACCACCTCGACCGGCACATACGACTGCCCGAACACCGACTCCAAACACGCCCGCAGCGTCTTCTCCTTGTTGAAATTCGGCACGATCACCGCAACCCCGGCCGCCGGTGCCATCTACGGCCTCCCCTCGACGGTCACGCGGTCCGGGGCCGGAGGACGTGCCGGACGGGGTGCCGGACCGGCATCCGGACCGGTCCGGTGCAGCCGGACCGCGGCCAGGACCAGCAGCGCCGCCCCGAGCAGGGTGTAGAGCAGTTCGACCGGCCGCACCCAGGTCTGTTCCGGCAGCGGCACCCAGCCGACGACGTGCGCGATCCACCAGGGCAGCGGCAGGGCGAAGACGAGCCACAGGCCGCCGACCAGCACCGGACGCCCGGGACGGGCGGCCAGCAGGACGGGCACCTGACGCCCGGAACGGGCGGCGAACACGGCGGGCACCTGACGCCCGGAACGGGCGGCCAGCACGGCGGGCACCTGACGCCCGGGACGGGCGGCCAGCAGGGCGAGCAACGGCACGCACCAGACCCAGTGGGCGTACCAGGTGACCGGCGAGACGAGCAGGCCGGTGACGGCGCAGGCCAGGATTCCGGTCAGCTCCTCGTGGCGCCGGCTCGCCCATACCGCGACGGCCAGGCCGGCGACGCCCGCCAGCACACTCACCGGCAGCCACACCGGATGCCACGATTCCGGCAGGAGGTTCAGCGTGGCCCCGCGCAGCGAACTGCCGTACGCCTCCTCGTCCGGCGGCCGGGTGCGCGAGCCGTCGACGAAGGCGCCGCCCCAGAAGGTGGCCGAGGCGGACGGCAGGAGCACGAACCCGACCACGACGGTGGCGGCGAACGTCGCCAGCGCGGTCACCGCGGCCCTGATCCGGCCGGTCAGCAGCAGGTAGGCGACGAAGATCAGCGGGGTCAGCTTGAGCCCGGCGGCGACGCCGATCAGGATCCCCTGGTGGCGCCCCCGGATCCGGAGCAGGTCGACCAGCACCAGCGCCAGCAGCAGGATGTTGACGTTGCCGAGCAGCAGGGTTCCGGCGATCGGCGACAGTGGCAGCACGGCCAGGGTGCCGGCCGCGAAGAGCAGCAGCCGCCGCCGGCCGTCACCGGGCGCCAGGTGTCCGGCCAGGAGCCACACCACGGCCGGTACGACCAGTGCCGACAGTGCCGTCCAGGCCCAGTAGCCGACCGAATGGCCGACGGTTGCCAGGGGCAGCAGCGTCAGTACGGCGAACGGTGGGTAGACGAAGCCGTACCCGTCCCGGCTGACCTCGTACGGCGATCCGCCGCCCAGGACCGCCGTGGCGGCGTCCCGGTAGACCGCGAGGTCGCCCCCGGGCGCCCAGGCGCTTCCGGTCCGTGCGGCGACCCACTGCACGACGGCGATCGCCGCGACCGTCACGGCGACGGTCAGCAGGAGCACGCCGGTCACGGTGGCGGCCGTACGGCGGTCGGGGCCGGTGTGCGGGGCAACGGTCACCGGGGCACCCCGACGGACGGGGCGGCCCGCCGGGCGGCGGGGCGGACGATCCGCTCGACGGTCCCGATCGCCGCGCCGGCCGCGGACGTGAGCTGGTAGAGCAGGTGGACGGCGGCGAATCGCAGGCCGAACCGGACGCCGCGGTCGGACATCACCCGCCGGTAGGTGCCGCCCTCGAGTGCCACGGCCAGCGCGAGCAGCAGCAGCGGCGCCGCGAGCCCGGCGGCGCCGACGATCAGCGGCAGGGGCAGGGTGAGGGCGGCGGCGAGGATCAGGCCGCTGGCCAGCACCCGGGAGGCGGCTCCGCCGAGGACCTCACCGGGCCGCACCTCGTAGGCGCTGGCCCGGGCCCGCAGGAACACCTTCGGCAGCAGGACCCGCAGCGTCGTGTCGTGGTCGTGTGTGCCGGCGATGGCGGCGGTGCTGCGTACGTCGTAGCGCTGCCTGATCCGGTAGCCGTACTCCGGTGCCTCGGTGTGCCGCAGGTCGGGGTTGAACGGCCCCAGCTCGCGGAAGACGTCGGCGCGCATCGCGCACAGTGCGGTGTGCAGCCCTTCCATCGGGCCCTCCCGGGCCAGCCACCAGTGGTACATCTGCAACGCCCGGTATTCGGCGATGAGGTTGTGCGACAGCAGCGACTCCGGGCGGAGCACGCCGCAGATGGCGCCGAGCCCCGGCGCCGACGACAGCTCCGCGACCGCGGCGGCGACGCTACCCGGTTCGAGCGCGACGTCGGCGTCGAGGAAGAACAGGATCTCGCCCTGCGCGTGCTCGGCGCCCAGGTTGCGGGCGGCGCCGGGGCCGCTGTTCGTGGTCAGGCGCAGGACGGTGGCACCGGCGGACGCGGCGATCATCGCGGAGCCGTCGGTGCTCGCGTCGTCGACCACGATGATCTCGATGGCCGGGTGGGTCTGCCGGAGCACCGACTCGACGCACAGCGCGACCGTGCGGGCCCGGTTGTAGCAGGGGATGACGACGGAGACCAGCGGGTCCACTGTGCCTCTCCTTCTCGCGTCGGGCCGGTCCGGCCGGGGCCGGCACAGGCCGGTGCCGCGTCGATTGGGCCGGGTCGCGTGTCGCCGGAACCTCTGCGGCGAAATTCCGAGATTCGGCTTTGTCTGCTCATGTTCATATGAACGGAAGTCTGAATTGTTGACCATCAAGATCCATCAAGCGATGGCCGCCTATATTCTGCGTACGGGTGGTCACCCCGTCAAGGACTTCACAAAGGGCATTCAAGGCTTGACATCTGCTTGATACAGGTCAATATGTCGCATTGGATGGGGACAAGCGGTTCGAGAGGTTTCGGCCACCGTGCGCCGTTGTGTCACCCCATCTCTCCACCACGAGGACGGGCTGGACCGACCGGCCCGCGCCCGACGCGAGCCGGCCCACCTGCGACGACCGGACGCCGACCCGCCCCCGGGACCGTGGCGCCCGAGCCCGGGCCGGTTCGACGGCGGGCCGGGCACCGGGGCCGACCGACCCGCCGCACATGACCTCCGACACTCCGACCGTCGTCCCACACCGGACCCGGAATTGGGAACCTGTTGACACGACCGGTAATGGGAGAAACCGACCCGACGAAATCCCGGGATAGTCACGACCGTCGCACGTAGACGGATTCGGCACGGCGGGCGCACCCCCGCCCTGGCACCGGACCCGGGAAATCCTCGGGACACACTCCGCCCACCGGCCCCGCCCGCTCGGGGTCGCGACCGCCGGCGCCCGCACCGCCGCCGGCACCCGGCGCTCCCCGACCGGCGGCACGCCCGACGGACTCCGCGGCCACCGGCGGCGGCCCGCCGTATCCACACCGGACCGCAGATGAATGGAATGCTTCCCGCTGGCGGAATTCCGCGCGCCCTTTCGGCGCCTCACGGAACAACCGGATGATTCATTGACATCACTGTTATCCGTACTCATGCTTGGTGGGCATTGCCGCCACGGGCGGTTTTGGAATACCGAATCGAGGTGGAATGGATACGTCAATACGTGACGCGTTCTATTACCCGGTCAGCGACACCAGAATGGTTCGCGGAGAGGGAATCTATCTGTACGACGAGGACGGGCGGGCGTACATCGACTGCGCTTCCGGAACGTTCAACCTCAGCCTGGGCTACTCGCATCCGGCGGTGGTCGAGGCGATCCGGCAGCAGTCCGCGAACCTCATCCACACGACCTCGACGTTCCAGGTGGACCCGGTCAGCCGCACCGTACGGCGGCTGGTCGAGGAGTCGCCGCCCAACCTGGTGCAGGTCCACCTCAAGGTCGGCGGCGGTTCGGAGGCGAACGAGGGCGCGGTCAAGATGGCCCAGCGGGCGACCGGACGGCGGGAGGTCGTGACGCTTTTCCGCAGCCACCACGGACAGACGATGATGATGACGTCGATGTCGGGGAACGCATTCCGCAAGGCTCCGTTCCCGATCCTCTATCCGGGCTCGGTGCAGGTTCCCGATCCGTACTGCTTCCGCTGTTTCTACGGACAGCGGCGGGAGAGCTGCGCGCTGATGTGCGTGGACCGGATCGACGACTTCCTCGAGTACGCCAGCGGCGGTCAGGTCGCCGCCGTCATCGTCGAACCCATCTCCGGCAACGGCGGCAACGTGGTGGCGCCGGACGGCTATCTGCCGCGATTGCGGGAGTTCTGCGACCGGCACGACATCGTGCTCATCTTCGACGAGATCCAGACCGGGATCGGCCGTACCGGGCGGATGTTCGCGGCGCAGCACTTCGGCGTCGAGCCGGACGCGATCACCGTCGGCAAGGGGCTCGGCGGCAGCGGCGCCCAGATCGCCGGCATCCTGACCAGCGAACGGCTGGCCGGGCTGCCCGCACACCACCACTCGTTCACGTACGGCGCCAACGCGCTGGCCGCCGCGGCCGCCGCCGTGACGCTGGACATCGTGGCGCGGCCGGAGTTCCTGGCCAACGTACGCGCCACCGGCGACCACATCATGGCCCGGCTGCGGGACCTCCAGCGGCGGTACCGCGCGATCGGCGACGTACGGGGCGTCGGCCTCATGATCGGCGTGGAGCTGGTGCTGCCCGGCAACGCGCCGGCGGTGGCGCTGACCGGCGAGCTGGCCGAGCGGGGGATGCGGCACGGGCTGGTGCTGCGCACCTCCCGGTACGGGCACGGCAACGTGCTGAAGATCCGCCCGCCGCTCATCCTCACCCTCGACGAGGCGGACCTGATCTGCGACCGCCTGGACGCCCTGCTGCGCGAGGTCGCCACATGAGGGCGCTGCTCACCGGCACCGCACGGGCGGTGCGCGACGCGCTCGCCGGGATCGTCCCGGCCGGCGGGCGGGCGGTCCTCGGCGACGCGCCGGGCGGCGACGCCCAGTTCGACATCGACAAGGTCGCCGAGCGGGCGGTGTGGGAGTACGTGTGCCGCCACGCGCACGTCCCGGTCGCGGTGCACACCGAGGACGAGGGAACCCGGACCACCGGCTCCGACCCCCGCCACGTCCTCGTCGTCGACCCGATCGACGGCACCCGGCCGGCGTCGGCCGGGCTGGAGATGGGCACCGTCTCGATCGCGGCGGCACCGATCGGCGACGGCCGGCCGACGCTGCGCGACGTGACCGCCGCCCACGTGCTGGAGCTGAAGACCGGCGCGTGGCTGTACGCCGACGACACCACCGGGGTCGAGGCGGCCGGCTACCCGTGGCCGGTGCCCCGGCTCAGCCCGAACACCGACCTGACCCGGATGTTCTGGTCGCTGGAGTTCAACGGGCACCCGATGCGCCTGATGTGCGAGGCGTACGCGCACCTGGTGGACGCGTCGGCGAACACCGGCGGGGTGTTCGTGTTCAACAGCGCCTCGTACTCGATCACCCGGATCGTCACCGGCCAGCTCGACGCGTTCGTCGACGTCGGCAACCGGATCCTGCGCGACCACCCGGGCACCGAGGCCGCGTTCCGCCGGGCCGGCCGGGGCAACATCCTGCACCTCTTCCCGTACGACATCGCCGCCGCCGTCTACCTGGCCCGGCGGGCCGGGGTCACGGTGACCGACGGCTACGGCGCCCCGCTGGACGACATGCCGCTGCTCGCCGTCGACCCGGCCGGTCAGCGGTCGTGCGTCGCGGCGGCCACCCCGGCGCTGCACCGCGCCCTGCTCGACAACATCCGCTGGCACTCCGGAGGATTCGCGTGAAGGCCCTCGTCCTGCAACCGGACCGCACCCTGCGGCTGGTCCACCGTCCACGGCCACGGGTCACCGCCCCCGACGACGTCGTCGTACGCGTCGTGCAGACCGGCTTCTGCGGCACCGACCGCGGGGTGCTGCTGGGGAAGTTCCCGGCCGTGCCCGGTGTGGTCATGGGACACGAGGCGGTCGGCGAGGTCGTCGAGGTCGGTGCCGGCGTGACCACGCTCGCGCCCGGCGACCGGGTGGTGGCGAACCCGACCCTCTACTGTGGCCTGTGCCGGTGGTGCCGGCGCGGCGCCCTGAACTTCTGCCTGCACAAGGCCGGCAACGAGATCGGCATCGACCGCGACGGCGCCTTCGCCGAACACCTGCGGCTGGAGGAGCGGTTCCTCCACCGGCTGCCGGACGGCATGTCCTACGACCGCGCCGTACTGGTCGAACCGCTCGCCTGCGTCATGAACAACCTGGCGGCGGGCCGGCTGCGGACCGGCGACGAGGTCGTCGTCCTCGGCGGCGGGCCGATCGGCGTCCTGGTCGCCCTGCTCGCCGACCACGCCGGCGCCCGGGCCCGGCTCGCCGAACCCGACCCCTACCGCCGGGCCGCCGCCCGGACCTACTTCGCCGGCATCCCCGGCAGCGCGGTCACCGTCACCGAACCCGACCTGGTCGCCGCCCGGTCGGCGACCCTGGTCGTCGACACCGTCGGCCCGCTGCTCGAGCGGGCCTGCGAGATCGCCGACGACGCCGGCCGGATCGTCGTCATGGGCTTCCACGAGCGGGCGACCGCCACCCTGCGCCCCCTCGACCTGCTCCGGCGCGGGCTGAGCGTCATCGGGGCCGGCGACTACAACAGCCACATCTTCGTCCGCGCCGTCGAACTGGCCCGGGACCTGCCGCTGGAGGGGATCGTCAGCCACCACGTACGGCTGGACGACTTCGCCGACGCGCTCGACACCCTCGGCATCGCCCCGGGCGCGGCCGCGCCGTACAGCGGCATGAAGGTCGTCATCACCACCGGCGGTGGCCGATGAGCCCCCGACCGGTCGTCTACGGCGAGTACCCGTACTACCGCGCCGACCCCGACCGCTGGGGGCCGAACCTGGCGGCGCTGGCCGACGCCGGCATCGACGTCGTCACCTGCTACCTGCCGTGGCGCTTCCACGAGGTCGCCCCGCGCCGGTACGACTTCACCGGCGCCCGCGAACCGCAGCGGGACCTGCTGCGGCTGATCGCTCTCGCGCAGAGCGCCGGCCTGGGCGTGCTGCTCAAGCCGGGGCCGTTCATCCACGCCGAGGTGCAGTTGGGCGGCCTGCCCGACCGGGTCAGCCCCGCCACCGACCCGGCGTACACCGCCGTCCTCGACGTGGCCGGCCGGCCGGTCACGTCGCAGGGGCTGCCGCTGCCGAGCCTGTCCTGCCCCCGGTTCCGGGCCGAGGTCCGGCACTGGCTGGCCGCGGTCGACCGGCAGGTCCTGGCGCGTACGCTCGCCCCGCACGGGCCGGTCGTCGCCGTCCAGATCGGCAACGAGGGCATCTACAGCGACGCGAACCGGCCGGCGACCGCGCACGACTTCGCGGCCCCCGTGCTCGCCGCATTCGCGCAGCGGCTGCGGGCCGCCGGCTCCGCGCTCGCCGCCACGGTACGCGACACCCGGCCCGCCGACTGGCCACCACCGCTGCGGGCGGCCTGGGCCTGGTACGGCGGCGAACTGCTGCGCGAGCGGTACCTCGACCTCGCCGCCGACCTGTCCCCGGAAACCCGCCGGGTGGCGACGGTCAACCTGCCCCTGCCGGCGCTGGACGGCCCGGCCGGCGGCGCCGCGGCGTGGCTGCTGCGTACCGCCCGGCTGGACGAGACCGGCCTGCGCGAGGGCTACACCGCCTGGGTCGGCAACCCGGCGAGGTCCCGGGCCGCGTTCGCGTCGCACTGGTTCGGCGTACGGACCCGCCGGTCCAGCAACGTCGAGGACAACTGGGGGTTCACCTGGACCGACCCCGCCTTCGCCCGCCCCGGCAACGCGCTGTTCCAGTCGCTGCTGGCGCTGGCGCTCGGCTCGCGCAGTTGCAGCGTCTACACCGCCTGCGCCACCGGGCACTGGGGTCCGCTGATCGACCTCGCCCCCGACGGCGTACGCGCCGACGGCCTGGACCCGCTGGACTACGCGCCGCCGTACTGCCCGGGTGCCCCGCTGCACGAGGACGGCACCGCCGGCGCCAACCTGCACGCCCTGCACGCGCTGCGCGACCTGGTCCGCGCCCCGCACGCCGGGCTGGCCGGCGCCCGGTTCGCCGCCGACGCCGTCCTGCTGGTCCCCGAGGCCGTCGCCCGCGCCGAGGCGTGGCCCGGCGACAGCGCCCCGGCCGCGCCCGCGCTGCCTACCGTGGCCGGGCTCGCCGTCGACCTGATGGAGCGGCACCAGTTCCAGTTCGACGTGGTCACCGAGACGAACGCGGCCGACGCCGGTGCCGGTGTGCCCTGGCTCGTACCGGTCGGACCGGCCGGCCCGGACCCGAGGCTGGCGGAACTGATCCGCGACCACCGCGCCGCCGGCCACCCGGTGGTGCTGCTCGCCGGGGCGGCCGGCGGCCCGCCCGGCCCGCTGCCGGTGTTCCGGGCGGACGCGCCGGACCTCACGCCGCTGCTGCGGCTGCTCCCGCCACCCCGGCACGCCCACCCCGACACCGACCCGGCCGTGGCGTTCGTCCACGTCGACGCCGCCGGGCAGCCGCTGGCCGTGTTCGTGTTCAACCTCGGCGCGCGGCCGGTCACCGTCCGCCGCACACTGCGCGGCGTCGCCGTCGCCGTCGAGGTGCCGCCGCACGGCGCCGTCTGCCTGCGGCACACCGGCACCGGCTTCACCCCGGCCGCGGTCAGCGCCGACCCCGGCCCGGCCACCACCGCATCCGGCCCGACCACCACCCCGAAGGAGACAGCATGACCACCGGCATCACGTTCGACCAGACCGTGCCCCGCGCCCTGGTCGACCGGGGCGACACCACGACCGTACTGATCACCAGCTGGACCAGGACCGCGACGACGGTGACCGCCGGCGCGGTCTGGCCCCGCCTCGGCGGCTACTACAGCCTGCTCGACCCGGCCCGGCACGACCCGCTGCTGGTCCTGGAGACCCTCCGGCAGGGCTCGCTGCTGCTCGCCCACGTCCTCGACGACGTACCGCTGGCCACCATGCAGATCATGCGCTCGGTGCACTACACCGCCGAGCCGGACGGGCTCGCGATCACCGACGAGCCGACCGAACTCGTCGTCACCGTCGAGTGCGACCACGAGGAACCCGACGGCCACACGATCATGCAGACGCAGGTGTCGTGCCGGATGTACCGCGACGGCCGCCTGGTCGGCAGCGGCGGCGGCCAGGCGGTCGTGCCGCCGGCCGACCGCTACCTCAAGGTCCGGGGCCGGGACCCGCTGGAGGTCGTGGTCGCCGACGTCGTGCCCGGCCCGGCCGTCGCGCCGCGCACCGTCGGCCGGGCCCTCGAACGCGACGTCGTCCTCTCCCCCCGCGACGTCGTCCTCTCCCCCGGCGACGTCGTCCTCTCCCCCGGCGGGGAGTCCGCCGACGGCACGGCCTACCGGCTGCGGATCGACCCCGGGCACGCCAACTTCTTCGACAACCCCACCGACCACACCCCGGGCATGCTGCTGACCGAGGCGATGCGGCAGGCGGTGGTCGCCGAGTCCGGCGACCCGTACTTCACCCCGATGTCGATGTCGGCCCGGTTCCTCCGGTTCGTCGAACTCGACCACCCGGCGGACGTACTCGTCCGGCGCGTCCCGGCCGGCTTCCGGACCGAGGTGCACCAGTTCGGTCGCCGGGCCGCCCACGCGAAGTGGCCGCTTCCCGGTGGCGGCAATGGATGAGCTGCTGCGCCTGAGCGCCGTACGGGTCGTCGAGGCGCTCCGCGACCGGCAGGTGAGCCCGCTCGAACTGCTCGACGCGGTAGAGGTCCGCCTCGCCGAGGCCGAACCGGTCGTCAACGCCCTCACCACCGCCTGCCTGGCCCGCGCCCGGGCCCGGGCGCACCGGCTCTGCGCGGACGCCGCCGAGGCCGGACACCCGGCCTGGCTCGCCGGCCTGCCGGTGCTGGTGAAGGACGTCGTCGACGTCGCCGGGGTGCCGACGACGTACGGCTCCCCCGCCTACCGCGACAACGTGCCGACCCGCAGCGACCCGCTGGTGGAACGGATCGAACGCCGGGGCGGGATCGTCGTCGGCAAGACCGCGCTGCCGGAGTTCTGCGCCGGCGCCGACACCGTCAACGAACTGTCCGGGCGCACCGTAAACCCCGTCGACGCCACCGTCTCCTGTGGAGCGTCGAGCGGCGGGGCGGCGGCCGCGGTCGCCGCCGGCGAGATCTGGTGCGGGCACGGCACCGACACCGCCGGCTCGATCCGGATACCGGCCGCCTTCTGCGGCGTCGTCGGCCTGCGCCCCACGCCCGGGCTCGTGCCCACCGGCACCACCGACCCGGTCGGGTTCGAGGTCCACGGCCCGCTGGCCCGCACCGCCGCCGACGCCGGGCTGCTGTTCGCGGCCATGGTCGCCGAACCCGTCCGGGCTCCCGCCTGGTCCCGCGAACCACGGGTCGCGTTCAGCGCCGACCTCGGCGGCACCGTTCCCGTCGACCCCGAGGTACGGCGGCTGTGCACCCGCGCCGCCGAGCGGCTGCCCGACGCCGGCTACCGGGTCGAGCCGGACGCGCCGGACGTCGACGGCGTACACGACGCGGGCCTGACCCTGCTGGCGCACCGGGCCGCGCTGCTGCACGGCGACCGGGTCGACCGGCACCGCACCGCCGTCGGCCCGGTGCTGCGGACCGAGGTGGCCGCCGGCCGGCGCGTCACCGCCGACCGCCTCGCCGCCGCCCGGCGGACCCGGGCCGGGTTCCGGCGGACGGCGGCGGCCTTCCTCGGCCGCTACGACATCCTCGCCATCCCCACGTTCGGCGTACCGCCGTGGCCGGTCCCGGACCGCCCGAGCCCGTACCCGGACCGGCCGCACCTGGACCGGGCCGCCGCGGTCTGGCCGCTCGCCACCCTCGCCCCGATGGCCGGCTGCCCGGCCGTCACGGTGCCGTGCGGCCGGACCGCCGCCGGCCATCCCGTCGGTCTGCAACTCGTCGGTGCCCCGGGCAGCGACCACCACCTGCTGCGGGCCGCCACCGACGTGGAGGCCCTCACCGGAGCCGCCGCATGAACCGCTATCCCGCCGAGCGGTCCTGCCCGCTGCGGCCACCACCGGAGTACGCGCGGTGGCGCGAGGAGGCACCGGTCACCCCGGTCGTGCTCCCCGGCGGCCGCCCCGCCTGGCTCGTCACCCGCTACGACGACGTACGGCGCCTGCTGCGGCACCCCGCGCTCAGCTCCGACTCCACCCACCCCGGCTATCCGGCCTTCGGGTCGGCGGTCGAGGTGCCGCCGCTGAGCCGTTCGCTGATCGGGCTGGACGGCGCCGCGCACGAACGGCTCCGCCGCGTCCTCGGCGCCGAGTTCTCCGTCCCGGCCGTGGCACGCATGCAACCGGAACTGGACCGCATCGTCGACCGGGCCGTCGACGGCCTGCTGGCCGGGCCGGTACCGGCCGACCTCGTCGAACGGTTCGCGCTGCCGGTCGCCTCGCGCACCATCTGCCACGTGATCGGCCTCGGCTACGAGTCGCACGAGGTCTTCGAACACAACACCCACGTGCTCACCGACGGCACCCGCTCGGCCGGGCAGAAGGCGGCGGCGAGCGCGGCGATCACCGCCCTGGTCGCCGACCTGGTCGGGGACCGGCGCCGCCGGGCCCGCGACGACCTCGCCAGCCGGCTCGTCACCACCGGCGGGCTCACCGACGAGGAGGTGGTGGACAACCTCGTGCTGCTGGTCGCCGCCGGCCACGACACCTCGGCGAACATGCTCGCGCTGAGCGCGTGGACCCTGCTGGACGATCCGGCGGCCGGCGCGGACTTCCTGGCCGCCGGCCCGCAGGGGCAGCAGAACGCGGTCGAGGAACTGCTGCGCTTCCACAGCATCATCCAGCTCGGGCTGGCCCGGGTCGCGACCGCCGACATCGAGGTCGGCGACCGGATCGTCCGGGCCGGCGAGGGCGTCGTCCTGGGCCTGCCGGCCGCGAACGCCGACCCGCGGCGCTTCACCGAACCGGACACCCTCGACCTGGCCCGCGCCGACGCCCGCCGGCACCTGGCGTTCGGGTTCGGCCCGCACCAGTGCCTCGGGCACTACCTCGCCCGCACCACGCTGCGTACGGCCCTCGCCGGCCTCCTGGGCAGGCTGCCCGGCCTGCGTCTCGCCGACGAGGCGCGGGCGCCGCAGATCAAGGACTCAATGGACTTCCATGGCCTGCACCGGCTGCCGGTCCACTGGGAAACCCCCGTCGAAGGAAGGGACACCGCATGACCACGCCCGCACACAACAAGGAACTCGTCCGGCGCCTCTACGAGCAGTTCTTCGTCCACCGCGACCTCGACGCCGTCACCGAACTCATCCACGAGCGGTTCCGGCAGCACAGCCCCGACGCGCCGTCGGGCCGCGACGCCTACGTCGACCACCTGCGCGAGGCCGCCTTCGCCGGCGGCAGTTCCGACATCAAGCGGATCCTCGCCGACGGCGACCTGGTCGCCGTACACCACCACATGCGGCTGCGCGACGACACCGGTCCCGGCCTGGCCGTCGTCGACCTCTGGCGGATCGAGGACGGGCGGCTGATCGAGCACTGGGACGTGGAGCAGCCCGTACCGGAAACGGCCCGTGTCCCCAACGGAATGTTCTGACCGCACGGCACGGGCGGCGTGGCCGGCCGCCGTCGCGGCCGGCCACGCGCCCACTCAACACATCAGTACGTAAGGAGAACGTCAGCGTGACGATGGGCCTAGATTTCGCACGAACCTCAAACGACCGGGTCTTCGAGCTTCTCGATGCCCTGGAGTCGCTCGGCCCCGGGCCGCACCGGCTGCGTGACGTGGCCGCCCAGGCCCGGCTGGGCCCGTCGACCGCCCATCGCATCCTCCAGGCGGGCATCCGCGCCGGGACCGTGACCAAGGCCCAGCGCGGCCGGTACGCCCTGATCAGGTGGCGCGACCAGGGTGCCGCGACGCAGGAGCCGACCGTGCCGGTGAGCCTGCCGCTCGCCGTCTCCCGCCGGATCCGGCTCGGCCTGGCCGCACTCCAGGAGAGCACCGGCCAGTCCGTCCTGCTCTACGTTCCCCTCGTCCTCGACCCGCCGATGCGGTACTGCCTGGCGTACTTCGCCCCGGAGCACGACGAACTGCTCAGCGACGCCGAACGGCTGCTCGCCACCGACATGGTGTTCTGCGCCCCGCTCACCGTCGACGCGCCCGGCCGGCTGATCCTGGCGCACATGGCGGCCGGCGGCCCGGCCGGCAGCGGCCGGCGCGGCGGGGCGGACACCGGGGGGCGGGGCCGGGCCGGCAGCGGCCACACCTACGGCCCGTCGCCGGTCGCCGGCTGGAACACCCTCGCCGTGCCGTTGCGCCGCTACGGCCAGATCGCCGGCGCCATCTGTGTGACCGCCCGGGCCGGCTGGCTGGACCAGCACCGGGACCAGACCCTCGACCGGCTGTCGCGGCTGACCGCCGAACTCGGCGACGAGACCCCGGCGTACGGCGACCCGAACCGACCAGTCCTCGAACGGAGATGAGCCATGGCAACCACACCCGCCGTCGTACTCGGCGCCGGGATCGCCGGTCTGCTCGCCGCCGCCGTACTCGCCCGGCACCCGCGCATCGGCGACGTCACCGTCGTCGAACGGGACCGGCTCGAACCCGGACCACGGCCCCGGCGCGGCCTGCCCCAGGGCCAGCACGCCCACGTCCTGATGTCGAGCGGCGCCCGGATCATCGAGTCGATCCTGCCCGGCACCACCGACCGGTGGCTCGCCGCCGGCGCGCACCGGATCGGGCTGCCGGACGGCTACGTCATGCTGCTTCCCGGCGGCTGGCTGCCCCGCTGGACCAGCGACCACTTCGTGATCAGTTGCAGCCGCGGGCTGCTGGACTGGGTCGTCCGCGAGCAGGTGCTCGCCCTGCCCGGGGTACGCCTGGTGGACCGTACGGAGGCGACCGGGCTACGCGGCGACCGCCGCCGGGTCACCGGCGTACGCGTCGAGGACCTGGACGACGACACCGGGCGGACGCTGGACGCCGGTCTGGTCGTCGACGCGACCGGCCGGGGTTCCCGCGCCCCGCACTGGCTGCGGTCGCTCGGCGTGCCCGAGGTCGCCGAGGACGTCGTCGACTCCGGACTGCGGTACGCGACCCGCGTCTTCCGGGCCCCGGCCGCGGCGGCGCACCGGTTCCCGATCGTGAACATCCAGGCCGACCCCGGGCAGGACCGGCCCGGCCAGACCGCCGCCCTGATGCCGATCGAGGACGGCCGGTGGCTGGTCACGCTCTCCGGCACCCGCGGTGGCCGGCCGTCGGCCGACGAGCGGGACTTCGTCGCCTTCGCCCGTGGGATGCGGCACCCGGTCGTCGCCGACCTCATCGCCGACGCCGAGCCGCTGGGCCCGGTCACGGTCACCAACAGCACCGCCAACCGCCGGCGCCGCTTCGAACGCCTGCCCGCCTGGCCGGACGGATTCGTGGTCCTCGGCGACGCCGTCGCCAGCTACAACCCGGTGTACGGCCACGGCATGTCGGTCGCCGCGCACGGTGCCGCCGCCCTCGGCGCGGCGCTGGCCGGGGCCGGGCCGCGGACCGGGCTGGCGCGTACGGTCCAGCGCCGGATCGCGGCCACCGCGTCGGCCGCGTGGGAACACGCCACCGGCACCGACGTACGGTTTCCCGGGGCGCGTGGCCGCCCACCCGGGCGGGCCGAACGGATGCTGTGGCGCTACCAGACCCGGCTGATGCGGACCGCCCTGGACCGGCCGGACGTGGCCCGCGAACTCGTCGAGGTGCTCACCCTCTCGGCGAAGGCGAACCGGCTCGTCCGGCCGCGGGTCGCCCTGGCCACGCTGCTCGGGCCGCGCCGGCCGGCGCCGGACGGTCCGACGTTCACCGCGGCCGAGCGGGCGATGCTGGGCACGGACTGACGGTGCGCCGGTGCCGCCGGCCGGAACGGCCGGCGGCACCGGCGCGGGTGGCACCGTCGCCGCCGGCCGCAGCAGCCGGTGGCACCGTCGCGGGCGGCGCCGTGGTCGCTGGCCGCGCGGCGCCGTCACCGGGCGTCCGGCGCGGTCATCCGTCGCGCAGCGCCGGGGCCGGCAGGCGCCGCTCCAGGGTCAGCAGCGCCACGACCGCGAGGCCGTTGAGCGCCGCGAGCGCGAGCCACGGCAGCCCGTGCCGGATCGCGAAGAGCGTGGTGAAGAAGCCGGGGCCGACGATCTCGGCGAGGGTGAACGAGTACTGGAAGGTCGCCGGGTAGCGGCCGCGGGTGGCGAGCGGTGCGGCGGCCGCGGCGAGGCCCGCCGAGACCGGCGCGTGCACGACCGACGCCGCGGTGTAGAGCACGGTCGCGCCGGCCAGAACGGGCACCACCCACCACGACTGTCCGGGCCGCAGGAGCGCCAGCGGCACGCTCCACGACGCCCAGAGCAGCGCCGCCACGGCGAGGACGCGGGTGCGCCGGTACGGCCGTAGCCGCAGCACGACCGGCGCCGTCACCAGTGACACCACGACCGTGTTGCCGACCAGGATGCCGGACACCAGCCAGGCCGGCGCGTCGAGTTGGATCACCACCACGGTCGGCAGGGCCAGGGCCAGCATGATCGTCGACAGCGCGAAGACGGCGTTGACCCCGATCAGCCCCAGGTAGGGCCGGTCGCGCAGCAACTCACGGTAGCCCGCCAGGGTCACCGTACCGTGCGCCGTGCCCCCCGGTGCCCGTACGGCGACGGCGATGACCACCGCCGCGACCGCGAAACAGGCGGCCGCCCCGAACGCGATCATCCGGAAGACACCCGCGTCGGTGTCGGGGCTGGCGATGACGATTCCGGTCAGGACGCCACCGATGCCCAGGCCGGCGGTCCGTGACATGCTGGCCCAGCCGTACCAGTAGTCCCTGCTCGTCGTGCCGGGCCGGCCGTCGACGTAGTCGGCGATCAGGGTGAAGATCGTCGACCAGAAGAACCGCACGCCGAGCGCGGTCAGCACGGCCGCGACCAGGATGCCGGCCGGGCCGGTCACCAGCCCGGCGGCGAGGTAGCCGGTCGCGTGCAACACCTGGGCCAGCACGACCAGCGGGCGGGCCCCGAACCGGTCGGCCAGCGCCCCGGCGACCAGCGGGACCGGCAGCTGCATCAGGTTGGCGGCGCTGAGCAGTACGCCGACGAGGGCGAGCGGCACGTCGGTGACCCGGGTGAAGAAGATGAGTCCCAGCGGCAGGAACAACCCGTTGCCGATGGAGTCGACCACCAGGGCGCCGATCAGCACCGCCCCGCCCCGGCTGCGCGCCGGCGTCGTCGTGGTCCGCCCGACTGTCATGCTCCGACGAGCCTCTCGTGAGACATACTCCAGCCACGCCGTACGGGCGGCTCTGCGCGCGGTGGACGCTACGTTCCGTAGCGAGATCCGCAAATCATTATCCGCGCGGCGACGGGGGATCCGCCCCGTGCCGAAGGCCGCACCTGGGCCGGCACCGCGCACCACGGATTGATTCATGTAACGTTATCTATGTATTCTCTCGACACTCACCGTCGTAAATCAGTACGACGTCCGGTTTATCGGGAGGATAAGTGCCCCCCACGAGGTCTTGGCGCCCACGCCTGCTCGCTCTCACCGCCGCCACCGCCACCACGCTGGCCACCGTCGTGGCCCTGCCAGCCCCCGCCCAGGCCGCGGCCGGCGCGGCCTACCGCGCGGCGGCGGTCCCGATCACCGCCCCCGCCGTCGACCGCAACACGACCCTGATCCCCGGCTCCTACCTCGTGACGTTCCGCGAGGGCGCCGACCCGTCCGTCGCCCTGCGCGCCCTGAAGGCCAACGCCAGCGTCGACTTCGGCAAGGGGGTCAACGGCTTCGCCGCCGACCTCACCTCCGCCCAGGTCAAGGAACTGTCGCACAGCTCCGACGTGGTGAGCATCGAGCAGAACGCCTGGCACGAGAACGTGCTCGACGCCACCCAGACCAACCCGCCGTCCTGGGGCATCGACCGCATCGACCAGACGAACCTTCCGCTGTCGGCCAGCTACACCTACAACGCGACCGGCGCCGGCGTGCACGCGTACATCATCGACTCCGGCGTCGACCCCGCCCACCCCAACTTCGGCGGCCGGGCCTCGTTCGACTTCAACTCCGTCGACACCAACAACACCGACTGCAACAACCACGGCACCCACGTCGCCGGCACCATCGGCGCCACCTCGTACGGCGTGGCGAAGTCCGTCCGGCTGCACGGCGTCAAGTGGCTGAACTGCGCCGGCGGCGGCAGCACCGCGGGCGCCGTCGCCGCGGTCAACTGGGTCACCAACAACCACATCAAGCCGGCCGTGGCCAACACCTCGTGGAACATGACGTACAGCGCCACGCTGGCCACCGCGCTGACCAACATGATGAACGCGGGCGTCTTCCTGGCGACCTCGGCCGGCAACACCGGCGGCAACTCCTGCGACCGGCTGCCGCGCAACCTCACCGCCTCGCTCGTCGTGGCCGCGAGCACGTCGACCGACGCCCGCGCCACCTACTCCTCCGTCGGCCCGTGCGTCGACATCTACGGACCGGGCTCGGCGATCGTCTCCACGCTTCCGGGCAACCGGACCGGCAGCATGAACGGCACCTCGATGGCGACGCCGCACGCGGCCGGCATCGCGGTGCTCTACAAGGCGACGTACGGCGACGCGAGCCAGGCCACCGTGCACGCCTGGATCGTCAACAACGCCACCGTCGGGGTGGTGACCGGCAGCCTGTCGGGTACCCCGAACCGCCTGCTCAACAAGCGCTCGCTGTAGGCACGCCGGCCGGGGTCGGGGCGACCCGACCCCGGCCCGCCACGTACGGCCGTTGACACCTCTCCGACCCTATGTAAGCCTTTTACTCATGACCGTCAGAGTCACCGTCGCCGTCGCGAGGGTCCTGCGGATCTTCCTGGACGACGTCGCCCAACCCCACCACGGTTACGAGTTGATGCGGCTCACCGGCTTCCCGAGCGGCAAGCTCTACCCCATCCTCGCCCGCCTCCAGAGCGCCGGGTGGCTCATCCGGGAGCCGGAGGACATCGACCCGGTCGCCGCCGGCCGACCAGCCCGCCACTTCTACCGGCTCAGCCCACAGGGCGCGCACGCCGCCCGCCGCGAACTGGTCACGCTGACCGAGCAGCTCCGACCGACGGCCGCGGTATCGGACGCACCGCCCCACCGGGACGGACGTCCCGCCTGGGCCCCGCGTCTCGCCGACGACGTTTGAAACGGAAACGCCGCGCCACCACGCCCGGCACCGGTCCGGGCCCGAGCCAAGTCAGGCAATCGCACCCTCGGGAGAAGGGCTGTAGATGAGCGGGCTTCTCGAACAGCTGACCGACGGAATCGACATCGTGTGGGCCCTCCTGGCCGCCGTCGTCGTCGCCGTGCTCTGCGACCTGGCCAGCGAGGAGATCCGGGGCCGGCTGGCACAGTTGCCCGAGCTACCCGTCCGCCTCGCCGCCCGGCGCCTGCCCCGGGAGATCCCCAGGGAGATCCGTGACGACCAGGTCGCCGAATGGCTCGCCGTCCTGCACGACATCCTTCACGACACCGAACTCCGTCCGGTCACCCGGCTGTGCCGCGGCCTGCGGCACGGCCTGGGCGTACTACGGACCGCCAGGACCATCGGCCGTGAACTGATCGTCACCAGTTCTCCCGGCCACCTGATCACGGTCTTTCCCCGGGATCCGCTGGATCCCGCCGACTGGTCGACCTGCACCCCGCTGCTCGGCCGGGTCCAGGCGGTCCTGCGGCAGGTACGCGAGCAGCGTGTCGACACCCGGGAGCGCGCCGACCTGCTGCTGGGAACCGCACGTTACCTGCTCCGTACCGGAATCAGCCCCGAGACGGCCCTCCACCTCCACCGGGAGGCGCTCGGCATCCGCCGGCGGCTGCACCGGGCCGGCCGGCTCAGCCTCGCGGAGCTCGCCGACGGCTATCACAACGTCGCCTACAACCTGCGTGAGATGAGGCAGTTCCGCCGGGCACTCGTCCTCGACGCGCACGTCCTGCGGGTCCGCCGGGACCTGTACGCGAACGGCGACGACAACGCCGCCGAGCACCTGGCCCGTAGCCTCACCAGCCTCGCCAGCGACCACCGGGGATGCCGGGAGGCGGCCCAGGCGCACCCGCTGGACCGCGAGGCGCTCGACATCCGGCGCGGGCTCCGCCGCCGCGGACACCTGGCCGACGACCGGGACGTCGCCCGGAGTCTCAACAATCTCGCCGAGGACGAACGCATGCTCGGCGATCTCGAACAGGCCCGCCGGCACGCCGAGGAGGGCCTGGCCATGCGCCTGCGCCTCTTCGACACCGACCACCCCGACCTTGCCAACAGTCTCGACACCCTGGCCGAGGTCTACCACGAACTCGGCCATGCCGCCGACGCCATCGGATACCGGGCGAGCGCCCGGGCGATGCGGCGGCGCCTGGGTGCCCGGTGGGCCGGACGTACCTGAAGCCCGCACACCCGCAGCCGTGACGAGCGGCAGTCGAAGGAGCCGACCCGGTGTCAGAAGCCATCCACGCGACCGTCTGGAACGAACACACCGACGAGCAGCGAAGCGGCCCGGTCGCCGGGATCTACCCGCACGGGCTGCACACCACGATCGCCGAAGGGCTGCGCGACCTGCTCGGCGGCCACACCACCGTCACCACCGCCACGCTGGACCAGCCCGGCCAGGGTCTTCCGCAGCCGCTGCTGGAGAACACCGACGTGCTGCTGTGGTGGGGCCACAAGGCCCATCACCGGGTCACCGACGAAACCGTCGCCCGCGTCCAGGCGCGGGTGCTGGCCGGCATGGGCCTGGTCGTGCTGCACTCGGGTCACCTGTCCAAGATCTTCACGCGGCTGATGGGGACGAGTTGCAACCTGCGCTGGCGCAAGGCCGACGAACGGGAACTGGTCTGGACCGTCAACCCGACCCATCCCATAGCGCGAGGGGTGCCGCACCCCATCCAGATTCCGCAGCAGGAGATGTACGGGGAGTTCTTCGACATCCCTCAACCCGACGAGCTGGTCTTCGTCAGCTCGTTCACCGGCGGAGAGGTCTTCCGCAGCGGCTGTTGCTTCACCCGCGGCAACGGCCGGATCTTCTACTTCTCCCCCGGCGACGAACTCTACCCGGTCTACCACCATCCGCAGATCCGGCGGGTGCTGGCCAACGCGGTCCGCTGGGCGCACAATCCGGTGCCGTCGCCGAGCGTGCCGGCCGGCTCGCCGCAGGTCCGCGGCGACTGGTTCAGGGCCTAGCCGCGATTCCGACAGGACCCACACACGGCGGGTGCCGGGTACGGGCCGCCGCCCGTACCCGGCACCCGCCGGTCGGTCAGAGCTTGCGCACCCTGACGTCGCGGAACTCCATCACGTCGTTGTTGCCGTGGTTCTGCAGCCCGACGAAGCCGCTGGTGAACTGGCGCAGATCCGTCGACGGGTCACCGGCCCGCGACGACTGCTTGCCCGGGACGTTGTCGAACACGTTGATCGTCACGCCGTTGCGGATGATCGTGTAGCGCTGTCCGACGACCCGGATCTCGTAGTCGTTCCACTCCCCCTTCGGGGTGGTCCGGGCCTGCTCCAGGTTGTTGGGCTGGAAGTTGTAGACCGAGCCGGTCTTCTGGGTCTCGCCGGTCTCCCCGTCGTACAGCTGGATCTCGTGGCCGCAGAAGATCGCCACCCAGGCCGGCGAGGTACGCGCCGAGCCCATGGTCCCGCAACTGCCCGCCGGCCGTTCCTCCAGCGGCGTACGCGGGTCCGGGAACCGCACGAAGACGCCGCTGTTGGCCCGGACGGTGCCCGGTGAGCTGTCCCGGAACCGCAGCTTGATCGAGTAGTCGGCGAACTCCTCCTTGGCGTACCAGAGCATTCCGAGCCCGCCGGAGGTGCTCATCGTGCCGTCCGGGTGCACCTTGAACGACCCGCCGGGTGCCTGCCGCCAGTCGGCCAGCGAGTACGCCGTACCGTCGAACAGCGGCTTGTAGCCGGCGGTCCGGCCGATCGGCGACGCGGCACCGGCGGCGCGAAGCGCGGCCGCCTCCTCGGCGCTGATCACGCGGGTGGAGGTGAGTGCCGCCACCAGCTCGTCGAGGTGGCTGGTGAACGAACCCTGGTTGGGCCATTCCCGTTCGTCGTCGATCAGATCGTTGATCGTGCAGCCGCCGCCGACTTCCCGGTTCGCCACCTCGGTGTCGCTGTCGAGCAGCCACACCGTTTCGCGGGAGTCGGGTGCGACACAACCGGTGTCGACCTGGACGGTGTGCTCGGCGACCTCGCCGTCGGCGTAGGTGACCTTCACCTTGGCCTGGTAGCTGCCGTGCTTGCTGTAGGTGAACGTCGGGTGCGGCTGGTTCGACGTCCGGTTGCCCTCGCCGAAGGTCCATTCCCAGGCGACACCGCCGACCCGGTGGCTGGAGAACTGCACCGTACGCGGCTGGCTCGGGTCGGTCACCCGAGCCGAGGCGTATTCCGGGCCGGGCGTCTCCGCCCCGCCGTGGTAGGTGATCCGGATCAGCTTCTGGTTGCTGTGCAGGCTGAAGAAGCCGCCCGCGTAGTCGAGCATGTAGAGCGCGCCGTCCGGGCCGAACTTCGCGTCCATCCAGGACTGGAGCTGGGCGCCACCGCTGCCGCCCGGGATGATCGCCCGCAGGTCCTCGGCGAAGGCCGGCGCCCCCTGGCTCGGTACGTTGGCCGGGTCGACGGTGACCGCGACCCGGTTACCGGAGTTCGACTGGTCACCGATGAACCACTTGTTGTCCCAGTACGCCGGCCAGGCGACCCCGCTGTTGGTGTCGACCTTCGAGCGGTGGTAGGTCGGCCCGTCCATGACGGCCTGGCCGCCACCACGCAGGAACGGACGGGTGAACGTCTCCTCACCGGTGACGTACGACGGCAGTCCGCTGCCGTCGTTGCGGGTCGGGTAGACCGGTCCGCCGCCCTGCGGCGAGTACCAGATCATGTTGTCCCGGGCCGGCGGGATGTTGACCAGGCCGGTGTTGCGCGGCGACTCGTTCTTCAGGTTGTCGCAGTCGTACCAGCCGGTCAGGACCGTCGCGTCGGTGTTGCTGCGGTCCCGGTACGGCTGCCGGTTGCCCATGCAGTACGGCCAGCCCTGGTTGCCGGCGGAGGTGATGATGGTGGCGGTCTCGTACTTCGCCGGACCCAGCTCGGGGCTGGGGGCGGCGGCGTCCGGACCGACCCAGGCGGCGGTCAGCCAGTTGTTGACCGGGTCCCAGGCGAGCCGGGACGGGTTGCGGACCCCCATGACGTAGATCTCCGGGCGGGTCTTGCCGCCGCCTTCCTCCTGCCCGGTGAAGAGGTTGCCCTCCGGGATCGTGTACGTCCCGTCCGCCTCCGGGTGGATACGCAGGATCTTGCCGTTGAGGTCGTTGGTGTTGCCGGAGGTGCGGCGGGCGTCCTGGAAGGAGATGCCCGCGTACTCCTGCGTCCAGTTGTTGCCGGAGTAACCGCTGGAGCCGCCGGACGAGTTGCTGTCACCGGTGCCGACGTAGAGGTTGCCCTCGTTGTCGAAGGTCATCCCGCCACCGGCGTGGCAGCAGCTGTGGATCTGGGTGTCCCAGTTCAGCAGGTCCTTGCGGGTGTCCTGGTCGATCGTGGCGGCCTCGCGGTCGTAGGTGAACCGGGAGATGGTCCGCTGACCGATCCGCTTCTCCCGGTCGATCGACTCGTGCGGCATCCAGTAGGCGTAGACCCAGCCGTTCTCGGCGAACTTCGGGTCGAGGGTGATGCCGAGCAGGCCCTCCTCGTTCTTGACCAGCTCGCTGCCGCTGCCCCGGTTGCCCATGACCGCCAGCGTGGTCAGGAGCTTGACCTGCTTGGTCCGCGGGTCCCACTGGTGGATGGTGCCGCAGCCGCGGCCGACGTTCTCGTTCGCCCAGTCGACGATCGGGCCGGACGCGCAGGCGCCCCGACCGATGTAGAAGACCGTGCCGTCGGGGGCGATGGTGAGGCCGTGCGGCTCACCGATCTGGTCCATCTGGCCGGACTGGTTGGTGGTGGTGAGCCGTTCGACCCGGTAGTTGGCGGCGATCGTCGCCTTGCAGTCGCCGCGGACCGTGCCGGAGGTCCACTGGATCGCCCCGAGCAGGTGGTCGCGGAACCGGGTGTCGGTGGTCCAGCTCGCCTCGGTGCGGCCCATGCCGGTGTAGAAGGACCGGCCACCGTCGTAGTCGTGGCACCAGGAGATCGGGTGGAACGGGCCGTTGCCGCTCAGGCCGGGGTTGTAGCTGGTCTCGTCGACCTGGGCGATGGTGTGCACGCGGCCGACCGGGCTCGGGTCCCAGTTGATCCACTGGTCGGAGCGGGTCCAGGTGAGCGGGAGTCCGTCGTTGGCCGGGTGGTTCCGGTCGGTGACGTTGACCTTGGCTTCCTGGACCTGGCTCTCCGGTGCCGGCCCGGCCTGCGCGCCGATCAGCCACAGCTCGGCGAGCTGGATCATCGGCTCACCGCTGTTGGCGGTGATGTCCAGCCGGTAGTACTGGTAGGCCGTGGTGTTCTCGAAGGAGAACTGCCGGGTCAGGAACCGGGACGGGAACGTCTGCCCGCTGCGGCTGTCCAGGTCGGTCCAGTTCTGCCCGTCGTTCGAGCCACGCAGGGTCCAGTTGCGCGGGTCGCGGCCCGGGGAGTCGTTGGCCGACGTCAGGGCGTACCGGCTGATCACCTTCGGCTCGGCGAGCTTGCCGGTCAGCCAGCCGGTCGTGGTACGGGTCAGCCACTTCGTGCCCGTCGAACCGTCGAAGGCGTGCTGCGCGGTCTCGTTCGGCGGGTTGTTGCCGCTCGCGGTGGCCTCGACGACCTTCTCCGACGGCGGCAGGCTGGGCGCCGGCCGGGTGCCGATCAGGCCGGTGAACCACTCCGAGGTCGGTTGGGCGTACGCGGCGTCGTGGACGCCGACGAAGCCGCCGCCGCCCTTGACGTACGCCTGGAAGGCCGCCTCCTGCGTGTCGTTGAGGGTCACCCCGTTGGCGGAGAGGAAGACCACGCTGCGGTAGCGGGCCAGGTTCTCGGGGTTGAAGACGCTCGGGTCGTCGGACTGGTGGACGTAGAAGCCGTGCTCGTTGCCGAGCTTGCGGATGATGTTGGTGGCCCGGTTCACCGGGTCGGCCTGCTCGGCCGCGGGTCCGTGGAACACCAGGACGTTGACCACCCGGTTGCCCCAGGTGGGCGGCGCCGCGGACGCTGCGGGGGTGGCGGCCGGAACGGTCAGCATGCCGGCCAGCAGGGTGGCGGCCGCGGCGACCGCGACGGCGGGACGGATCGGTCTTGTCGGTCGGGGAATCCTGAAATGGCGTCTGTCGGCCATTCCTGCTCCTTACGGGGGTCGGCGGGTCACGCCGGGGGTGGTGGGGACGGACGGATCAGCGGTGCCCGGCGTGCGGGTCGGTGGACTGGTCGCCGCCGGCCGCCGGGGCGCCGTCGGTGGAGCCGCCGTTGTTCAGCGGCGTCCGGTTGACGATCTCCCGGTGCTGGTGGCCACCCGGCGGCATCTGCCCGTTCTCGTCCAGGACGTGCAGCGTGGTCGCCATGCCCAGGTCGGAGTGGAACTGCATGTGGCAGTGCAGCATCCAGTGACCCGGGCCCACCGAGTCACCGGCGGTGATCGTCACGCCGAACGAGTCGCCCGGTCCGAGGGTCTTGTTGTCGATCACCGGGATCGAGTCGACCAGCGCCTTGTTGTCGCCGGCCACCATCCCGGTACGGGTGTCCGCCCACGAGTGTCCGTGGACGTGCCAGGTGTGCATGTCGTCGCCCATGCCGATGACGATGAACTCGACCCGCTCGCCGATCTTGGCGACGAAGCAGGCCGGGCCCGGCACCGGGTTCTCCAGGTCGCAGTTGTCCGCCGCCGCTCCGCGCCGCAGGTTGATGCTCTGCCGGTCGCCGAACGCGGTGACGTACGTGCGGTCCGGGCGTACGTCGCCCTGCCGGCGCACCACCAGGCCGCCGAAGAGGCCGGAGTTGAGCCCCTGGGTGCCGTGGGTGCCGCCGACCACGTGGTCGTGGTACCACCAGTAGCCGGCCGTGCCCGGCGAACCCGTCCGGGAGCTGCGCGGCTTGGCGTACCAGGTGTAGGTCCGCGACTCGCCGGGCGCCACGAACGACCCGCTGTGCACGGTGCCGTCGGAGTCCTGGGTGTACTTCACGCCGTGTACGTGCAGCGAGACGCCGAGCGGGTGCGTGGGGTTGGTGCGCAGCTGTGACAGCGTCTCCGCCGACACCTGGTTGTGCAGGGTGATCGCCAGGCACTCGCCCTCGATCATCTCCATCGTCGGGCCCGGGTACGAGGCCGTCTCCGGGGTCAGGCCGTAGCCGAGCCGGATCTGGTTGATCACCGGGTCGCGGGGCAGTTCCACCGCGTACATCTGCAACTGGCGGTCCGGCGCGACGCAGCCCTCGGGCCGCTGGCCGTCGTGCGGGCCGGCGGCGACCGGAGTGGTGTTGTTGTTGAGGGCGAAGGCCGTGCCGGCGCCGGCGAACGTCACCAGCAGGACGGCCAGGACCATCGCCGCCCGGCTGGCACTGCTGCCCAGGAAGCCGGCCGGTCTGGACCGTTCTTCGATCGTCTCTGTCGTCAAGGTCGTTTCCAATCCTGAGCCGACCGGGGTCGGCGGGTGGGGCGTGGTCGCGGCCGGTGCGGTGCCGGCCGGCGGGTGTTCCGGTCCGCCGCCGGCGGTGGTGCGCCGCCGTTGCGGCACGGCGCACCACCGCCGGTCGGCTCACGGCGTCAGCGGGGCGACCCGTACGTTGCGGTAGCTGACGATGTCGTTGGCGCCGTGGACCTGCAGGCCGATGTAGCCGTGGGTCCGCTCCCGGCCGGCACCGCCCGGATCGTCCGCCCGGGGCGGGTCGAAGACCGCGTCCGAGGTGTTGACGAACTCGTTGATCAGTTCACCGTTGCGGAAGATCGAGTAGTGCTGGCCGACCACCCGGATCTCGTAGTCGTTCCAGGTGCCCTTCGGCGTCACGCCCGCGCCGTCGAGGGCCACGCCGTCGAAGCCGTACACCGAACCGGTCTTGTACCGGTCGCCGGTGGGGCTGTCGAAGACCTGGATCTCGTGGCCGTACTTGATCGCGACCCACTCGGGGCGGGGCTCCGTCGGGTGCTGGTGCACGCCGGGGAAGCGGACGAAGACGCCGCTGTTGGCCCGGGCGTCGCCGGGCGCCTCGTCCCGCCACTGCAACTTCAGCGAGAAGTCCCCGTACGTGCGGATCGGGAACCACAGCATGCCGAGGCCGGCGACCGGACGGCTGGTGATCGAGCCGTCGGCGTTGCGGGTGAAGCCGCCCGCCCCGACGTGCTCCCACTGGTCGAACGAGGAGCCCGACCGGTCCAGGATCGACCGGTAGCCGGTGTGCGTGTCCGACTTGCCGACGGCCGACGCGGAGGCGGTCTCGATCAGCTTGACCCGCTCGGCGTTGCTGATCACCCCGAGGTCGCGCAGTCCCTTGGCGACCGCCCGGACGTGCTGCATGAACTCGTTGTGGTTGGGCCAGGACCGCTCGCTGGCCATCAGGTTGTTGATGGTGCAGCCGGTACCGACCAGCCGGTTAGCCACCCCGCTGCTGAGCGTGCCGAGCCAGACGGACGGGCGGGTGTCGAGCACCGCGCACTCCGGGTCGCCGCCGCCGATCACGATGATGAAGGTGACCGATCCGGCGTCGGAGGTGTTGCCGGCGTTGTCGGTGGCCCGGTAGCTCAGCGTGTGCGAGCCGGGCCGGTTCACGGTGACGGGTGCGGTGTAGGCGGTGTAGGCACCCGCGTCGAGCGAGTACTCGACGGTGTCGACACCGGAGTCGTCGTCGGTGGCGGTCAGCGTGACGGTGGCCGATCCGACGTAGGCACCGGTCTCGTCCCGGGTGCCGGCGACCGCGGCGGTCACCGTCGGCGGCGTGGTGTCCGGGTCCGGCGGCGGCGCCACCGTGAACGACACCGAGCCCGGCGTCGAGGTGTTGCCCGCCAGGTCGGTGGCCCGGTAGTGCAGCGTGTGCTGGCCCGGCTCGTTGACCGTCACCGGGGCGGTGTACTCGGCGTACGTGGTGCCGTCGAGGGAGTATTCGACGGTGTCGACACCGGATTCACCGTCGGTGGCGGTGAGGCTGACGGTGGCCGCCCCGATGTAGGCGCCGCTGCTGTTCTGCTGCCCGGCGACCGAGGCGGTCACCGTCGGCGGCGTGGTGTCCTCACCGTTCTCGTCGGTGACGATCAGCAGGCCGTTCATCATCCCGTGCCCGGGGATCGCGCAGAAGTAGCGGTAGGTGCCGGGGGTGAGGACCACGTCCACCGTCCACCGCCCGCCGTTGGCGTCGAACGGGTCGGCCAGGAGGTCGACGTTCACGTCCCGGTTGTAGGCGGGGTCGCCGGTCTCGAACGTCAGGGTGTGCTGCATCCCGGTGGTGTTGCCGGTCGCGGCGCTGTTCTCGAAGACCAGCGTGGCCGGGCCGGCGACGGCGACGGCGGGTGCCGTGGTGTACGTCGTGACGTCGTTGCCGGCCGTCCAGGTGAGCACCTGGGCCTCGCGCTGCTGCGGCCGGCTGTCGTCGCCGGCCGGGCGGGCGCTCACCGGGGTGGAGGCCAGTGCGGAACTGAGCAGCAGGGCGGTCGCGGCGACGAGGGCGGTCAGCGGGCGGCGCAACCGGCCGGCGGTCGTCCGGCGGGGTGGTGGTCTCAGGCGGCGACCGGGCGCACCGTGGCTGGTGGGTGGGATTGGCATGTCCGGCAAACCTTTCACGTCTGTCCTTTTAGGACTGTGGAGATGGCCGCGCGGGATCGCGGGACGGGAGGTGGGGTGATCGGGGCGCGCGGCGACCGAGTCGGGATCTGGTTCGCTATCCGACTCGACACCGATGCCACGCGGTGGCGTGGATGACGGCCGCCGTGACCACCGGGACCCCACGGTCACCACGGACGACACGAACGTCACCGTGGTCGGGGTCCCGCCGGACGGGCGGGTGGACGGGCACGACTCGAGACCGCGGGTCCGGGTCCGATGGGGGTGGACCGGTCACCGCGCGTCGGGACGGGCGGGCAACTGTGGGACGGGGCGCGCGCCGTCGCGCCGGATCGGGTACGGCCGGTGCCCTCCAGGGGTGCCACGCCCCGTGAGGTGCTGTCTCGGAGAGGGTCGAGACCCCCGCCGAAACATCGGTGAGCTAGCCACGCCGTCGGTTTACCTCACCGAAACAACTTACTAGCGCCAGACCTTAACGGACTTAGCATCGACGTGTCCACATCTTTCGCTAACGCGAGCAAGACTTTTATCTTTGCCAACGAAAGGGTTTCGTCGATGAAGGCGATCCCCTCATCGAGGGAACCCCGATGGCAGGATTTGCTCAGCTGTACTAATTTTGGGTTGTGCAAGCAAACAAGAAACAGACCGTCACCACGACGGCCCGGCGCCAGTAGATCGTCGACGCCGCGATCCGGGTACTGGCCCGCGACGGCCTCTCCCGGACCTCGCTCGGGCGCATCGCCAGCGAGGCCGGCCTGTCCAGCACCGGGCTGATCACCTACCACTTCGCCGACAAGAACGACGTCCTGCTCACCGTCGTGGACCACCTGATCGGCCGGTGCGCCGAGACACTGCGGGCCGCCGTCGACCGGGCCGCCGACCCGGCCGAGGCGCTCGCCGCCTACATCGAGGCGTTCATACGGTTCCAGGACGACAACCGCGACGGCGTACGGGCCCTGTGGCGGCTCGCCGCCGGCTGGAAGGCACCCGGGCGGGATTCCGCCTTCGACGACGAACCCCTCGTCGCGCCGGTACGCGAGGTGCTCGACGACGGCCAGGCCCGCGGCGCCTTCCGCGGCCTGGCCAGCCCGGTCGTGGCGCAGAGCATCCTGTGCTCGGTGGAGGGCTTCCACGAGGCGTTCACCGCCGATCCCGACATCGACACCACGGCCTACATCCGCGAGTTGCAGGTCCTCTACCGACACGGAACGGAGCGCGCCGACCATGGCTGAGGGATTCGGCGCGTACGACGCCGCCAAGTCGGCGGCGATCGGCGGGTTACGCGGCACCGTCCTGGAGATCGGCGCCGGCCGCGGCCGCAACTTCGGCCGGCTGCACCCGGACGTGACGTGGATCGGCTGCGAGCCCGACCGCCGGCGCCGCACCGAACTGGCGCGCACCGCGCACGGCTTCGGACACACCCGCGAGCCCCTGGCGTCGGCCGCGGAGTCCGTGCCGCTGCCCGACGCGAGCGTCGACGCGGTCCTGGCCACCGTCGTGCTGTGCTCGGTCCGCGACCAGGCCCGCGTCCTCGCCGAGATCGCCCGCCTGCTGCGGCCCGGCGGGGAGTTCGTCTTCGCCGAACACGTCGGCGCACCGGAACGCACCTGGAAACGCGCGCTGCAACGGGTGATCGCACCGGCGACGCGGCTGCTCGACCACGGCTGCGACCCGAGCCGGGAAACCGAACTGTCCCTGCGCCGCTCCCCGCTGGACCTCGTCCAGGTCGAACACTTCGACCTGCCGGCCCTGGGCGCCATCACCGTGCCGTACGTCGTCGGCCGCGCGCTGCGGACCTGACGTCGTCGCCTCCGCCCCGTCTGGATAGTGGTTTTCATACCCTTGGCCTCGGGAATCTGATCCTTCGCAAGAGGCCGATCCGACCCCGACGGCAGGTGAACCTCATGCCAACGACACCCGACGAACCACTGATCGCCGAAGACCTTCTGCTCCTGCTGTTCGATCCCGCCTCGGGATCGATCGCCGGCGAGGGCACGCTCTTCTACGTCCTCGGCGGCGCCCTCCTCACCGAACTCGCGCTCGACAGGCGGATCGACATCGACGACCGGACCGGGTTCAAGGGCCGCCTCGTCCGCACCGTCGGCAGCACCGTCCCCGGGGACCCGTTGCTGAGGTCGGCGTGGGAGCACGTCGCACAGAAGCCACGCGACGTGCAGGCCATCCTGGCGGCGATCGGTCCCCGCCTGCGTGAGCCCGTACTCGACCGGCTGGTCCGCGGCGGACACGTCCGCCGGGAGCGCCGGAAGGCGCTCGGCCTGTTCCCCACCACCGCGCTCAGCGACGGCGGCACCCCGCACCGGTCGGAGCTGCTGGCCCGGGTGCGCGCCGTACTCGTCGACGGGGCGGACCCCGACCCCCGCACCGCCGCGATCTGCGCGCTGATCTCGGCGAGCGGGACCCTCCCCACCTTTCACCGCGACATTCCCTGGTCGACCCCGGTCATCACGCGCGCGAAGGAACTCGAGCGCGGCGACTGGGGCGCCGAGGCCGCCGGGGCGGCCGTCGCCCGCACCATGGCGGCGATCGTCGCCAACGCGCTCGTCGCCGCGAACGTCCTGCCGAAGAGCTGAGCGGCCGCCCGCGCGACGTGCCGGTAAGGCGGCAGAAACGCCCACGGCCGACAGGTGGCAACGAACCCGGTCATGCGTACGCGAACCTGATGGTCGGGCCAGTTCACCCGACGCGGACACGAAAGGGTGCGCGGCCCGCCGCTACGGGCGCGGGCCGCGCACTACCTTTCTTGTGGTCTAGCGGCGCTCGTTGGAGCCCCGCCAGGCGCTACCGGCCTTGGCCAGGCCGCGGCTGACCACGTATCCGATGGTCAACAGGGTGATGTACAGCCAGGCCGTGTCGGCCCGGAACACGTCCACCCCCGCGCTGTTCGCTCCGACCCGGTCGGATGCGATCAGCACGGCGGCCACCGCGGCCAGGAACACCCACAGTTCCGTGCTCTTGAACGACGCCTTGGTCTCGGTCCCAGGTGTCATGGTACGGATGGGCTCCGCCTGCCGGCCGGCAGTGGCCTGCATACTCCGGTCACCCTGCGGCATGTTCCTGGTGTCCGGCATCTGCTGCGGTGCCGTCATGGTAGGGCTCTGCGCACTCATCTCTCCTCCAATGCGGTGAGATTTCGTCCGGTACGCCGCCGGCGCACCGGACCATGGTGAGCCACCCCTGGCGTACCCGGCAGGCTTCGGTGGAAACGGCCCGGCACGCGGGCGGGTCCGCCCGGCACCGCCGCCCGTACCCGGTCGCGCCGCACCCCGAAGACGCCGACACCGCGTCCGCGCCCAACCGGGTTCACGCGACGGTCGCCGGGGTGTCCGACCGGGACCGCAGCAGTTGCTGCTCGTCCTGTGCACCGAGCGGGACGAGGTCCTCTACGCCTGGCACGCCACACAATCCGACCGGGCGTCGCATATCCCGTGACGAGCTGCGCTGGTTCCTGAACGAGCTTCCGCCCCGAGTCGTCACCATCGTCGACCAGGCCTACGTCGAATTCGACGAGCTGGACGAGAACGACGACCTGGACCTCGTCCACCAGCGTTCGAGAGCGGTCCTGCTGCGGACCTTCTCGAAAGCGTACGGCTTCGCTGGACTGCGGGTGGGATACGCACTGGCGGACGCCGAGATCTCCGAGACCGCGAGAAAGGCGACCCTGTCCTTCGCGGTCACGAGGGCGGCCGAGGCCGCGGCGGTGGCCTCACTCGATCAAGAGACGGTGATGAAGGAGAGAATCGCGAAGGTACGACGACGACTCCGCACCCGGTCGCGCGCGACGGGATCAAGTCAGGGTCTATCCGGACCACGGCGTACGGATCTCGGTGGGCAGCCGGGCCGCCCATCGCCGCCTGCTCGCCGCCGCCCGGGTCACCGGGCACGTGGCTGACTGACGGTCATCCCGTCGCCTGTCCGAGGGACCGGGTCGGGCGGCTGTCGGTGATACCCTCCTCGGCATGTGCAGCAGGAATCGATTCTGGCGGGCCATCATGAGGTGGCCCTAGCCCTGACCTGCTCCAAAAGCAGACACCAGTCGGTCACCCACAGGGTGGCCGACGACGCCGGTCGGTTCACCTTGGGGTCGCGGACGACTCACGAGGGAGTACTGAATGATCAGGCTGTCGGGAATCACGCCGTCCGGAGAGATGCACTTGGGCAACTATCTCGGCGCGGTGCGCCGGTGGGCTGCCGAGTCAGGCCCGGAAGACCTTTACTTCGTAAGCAATCTGCACGCCATGACCACGCACCATGAGCCGGCGACGCTACGCCGGCTGACGAGGCACCAACTCGCCGTCATGATCGCCGCGGGCGTACCCGGGGACGCCGTGTTCGTCCAGTCCGATCTGATCAACGAGCACATGGCGCTCACCTGGTTGCTCGAATGCACCTGCACCTTCGGCGAGGCACGGCGCATGGTCCAGTTCAAGGAGAAATCCGACGGCCGGGAATCCGTCCGGCTGGGCCTGCTCACCTATCCGGTGTTGATGGCCTCCGACATCCTGCTGCACGGCGCCGCCGAGGTTCCGGTCGGCAACGACCAGAATCAGCACGTCGAACTGGCACGCACCCTCGCCCGGCGCTTCAACGCCAACTACGGCGACGCTTTCGTCGTACCCCGCGGTGTTCTTCCCGAGACGGCGGCGCGGGTTCGGGACCTCACCGTGCCAGAGAAGAAGATGTCGAAGTCGGCGTCGGATGTCGGCGGGATCATCTACGTACTCGACGAGCCGGACACCATCCGACGGAAGCTGCGGCGCGCGGTCACCGACGGAATGGCGGACGTCCGGTACGCACCGGACGAGCAGCCCGGGGTGGCGAATCTCCTCGAGATCGTGGCCGCCTGCACGGACACGTCGCCCACGGCCGTCGCGGACGGCATCGACAGCTACCGCGACCTCAAGGAGGCGGCGGCGGAAGCCGTGATCGCCGAACTCGGTCCGGTCCGGGAACGGGCGCTGGACCTCCTGGCCGGTGGCGGCGAACTCGACAAGATCCGCTCAGCCGGCGCCGAACGCGCCAGGGATCGTTCTCGCGACCGGCTGGCCAACGCGCTCCACCTGGCCGGCGTGGACTGAAGCGACGTGCTTCGCGAGGGATGGGCGATCCCGCTCGCACATCCCTCGCGACAGAGTCACGCGCCACCCGGCTGGTCTCCCACCGCGGCGAATGCGGGGGCGTTCTATCTGCCCGAGGACCGGGCACCGCGACGGCCCGACGTCGCGGGCAACCGTCCGACGCCCGGCCAGAACCGGCCGACCACGGCCGCGTAGCGCCGGTAGTCCGTGCCGTGAGTGCGCAGCAGGTACGGCTCCTCCACCGCACGTACCTGCAGCTGAATCGATGTGATCAGCACCGCGGTCGCGGCCAGGCTGACCGGGTTGGGCACCATCGCGGCCAGGCCGGCGCTGGTGGCGGCCATCGCCGTGAAGATCGGGTTGCGGGCCAGCGCGAACGCGCCGGTGGTGACCAGCGCGGTGCGCTCGTGCGGGTCGACGCCGACCCGCCAGGAGGCACCCATCCGCAGTTGCGCGGCCAGCGTCGCGGCGACCCCGGCGACGGCCACGACCAGTCCGGCGGCTTGCAACCATCCGATGTCGAGTACGCCGACCGCGGGCAGGCCGGCGAGCCCGACGGCCGGGCCGGCCACGCCCAGCAGCAGCGCGGCGGCGAACAGCAGCTTCGCCCACCAGGCCGTCGACCCGACGGGGCCGGCGTCGAGGCGCAGTCCGGTGTCGCCGGTGGCCCGCCACTGCGCCAGGCTGCGCCAGCCGAACGCCAGTACCAGCCCCAGCAGGTAGAGGGCCAGCGCCAGACTGGCGATCACCTCGCGTCCCCGGCGGTGCAGCAGCCGTCCGCGCAGGTGCCGCTCACCGGACCGGGCGGGGCGAGGCCGGCCGCCGGGGTGCAGCAGGTGTCGCCGCGCCAGGCCTCGCGGCCTTCCTTGACTGCGACGGCGGCGATGACCAGCGCGGCGAGCGGGTCGGCCCAGGACCAGCCGAACAGGCTGTTGAGCCCGAGTCCGACGAGCAGGACGGCGGACAGGTAGGTGCACAGCAGGGTCTGCTTGGAGTCGGCGACCGCCGACCGGGACCCCAGCTCACGGCCGGCGCTGCGCTGCGCGTACGACAGGAAGGGCATGATCAGCAGCGACAGTGCGGCCAGGATCAGGCCGATGCCGGAGTGCTCGGCTTCGGCGCCGCCGATCAGGGCGCGCACCGACTCCACCGTGACGTAGGCGGCCAGCGCGAAGAAGGAGACGGCGATGACGCGTAGCGCCATCTTCTCCCGGGCCTCGGGGTCACGGCCGGCGAACTGCCACGCCACGGCCGCGGCGGACGACACCTCGATGACCGAGTCCAGGCCGAACCCGATCAGCGCGGTGGACGAGGCGATCGTTCCGGCGGTGATCGCCACGACCGCCTCGGCGACGTTGTAGGCGATGGTGGCGGCCACGAGCAGCCGTACCCGCCTGGCGAGCACCGCCCGCCGCGCGGACGCCGGTCGGACCGGGGCCGGCTGGACCAGGGGCAGGTTCATCAGCAGCAGCCGTTCTCGTCACTGTCCGGGCACGCGGCCGGGTCCACCGCGAGCACCAGCCCGAGCAGGTCACCGAGGGCGTGCGCCAGCCTCGGGTCGGCCAGTTCGTAGCGGGTACGCCGGCCCTGCGGCACCGCCACGACCAGCCCGCACCCCCGCAGGCAGGCGAGATGGTTGGACAGGTTCTGCCGGGTGGTGCCCAGCAGCTCGGCCAGCTCCGCCGGATATCCGGGACCGTCGCGCAGCGCCAGCAGCAGCCGCGCCCGCGTCGGATCCGACAGGGCATGACCGAAGCGGGCCAGCACCTGGCCGTACGTCAACGTCTCCACACCAGCACAGTACATCGCTCGCTGTACTATCGGGAGGGGTCGCCGGGCCGGGCTTCGCAGGCAACTCTCAGCCGCGACCCAGCCGCTCAGTAAAGCGGCGACTGTACCCTCGCCGGTGTTCCGGATGGCCGCGGGTGGCGGCACCGGACCGGTCCGGGACGCGGCCCGGGCGGAGAGATTCCGCCGACAAAGGAGTGCTCATGGCGGCGAACAACGCCAAGACCCGCAAGCGCACCGCCAAACCGGCGACCGGTGCCGGCCGCACCCAGCCCGCACGGCCGACACCGACGGGCACCGGCACGGCCAGGACGGCGGCCCGAAAGACGGCGACGGCAACCAGGGCGACCCGCAAGATCCGCAAGACGGGCATGAGCACCAACCTCAAGGTGACCCTGGGCGTGCTGGCCGTCGCGCTCGCCGTGGTGGTCGGCATCGTCGTGGTCAACCGCAGCATCAACATCGCCCCGGTGGCCGCCTCGGAGGCGCTGGTGCGCGCCGACAGCCACCGGTTGTCCACCGCGGCGGACGGCAAGACGACCGTGGTGGAGTTCCTCGACTTCGAGTGCGAGTCCTGCCTGGCCGCCTATCCCGGTGTCGAACAGTTGCGCGCCGAGTACGGCGACCGCATCACCTACGTGGTCCGCTACTTTCCGATCGCCAGCCACCCGAACGCCTACAACGCGGCGCACGCCGCCGAAGCGGCTGCCCGGCAGGGCGCGTTCGAGCTGATGTACAAGAAGCTGTTCGACACCCAGACCATCTGGGGCCACAACCAACAGTCCCAAGCCCCCGTCTTCGAGGGGTACGCGCAGGAAATGGGACTGGACATGGCCCGGTTCAGGGCCGACGTGGCCAGCGCCGAGGTTGCCGCCCGGGTCAGGGCCGACGCCGCCGACGGCCAGGCACTCGGCGTGCAGGGCACCCCGACGTTCTTCATCAACGGCGAGAGGTTCGACGGCCGCCCCGACCACAACGGGCTCAAGACAGCCATCGACAGGTCACTGAACTCGTGACGCGACCCCTTGCCGGCGACGCCGGCACCCACCACGACGCCGACACCGGCATGGCCCTGACCGACCGGATCATCGGCTGGACACTCACCATCGGCGGGCTCGTCGGCGCCTCGCCGCGTTCGTGCTCACCGTCGAGAAGATCGCCCTACTCCAAGACCCCGCCTACACACCCACCTGCTCCATCAACCCCATCCTGTCCTGCGGGTCCATCATGACCACCGGCCAGGCCGAGGTGTTCGGCTTCCCGAACCCGCTCATCGGCCTGGCCACCTTCCCCGTCGTCGCCGCCACCGGCGCCGCGATGCTCGCCGGCACCCGACTGCCCCGCTGGTGGTGGCTCGCACTCCAGGCCGGCGCCACGTTCGGCGTCGGGTTCGTGCACTGGCTCTTCTTCCAGAGCCTCTACCGCATCGGCGCCCTCTGCCCCTACTGCATGGTCGTCTGGGTCGCCATGATCGTGCTGTTCACCTACACCACCCTGCACAACCTCGACCGCGGCCACCTACCCGCACCCCGCCGGCTCACCGACACCCTCCTACGCGTACACAGCGCCATCCCCACCACCTGGCTGCTGGTCCTCGCCGCGCTGATCGGTGTGCGGTTCTGGGACTACTGGCGCACCCTTCTCTGACTCGTACGCACACATCAACCCCAACCAGCGGTCCTGGGCACCTCGTGGGCACCGAAGCGGCGGCGGTAGGTGGCCGGGGTGACACCGGCAACCCTCAGGAAGGCGCGGCGCATGGTCTCGGCCGAGCCGAAGCCACAGGTACGGGCGATGGACGTGAGGCCGCCGCGCCCGGCGTCGAGCAGGTTCTGAGCGGTGTGCACCCGCACCCGTTCGACGTACCGGGCGGGGGTGGTGCCGGTCTCACGGCGGAACAGGCGGGTCAGGTGACGCTCGCTGACCGCGGCGCGGGCCGCCATGGCGGCGAGGCTGTGTTCACCCGACGGCTGCGCCGCGACCGCGTCGAGCACCCGACGCAGGACCGGGTCGCGCGTCGCTGGCCGGACACCGGCCATGTCGAACTGCGCCTGACCACCGGGCCGCCGGAGGAAGACGACCAGATACTTGGCCACCGTCCGCGCCCGGTCGGCGCCGAGGTCCTCGGCCACGAGGGCGAGCGCGAGGTCGATGCCCGCGGTCACCCCGGCCGAGGTCAGCACCGGTCCGTCCCGTACACAGATGGCGTCGGGTCGCACCGCGACGCGGGGAAAGCGCGCGGCCAGTTCGTCGCAGGCCGCCCAGTGGGTGGTGGCCCGGCGTCCCTCCAACAGGCCGGCTTCGGCCAGCACCAGAGCGCCCGTGCAGACCGACGCCACCCGCCGCGCCCGGCGGCCAAGGCGCCGTACCTGCTCGACAAGGGTGGTGGGCGGGCGGCTACCGGCCGCCGTCGGATAGCCGGCGACCAGCAGGGTGTCGACCGGACCGTGGACCTCCGGTAGCGCGACGTCGACGTCCATCCGCACCCCGACATCGGTACGCACCGACCGGCCGTCCGGTGACGCGAGCCGGATCCGGTAGCCGCCGGCGCCGTCGAGGACCTGAAACGGTCCCGCCACATCCATGACGACGGCGCCGTCGTACACGACGAGGACGACCTCACGTCGATTGTCTTCCGCCATACCCTACTGGTCCGCCGAGATGCCCGGTCCGGTTCCCGCGGCGGTGTCCGGTGACGTCCGGCGGAACGGCACACAGCCGATGCGGACCCGATTCCCTCGGATCCGGACCGGCCCCGCCGGTCCGGGAACCAGGACGAGGCGCCGGGTGACCACCGAGGTACGCACATCCGAAGACCCGCTCCGACCCGCCGGAGGACACTCCCCGGCGGCCACGGCGGACGGGAAACCGATGAGCGATCTGTTCCCTGGCATCAGGAGGTACTCGATGTTCACTGTGGACGTGAAACGGCGGACGGTGCTGCGGGCCGCGGCCGCCGGTGGGGTCGGTGCGGGGCTGGCCGCCACCGGCGTCGCCGCTCCGGCCGGCGCTGATCGGCGCACCGGTACGGACGGGCCGGCCCGACGACCGCGTATCGCGGTCCTGCTCTTCGACGGGGTCACGCCGATCGACGCGATCGGCCCGTACGAGGTGCTGTGCCGGGTGCCGGGCGCTTCGATGCTCACCGTCGGCAAGCGGACCGGCCCGGTGCGCTCGGACAACGGGGTGCTCACCCTCGGCGTCGACCACACCCTGCGTGACGTGCGCTGGGCCGACGTGCTGCTGGTACCAGGGGGGAATGTTCGCGGCGTCCAGGCGGATCCCGCGATGATCGGGTGGATCCAACAGCTTCACCGGCGAACGACGTGGACCGTCTCGGTCTGCACCGGGGCCCTCGTTCTGGGTACGGCCGGCCTGCTGCGCGGGCTGCGGGCGACGACGTACTGGGGGGTCCAGACGCAGCTTGCCCAGTTCGGCGCGACCTATGTGCCGCACCGCTTTGTCGAGTCCGGCCGGATCATCACCGCCGCCGGCATGTCCGCGGGAATCGACATGGCCCTGCATCTCGCCGCGAAGCTCGCCGATGACCGGATCGCCCAGGCGCTGCAACTGACCGTCCAGTACGACCCGCAGCCGCCTTTCGACACCGGCAGCCCCGACAAGGCCGGCCCGGAACTCCAGCGCCTGGCGCTGGAACTGCTCAATCCCGGCGGCCGCTGAGAGTCCCATCGCTTGCCGTGAGTACGAGCGCTGCGGCGACGACCGGCTGGCCGGCGGCCACGAAGTGGTGCGCGACTCGGTCGATCACGGCGGCGGTGCGGCCGGTGTTCGGTTGCGACCGCTGGACTTCTGCGTGCCGAAGCCCTCCCGATGGCGGACCCACTGTCGACGTCCGCTCCGGGAGGGCTCGTCAGCGGAGGTGACGGTTCAGGTGACGATGGAGCCGGGGGAGGCGAACACTCCGAAGATCGGTTGATAGCCGTCATTCCACGTCACCGTGGCTTCCATTACGCTTTGAACGTGCCCGGAGACTCCATTGAAGGGCACCCTGTGGCTGCAGGTCCCGGACGGGCCGAATTCCGGCAGACAGGTCTTGACCGGGGCGAGGACAGCGCCGTGCTGGGCAATGCCGATCCTCATGTAGATGGCGCGGGTTTCGGTCGCCAACTGGCCGTCGTCGGTCCACCGGCAAGCAACGGACCAGGTGACGTTGAGGAAGCCGTCGTACACGGTGACGTCATTGCCATAGCTGACGTGGCAGACGATCGGTGCGCCGGGTGCCTGCACAACGACATCGGCTGGCTTGGCAGAAGGGTCGCTGAACGCGGCGCGTGGGCCGGGCGTTTGTGCGCCGGCCGGCGTGGCGCCGATGGTGAGGCCCATCAGCAAGGCGGTGAACACGACGAGAAGACGAAGAAGTCGTGATTGTCGCGGTTTCATGAGGCTCCTTGTAGATCGCGAGTCAGTCGTAGCCGCGGTGCGTGGGGTCGACATCCGTCGACATTTCGCGATGGCTCAGGAACGCGTACGGTGAACCTCCTTCCAGCCCGGCGGTTGCTGTCCCTGCGGCACCACGTGGTCGGGCCAACTGGTCGGTACGACGGGGCCGATACCGCTCACGCAACCGACAGTTGCGGCTACGGAAGGGCTACCGGTGATGGTGCGGGCACCGACTGGATTCCGACTGGACGCCGAGTGGACACCAGGAGCCGACTGGCTAGCATGCGTCCCCGCGCCACGGATCGGTTCCGCCGATTCGGCCGTCGAGGCCCACGTACGACGCCAGGATGGGCGGGATGGCAGTTGCCGCGATCGGCGCTGCGGTAGGGGTAGCGGAGGTGGATGTGCGGGGCGGTGCTGTCGCATCGGCGGATGTCGGGACGGTGCTGCGGGGCCTGGCGGAGCAGGTGTGGATCAATGCCGCGGAGGCTCCGCAGGCAGTGCAGTTCGTACGGCCGGCCCCCATGTCGCGGGCGTGGCCGGCGCGGCGGCAGGTACGGGAAGACGGCGACCTGTCGGTGACGTGCGGGCAGTTCCGTGACGACGTCCTGGCCATCGCTCGCGGATTCCTAGCCGCGGGGGTGCGGCACGGTGACCGGGTCGCACTGCTGAGCCGCACCCGGTACGAGTGGACCCTGGTCGACTACGCCCTGTGGGCGATCGGGGCGGTGACCGTACCGATCTACGACACCGCCAGTTCTGATCAGGTGGCGTGGATCCTCTCGGACTCCGCGGCTGTGGGCTGCGTCGTGGAGACACCCGCGCACGCCGAAATGGTCGCGGGGCTGCGACTGGACCTACCAGCCCTGCGTGAGGTGTGGCAGATCGAATCGGGTGACCTGATCGCCCTGGCCGGCCTGGGTCGTACGGTCGATGACGCGCAGGTCGACGACCGTCGTGCGCGGGTGGCCGGCGGCGACGTGGCCACGATCGTGTACACCAGCGGCACGACCGGCCGCCCCAAGGGTTGCGTGCTGACCCACCGCAACATCCACTGCGACGTGACCAGCGCCGTCGCGGTGCTGCCGGAGCTGCTGCACCCGCGGGCGTCGACGGTGCTGTTCCTGCCGCTCGCGCATGCGTTCGCCCGGCTGATCCAGGTAGGGATCGTGCAGACCCGGGCCACGATGGTGCACATCGGCGACATGTCGGAGGTGCTGGACCAGCTACCCAAGTACCGGCCCACCTTCATCCTGGCGGTGCCGCGGGTCTTCGAGAAGCTGCACGCCCAGGCCCGCCAGAAGGCCGACGACGACCGCCGCGGACGGCTGTTCGCCGCCGCCGACCGGGTGGCGGTGCGCTACAGCCGCGCCCTCGACGAGCCGGGCGGGCCGGGCGTGCTGCTTCGGCTCGCCCGCAGCGGGTACGACCTGCTGGCGTACCGGAAACTGCGGGCGGCGCTGGGTGGGCGATGCCGCATGGCGATCGTCGGCGGGGCGCCCCTCGGCGAGCGGCTGGGACACTTCTTCCGCGGCGCCGGCATCGTGGTGCTGGAGGGGTACGGCCTCACCGAGACCTCGCCGACCCTGACGGCGAACCTTCCCTCGGCGCAGCGGATCGGCACGGTCGGCCGCCCCCTGCCCGGGGTGGACATCCGCATCGCCGACGACGGCGAGATCCTCGCCCACGGCGACGTCGTCTTTCCGGGCTACTGGAACAACCCGGACGCCACCCAGGCGACCTTCACCGCGGACGGCTGGCTGCGCACCGGTGATCTCGGCAATATCGACCACGACGGCTTCCTACGGCTCACCGGCCGGAAGAAGGAGATCATCGTCACCGCGGGCGGCACGAACATCGCACCCGCGCCGATCGAGGACGCCGTTCGCGCCCATCCGCTGATCAGCCAGTGCATGCTCGTCGGCACCGGCCGCCCCCACGTGGCCGCACTGGTCACCATCGACCCGCACGCATGGCTACGCTGGCGCTCCGCGCACGGCCGGCCCGACGCCTCCGTCGCCACGATGCGCGACGATCCGCAGTTGCGCGGCGAAGTGCAGTCCGCCGTCGACCAGGCCAACGGAACGCTGTCGAAGACGGAGCGGGTCAAGACCTTCCGGATCCTGCCCCACGATTTCACCGAGGCCGACGGGGAGATCACCCCCACCCTGAAGATCAAACGCGAGGTGATCGAAGCGCACCACGGCTCCGACATCGACGCCCTCTACCACAGCCATTGAGCCGAACCGGCGTAGTCGAAGGTGAACTCGGGTTCGGGTCTGGAACAGGCCCTCAGGAAGGCTGGTAACTCCCGAACGACCAGTGGTTGCCCTCCGGGTCCGCCACGCTCCCACCGCGACCGCCGTAGTCCTGGTCGACCATCTCGCGGAGCACCGTCGCCCCGGCGTCGACGGCACGCCGGAAGACGGCGTCGGGGTCATCGGTGACCAGGTACGCCGCGGAGCCACCCACGTTGGTGACCGCCCCGTCGGCGCGCTGGCTGCCGAACATGACGCCCCCGCCACCACCGGGCCACACCCACTCGGCGTGCACGACAACCGAAGGGTCGGCCTCGTCCCGGTAGGTCGCGTGCTCGACGAACCCGATCGCACTCAGCCAGGCGATCATCGCGTCGGCGTCGCGGAAGGACATGGTGTGCCAGAGCTTGATCTCTGCTGCGTTGCTCATGCCCCCGACTCTCCCCCACCGTCGGCATGCAGGTCTTGAAGGAATGGGAACTCCTCGCGCAACCACGTCGTCGGCGGGCACCCCGCGAGCCGCACCCACTCGCGCGTCAGGTGGGCCTGGTCGGCGTACCCGCACCGCTGCGCGGCCTCGGCCAGCGGCACCCGCCCCAGCACGGCACGGGTCCGCTCGAAGCGGCCCAGGCGGCGTACCTCCTGCGGCGTCATCCCGCACTCGCGGCGGACCAGCGTGCCAAGGTGGCGGCGGCTGTAGCCGACGTCGTCGGCGACGTCCTGGACGGTCGCGCCCCGGGTCAGCCGCGCGAGCGCACGACCGACCTCGGCTCGCGGTTCGTCGTGGTCGGTCAACCGCTCCATCAGTACGTCGGCGACGAGCGCCGCCCGAGCCCCGGGCGCGCAGTCCGCGAGTTGCTCCGGAAGGTGCCGCAGAGACGGGACGACGACGTCCAGCTCGACCAGCGAGCCGGCCAGCTCGGCCGCCGGCATCCCGAGCAGTGCCCGCGCCCCGGCCGTGGTCAGCCCAAGCTGCACCCCGGCCTGCTTCCCGCCATGGTGGATCTCGGCCGGATGGGCGTGCAGCCCCGACAGAGTCGTCCACCGGCGACCACGACTAGCGTCATCACCGCGCCAGCCGACATCGAGCGGCTCCCCCACCGGCAGCACGAACGTCAGCGTCGTACCCGGCAGCCCGCGGTGCACCCCGGGCGCGCCCAGGTCGACGTCGTACGCCGACAACGAGGCGACGTACGGCGCCAGCGCCGGAGGGATCGCCACACCCACCGCCCCACCGTAACCGGTGACTGACCCAGCAGGCCCCGGGTCGTCCCGGCGTACGTGTTCGGGACTGTTCGGGACCGTCCCGAACAGGGCAGACCATTGCGCCGGAAAATCCGCCCCACCACTCTTGAGTCATCCGGCCAATCAAGCGGGATGCCACCGATGAATCGACACCGCCTGAACGTCGTCGACATCTAATGCGTGGCCGATCTGCTATCAGGAGGATTCGAAGTGAAGCAACGAATCGGAGCCGTCGTCCTTGCCACTCTCATGCTGCTGACCGTGGGCGCGACCACCGCCTACGCAAACCCCGCCAAGGCTGGTTCGACCGCCGCCCTCATGTTCGAAGTCATGGTCGAAACCACCAACGACTCGGCGGCGGCATTCCTGAGCGTTTACAACGCTTGGGAACTTTCGGTCTGCGACAACGCGAAGGATGGCATGCGTGCACGGGCCGAGCTTCGGAATCTCACCACGGGCCGTGTCATCGCCACCGCGGAAGACGCCAACGGCTCATTCAACAAATGCGACGAAGGTAACCACGCCTACCCCACTCCCAGGCTGAACGACACCGTTCGGGTGACCGTGTGGGTCCAGGACGGTGCGAGTGGCAGTCGCCAGTACAGCGCCTCCCAGATCTACTAGGTTCCGCGAAGCGCGGAATCACGGTGCCCGGCCAGACGGTCGGGCACCGGCACGTGGCCCATGGCGCTTGGGATTGGGCCCACGCCCGTGTGGACGGCAGTCCGGTTCCTGATGCCTCCCGCCTGGGGTGATCCCCTCGTGGGCTTCACGGGCGTGTGGCGGTCCGAAGCGGTCTCTCCCAGGGCACGACCCTTTTCGATGCCTTCGGTCAGCCGCTGGGCGGGTGAAATTGGATGGGCCCGCCCAGGTTGGCCATTATGGTTGGTCGATGGACGTTGTCAGCACTGCCGACGTCTCGCCGGGCGACCGGTTCGCCTTCTGGCGCGAGGTCAGCGCGAAGCTCTGGGTACCGTACGACCTGGCCCGGGAACGGCAGGCGGAAGCCGGATTCGAGGCGCGGGTCGGCATCAGCGAGTTCGGCCCACTGCAGGCGACCTTGATGACGACGATGGCACACTCGGTGCGCCGCACACCCCGGCTGATCCGGCAGGCCGACCCGGAAGTGTTCAAGGTGAGCTGCATGATCAGTGGCAGCGGCACGCTGACGCAGGACGGTAGACGCGCGGAGTTCGGCGCCGGCGACCTCGTTCTCTACGACACCTCGCGTCCGTACCTGGCCGAACTCCGGCCGGACGATTCGGCGAGCCGGATGCTGCTCCTGCGGTTCCCACGGGCTCTGCTGCCGTTTCCTCCCCAGGAAGTGCGTGAACTGAGCGCCGTCCGCATTTCCGGCGCCCACGGCATCGGCGCGATGTCGTCGCGTTTCCTGCTGCAGCTCGCCGCCCAGATGGACGAACTGACCCCGGCCGAGACCGCACGGCTGGCCACCCTGACGCTCGACGTGCTGATCACGGCATTGGCCGACGCGCTGGACACCCAGAAGGTCATCCCCGCGGACATCCGCCGGCGGGCGCTGACCGCCCGCATCCACGCCTTCATCCGCGACCATCTCGGCAACCCGGACCTGACCCCGAACGTGATCGCCGCGGCGCACCACATCTCCGTGCGCTACCTCCACAAGCTGTTCCAGCAGGAGGAGCACACCGTCGCCGGTTGGATCCGCGAACAGCGCCTCGAACGGTGCCGACGCGACCTCGCCGAACCCCGGCTCGCCGCCCGCACAATCAACACGATCGCCGCCCGGTGGGGATTCACCAGCGCCGCGCATTTCAGCCAGGCGTTCCGCGCCCGCTACAGCCAATCGCCCACCGAGTTTCGCCAGCAGCTGCCGACCGTGCACGGAGACTAAACACCTGTGCGCCCAGCCACAACGACAGGTGCGGATGCGACGGGCAGTCTCGTCTCAGGAGAGTCGGCTTATCCGAAGCGACAGCGCTGAGAGGGGAAATCATGCGCCCGTGGGCAAGGAAACTCTACGGGGCCACCGCCGCGGCCCTGGTCCTCGCCATGCCGCCCGTCATGTCCGGCCCGGCGCAGGCGGCCGACGTGGCCTACAACCGGAAGAACCAACAGCTGACCGCCACGCCGAGCAGCGGGATGCCGATCGCACTGGTCAGCCGCGAGATCACGCTCGAGGACGGCACCTACGGTTGGTGGAACTTCCCCACCTCGGCACCATGCCAGACGTACACCGGCCGCATCCTGCCCGGCACGTACACCTGGACGGATCAACTCTGGCCCGGGGTCCCCAGCGCCGGAACCTACCGGCACCACAGCTACCTCACCGAGAACAACGGCGGCTGGTCGTACCACATCCAATGTGACTTCCAGCTGTCCGCCACCGGTTCGTACAGCTGGGGCAGCGGCCTCGATCCCCACTTCTGACACCGCGTCCCCCGGTACGGCTGAGCTCCCAGTTTCGTCACGTCGTGAAAGGAGATCCACATGAGACTCGTACGAATCTCGATCGCCGCCGCCATGTTGGGCAGCGCCGCCGCGCTGGCGGTCGCCGCTCCGGCCCAAGCATCCTGCCCGCAGGGGATCGCCAGCTTCGAGCCGCAGGTCAACGGCACGTTCGCCGGGACCGGCATCAACATCCGCACCGGGCCCGGCTCCGACTGCACCTCACGCGGCCACGGTCAGCCCGGTCAGACCGCGACGTTCCGCTGCTGGACGATCGGGCACGACGGCGCCCGCTGGACCTACCTGCACAACCGTGCAACCGACGTGTCGGGCTGGTCCCGAAGCGACCTGCTCTCCGGCGGAGGCGCTACGGTCTCGTGCGGTATCTGAGGCGCAGCCACGCACCGGCATCAGATCCAGCAGGTCATCACCCCGATCACGGCGCCGGCGCCTGTCGGAGCCCGGGTGATTCGATCGTCATGTCCCCACCATGCGTTCAACGCACCGAGCCCGACACGGCCGGATCATCTAGATGATCTTGCTTCAACGTAAGGACCGCAACGGGAACGGCTCGTTACCGAACTTTCGGTAACGAGCCGTTTGACCTGCTCATACACATGGTGGGCGATACTGGGTCTGAACCAGTGACCTCTTCCGTGTCAAGGAACGGTCCGCAACGCTCTGACTAGGACAAACACAAACAGCCGCAGGTCGGGTGGGGACGATCCGCGCAGGTCAGGGCGGTTGGACGCCGTTCAGCCCCGATGGAAGCGACCCACTGCTCCCAATCTGCTCCCCGAATCCGCCCGGACAATCGGGACGGCCGGATTCGAACCGACGACCCCTTGTTACCAACCGTAGCCATCCCGAACTTGTCATCACTTGCCGCAAGTGGGCACTGACCTGTACAGACACGACCGGGCACTGGTTCCTTTTCGTCACTGTTCGTCAGCGTCTAGTGCTGTGACCGGAAACGTTGGCCGGGTTGGTCAGGCCGCTGCCCGGTTGGTGGTCTGGCCCCAGCGTCGTTGGCGTTCGGAGCGGATGCGGGCGCGTTCGCGGCGTTGGGCGGCCAGGATGTCTGGGTGGCGGGCGTTGGCGTTGCGCCAGCGTAGGTAGTTGTGTAGGGCTTGGGTCGCGACCGGGTGGTTGGGATGGTTCGATCCGGCGACGACGAACATCCGTAGCGGTCCGAAGTGCGCCTCGATCGGGTTGGCCCAGGACGAATAGGTCGGGGTGAAGCACAGCTCGACCTTGTTGCGTGTGGCCCAGGCCCGGATTTTCTTGCCTTTGTGCGCGGACAGGTTGTCCAGGATCACGTCAATCGGGGCGCCGTCCGGCCGCGCCTTGCGGATCGACCTGAGCGCGGCCAGGGTGTTCGCCGCGGACTTGCGGCGCCGCACGACGCCCCACATGGTGTCGTCGCCGACGCTGTAGCAGGCGTGGAACTGCCGCACGCCGTGCAGCATGTGGTAGTTGCCGGGCAACCGGTCCGGATGCCCGGCCGGCGTCCACGACGCGCCGGCGTGCGGCCTGATGCTCAACGGGCCGAATTCGTCGAAGGCGAAGACCCGGTCCGGGAACGCGGTGGTCACCGCCTCGATCCGAGCGATCTTCGCCTCGGCGTTCGGGTCGTTGGTCTCCTTCCAGGTCCTGGTTCGCTGGAGCGTGATGTCGTGCCGGTGCAGGAACTCCCGCAGCCGTTCCCGGCCGACCGCCACCCGGCGCGGACCGCGGTTGTGGGCCAGGTAGTCGGCGAGTTTGCGCAGGCTCCACCGAGTGAACGGCTGACCGAGCGCCTGGGGTCTGGTACGGGCCGTCGCGACGATGAACGCTTCGTCGTCCTCACCGATCCGGCGGGGACGGCCACCCGCCCACCGAGGGTCCAGGCAGGCCAGACCGATCTCGTTGAACCGGTGGATGACCTCACGGATCGCGTCCTCGTCGCCCTGGACCAGACGGGCGATCGCCGGGACGGTGTTCCCACTGGCCGAGGCCATGATGACCATCGCCCGTCGCAGCCGGATCGGTGATCCCGTCCCACGCCGCACGATCTGTCGTAGTCGCCGGCCCTCGTCATCGGTGAGCCGGCGCGCCCGAACAGGATCTGCCATCCCGACAGCCTGAACCCCGCCCGACACCGAACCGGTAACGCTGACCGGCGTGTCACCCAACCCGGCCAACGTTTCCGGTCACAGCACTAGCCAGGGTTTCGGGGGTAAACGGGGGTCATCGTCGGAACGCTTCCACATCAACCGCGCCCGCCCACCCCCACCCCCGCGGCCATTCAGTCATCGCGACGATCGATTGCCCCAGCCATCGCAACCGCTCGCCGGGCCGGCTTAACTGCCCGGGCGGCGCAGTACGACGTTGAGATCGTTGCCGCCGCTGTCGCGCCTGCGTCGGCGCGAACGCCTTGGGCGGCGTCCATGCCGATCATTTTGTTGAGATCCTCGCTGTGCCAGTAGCCACCGAATCTTGCCCTTGCGCCCGACCTCCAGCCAGTTGCAATTGCCCGCCGTGGTGGCTCGGCGCAGATCGGGCAAGTCCAAGCGCCGATCGAGGAGCCGCAGTCGCAACGTTCTGACCGGGCAAGCCGGACACGGTCGGCACCTCGGTTTATCCTTCGTGGTCACTGGTGATCCCCCTTTGGTTCATCCATCGGCGCCGCGCCTTGCGGCGCGATCCACGCAGGTCAGATGGCTTTGGTCTGCGCCTCACGGAAGGTCGGGGGGCGGCGGGACACGGGTGAGTCAGTGCGGGGCGAGCGGTGGCGTACCACCGCAATCGGCCGGCGGTTGCCGGTTCGACGGAGTCTGGGAGAGGACCGGGGTGTGATGGCAGGCTGGACGGCGGTTGCCGGTACCCACGACTTCGTCGTGCTGGACGAGGGGCAGGCTCGGGCGCTGGCCCAGGCCTTGGCGGGGTACGGATTCGCCCTGGTCACCGCCAATCCGTCGTGGCATGAAGACGGTTGGACCGTTACCGCCTTCGACGAGGGCCCCTACTCCAATGACGTCCAGGGGCGCCGCACCATGGACGCGGTCGGCCGTGGGGCCGCCGCCCTGGCGCGCCAGCACCACGGCTACCCGCAGGGCGGTGTGCGCTGTGACCCGACGATGCTGACCCAGCTCCATGCCGCCGAAGCCGCCATCGAGTACGCCAACCCCGGCGCCAGGCCGCCGACCCCCGCCGTCGTGGTCCGGCCGATGCCACCACCCGCACCGTTGGCGCTGACTCCCGACCGGGCCGAGGACATCCCGATCGACCTCTCCGGACTGGACGGGATCGCGTGGGGTGATCTCGAACACGCCCACGGCGACGCCAGTGACATTCCGGGGCTGCTGCGTACGCTCGCCGACCCGTTCTGCGACTGGGAGGCGACCCTCGACGAACTGTTCGGCGACAACCTGCTGCATCAGGGAACCTGCTACTCCGCGACCGCACCGGTGATGCCGTTCCTGACCCGCATGATCACATCCGGGGCGTTGCCCGCCCGCCAGCGACTCGACCTCTACGCATGGCTGCTGACCGCCGCCGACTGCCAGGCAGCCGACCTGCTCGCCGACGCCGACCGCGCCGCGGCCCATCACCGCCAGCCCGAGGCCGCCGCCTGGGCCCCCAAGGTCCACGCCGCCGTCGACGGACAGATGCCGACACTGCTGGCACGCTGGGACACCGAGCCACCCGCCATCAGAGCCGCCCTCGCATGCCTCGCCGCAGCCTTTCCGCACCACGGCCGTCAGCTCGGCGACGAGATCGCCGCCATGGCCGCGTCACTGCGTGACACCCAACCCGGCGCCTACCTGCGACTGGCCCACGCGATGGTGCGCGCCGACGACGACCAGACCCTCACGCTCGCGGCCGACATCGTCGCCTGGGCACCCGACCACGACCCCGGATGGCTCGAGGCCACCGGTGTCACCATCACCATCAAGACCAGCCACATCATCGCCCGAGGAGCCCTACGAATCCTCAGCAACACCAAGTAGCACCCAAGACCCGCCCGGCACCCGCCAGCGTCACCTGCGACCTCCCGCTGCGAGGCCGTCGCCGCAGTCAGCCGCGCTTCCCATCACCTAGTGTTCAAACATGCACGTCCTCGTCAGCGATCTCGCCGGCAGACCCGCGCTGGCCGGCATTGCCGAGCGAGTGGCGCGGCGGACCGACGGATGGGTCTTCGTCGAGTTCCGCAGTCCGCCCTCGGCAGACCTGGTCGAGTACCTGACGAGCGCGGGTCGCTGCGTTCGCGTCGAAGACGCCGTCTACCTCGACGCGGCGGCGATGAATGCCTGGACCGGTACTCGATGAGTGGGGGCGACCGAACGTTCGGTCGGTATCGACGCTAGGCCGATAACCCGGGTGGGCGGCAGGGGTGCGGACTTTACAGCACCTAAGACGACCGCACTAACACGACCTAACACGGATGTTCTGAGCTGCGATTCTATCCAGGACCGCCACGGCGCGAGGGGTGGCGGACACCCGCCCGACAAGGGCTACTCGACTCCATACAGGAGGAATCGTCAATACCTGTGGATGAGGTAGCCACTACGCGGCGATGGTGTCTTCGGGTCGTTCGACGAGTCGGCCGTTGATGAAGGTGGCGCCGGCGCGGACCAGGGCGACGAGGTGGGGTGCGTTGACGGCCCGCCATCGGTCTTGTGCGGCTTCGATGAGTTTGAACGCCATGGCGAGGCCTGCGGTGCGGCTGCCGGGTCCTTTGGTGACGCGGGTGCGGTGCCGGACGGTGGCGAACGTCGACTCGATCGGGTTCGAGGTGCGCAGGTGGACCCAGTGTTCGGCCGGGTAGTCGTAGAAGGTGAGCAGGATGTCGAGGTCGTCGGTGACCTTCGCGACCGCTTTGGCGAACTTCGCCCCGTAGAGGTCGGTGAACCGTCTCGCCGCGAGCTGGGCGTGGGTCTTGTCCTCGGCGCCCCAGATCTCGGCCAGGGCCGCCTTGGCGCCGGGATGCGCGGACTTCGGTAGGGCGGCCAGGACGTTGGCGGTCTTGTGGACCCAGTCGCGTTGTTGCCGGGTTTCGGGGAAGACCTCGCGCAGCGCGGCCCAGAACCCGAGTGCGCCGTCACCGACGGCCAGGACCGGGCGCGCATGCCCCGGCGGGCGCAGTCACGCAGCAGATCGGCCCAGGAGCCGGTCGATTCGCGGTAGCCGTCGGCCAGGGCGACGAGTTCCTTGGTGCCGTCGGCGCGTACCCCGACGATGACGAGCAGGCAGAGTTTGTCCTGTTCGAGACGGACGTTGACGTGGATGCCGTCGGCCCACACGTAGACGTAGTCGACGCTCGACAGGTCGCGCCGGCGCCAGGCGTGGTAGTCGTCGGTCCACCGCGCCGTCAACCTCGTGACCGCCGCCGCGGACAGGCCCGCCGCGGAACCGAGGAACTGTTCCAGGGCGGGCACGAAGTCCCCGGACAACAGGCCGTGCAGGTACAGCAGCGGCAGCACCTCGGCCACCTTCGGCGACTTGCGGCACCACGGCGGCAGGATCACCGACCGGAACCGCCTGCGTTGACCGGTGACCGGATCGACCCGCCTGTCGTTGACCCGCGGCGCGACCACCTCGATCGCCCCCGCCGACGTGGTCACCCGCCGCGGCTGGGCGTGACCGTTACGCACCACCATCCGGCGGCCCCGCTCGTCACGCTCGGACGCCAACCCGGCCAGATAGGCATCGACCTCGGCCTCCAACGCCGCGGCCAGCATCCGCCGCGCCCCTTCACGAACAACATCGTCCAGCAGCGAGACGCCATCACGTCGCTGCCCGTCCTCGGCGACTACAGTCAACACGGGCGTGCCTTCCCGACCGACGCGCCAACGTCGGCCTTGCTCGAGACCTACACGAATCGATCACCGGGAAGGTCGCCCCTTCCCGGCCGATCCACAGGTCTTGAGCATTCCTCCCCGCGGGGCGTGGAACAGACTCCCCATTTGATGATCGGGGGTGTGCGGCTGGGAGTGGTCCTCACCTGCGGGTGACTCGACCACGGGGCTGCCACCGGGACGGCCGTCGAGATCGGCGGGAGGGTGCGGATCACCCCCGCATGCGCGGGGAGCACACGACTCCCCCCTGGGGCCATGTCCAGATCTTCGGATCACCCCCGCATACGCGGAGAGCACAGCACCCTCCAGGCCGACCACGAGGCGATCCCGGGATCACCCCCGCATGCGCGGGGAGCACCCCCGGCTTGACGCCCGCCGCGATCAACAGCGCGGATCACCCCCGCATACGCGGGGAGCACGTGCTTTGCCCCGCGCGTACCTAGTCCTGCGCTGGATCACCCCCGCATACGCGGGGAGCACGTCCGCAGGGCTTGACGACAACCGCCGTTCGGGGGGATCACCCCCGCATACGCGGGGAGCACGCCGCCGGTGGTGAGCTAACCGCTCAGCACCCGGGATCACCCCCGCATGCGCGGGGAGCACACCAGGGTTCCCAGCGGGACGGCGGCCGTGTTGGGATCACCCCCGCATACGCGGGGAGCACACCAACGACCTCAACTGCGAGGTCATCGTGACGGGATCACCCCCGCATACGCGGGGAGCACGAGGATCGACAGAAGTACGACGGACCAGAGTGTGGTCTTGCCCCGATTTGACGGACAGGGTCGATGAGTTGGTCAGGCTACCTTGCTGATCGTGTTGGTGTGGGCGGTGGCTTCGTAGGCGGCGGG
>NZ_JBFBCH010000032.1:0-73430 GCF_040683055.1 Polymorphospora sp. NPDC051019 | reverse complement strand
CAGCCACCCCAACCCGAAGCGGCCTTGTTCGACGCCTGGGCGTCACTCTGACCGAGAACGTGGTCAGCGAGCTGATGCCCGGCGTACAGAGTCGCCGCGACAACAGCGAAAACCAGCGCGGAAACGGACATGACGAGTCCTCCCAACAAAGGGGCTGGAAAAGAAATGGAAAGAGGCGCGAGGCCGGCAGGCATAGAGCCGGTACCGACCCCGCGCCGTGAACGGGTGTGACCACCGGACGTGGTCACCAGGCCAGGAATCTAGGAGCCGTTCAAATTCCTGGACTGCAATGCAGATGATCGAACGGTCAGCGACGGATCAGGTCGCTGTCAGATGCCACGGACACATGCGGCGACGTGCAGCACAAGATGTGCGAAGGACTTGCTACTTGCCCGAAGCACCCGACATCGGCTTCAGCGACACCGCACGGAACGCGACGCCGTTACGCCCGTTGGTCGCCCACGGAATGGCCTCCAACTGCTCGACGGAGACGAGCTGTCCCACCGTCACGTTCGGCTTCTCACCCGCCGTGGTGATGGTGATGACCTCGCCCCCAGTCTCATCGAGCACGAAGACCTGGGTGGCCCACATCAGCCGGCCCGTCCCCTTCTCGGAACGCTGGTTACCGTTCTGGTCGTTCTTCGGCTCGGTGCCCTTCGACACCGTGACCTGCTTGCCGGTCGTGTCCACGTACAGCTTCACGAGCTACCTCCAAGTGTCTGAGCGCGTCCCCTGTGGACGACTGCTCCAGCGAGATGCGGGGCATCTTGCATATGCACGACGATACTCCGTGACTATGCACGATGCAATGAATCGAGGCTGGTAGAACTCAGATGGCGCGGGAGGTTACAAACGTCGGAAAAGGGGCACCGACAGGGCTGCTATCGCGCCGGCGGTGACAGCGGCGGCGACAACCATCGGGGCGCGCAGGCCAGCTCCCGCAGCTACCAGACCGCCGATCAGGGAGCCGATCGGCGCGATGCCGTTGCCGATGAGGCGGAAGGCCGAGACGACCCGTCCGAGTAGATGGTCGGGCACGAGCTGCTGTCGGGCCGAGACCACGGCGACGGTGACTAGGGTCGACGTTGCGCCGAGCGCTACGAAGCCCAGGGCGGCGAACCACGGCGACGAGGTGGCAGCGATTCCGAGCCAGGCTGCTGCCTGGCAGATGCAGGCAAGCACGACCGCGCCGCGCATGGTGAGCACGCGGACGAGCGGAGCCGAGACCCAGCCCGCGATGACAGCGCCGGCCGCGCTGACGGCAAGAAGTAGCCCGAAGCCCAGGTCGGTCACGCCGAGGGCATCAGTGGCGAACAGGACCAGGGTGGCCGCAGCGAGGTTGTAGGTCAGGTTGTAGACGGCAAGGCACAGCGAGAGCACGAGAAGTAGCCGGTCACGAAGGAGGTAGGCGAAGCCTTCTCTGATCGCGGCCGTGATGCTCTGACCGGTGTCGCGTGGTGGTGGGGGAGCGGGCGGCACCTTGGCAACCAGGGCAGCAGACGCCACAAAGGACGCCGAGTCAAGCGCGAACGGCACCCAGGGAGCGATCGAGAACGTCAGTCCGCCGATCGGTGGTCCGACCAGAGACTTTCCCACGGTCTCGCCAGCGAAGATCCGGCCGTTTGCTCGGGTCAGACGGTCCTGATCGCGCCCAACCACGTGGGGGAGCATGGCCTGTGCTGCCGGATCGGAGAAACACTGCCCAGTGACCACCAGGAACGACGTGATCGCAAGCAGGGGAATGGTCGCCATGTCGAGCAGGACCAGGACGACGAGGAGTCCGAGGCCCAACGCTCGCACGAGTTCAGAGACCACCATGACCAGGCGACGAGAGAACCGGTCGACGATGGCGCCCGACCAGAAACTCACCAGAAACCAGGGAGCAGCGGCGGCAGCGCTGACGGCAGCGACGCCGAGCGGGTCACGGGTGAGGAAGGCGGCCAGGAGGGGAGCGGCGGCGATGTATGCCCCATCGCCAACGCTGGAGACGACAGCGGAGCCCCACAGCGCTCCGAAGCCCCGCGAGGGCTTCGGCTGATCGTGCTTCGGCTCTGCCATCGTTTCCGTCATCCGCTCACCCTCCAGGCCTTCACGGCTGTGTCTACCGGGAGTCGAAGCTTCCGGTCTTGACGCCGTCGAGGAAGGTTCCCCAGGCGGCGGGGGAGAAGGTCAGCACCGGCCCGGCACTGTCCTTGCTGTCTCGTACACCGATCTCGGCGCCGGTCAGTTCGGCAACCTCGACACAGTTGCCGTCACCGCTGACGTTGCTCTTCCGCCAGCGCACAGGGGTCGGAGTCTCTGCCATGCCGTCTCCTTGACGAGGGGTCACGAAGCATCCGCGAAGGTATTGATGACCTTGCGGATCAGAGTCAGTGAATCATCAAGTGACAGGGCGGAGGAAGTAAGTTGCTCAAAGTTACGTAGAAGCTGCTCGGTTGGAGCGGTCTCGGTGATGTGGTGATCCTGGGTGGTCGTCTCGACAAGCGCCCTGAGTATGTCGGGCGAGGTGTAGCGGAAGACCATCAGCGGATGTTGCATGAACGACGACTGTTCCCGGTCGAGGCTGATGAGGCGCAGCTCAACGTTCGGCAGGGTGGCGTACTCGGCCAGTTTCCGCAGTTGCTCGGCCATCTGATCGACCGGAACGGGACGCCACCGGAGCACGGCTTCGGGCAGCGTCACCCGGTACTGGGGACCGTCCTCACGGAGCATCGTCGACCGACGGGCCATCCGGTACTCGACTGCTCGTTCCTCGTTGGCGGCCCCAGCCATCCTGATAACGCTCCGGGCGTAGTCCTCGGTCTGCATGTAGCCAGGCAGGAGTACCGGGTTGTAGTGGCAGATCTCGACCGCCGAGCCTTCCAGCGCCACGAAGTCCTGTTGCCTGCGGGTCAGTCCGACTCCGGTGGAGTTCCGCCAACTGCCGGACGTCGCAACCGCTGCCAGCTCCAGCAGTCGGGCACTCGTCGAGTCGGACGCCCCGAGTGCGGCCAACGCCGTACCGACGTCATCGAGCGATGGCAGGGTCTTCGCCTGCTCGATCCGACTCACCTTGGATTGGGACCAACCCAGCAGATCCGCCAAGCCCTGACCGGACAATCCAGCCTGTTCCCGAAGCTGTCGCAGCTCTGCGCCAAGCTCATGACGCGCGGCGACCTGCTCGGGCTCTGCAAAGCCTGCCACCGCACTCCGATCGTCCGTGTATATGCACGATGCTACCGGTTGACCTGCATGAACTCCAGTCAGGCACCCGACATTGGAGTGCGGGCGGGGGCTGCTTTCGGCGAGAACTACCCGGACCTGGGCGGGGTTGTGGCCGGCTGCCGGTCGAGACGTGCAAAGTTTCTGTACGTCTTCAAGGCGGCCCGAGACGGGCCGCACGCGCCGCCGTCTGGGCGCGTGTCCGTCGCTTCGCTGGCGCTCCGACTCCGGCCACGCAACACGCCCGACGGTCGGCGCGGAAGCGGAAGGCCCAAGCGGGCCGCCGACGACGGCACGAGGTTTCGAATGGTTGGGGGTGCGCAGACCGGCCGCCGGCCACGACCGGGGGACCAAGCCGACGCGCCCGCCCACGGGCCGGCGTCGACGAGCGGGCCGGGCCGTGCGCGGTTGCGGTTACTGCGCCTCCGGCGGGGGCGCTCGGGCTCCGGGATACCCCGGCCGCCGTCGGCGGGTCGCGGTCCGTGGGGGGTTGCGGTGGCGCCATCCCGCCCGCCATCGACCCGGGCAAGCCGAGCAGACCGCCGCCCCGACCCGCCAGTGTCCGTACGAGCCGTCAAGGCCTGCTTGATGTGGCGGGCCGGGGCGACGGCCCGCTCCCGCGATGGGCGGGTCGACGGCAGACGGGATGGCGGGATCGTCCTACGGCCAAAGGCGCCGCGTACCAACTTCAACCTCGTCGAACCAGTTCTCTTCCAAAGCACTTACGTGCGTTGGCATCTGCTTGACGTCGCGGCCAGTGTGACAATGTGGGCCGCTCTCGCAGGCGCTTACTCAGACGTTAATAGGCTCCGGTGCTCGGATTTCCAACACAAGCGGCGGTAGCCCCATGCGAGCCGTCAAAGACTGGACTGTCTCACGCATATAGGGGTGAGCTATATCTAAAGCGCCCACAGAGCCAAAAGCTCTTAGGTCACTCTCCGTCGGATTGACCTCATCTTTCACCTTAAAGAGGAGGTTCAACGTGATCTCGGTATCCATCACACTGCTATCGTCTCGATCCTTCACTGATAGCATGTATTTGATGTCGTAGGTAACGAATTCGCTGAACCTTGTAAGATCTACGAGGACAGATGCTTCGAGGTCAAGCGGCCTCTTAGGTGAGGGAAATATCAAGTTCCCCACAATGTTTACTAACCGCAGATCCAGAAGCGCAAGATGATTGCTAACCTGCATGCTTACGCTTCGTAGGTCTTCCACGCTACCCTCGACCATCTGGCGAACTATCCGCCCGCTCGCGAACCAGTTGGTTGAAGGTTACCCCGCGGTACCTCACCCCGACCAAACCACCCAACGTGACCACTCGGCTCCGGCTCACCGAGGGATCTCTTTAAGTCTTGAGCACTAGAAGGGGCCGACTCGATGGATTCAAGAACCCGCCGCCAAGGGTGATCGGCCGAGCTAGTTTCTCCAACATGAAGGTTCGATTGTTCGGTTGGGGCGTCTGTGTGGCGCCATGAACTGTAGTAGACGAGAGATCGGGCGGCAGTAGTCTCCGGGTCGTCCAGATCTTCCACGATCTCAATGTTGACTCGCCACCCAATTGACCTGGCGAATCGCTGAATCGTTGAGAGGCGAGGATCGGTTATTCCCTTTTCGAGGTCGGATACGGCAGACTGCTGAGTACCCATCAGAGTCGCAACCTGCCGCTGGCTGATCTTTAGAGAGTTGCGCAGCTGTCCGAGAGCTTGAACTACCTTGACTCGGATCTTCGCATCCTCGGCCCCGGCCAGCAGCATTCGATTCTGCTCGCGTCGCGCTCGACTTGCTTCATCTGACAGATGGGCGCCCCCATGCCAGATAGTCAAGCCATAGGCCTCCATGCCACAGCCACCTCCCTGTGTGCAGCGCCTCCGCACTAGCGCCGCTCGCCTCGGCATCAGCCCCCTGCCCTCGGGTGCTGGCCTCACTCAACTACCGCCCTCGTCATTGAGTTCCATCGGTCTAGACCGATCATTGCACTGTAGCGCCCCCTCTGGGTAGGGGGTTTGCAAGATCGTTAGGTTTCACCCAAACGGTTGAGGCCCCCTTGAACCCTATGTCTGACGCGCCGAAACCGCAGCTCAGCGATAGCAAGACACCTGATGGACAAGTTCCGTCCACTTGAGAACGAGGCGCGGAGGGCGAGGAAACGTTGCCCAGGGGGACCAATGTCGGCGAAGTGAAGCCCATAGATGTCCTCGTCAAGGGGAAACGTGACTTGGTATAAGTAGGCAGACAGCGGCTCTACCCCGAGTGTCGTGAGCCCTTCGGTAGAGCATCTTGACATGGCATACCTTAGCGCACCCTTTGCAAAGAGGGACCAACCCTGCGTTTCTGCCAAAATGACCGAGTCACCATTCTTGTTGCGATAATGGCACCAATCGGGCATCTCGTACCAAAGGTCGCCGGGGTGTGCCACCTTGTGCGCCTCCTTGATCACGCTCTGCACGTGTGTGAAATACCCTACACAGGCAGTGATCTACGACAACAGGCGAGCAGTCACGACTGCATTCCACTTAATGACGCCACTTGGCATGCAGTGCGGATGGGGCCCGACGGTTCCCGTCAGGCCCCGCATCGCTCGTTACTGCTTCTTAAAGCAGGTTCTTGACGCCCTCTAGGAAGGTGGCGACGCCAGCGACCACGGCAGTCAATGCACCAACCGCTCCCGCCACTGCGAGCAAGAGCGCTGTCAGTTTTCTGACCGTTACTGTGATCCTTCTCGACATGCTGTAGGCACGCCCCGATCCGGGGCTTACATTGTCCTGACCAACAAGCCTTGCCTGGCTGCTTGGATCCTGAGGGGGGCGTCCGGATTCCGCCCGGTCGCCCCCCTTGCTCGTTGATGTCCCCGTGTTCGAGGGACGAGCTTCCTCTTCGTTTGCGCTGATTGGGCCCGCACCGCCTGTCGAGCGACTACGCTCGGTCAAGGGCGGCCCTAACCCGCCCGTGCCATCAGCGGAATCCACTGCGGCTCCTTCATCTGTCTAGGCCGGTCGGCCTGATCTGTCCAGACCGATCGGCCTGGGCTCGCTTATGCTACACCCGCCTGCGGGCCGCAACTTCATGAACTCCGGCGAGTCGTAATGTCGGGCGAATCACGTCAATGTTCGTGATCGCTTAGTTACCGATAGTCACTGACGTGCAGGTGTTCGGACACCTGTTGCGCGGCTTGGTGGATCCGGTTCCTTGGTCCGCTTTAATTGCGGATGCGGCCCTTAGTCCCTTAGGTGAGAATATCGAGTTATCGCCGTAATGGCCGATATTGCCGGTTGGTGACTGATTGGGCGGATATTGGGACGGCCGCGATGTTGGCCCCGGTCAGCGCCCTCGGGTGGTTCGCCTGAGGGGAGGAGTCTCCTGGGGCACACGCGGGGCACAAGGCAGCGTCAAACGTCGGCAACTGGCCAGTAACGACGTGAGCCCGGGGCGAGCCTGACCAGCGCGCCAGTCGGGTTGCCGCAGGCTGTGAAGGCGACGATCCAAGTTCCGCTTCAACGTCTGAATCCGGCCCGTTCCCGAGGTCAGGAACCGGTCTCGGGACGTGGGTGACAGGTCCGGCTTGATGAGTTCGTCGATCGAGAGCGGCACTTTGCGTTTTTCTGCTCGTTCGGGCCTGGCGGGCTGAAGAATGAGTCGGTGGCTGATGGTAGGGCCGGTGGCCGGTCGACCGGACGTGGCCGAAACCAGCAATCCCCTGGTCAGAAGGTGGAAAGCTCGGCGAGCGCGGCAGGCCTGACGCGACGGGCGAACTTCCTGGAGTTGTTCTTCGACCTGGTGCTGGTCTTTGCCCTGCTGGGGGTCGTCTCGCGGGTCGTGATGGACATGTCCGCCGACAGCTTCGCCCAGCCGTGGGCAGGGCTGTTGTATGTCCTGGTGCTGGCCCTGCCGATCATGTGGTTGTGGACGACCACGTCCCACATCACCAGCCGCTTCGACCCGAGGCGGCCGGCCGTCCAGGTGATGGTGCTGCTCACCGCACTCGGCGTGGTGTTCATGGCATCGTCGTTGCCCTACGCGTTCATCGAACGCGGCTATGCGTTTGCCGTACCGTACGTTGTCCTTCAGGTGGGGCGGCCTCTGGTCCTCGTCGGGCTCCTGCGGGATCGCCTGCAGCGAACCCTGTACACCCGGTCGGCGATCTGGTTCACCGTTTCGGGCGTGCCGTGGCTGGCAGGCATCCTGGTCCAGGGCGGGGCCAGAGTGGGCCTGTGGGCGCTGGCCATCGCGATCGATCTCGTGGCGGCCCGCTTCTCCTGGCCGGTGCCCGGCATGGGCCGGCAGTTGGACAGCGCCTGGGACCCCGGCAAGACCCATCACCTCGCCGAGCGGTACGAACAACTTCTGCTGATCGCACTCGGCGAGAGCGTGCTGGCGCTGGGGCTCACCTACACCCGGACGCCGGTGTCACTGGCCGCGGCGCTTGCCCTGGTGGTCGGCTTCGCCACCACGGTGTTCCTGTGGCGGATCTACTACTACCGGGCGGGGCAGGTGCTTCCCGAGGCCGTCGACGCGGCCGGAGACCGGGTCAGAGCCGGCCGCAATGTCGGGCGCGCCCACGTGCTGATGGTCCTGGGCATCGTGCTCGTGGCGATCGGCTACGAACTTGTCGTGACCCACCCGGTGGACCACATACGCCCAGTCTGGCTGGTCGTGATCCTCGGCGGGCCGATCGTTTTCGTCATCGGTCGGATCGGACTGGAACGCGTGGTGTTCAACCGGGTCTCCCGAAGCAGGCTCATCGGCATCGCGGCTCTGGCGGCCGCGGCGCTGCCGCTGGCCTTCACCACACCGTTGATCGCGGCGGCAGGCGCCCTCGCAATCCTTCTCGGCATGGCCCTGGCCGACGCCCGGCACGCCCGGGGTCGACCACTGGAAGCCCCGTCACCAGCCACGGAACCTCCCGGCGCCCCGAACTGAGCCTGACCAGCGCGTCAGCCTGTCGCGGGTTGCGGAAGCGACGGTCCAGGTTCCGCTTCAACGTGTGCGGTCGGCGGTCACCAGTCGCGCCACTCGTCGGTGAGTTCGTGGCGGGGCATGCCGTGTCGGGCGGTCAGTGCCGCCACGTCCACTCCGGCGTCGGTGAGCGAGTCGTCGATGTAAAGGCACAACTCCTCGCGCTCGCCGGTCTCGATACCGGTCCCGGTCTGCCGGTAGTTGACCTCGTTCAGTGCCTCGACGACACGTTGCACGACCTCGAAGACCTGCTTGTCGTCGGGGGCGGCCAGGGCGCGGACGTCGGCCTCGAAGGCGGTGAGCACCACCTCGGTGTCGGTGATGAGCTGTTCCGGCCAGAGCCGGTGGGCGTACGCCTTCTCGGCCGGCAGTGATCCGTCGGCCATGGCGGTCGCTTCTTCGTCGACCCGTCTGCGCCACTCGTCGGTCGGTCTCGTCGGCATCCGAGGAGCTTAGCGGCGGGGTCCGACGGTCACGGTTTGAACCCTTGCGGGTCGCTTCCGTGATCGGTTGACTACGCACCGACGGTGAGTCCGTCGATCCTCGACGGTCGCGCCGCCGGTCGGACCGGTGGGAGAGAGCGAGATCTACATGGGGCAGGCGAACGACCTGTTGCGGAATGCCCGGTTGAACCGGCCGTCCACGTCGGGCTCGGGCCGGGCGATGTCCCGTCAGGAACTGGCCGAGGCGGTCAATGCCCGGATGTTCGCCGTGACCGGCCGGGTGGGCGGCCTGGACGGCAACTATGTCGGCAAGCTCGAACGCGGCGAATACCGCTGGCCGGGCGCCGACTACCGGGCGGCCTTCCGGGCCGTGCTCGGCGCGGCCAGCGACGCCGACCTCGGCTTCTACGTGAACCGTCGGGCACCGGGCCGGCTGCCCGCCGCCGTCCGGCCGCCGGTGCCGGTCGACGACCCGTCGAACGGGACGGCTGATCCCGACCGGGACCGGACGGCGCTGCGGCTGGTCGTCGTACCCGGCACCGCGATCACGGTCGCGGTCGGGCCGCTCCAGCTACGGATCGAGGCGACCTCGGAGCGGTCCGGCGTGGCGGAGCGGGCCGCGGTCGTCGCCGCCGGGGCCGGGGTCTACACGCTCCAGCGCCGGGCGGGCTGAGAGCGCGGCGGCGCGTCTAGGAGATGTAGTGGAGAATCACGTTGTGCACGTGGTGGCTCTTCTGGTCGCCCCGGAACTCGATCTCGTAGGTGTGGGTGCCGACGTGGATCGCGATCGCCCCGGTGGAGAAGAAGTTGCCGGTCCATGACCGGTTGCTCACCACGCTGACGCTGGTGATCTTCGAGTAGGGGATGCTGGTGATCGCGATCTTCTTGCCGACGAACGACTTGTCCTGGAGGATCACCCGCCGGTTGGTGAGGCCGATGAAGCCGGTGCCGACGCCGATCGCGTCGTAGACCGCGATGATCTGCTCGTTCTGGAGCAGGCCGGACTCGATCTGCTGGAGTTGTTCCCGCCGGTCATAGGTCACGTTCGCCATGCGTCCGAGGGTAGATCGACAGCGCCACCGGGCCCGCCGGGTCGGGTGCCGGCGCCGGCGGCGAACCGGCGGACGGGCCGGTGGCCGCGGGTACGGCCGGGGTGGCACTCGGGGCCAGCTGGATCGGCGTGGCCGTCGCCGTCTGGGTCGGGATCCGTACGGTCTCGATCGGCGGCTCGATCCGGCTGGCCGGGCGCGGCCGGTCGGCGGCCGGCCCCCGCTGGGCGGGGGTACGCGGCTGCCGGGCCAACTCGTCCTGAAGGACGATCTTCGGGATCTCCATCGTGATGTCGCCGGCGTGGTCGGGCGTACCCGGCCGGGCGGGTCGAGCCTGGCCGGCCCGCTTCGACTGCCACACCTCGCGGCGCCACAGCACGATCGGCGTGATCGACACGAGCAGTGCGACGGTCGGCCACAGCAGGGCGGCCGGTGCGGCGTGGCCGAGGGCGAACGCGACGCCCAGCGCCCCGGCGAAGACCACCATCCAGCCGATGTGGTTGCGGAACGTCCGTAGGCCGTCGCTGCTCGACGACTCGCCCTTGGGGGTGACGACGAACCGGGCCGGCCGGCGCAGGAACGTGCTCACCAGCATCGCCGCGTAGATCGGTGCGGAGATGACCGACATCAGCATGCCCTTGAGGCCGGCGGAGCCCTCCGCCTCGTACGGGCTGACGTTGTAGCGCCGGTTGCTCAGGTAGAGCCACAGTGAGAAGGCGGTGGCGTCGACGTACAGGGCGAACCAGATGGTGGGGGCGACGATGATGCCGCTGACCCCCAGCGCCAGGAACAGGATCGCGTTGACCGCGCCGAGTAGCCAGCCGACGGCCATCGAGGGATAGAAGGTGGTGATCAGCCCGTAGTGCAGCAGCCGGCCGGGGGAGAGCCGGAAGACCCGCTTCCAGAACTCGCCGTGCAGGATCTCGAAGGTGCCGCGCGACCAGCGGCGCTGCTGGCTGAAATAGTCGGACCAGCTTGACGGCCCCTCACCGGCGGCGAGCACGTCGGGGGTGTAGACGGACTTCCAGCGCCGCCGGGTCTGCGGGTTGCGGGTGGTGTGCAGCTTCAGCCCGGTGGCCATGTCCTCGGTGATCGAGTCGCTGAGGCCGCCGATGCTGCGCAGCGCGGAGATCCGGATGGCGTTGTTGGTGCCGACGAGCATCGCCGCGTTGTATCGGTTGGCCGCCCGCTGGATGACACTGTGGAACGGGAACTGCTGTGATTCGGCGGCCCGGGTGACGAAGGTCTCGCTGTTCTTGTAGCACTGCGGGCCGACGACGTACGCCACGTCGGGGTCGCGGAAGTAGCCGAGGATGCGTTCGGCGAAGTTGGCCAGCGGCACGTGGTCGGGGTCGACGGAGAGGAAGACGTCGTACTCGTCGCCGTGCCGGTCGACCCAGGCGTTGTAGTTGCCGTGCTTGGTCTTGGCCCGGAACGCGCCCTTGCGCTGGTTGTAGTGCTCGATCCCGTTGCGGGAGAAGTGCCGTACGCCGAGTTGCTTGCACAGCGCGATGACGGCCGGGTCGTTGCCCTCGTCGAGCAGCCACACGTCGAAGACCCCGCGGTGCCGGATGCGCAGGGCGGCCCGCAGGGTGTCGCGTACGACCGACAGCGGCTCCTTGCTCGGCACGATCGTGGTCAGGAAGGCGACCCGTATCGTGCTGTCGGGCGCGACCGGTACGGGGTCGCGGGCGGCCAGTGAGGCCAGCGACAGCGACACCACATTGATCAGTCGGAGCAGTTCGACCAGACCGATCGAGCAGATCACGAAGACGTTGGCGACGGCCTCCCACCGGCCCGGGTTCGGTTCGGCGAAGTGGCCCGGCCGCAACAGCCAGAAGACGAAGAGGCCCTCGAAGGTCAGGTTGAGTACGGCGATGAACACCGCCTTGCTGAGCCGGCCGAGGCCGTCCGTCTTGCGCATGTCGCGGTAGCGGACCCGGTAGGGCCGGTCGGTCGGCACTTCCCGCAGCGGGCCGGCCAGCCGGCTGAAGGCTTCGAGCCGTTCCCAGGAGCCCGCTTCGGCTGACGGGTTTGACGATGGGCTCACGGTGTCCTCAGGTTCGGTCCGAGCTGTCGCGGTGGCGAGCATATGTGTGCGGTGGTCGTGATCGACAGACGTTTGTCTGCTTCGCGCCGTGTCCGTGGTGTCCGGGGCGGGATCGACGGGCGGGGAGGGTGGCCGGGCGGCTGCACTACGCTTTCCAGACGACGAGGAACGGATGGCATCGATGATCGTCAGAAGGTTCGGGTTTCGTGGCCGGCTGCTCGCGGGCACCGGCGCGGCCCTCGTGGCGCTGGTGGCCGGCTGTTCCGGTGCGCCCGACGAACCCGACCCGCCGCCGTCGACGCCCCGGGCCGACGGGCCGGCACCCGGGCTGGCCGTGCCACCGGGCGACAACCCGCTCGCCGGGATGACCTTCTTCGTCGATCCGGACACGCCCGCGGCGGGGCAGAAGTCGCGCTGGGCGGCGGCGGGCCGGACCGACGACGCGGCGCAGATCGACAAGATCGCCAGCCGGCCGATCGCGTACTGGCTGACCGCCACCGACCCGGCCGAGATCACCGCCGAGGTCGACTCGGTCGTCCGCCGGGCCGGTGCCGCCGGGCAGATGCCCGTGCTGGTCGCCTATCACGTTCCGCAGCGCGATTGCGGCAGCTATTCGGCCGGTGGCGCGGACAGCGCCGAGGAATACCGGGCCTGGATCCGGGCGGTGGCGGCGGGCATCGGCTCGCAGGCCGCGACCGTGGTGGTCGAGCCGGACGCGGTCGCGCACGCCCTCGACGGCTGCAAGGCGTCGGCCAGCGAGCGGTTCGCCCTGCTCGACGACGCGGTCACGGTGCTCAAGCAGGGGCCGTCGACCCGGGTCTACCTGGACGCCGGTAACCCGACCTGGATCCGCGACACCGGGGCGCTGGCCGACGCGCTGCGCAGGGCCGGGGTGGAGCGGGCCGACGGGTTCGCGCTGAACGTCTCCAACTTCGTCTCGACGCCCGACAACGTCGAGTACGGCGGGCGTCTCGCGCAGGCTCTGGGCGGTGCCCGGTTCGTGATCGACACCAGCCGCAACGGCGCCGGCCCGTGGCCCGGCGGGGAGGTCGACGGCGGGCCGGGCTGGTGCAACCCACCCGGGCGGGCGCTCGGCGCCGAGCCGACCAGCGACACCGATCTGCCCGGGGTGGACGCGCTGCTGTGGATCAAGCGCCCCGGTGACTCCGACGGTGCCTGCCGGCCGGGCGAGCCGGTGGCCGGCGAGTGGTGGCCGGACTACGCCCTGGGCCTGGCCACCCGGTCGTGAGGTCGGGACGTGTCGGCCCGGGGTCGGCCGGGCCGACACGTCAGTCGACAACCTGGACCCAGTGGGCGGCCGACGGCACGCCCATCCGGTTGGTCAGGAAGAGCATGTAGTACCCCGGTGGTACGACCGCGGCCTCGGTCGGGATCGTCACCGTCACCTGGTCGCCCCGCTCGGTGAAGTCCAGCGCGATCGACCGCTGCTCGACGTTCGTGCTGTGGGTGACGGCGCTGGGCCGGACCAGCCGGGCCTTCTCGATGCCGGCGTAGTTCGCCGGCACGGTGAGGGTGGCCTCGTCGCCGTACCCGACGCTGGCCGGACCGGCGCTGATCACCGGCCGCGCGCCCTGGAAGAGGTAGGGCGGGCTGTAGATCTCCAGCCGCTGCTCGAACTCGCCCGGGATCAGGTTGTCCTTGTCCCGGAAGAGCGGGTCGGAGCCGGCGGTGAGGACGCGGCCGTCGGGCAGGAGGATCGCCGAGCCGTGGTAGTTGCGGCCGATGTTGGGGTCGGCGGCGAGCGTCAGGGTGTTGGTGTCCGGGTGGTAGATCCGGGCGTTGTGGTTGTCGCTGTTGCCCTTGCCCCGGTAGTCGCGGGACCCGTTGGTGATCAGCGTGGTGTCGTCGGGCAACTGGACCAGGTTGGGGTAGCGGGTGCCCTCCGGCAGGTCGGGGCCGGGTACGAAGCGTGGGGCGGCGTCGTCGAGCTTGATCAGGTCGATCCGGGCGCTGGAGCGGGGTGACTCGCCGATGCCGCCGCCGCCGACCACCATGATCGTCTGGTCCTGCACCGGGCCGACCCACCCCGAACCGCTGGTCTCCATCAGGTCGGCGTCACGCAGGCCGGGTACCGGCTCGAAGGTGTTGTCGTCGAGGTTCCAGAAGCCGGGCTGCCGGCCGTCGTCCTCGGGACCGTAGCCCGTGCTGGAGCCGGTGTAGAAGAGCCGGCCGGGGGTGCTGGTCTGGAAGAGCGCCGGATACGTCGGGAAGTACTTGTCCAGGTCCGGCTGTACGGTCCACTTCTTCGTCTTCGGGTCGTAGATCTCGTTCACCGAGCCGTCGAGGACCTGGCCGGCACCGTCGAGCCCGGCGACGGAGAGCACCTGCCCGTCGGGCAGCCCGGTCAGCGTCGGATACCAGCGCTTCTCGGCCATGTCGCCGACCCGCTCGTACTCCTCGGTGCGCGGGTTGAACTCGTAGGTCTCCCTGGTTCCCTGGTAGTCCTGCTTGTCCAGGGTCATCTTGTCGGCGAGGCCGTAGAGGTTCTGCCGGTCGACGCCGGTCAGCCCGGTGATCGCGTACTGGGTGGGGGTGGCGCTGACCGAGCCGCTGCCCTCCTCCACGGCGTCCACCCAGAGGCTCGTCTCGCTGGCCGTTACGGTCACCCGGCCGCCGCGGAACTCGGTCTTGGTGGCGGGCTCGACGATGAACTCGGCGGCGGCCACGTAGCGCCGGCCGTCCGGGGCGACGAACTCGGTGCCCTTGGGGAAGGTGCGGACGTCGTCGTCGGGGGACTCGTTCTTGACGATCATGGTCCCGCCGGCGCGGGTGACGTCCGGGGCGAGCACCTCGTAGCGCAGCGTGCCGCCGGCGACGAGCAGGTTGCCGTTCGGCAGGAACGCGTGCCCGGCGCAGAAGAGGTCGGTCGGGGTGCGTACGTCCTTGGTGTAGCCGCTGACCGGGTCGTAGACCAGGGTGCGGAACGATCCCGCCTCGAACTCGGCCCGGTTGTTGCCGGAGCCGGCGATCAGCAGCAGCTTTCCGGTGTCGAGCAGGGCGGCGTGGATGGCGTTGATCCGTACGTCGGACGGCAGTTCGATGACCCGCCACTGCCCGTGCCGGGCCTTGTATGCGTCGCTGTTGATCTCACGTTCGTGGGCGTACGCCGAGACGAAGTTGTAGATCGGTGGAGCGTTGGCGGTGATCAGTACGGCCACGGCGAGCGCCTGGAGCGCGATTCGCCGGGGGAAGAGCCTGCGGCGGCGCTTCTCAGTGGTCATCGAGCCTCCATCCGACTGAAGCACGGTAGAGGCCCGCTCGTCCCGGTTCAATGCCGGTCACGCGTCCCGGTGACGGGGGTGACGCGGACTATCGGCGGCTGATCAGCCCGAATCCGACGAATTGCTGAGAAAAGCCGAGACGAAAATCACCCTGTATCGGGGTTTGAGTCACGAGATGGCGGTAACCGTGCGATACGCATCCTCGATACGCGCGGCGAGTGCGATCTCGCCCTCCGTGATCGGACCTTCGTTGCGGCAACCCACCCTGATCTGGGTGTGCCCGTCGAGGCGCCGGATCTCGGGCTGCAGATGCAGGGCGTCCGAGACGACCTTGATGCGCTCGGTGAGGGCAGCGTGCTGGCTGTCGTCGATCGTCAGGGTGCGTTTGATCTGGCAGCCCTCACGGGTCCAGCCGCTCAACTGGGTGAGGGCGTCGCTGAGGTAGTCGCGGCGGGGTCGACCGCTCCACAGGGCACGCATCGCCACACCTCCCAGGCGTCGTTGCCGGCTTGTGGCCAAATCGTCGCCTTCTCGTGTCATGGTCGGTGCTCCCAGTCTTGCCGCTGGGCGGCTGGGTGTCCACGCCCACATTTCCGTCTTCTGGTGTCCTACAGGACGGCTGCATTACCCGATTTACCGATTGATCTGGCACCCTGATTGCCCGTGGGGAACCAGGGATCGACCCGCCGGGTCGTGGGGGCGGCGATCGTCGAGGCCGGTCGCGTGCTTGCCTGTGCCCGGTCGAGTCCGCCCGAGGCGGCCGGGAAGTGGGAGTTTCCCGGCGGCAAGGTCGAGACCGGAGAATCCGACGTCGCGGCGCTGATCCGCGAATGCGAGGAGGAACTGGGCGTCCGGATCGAGGTCGGCGACCGGGTCGGGCACGACGTGCCGCTCGGACGCGGCGACGCGGTGCTCGGGGTCTATCTGGCCCGGCTGCGGGACGAGGTGCGGCCCAGGCCGCTGGAACACGCCGAACTGCGTTGGCTCGCCCCCGACGAACTCGACACCGTGACGTGGTTGCCCGCAGACGTGCCCATCGTCGCCGCCCTCCGTCCGATCCTGGCCAGCTACTCGCGCTGACCTGGTCCACCCTGCTCCGTCCGGCACGCCATCTCTGGCTGACACGCCGGGACTTATGCAATAAAACCGACATATGGCAACGGGGGCCGTGGGGCACAGCCCCGCGACCCCCGTTGCCCGCGTCCTCAGTCGCCCTGCCGCGGATGGTGGTAGTTGAGCCTCTCGCTCGGCAGCGGGAACCGTACGTCGTCACCGAACGGCGACGGCGCGGCGGCGTTCTCCGACGTCAACTCGGTCAGCGGCAGCCGCCCGTTCTGGTCCACCGCCGAGGTCTGCGGCCGGGGCACCTGCCGGTGCCAGTTGACGCCGCGTTCGGCCTCCGCCTCCGGGCTGTGGTCGCCCCGGGCGGGCAGTTCCGACGCCGGCAGGCCGGTGGCGCCGACCTGATCGAGCTCGCGCTCGCTCTGGCCACGCCGGAAGATCTTGCTGCCCAGCCAGACCAGCGGGTCGTAACGCCGGTCGACGACCCGCTCCTTCATCGGGATGATCCCGTTGTCGGTGATCTTGATGTGCTCGGGGCACACCTCGGTGCAGCACTTGGTGATGTTGCAGTAGCCCAGTCCCTGCGCCTGCTGCGCGTACTCCTTGCGGTCGCTCCGGTCGTCGAGCGGGTGCATGTCCAGCTCGGCGGCCCGGATGAAGTAGCGCGGCCCGGCGAACGCCTTCTTGTTCTCCTCGTGGTCACGCACCACGTGGCAGGTGTTCTGGCACAGGAAGCACTCGATGCACTTGCGGAACTCCTGCGACCGCTCGACGTCGACCTGCTTCATCCGGTATTCGCCGGGCGCCAGGTCGGCGGGCGGGGCGAACGCCGGGGTCTCCCGGGCCTTCTCATAGTTGAAGGAGACGTCGGTGACCAGGTCCCGGATGACCGGGAACGTCCGCAGCGGGGTGACGGTGACGGTCTCGGTCTCCTCGAAGGTGGACATCCGGGTCATACAGCTCAGCCGGGGCATGCCGTTGATCTCCATCGAGCACGACCCGCACTTGCCCGCCTTGCAGTTCCACCGGCAGGCCAGATCGGGCGCCTCGGTGGCCTGCAACCGGTGGATGATGTCGAGGACGACCTCGCCCTCGTTGACCTCCACCTGGTAGTCCTGGAGGTCGCCGCCGTCCTCGTCACCACGCCAGACCTTGAAGTGCCGCTTGCCCATCACGCCTCACCCTTCAGCGCGGTCTCGGCCGAGTCCGCGATCTGTCCGCTCGCCTTGCCGGCGTCGAACGCCGCGAGCTCGTCCTCGGTCAGGTACTTCGCCAGCTCGGCGCGATCGAAGAGCTGGACCAGGTCGGAACGCATAGTCGGCAGCGGCTTGTGCTCCAGCCGTACCTTGTCGCCGTCGAGCGAGCACACCAGGTTGACGGTCCGCCACTGGGCCTGCATGGCCGGGAAGTCCTCGCGGGTGTGGCCGCCGCGCGACTCCTCCCGCTCCAGCGCCGCCAGCGCCGTGCACTCCGACACGACCAGCATGTTGCGCAGGTCGAGGGCGAGGTGCCAGCCCGGGTTGTAGCGGCGGCCGCCGGTCGCCCGGACGTTGCGCAGCCGCTGGCGCAGCTCGGCCAGCCTGACCAGCGCGTCCTCCAGCTCGCCCTTGCGCCGGATGATGCCGACCAGGTCGCCCATCACGGCCTGAAGGTCCTGCTGGAGGTGGTAGGGGTTCTCGCCCTCGGTGCGGTTCAGCGGGGCGAGAGCGTGCTCGACCGCGTCGGCGGCGGCCGACTCGCCGACCTTCGGGCGCCTGGCCAGCCCGTCGACGTACGCGGCGGCGAACTCGCCGGCCCGCTTGCCGAAGACCAGCAGGTCGGACAGCGAGTTGCCGCCGAGCCGGTTGGAGCCGTGCATACCGCCGGAGACCTCACCGGCCGCGAACAGCCCGCGTACGGTGCCGGACGCCGCCGCGGTGTCCGGGTCGACCTCCACGCCACCCATCACGTAGTGGCAGGTCGGCCCGACGTCCATCGGCTGCTTCGTGATGTCCACATCGGCCAGTTCCTTGAACTGGTGATACATCGACGGCAGGCGGCGCCGGATCTCCTCGGCCGGCAGCCGGCTGGCGATGTCGAGGTAGACGCCGCCGGCCGGCGTACCCCGGCCGGCCTTGACCTCGCTGTTGATCGCCCGGGCGACCTCGTCGCGGGGCAGCAGTTCCGGCGGGCGCCGGTTGTTGTCCGGGTCGGTGTACCAGCGGTCCGCCTCCTCCTCGGTCTCCGCGTACTGCTTGCGGAAGACGTCGGGGACGTAGTCGAACATGAACCGCTTGCCCTCGGAGTTCTTCAGGATCCCGCCGTCACCGCGGACCGACTCGGTGACCAGGATGCCCTTCACCGACGGCGGCCAGACCATGCCCGTCGGATGGAACTGGAGGAACTCCATGTTGATCAGGGTCGCGCCGGCTCGCAACGCCAGGGCGTGCCCGTCGCCGGTGTACTCCCACGAGTTGGAAGTGACCTTGTAGGACTTGCCGACGCCGCCGGTGGCCAGCACGATCGCCGGCGCCTCGAAGAGGACGAACTCGCCGGACTCCCGGTAGTAGCCGAACGCGCCGGCGACCCGGTCGCCGTCGAGCAGCAGCTCGGTGATCGTGGTTTCGGCGAACACCCGGATCCGGGCGTCGTAGTCGCCGAACTCCTTCTTGTCCTCCTGCTGGAGCGACACGATCTTCTGCTGCAGGGTACGGATCAGCTCCAGGCCGGTGCGGTCACCGACGTGCGCGAGCCGCGGGTATTCGTGGCCGCCGAAGTTGCGCTGCGAGATCCGGCCGTCCTTGGTCCGGTCGAAGAGCGCGCCGTACGTCTCCAGCTCCCAGATCCGCTCCGGCGCCTCCTTGGCGTGCAGTTCGGCCATCCGGAAGTTGTTCAGGAACTTGCCGCCCCGCATGGTGTCCCGGAAGTGCACCATCCAGTTGTCGTTGCTGTTGACGTTGCCCATCGCGGCGGCGGCGCCGCCCTCGGCCATGACCGTGTGGGCCTTGCCGAACAGCGACTTGGAGATGATCGCCGTACGCTTGCCGGCCTGCCGGGCCTCGATCGCCGCGCGCAGCCCGGCGCCACCGGCACCGATGACGACGACGTCAAAGTGGTGTCGTTCGATTCGCGTAGTCATTTTTTGTCAGGGCCCTCAGTTGATGAACCGCAGGTCGTTGATCCAGCCGGCGGACAGCGCCATCACGTAGAAGTCGGTCAAGGCCAGCGTGCCGAGCGTGATCCAGGCGAGCTGCATGTGCCGGACGTTGAGCTTGGAGATGAACGTCCAGAACGCGTAGCGCACCGGGTGCTTCGAGAAGTGCTTGAGCCGGCCGCCGGCGATGTGCCGGCAGGAGTGGCAGGACAGCGTGTATGCCCACAGCATCACCACGTTGCCGACCAGGATGACGTTGCCGAGCCCGAACCCGAAGCCCTCGGGGCTGCGGAAGGCGAGGACGGCGTCCCAGGTGTTGATCAGCGAGATGATGACGGCGGCGTAGAACGCGTAGCGGTGCAGGTTCTGCCCGACCAGCGGGAAGCGGGTCTCGCCGGAGTAGGTCTTGTGGCCGTCGGGGACCGCGCAGGCCGGCGGGGAGAGCCAGAACGCCCGGTAGTAGGCCTTGCGGTAGTAGTAGCAGGTGAGCCGGAACAGCAGCAGGAACGGCAGGGTCATCGCCGCGTCCGGGATGATCCACCAGCCCGGCAGGAAGCGGCCGAAGTGGGCCGCCTCAGGCACGCACCGTTCGGTGACGCAGGGCGAGTAGAACGGGGTCAGGTAATGGAAGTCCTCGACCCAGTACCACTTGTGCATGAAAACTCGGATGGTGGCGTAGGCGACCCAGGCGCCGAGGCCGATGACCGTGATAAGTGGGGGAAGCCACCAGCGGTCCGTACGCAACGTCTTCGCCGAGATCGCGGCGCGCCGCCGCGGTCCGCCCGGCCTCGTTGCCGTAGTCGTCATTACTGTCTCCCTGACGGGGCCCGGTCTGTGCGCCGGGCACGGAAATCAAGGCGGGGTCCGTGGACACGGGGGGCACATCCACGACCTCGCCACCGGGCGCTGCCTCACTGCGCCCACCGCATAACGGCGCAGTCCGGTGCACACGTTACGCCGCACGCGGCCGGCCGCACCCATAACAGCAGCCCGCGTGTGTCCCGCAGGTTACGAAAGAATCTGGCGTAATTCTAGTGTGGATGTGGTTATATCCATCAATATCACTGTTCGTCACAGGTCGGGGGCGGCCAGCCGCCGGACCGTGCCGGCGCACGACGGCGGCCCCTCCACCAGCCGGTCGACCACCGGCCGGCCCTCGCCCGTGCGGGGGGCGATGAAGAACGCGGGGTCGCCGCTCGCCGCCTGCCGGTCGAGGGCGTCGGCGTACGCCACCCGGGCGTCGACCAGGCGCAGCCAGCCCTGCTCCCAGCCGGACCGGTCGTCGAGGTCGTCATCGTCGAGGTCGTCGAGGTCTCCGCCGTCGTGCCGCTGACGCAGTTCGTCGAGTTCGACCAGGAACGGCCGGACCGCCGCGTTCTCGTCGCGGATCGCGGTCGCCCGGCGTTGCGGGGTCGGCGCGGCCCCGGGTGGGGACAGCCGGTTGAGCCTGGTCTCCAGTTCGAGGCAGGCCGTCTGCACGCGGTCGCGCCCGTGGGTGACCCGCTCGACCTCGTCGGCCGTCCGGCCGAGCACGACGGTCAGCCCCGCCGCCCCGACGCACCCCACCAGGACCAGCGTGCCGAACACGCCGGCGGCGATGGCGATCCAGAGCCGGCGGCGGCGATGGGGCCGCTCGTCCGGCCCGGTGGGCACGGTCTTCGCGGCTGACGGGTCGGCGGCCCGGCCGCCGGGACCGCCGGGAGTGGGGTCGGCTCGTCCGCTCGCGGGGGCGTCGTCTGTCACGCCCGACAGTCAAGCATTGATGGGCGACCGTGGCATCCCCCGCGTCGCCCGGTCCGTCGGGTGGCACGGCCGACCATGTCCGTGCCACCCGCAACCGGTTGGCCCTACTCGTGCGGTAAGGCTTACCTAAGCTACGACGACCTGATGGCTGCGTCAACGTCAGCCCGAGGCGCCGCCGGTGAAGTTCCAGGAGGCCAGCCGCATGGCCGGCGCCGACCAGGTCGACGGGTGCCACTCGTCCGGCAGCAGCGTGGCCCGCCGGCCCAGGGCGAGGACCGCACCCGGTGCCAGCGCCTGTGGATAGGACTGGGTGAAGCGCAGGTTGCGGACCGGCCTGGTGACCACCCCGTCCTCGATCAGCCAGACCCCGTTACGGGTCAGGCCGGTCATCACCAGACTGCGCGGGTCGAGCACCCGCGTATACCAGAAGTCGGTGATCAACAGGCCGCGCTCCACCCCGGACACCAGGTCGGCGCTGTCGGAGTCGACCGCCGGACCGGCCACCTCGGTCGGTGCGGGACCGCCGGACGCCGGAACGAGCCCCAGGTTGCCCGCTGCCGGGCCCCACGGGTTGTCGGTCGGCGGCGCGTGCCCGGTCGACGCCGTCCCGGCCGCGGCCGCCGTGCGCCGGTCGTGGGTGACTGCGGTGGTCCGTCCGGCATCGACCAGCGTCAGCGGCGCCCGCGGGGTGCCCTCGTAGTCGAACGGCAGGCCGAGCCCGTTCGGCGCGTCGTCGCGCAGCGTGATCGCCGGATCGAACTGCGGCTTGCCCGGCTCGGCGAACGAACGGCGCTCACCCACCACCTTGCCGTTGAACCCCCACAGCGCCAGGCTCTGCAGCAGGTCGGCGACGGCCGTCGGCTCCAGCACCACCTCGTAGCGGTCCGGTGACAACTCCACCGGATCGGCACCGGCCCGTGCCTTCGCCGCCGCCCGCGCCCCGAGCACGGCACCGTCGAGATCGGCGAGCCGGCCGGACGCGAGCCGGGCCACCCCGTCGGCGCCACCACCGCGGGCGACACCGGCCATCGCGGTCGCCACGGTCCGGCCGGTCACCGCCTGGCCCGCGCTGTTGACGAAGGCCGCCGACCAGTTCCGGGTCAGGCAGTAGCCGGCCGCCTCCAGGCCGGCGGCGGCGTCGACGAACGCGCGTACGCGGGCGGCCCGGTCGTCGGCGGACGCGTTGGCGGTCGCCTCGTCGAACCGCCCCGGATCGACGACCGGGGCCGGCGGGGTCAGCCCCGGCCAGCCCGGATCCGGCGGGCAGACCCGGACGGCGGCGATCACCCGGTCGACCAGGGCCCGCAACCCGGGCTCGTCGACCATGGTCGTGGAGCCGGTGACCGTACGCCCGTCCAGGTGCAGCCGTAGCCGTACGGTGACCGCGGTGTCGGCGACGTTCTGGTGGATCGCCGAGTTGGCGAACCGGGTCAGAGCCTGCGCCACCCGGTCGGTGAAGACCTCCGCCTGGGCGGTCGGCCCGGCGGCCCGCCGGACGAGTTCGACCGTCCGGGCGGCGAGATCCAGTTCGGCCCGGCCCGAGAAGTCGGCGCTCATCCGCGCACCCCGATCCGTACGCCGGTGAACCGGGCGGGCGCCGCCGGATGGCCGGTGTGGCCGACCTGGCCGGGCTGCCCCTTGCCGCAGTCCGGCGTGCCCCACGCGAACGTCTCCGACGACAGCATGTCCATCGAGCGCCAGAACAGCGGCCCGATCCCGGTGTAGGTCGGGTTGCGCAGCATCCGGCCCCGCCGGCCGTTCTTGATCTCCCAGCCGATCTCGCAGCCGAACTGGAAGTTGAGCCGCTGGTCGTCGATCGACCAGGACCGGTTGACGTCCATCAGCACCCCGTCGTCGGTGGCGGCGATCATCTCCTCCAGCGTGTGCGGGCCGGGTTCGAGCCCGACGTTGGTCATCCGCACCATCGGCAGCCGGGACCAGCCGTCGGCGCGTACGCTGCCGGCGTAGTCGAGGCCGGCGGCCGCCGCCGAGTCCCGCCCGGCCAGCACCCCCACCCAGCGCCCCTCGCGTACGGCGTCGCGGCGGGTCGCCGGAGTGCCCTCGTCGTCGAAGCCGAAGCTGCCCAGCGCCCCGGGGATCGTCGGGTCGATGGTCACGTTCATCAGCTCCGAGCCGTAGCGGAGGCTGCCGAGTTGGCCGAGGTCGAGCCAGGAGGTGCCGGCGAAGGCCGCCTCCCAGCCCAGGATCCGGTCGAGTTCGATGGCGTGGCCGACCGACTCGTGGATCTGCAACGCCATCTGCTCGCCGCCGAGGATGAGCGTCGTCTCGCCGGCCGGGCACTGCGGCGCGGTCAGCAGCTCGCGCGCCTCCTGGGCGATCCGCGCCGCGTGGGCGTCGAAGTCCAGCGCCCCGATCAGCTCCCAGCCCTGGGTGCCGTAGTGGCCCGAACTGCTCGGGTACGAGCGGCGCTGCGTCTCGTCGGCTCCGATCGCGGTCGCCCGGATGCCTCCGCCGCACTCCCGGACCCGCTGGTCGACCCGGTGCCCCTCGCTGGAGACGAACCACTTCGTGGTGTCCCAGACCTGGTAGTCGGCCTCGGCCAGGTCGGCACCGTTCGCGCGCATCGTCTCGGTCGCCCGGACCAGCAGGTCGCCCTTGTCGCTCAGCGCGATCGTCAGCGGGTCGATCTCGCACGGCGACGCCCACGAGCCGCTGCGGCCGTCGACCGGGATCAGGCCGCTGTCCCGGCCGGGCACCGTCGCGCTCGCCGCGGCGATCTCCGCGGCCCGGACGCCGGCCGCGCGGGCGGCGGCGTCGGAAAGCTCGGGTACGGCGTAGAAGCCCCAGCTCGAGCCCACCAGTGCCCGTACGCCGATGCCGGCGTCCTCGCTCTGGCCGAGCTGCTCGACCTCGCCGTTGCGGGCCGACATCGACTCGTGGCGGCGGTGCATGACCCGGGCGTCGGCGTAGCGCGCCCCCGCGTCGAGTGCCGCCTGTACGGCCGCGGTGGCCGCGTCGAAATGCGTCATGCGTCTCCTCGCCGGTCGTCGCCGGGTCCCGGCCGGTCGAGCCGGGTCACAGTGAAGCCACTGTAGGCGAGGTGTCGCCCTGCGTCAGGTGTGCAGATCCTCGGGGCGGATGTCGACGGCGACCGGCTCGGTCAGTCGCAGCACCTCGCCGGGCCGCACGACCGCGTGCTCCACGTAGGACACCCCGCGCAGCCGGTAGAGGCGCAGGTTCTTCGTGTCCTGCTCGACGATCAGGTACCAGTCGATCTTCGCGGCGGCGTAGCAGTGCATCTTGAACACCTTGTCGGCGGCCGCGTTGCTCGCCGAGGTGATCTCCGCGATCAGATGCACCGAAGGGGCGTCCACCACCAGCCTGTCCAGGCCCACGTCGTCGATGACGACGACATCGGGGATCACCAGTCGGGCGTCCCTCAGGCGGACATTGATCGCTTCGAGAGCGCGGAGGCCGACTGCGCGTGCCGCTGAGCGAAGCGTCAACCACAACTCGGCGGAGATGTTCTGGTGTCGAAGGGTGGGTGCGGGGGTCATGTGGAGGCTTCCGTCGAAGAGTTCGACGCGTTCGGAGGTCTGGTCGAGGGCGAGGTACTCCTCCTCGGTCCATGGCCCGGCCCGATCGATCCTCGCCACGGTCATCGTCGCCCCTTCCGGCCGCATCCTGGTCGCGGCCACGTTCTCATCATGCCCCGCGCGCGGGAAGGGCGACGGAACAGGTGAATTACCGGGCGGATCCGCTTCGGTGCGGCCCGGGCCCGGGTTATTGACCTGGGTTCATGCCTGATGCACAGTCGTTACGCCGGGCGGGGTGGCCCGCCGACCCTCCGTAGATTATTTTCACGGTCAGAGGCTCATTGCAGGTTCCTTTCGCGGTCGTCGTCGATGCCGCCCGCGTCCGGGGGGACGGGGGAGCCGACGAGGGGAGGCGGCATGAGCGAGCAGCCGGTCGGCCTTGTCAAGGCCGCGGCGGAGCCGGACGAGAGCCCGCCGCCGGACGCCCCGGTAGGAAAGGCGGCGGATCGGGTCGACATCGTCGGCCGGTCGCCCGGCCAGCTCGCCTGGCGGCGGCTGCGCCGCGACAAGGTCGCCATGGTCAGCGGCGGGATGCTGGTGTTCTTCGTCCTGGTGGCGATGGCCGCGCCGCTGATCGAGCGGCTCTACGGCAAGGGGCCGCTCGACCGCTTCCCGGCGCGGCTGGACCGCAACGGCTTCCCGCTCGGCTACGCCGGTGTGGACGCCGACCACTGGCTGGGCATCCAGCCCAACATCGGCCGCGACGTCTTCATCCAGCTCGTCTACGGGCTGCGCACCTCGCTGATGGTGGCGTTCACCGCGGCGGTGCTGACCATCGCGCTCGGCATCCTGATCGGCATCTTCGCCGGCTACGTCGGCGGCCGGTTCGACGCGGTCGTGACCTGGTTCGTCGACCTGACGATGGCGTTCCCGTTCTACATCTTCTGCTTCGCGTTCATCCCGGTGGCGGTGAACCAGTTCTACGGGGTGCGTGACGCCGAGCCGACCTGGTTCCGGCCCGTACTGCTGATCATGATCTTCGTGATGTTCAACTGGACCTACACCGCGCGGTTGGTCCGCGGCCAGGTGCTGTCGCTGCGGGAGCGGGACTTCGTCGAGGCGGCGCGGGCGTCCGGGGCGGGTCTCGGGCACATCATGTTCCGCCAGTTGCTGCCCAACCTGTGGGCGCCGATCCTGGTCACCTTCTCACTCAACGTGCCGGCGCTGATCACCGCCGAGGCGGCCCTGTCGTTCCTCGGCATCGGCATTCTCGAGCCGACGCCCGACCTCGGCCGGCTGATCAGCGAGAGCGTCCGGTTCGTCCGCGAGGTGCCGACCTTCACCCTGGTCGGCGGCACCACCCTCTTCCTGCTGGTGCTCTCCTTCAACCTCTTCGGCGACGCGCTGCGCGACGCGCTCGACCCGAAGTCGGACCGGTAGGGGGCGGCGTGCTGCGGTTCGTCATCAAGAAGCTGCTGCTCGCGGTCAGCACCCTGCTCGCGGTGAGCGTGCTGACGTTCGGGCTGTTCTTCGCCGTACCGAACAACCCGGCCGAGCTGATGTGCGGCAACCAGAAGGTGTGCAGCCCGGACCGGCTCGCCATGATCGAGTCCCGGATGGGGCTGGACGCCCCGGTGCCGCAGCAGTACGGCGAGTTCATGAAGGGAATCTTCGTCGGGCGTACGTTCGGCGAGGGCGACGCGGCCCGGGAGTGCCCGGCGCCCTGTCTCGGCTTCTCGTTCCGCAACGACGAGCCGGTCTCGGAGATCGTCGGCCGGACCCTGCCGGTGACGCTGAGCATCGTCTCGGGCGCGGCCGTGGTGTGGCTGCTCATCGGCATCACCGTCGGCATGGTGTCCGCGCTGCGCCGGGGGACGGTGTTCGACCGGGGCGCGGTCGGCGTCTCGCTGATCGGTGCCTCGATGCCGATCCTGCTCTTCGGTCCGCTGCTGCTGATCGTGTTCGTCTACGAGTCCGGCCTGCTCGGCTACCCGACCTATGTGCCGATCACCGACAACCCGTTGGCCTGGGCGAGCGCGATGATCCTGCCCTGGATCGCGCTCGGCTTCCTCAACTCCGCGTCGTACGCCCGGCTGTCGCGGGCGCAGATGGTGGAGACGCTGTCGGAGGACTTCGTCCGTACGGCCCGGGCGAAGGGCCTGTCCAAAGGCCGGGTGCACGTGCGGCACGCGCTGCGGGCGGCGATCACGCCGATCGTCACCATCGCCGGCCTCGACCTCGGCACCTACCTGGGCGGCACGGTGATCACCGAGACGATCTTCGGGTTCACCGGGCTGGGCAAGGCGTCGCTGAACGCCGCGATCAACCTCGACATGCCGGTCGTGATGGCCACCGTGCTGCTGGCCGCGGTCTTCATCGTCGTCGCCAACGTCGTCGTCGACGCCCTCTACGCGGTGATCGATCCGAGGGTGCGGCTGGGCTGACCGGCCGCGCCGGCGGCGCTCCGATCATCGATCGGACTCGTTGTCCACGCGTTATCCGAAAGAAATATACATTCATCATCATCTAGGCGGAGGATTTCTTCGTCTTCCAGTATCGGGAGGGACGACTGATGCGACCAAGACGTGCGGTTGCCGCGACGGGCGTGGCCCTGGTCCTGGCGTCGGCGTTGGCCGCGTGCTCGGAGAACACCGGCGAGTCCGGTACCGAGGACGAGAAGGTCCAGCAGAAGACCAGCGCCATCGCCACCGATCCGAAGGAGTCGCAGGGGCCGGCGCCCGAGGTGCCCGGCGCCAAGCGCGGCGGCACCATCCGGGTGATCCAGCAGAGCGACTTCGAGCACCTCGACCCGCAGCGGACCTACACCGTCAACGCGATGGCGGCGCAGCACATGATCGTGCGGACGCTGACCCAGTTCCGCGAGGACGGCGAGGGCAAGCTCACCCTGATCGGCGACCTGGCCGAGACCCCCGGCACCGACGTCAACAACGACTGCAAGGTCTGGGAATACAAGCTCAAGAAGGGCATCAAGTACGAGGACGGCACCGAGGTCAAGGCCGCCGACGTCGCGTACGGCATCGCCCGCTCCTTCGAGGAGACCATCGACGGCGGCGCCACCTACATCCAGGAGTGGCTGGCCGACAGCCCGGCCTACAACGAGACCTACAAGGGTCCGTACACCTCCGGCAACACCGACGTCCCGGGCCTCGAGGTCCGCGACGACCACACCCTGGTCTTCACCTTCAACCAGCCGCACTGCGACCTGCCGTTCGCGGTGTCGCTCCCGACCACCGCGCCGGTGCCGCCGGCCAAGGACACCAAGACCGAGTACGACCGGCGGATCTTCTCGTCCGGGCCGTACAAGATCAAGGAGTACATCAAGGACACCCGCCTGGTGCTGGAGCGCAACGAGCACTGGGACGCCGCCACCGACCCGCTGCGGCACGACTACCCGGACAGCTACGTCTGGGAGATCGGCCCGGACAACACCGCGCAGACCGAGCGGATCATCGCCGACGCCGGTGACGACGCCTACTCGATCAGCAGCAACGGCGCCCCGCAGGCCCTGGTCAACCAGGTGCTGAACAACGCGGCGCTCAAGGAGCGCACGATCTCCACGTCGCAGCCGTTCGTCTACTACCTGAGCATCAACAACGAGCGGATCACCGACATCAACGTCCGCAAGGCCATCGCGTACGCCATCGACAAGCAGGGCATCGTGCTGACCCAGGGTGGCGACGCCGGTGGCAAGGTGACGCACACGCTGCTGGCCGACACCACGATCGGCTGGACGGAATACCCGAACCCGTACGACGGCGGCCCGAACGGCAACCCGGAGAAGGCGAAGGAACTGCTCGCCGGCAAGCAGCCGGAGTTGGTGATGATGGCCCGGTCCAGCGCTTTCGGCCAGAGCACCCACCCGGTGGTCAAGGAGAGCCTGGAGAAGGCCGGCTTCAAGGTCACCGTCAAGACCGTCGAGACGCCGCAGCACAATCCGATCGCCCGGACCCGGGGCAACGAGTACGACATCTACATCTCCAACTGGGCCGCCGACTGGCCGAGCGCCGCGTCGACGATCCCGGTGCTGTGGGACGGTCGAGGGCTCGGCCCGCAGGGCAACTCGAACGTGTCGTACTTCAACTCCGACGAGGTCAACACCAAGATCGACGAGGCGGCGGCGCTGCCGGCCGGTGAGGCCGGTCCGCGCTGGGCCGAGATCGACCAGCTGATCATGGAGAAGTACGTGCCGGTCGTGCCGCTCTTCCAGAGCAAGTTCACCGGCGTCTACGGCTCGAAGGTCGGCGGGGTCTTCCTCTCCGACAACATCGGAACCCACATCCTCTACAACGCGTACGCGAAGTAGCCGGACCGGGGTGCCGCCCGTTCGGGCGGCGCCCCGCCGCGCTCACAGCGCCCGGCGGACGAAGTCCAGTTCCAGCCGCAGCAGGCGGCCGGTCGTGCCGTCCGCGGCGGCGGACCCGGTCGCCGGCAGCGGGAGCACCGAGTGCGGCCGCCCGGTCGACAGCAGCGCCGCCGACAGGCGCAGCGTGTGCGCCGGCACCACGTGCCGGTCGGCGAGACCGTGGATCAGCAACAGCGGGCGGGCGTCGTCGGGCACCACGACCGGTTCCTGGGCCAGCTCGACCAGGCTGTGGTGGGCGTAGACCTCGGTCGCGTCGGCCGGCAGCCCCAGGTAGCGCTCGCTGTAGGCGGTGTCGTGGAGGGTCCAGTCGGTCACCGGCGTCCCGGCGATCCCGCACCGGAAGAGGTCCGGCCGGCGTAGCAGCGCCAGACCGGCGAGCCAGCCGCCGAACGAGAAGCCGCGGATCGCCACCCGCGCCAGGTCCAGGTCGGGATGCTTGCCGGCCAGCGTGGTCAGCCCCTCGACCTGGTCGGTGAGCATCACGTCCGCCAGCCGCCGGTGCACCGCCTTCTCGAACGACGGAGCCACGCCGGGCGTACCCCGGTTGTCGACGGTGACCACCGCGAACCCGGCGTCGGCCCACCACTGCCGCTCCAGCCAGGCCGACCGCTCGGCCCGCACCTCCTGCCGGCCCGGAGCGCCGTTGACGTCGACCAGCACCGGCAGCCGCCGCCCGGCGACGTGGCTGCGCGGATAGAGCACCGCCGCCGGCAGCCGCCGGTCGGTGACCCGTTCCAGGACCGGTCGCGGCGCGTACGGCGCGGACGCGGCGAGCGACCTGAGCTCGGTCACCTCGACGTCGTCGTGCCACACCGTCCAGCGGGTGCCCGCCCGGTCCAGCGACCCTGCCCCGACCACCACCGTCGTGCCGCCGACCGCCCCGACGTGCCAGCCCGGCTCCGGGGTCAGCCGGCGGATCTCGATCCCGCCCGCGCCGACCGTCGTACGCACCCGGAAGAGGTGCTGCTGGCTCGGTTCGCCGTCGCTCGCCTCGACCAGCAGGTCGGGTGCCCCGCCGCCGCCGGACAGCCGGCCGACGACCCGCCGTACGTAGAGGGACGGCGGGGTCAGCAGGGTGCCGTCGGCGAAGAGGCACCGCGCGTCGTAGCCGTCGTGGGCCAGCTCGCCGCCGACCAGCACCCGACCGTCGGGCAGGTGCACCGGGGTGCCGGCGACCGGCTCGACCCAGCGCGGGTCGGCGAGTTCGGCGTGCACCTGCGTCTCGCCGGTGCGGGGATCCACGGCCAGCACCAGCCCGTGCTGCTGCAACCGGCGCAGCACGGTGATCAGCGGCCCGCCCTCGACCCAGTGCACCGAGACCAGGTAGGGGTAGGTCTCCCGGTCCCAGTGCACGTCGACCCACCCGCCGTCCAGGTCGAGCAGGTGCAGGCTGACCTGGGCGTTCGGGCCACCGGCCTGCGGATGGACGTACGTCCGCGGCGGCTCGTCGGGGTGGGCCGGGTCGTGCCGGTGCCAGCGGGCCAGGCGCGAGTCGTCGACGCGGGCGGCGAGGATCGACCGGCCGTCCGGCGCCCACCAGTAGCCGCGGTCGCGGCCGAAGTCCGCCGCCGCGACCTGCTCGGCCACCCCCCAGCGTGTCCCGTTGTCCTCACCGGCGAGCAGCGTGTCGTCGCCGTCCGGCCCGACGACCCGCAGCGTGCCGTCGGTGACGTAGGCGATGCGGGTGCCGGTCGGGTCGGGCCGGGGATCGGCCACCGGCCCCGGCGCCGGGACCTCGACCACCCCGCCGTCGACCAGGTCGGCGCGGAAGAGGCGGCCGGCGAGCGCGAACGCGGCGACCCGCGCCGCCGGGTCGGTCGCGTAGCCGGCGATGCCCTCGACGGTCGCCGCGTCGTCGAGCAGCACGCCCGGGGCCGCGACCAGGTGCTCGGTCGCCGTCACCACGTCGAGCCGCCAGAGGGCGTCGGCCGGGTCCCGCGGCCCGGTGGACCGCAGGAAGAGCACCCGGGCGCCGTCCCCGGCGACGGTCACCGCCCGCGGCGCACCGCTGGTGAACCGCCTGGTCTGCGCCGCCAGCTCGGGAAAGTCCACACCCGGATCGTAGGCCCGTGTGTTTGCCCGTGGGGCCGGTCGCGGCAGTCGACGCGCGGGTCGGCGTACGGGCGCTGCGGCCGGCCGCGACTGGACGGCGCGTAGAGTGACGCGGGTGGCACGACGACTGATGCTGGTCCACGCCCACCCCGACGACGAGGCGATCGGGACCGGGGCGACGATGGCCCTCTATGCGGCGGGTGGCGCCCAGGTGACCCTGGTGACCTGCACGCTCGGTGAAGAAGGCGAGATCCACGTGCCGGCGCTGGCCGGCCTCGCCGCCGCCGAGGCCGACCAGCTCGGCGGCTACCGGTTCGCCGAACTGGACGCGGCGTGCCGGGCCCTGGGGGTCGCCGACCACCGGTTCCTCGGCGGCGCCGGGCGCTACCGCGACTCCGGGATGATGGGGCTGCCCACCAACGACAACCCGCGCGCGTTCTGGCGGGCCGATCTCGACGAGGCCGCCGGGCACCTGGTCGAGATCATGCGGGAGACCCGCCCGCAGGTGCTGGTCACCTACGACCCCAACGGCTTCTACGGCCACCCCGACCACATCCAGGCACACCGGGTGGCGATGCGGGCGGCCGAGATCGCGACGGTCGAGGGCTTCGGCCCGGCCAAGATCTACTGGACGGCGATGCCGCGCAGCGTGCTCGAGGCCGGCCTGGCCGCGTTCGGGGCGTCGACCGACAACCCGTTCGCCGGCATCGACGACGTCGACGGCTTCCCGTTCGGCACCCCCGACGAGCAGATCGCGGCCCGGATCGACGGCACCGACTGGCACGCCGCGAAGGAGGCGGCGATGCGGGCCCACGCGACCCAGATCCCGGACACCTCCTGGCTCTACTCGATCGCCGGCAACTTCGGCAGCGAGTTCATGGGTGTGGAGTACTACACGCTCGCGGTCGGCGAGAAGGGGCCGGGCAGCGGGCCGCACGGCTGGGAGAGCGACCTGTTCGCCGGGCTGCCGGATCCCGCCGACGTCACCCCGCCGACCCAGGCCGGCAGCACACCGCCCCCGGCCGAGGCCGGCGCGCCACTGCGCGCCGGGGCACGGTGACCGGCCCCGGCCCGGCACCGCTGATGACACCCGAGGCGCCGTCCGGGGCTCAGCCGCCCGAACCGGAAAAGCCCCCGGCGTACGCCGCGGCCGTCGACCTCGCCCTGCGGGTGGTGGGTGGCGTCCTCGCCGTGGTGGCGGCCCTGCTGACCGCCGTGCTCGAACTGCTCTTCGCGACCGTGCGCGTCGGTGGTCACCTGATCGGGGTGTCCGCGCTGATCGCACTCGTCGCCAACCTGGCCCTGAGCTGGTTCGCCTACCGCGCGGTCGGCAAGCGGTGGGCGGTCGCCCTGCCGGCCCTCACCTGGTTCGCGATCATGGTCGTGGCGGCCGGCCGCACCGACGAGGGCGACCTGCTGCTGACCGGCGACAACTGGGTGGGGCTGGCGACCATCGTCACCGGCTCGATGGCGTTTGCCATCATGGGCTTCCGGTTGATCCTGTCGCCGGCGCGCTGACCGCGCCACCCGCCGCCGGACACCAATGGTGTCCAAGCGGTTATCCGTACCACCTGGCGGATCATCCACGGGAACGGTAAGAGTTCTAGCGGGAAGTTCACCTGGATGTCGGGAGGGCGTGCAATGAAGGACCGTTGGGTGCCGATCGGGGTGCTCGCAGGGGCGCTGTTCCTGGTGAACGTCGTCGCCCGGTTGGTCACCCGGTTCGGGTTCGACGCCAATCCCGAGGTCGAGGACCGGGTCTCGCTCGGCATGTTCGCCGTCATCGCGGTGATCCTGGCGGTGCTCGCGTTCCTCTGGGGGCAGCGGCACCCGCTGTCGAGGTGGGCCGCCGACGTGGCCGGCGCGGTGCTCGTCGCCATGCTCCTGACGGTCTTCGTCGGTCCGTTCGTCAGCGGCTCGTACCCGTTCGCCAACGGGGCCGGCTCGTTCTTCTCGCAGATCTGGCTCTACGCCGCGTTCACCTTCGGCGGCACCGTGGTCGGCTACCTCGTGCTGATCGCGCTCGGTCGCGACTACCGCTCCCGGTCGCTGCAGCAGTACAGCGAGGCCAAGCTGGCCAAGCCCCGGCGGGTCGTCCGGCGCTGACCCGCGCCGGACGTCGCGGTCACGGCACGACGCGGGCGCTGATCCGCGCCGGTCGTCACGGCGCGACGCGGGTCAGATACGTGTGGTGGGTGGTGAAGCCGAGCCGCCCGTAGAGCGTGACCGCCGGCGTGTTGCGCTCCTCGACCTGCAGGAAGGCGTCGGTCGCCCCCGCCCCGGCCGCCCATCGGGCGAGCGCCCCGATCATGTGTGCGGCCAAGCCGCGCCGGCGGGCGGTAGGGACCACCTCGACCAGCCCGATGCCCAGCCAGCGTCCGCCGCCGGTGATCGTGCCGCGGGCGGTGCCGGCCAGTTCGCCGTCGTCGTGCAGGTGGACGAAACAGACCCGGTCGACAGCGGTCAGCAGGTGGTGCGCGGCGTCCGGCAGACCACCCTTGCGGCCGGCGGCGACGGCCAGCCAGTCCGCGGACGGTGCCGGCTCCAGCCGTGCTTCCGGCAGGTCGTCGCGGGGCGGCAGGACCGCCAGCAGGTCGGTCAGGCCGGTGGTGCGGACCAGCGTCAACGGCCGCGCGTCCCAGCCCCGCTCGTCGAGCGCCACGCCGACCGGTCCGGCCAGCGGGAGCGGCACGTTGATCATCGCGGGCTGGCCACGGGTGGCGTACCAGTCCTGGACGGCGTCGACGGCCGCGTCCAGGGGCCGGTCGGGGTCGCCGACCGGCAGCGCCGAGTTGCCCCGCCCGGTCCAGCCCTGTGCGCTGCGTAGCAGCCAGTCGCCGAGCCGGTCCTGATCCGGTGCCGGCCACGCCTCGTTGGCCGCGAGTTCGAGGGCCACGACGTCCGCGGCGGTCGGGCGCCGCGAGGCGGGTACGCGCTTGGCCCGGTGCACCTCGGTCAGCGGTACGCTCAGCGGGCCAGTGGAGGTGGCGATGGTGAGATGTGTCTCGGTGAGATCGACGAGTTCGCCGAGCGCGTCGGAATACAGGGCTCTATCGTTTCGGACCCCGACAATTCGCCGGACCACGACCCGATGTCCCACATCCTGCTGCCTGAGCACGATCGACCCCCTCCCCGGCGAGATACTAGGCTCTTACCGCCGCGGATGATCGCGGCGTAGCTTGCGGAGGAGATGACCCGTGACGTACATCATCGCCGAGCCGTGCGTGGATGTGCTCGACAAGGCGTGCATCGAGGAGTGCCCGGTCGACTGCATCTACGAGGGCAACCGGATGCTCTACATCCACCCCGACGAGTGTGTCGACTGCGGGGCGTGCGAGCCGGTCTGCCCGGTCGAGGCGATCTTCTACGAGGACGACGTCCCGGAGAACTGGAAGGACTACACCACCGCCAACTACGAGTTCTTCGAGGACCTCGGCTCGCCCGGTGGTGCGTCGAAGGTCGGCAAGGTGGAGAAGGACGCGACGTTCGTCGCGGCGCAGCCGCCTCGCGGCGAGGGCCACTGAGCGGCGTGCCGGCCGACACACCGGCGGCGGGCCCACCGGTCACCGCCGTCTCGGCGGGGCTGCCCGACTTCCCGTGGGATCTGCTCGAGCCGGCCAAGCGGCTCGCCGCCGGGCACCCGGACGGCATCGTCGACCTGTCGATCGGCACGCCCGTCGACCCGGTTCCGGCGCTGATCCGGGCTGCCCTCGACGCGGCCTCGGACGCGCCGGGCTACCCGCTCACCGCCGGCACGCCGGCACTGCGGGCGGCGATCACCCGGTGGCTCGGCCGGTCCTGTGGTGCCGCCGCCGACGGGCTGGGTGTGCTGCCGCTGATCGGGTCCAAGGAACTGGTCGCGTGGCTGCCCACCCTGCTCGGCGTACGCGCCGGTGACGTCGTCGTCCTGCCGCAGGTCGGCTACCCGACGTACGAGGTCGGGGCGCGGCTGGCCGGGGCGACCGTGGTGCGTACCGACTCGCTGACCGCGATCGGCCCGACCCCGCGGGTGCGCCTCGTCTGGGTCAACTCGCCGTCCAACCCGACCGGCCGGGTGCTGCCCGCGGCCCACCTGCGCAAGGTCGTCGACTGGGCGCGGGAGCGCGGCGCGGTCGTCGCCAGCGACGAGTGCTACCTGTCGCTGGGCTGGGAGGACGAGCCGGTCTCGATCCTCGATCCGCGGGTCTGCGACGGCTCGTACGACGGGCTCCTGGCCGTCCACTCGCTGTCCAAGCGCTCCAACCTGGCCGGCTACCGGGCCGGCTTCCTGGGCGGTGACCCGGCCCTGGTCGCCGAGCTGCTGGCCGTACGCAAGCACGCCGGAATGATCATGCCGGCACCGGTGCAGGCGGCCATGATCGCCGCGCTCGACGACGAGACGCACGTCCAGGAACAGCGCGGGCGCTACGCCGCCCGGCGTGAACTGCTGCGGGCCGCGCTCACCGGTGCCGGTTTCGAGCTGTCGCATTCCGAGGCCGGGCTCTACCTCTGGGCGACCCGGGGTGAGGAGTGCTGGGCGACGGTCACCTGGCTGGCCGAGCGGGGCATCCTGGCCGCGCCGGGCGCGTTCTACGGCCCGGCGGGGGAGCGGCACGTCCGGGTCGCGCTGACGGCCACCGACGAGCGGGTCGCCACGGCGGTCGAGCGGCTCGCCCGCTGACCTTCCCGGCGCCCGCCGCCCCGGGTGGCTAGGCTGAGGTCATGGTCGATGGTCCGGTTCTGGCGGTACGCGGCGAGGCGACGCGGGAGGTCCCACCGGAGGTGGCCCGGTTCGCGGTGACGGTGGCGGCCCGGGACCGTGACCGGCAGGCGACCCTGACCCGGCTCGGCGAGCGGGCCGCCGCGGTCCGCGCCCTGATCGACGGCTACGGCGACGCGATCGAACGCCGGGAGACCGGCACCCTGCAGGTGCGCCCGGAGCTGAAGCGCTCCGGCGAGCGGGTGGTCGCCTACCAGGGCTCGGTCACCACCACGGTGACCGTCACCGACTTCACCGTCCTCGGCGAACTGATGTTGCGTCTCGCCGATCAGGAGCAGACCAGTGTCGCCGGCCCCTGGTGGGAGCTGCGCCCGACCAGCCCGGCCTACCGCGACGCCCGCCGGGCGGCGATCGACGAGGCGCTCGCCCGGGCGCGGGAGTACGCCGGGGCGCTCGGTGCCCGGGTCACCGCCCTGCTCGAACTCGCCGACACCGGCATGACCAACCAGCCGATGATGACCCGGGCCGCGTTCCATCTCGACGCGATGGGGAAGGGCGGGGCACCCGAACTCGACCTCGACCCGCAGGTGCAGACGGTGCAGGCCAGTGTGGAGGCCAGGTTCTCGATCAGCGAACCGACGGTGCTGGCCGACTGACCGGCGCGGCGGCCCGCGCCGGCGGCGGTGGCCGGGTGGGATAGTCGGCCGGTGACCGATCCCAGCCTGATCGCCCGCGCCCGTGCCCTCGCCGACGCGGGCCCACGCCAGCTGCTCGGCATCGCCGGTGCGCCCGGCGCCGGCAAGTCCACCCTGGCCGCCGGGATCGTCGCCGCCCTGGGAGACATGGCCGCCCTGGTGCCGATGGACGGTTTCCATCTCGCCGGGGCCGAACTGCACCGGCTCGGCCGGCAGGCCCGCAAGGGCGCGATCGACACCTTCGACGGCGCGGGTTATGTCGCACTGCTACGTCGGCTGCGGTTTCCCGACGACGCCACGGTCTACGCCCCGGAGTTCCGCCGCGAGATCGAGGAGCCCGTCGCCGGGGCCGTCCCGGTGCCGCCGTCGGTACGGCTGGTCGTCACCGAGGGCAACTACCTGCTCGTGCCCGAGCACCCGTGGGACGGCGTACGGTCGCTGCTCGACGAGGTGTGGTTCCTCGATCCCGGCGAGGACGTACGGCTGCGCCGGCTGACCGAGCGGCACGTGCGGTACGGCCGTGACCTCGCCGAAGCCACCGCCCGCGCGTACGGGTCCGACCAGGTGAACGCGGAACGGATCGCCGCCACCGCCGGTCGGGCCGACCTGGTGCTCAGGCCGGGGTCCTCCGTGGATCGATGATCTGCCAGATATCGGTCACAATCAGTGTCCGGCGGGGTGATGGCGGAGCGTGGGCCGGGCTGGTAAACCAAAGCGGCGGACGCGTCCACGCCGTGTCCACTGTGACGATTCCGGTGCCGGCAGGGGAGGCGCGTGTCCACGCGGAAGGCCGTCGTCGGCTATTGCTCGGTCATGGCGGTGCTCGGCGTCGCCGTGTTCGCCGTACCTCCGCTGCGTCCGGTCGCCTGGGCCCTGGTCGGGCTGGCCAGCCTCGCCGCGGTCCTGCTCGGGGTGCGCCGGCACCGCCCGCGCCGGCGCTACGCCTGGTATCTGATCGGGGCCGGGCTGGCCGTCTTCGCCGCCGGCGACATGAGCTACAGCCTCACCGCCGACTCGCGGGGCTCGGCGTCGGTGCTCGCCGACATCTTCTACCTGGCGATGTTTCCGCTGCTGGCCACCGGGCTGCTCGGCCTGACCCGGATCAGTTCGACGATGCGCGACCGGGCCCGCTTCCTCGACCTGCTGATCTTCACCACCGCCGTGATCTTCCTCGGCTGGGTGTTCGTGATCGGCCCGCTGTTCAACGGCGGGACGCGGGCCGTCGACCGGTCGGCGGCCGCGGCGTACATCTTCGGCGCCCTGCTGGTCTTCGCCACCACGGTCCGGTTGGCGTTCATCGCCCGGCGCAACACGGCGGTGCGGCTGCTGCTGATCGGGGCCACCGGGCTGCTGGTGTCCGATGTGCTCTACGTGCTCGCGTTGCGCGACGGTGGCTGGCCGGACGGCAACCCGGGTGAGATCGGCTGGTTGGTCTTCTACACCGCGTGGAGCGCGGCCGCGCTGCACCCGTCGATGACCGCGCTCACCGAGCCGGCCCAGCCCCGGGCCGCGCAGATCAGCCGGCTCTGGCTCGTCCTGCTCGGAACGCTCGCGCTGGTCGGGCCGGCGGTGCTGCTCCTGCGGGCGCTGGCCGGGCAGCCGCACGACGACGTCGTCATCTCGGTGGTGTCCGGGGTGATGTTCGTGCTCGTACTCAGCCGCTTCGCCGACGTCGCCGACGCACACCGCAGCGCCGTCGGCCGGGAGCGGGGGCTGCGGGTCGCCGGTGCCGCCCTGGTGTCCGCCGCCGGCGCCGACGAGGTGGCCGAGGCGGTCCGGACGACGGTCGCCCGCCTGATGCCGCGCGGCGCGACGCACCGCATGGTCTTCTCCGTCAACCGTTCCGACGGGGTGCCCGCCGCCGCGTTCAGCGTGTGGGGGCACGGGGCGCCGCAGCCCTACCCGATGTCCGGGGCGGCGGCGCTGCGCCGCACCCGGATGCTGCGTACCGGCACCCTGCACCCGGGCCTGGCCAACCAGTTGCGCGACTACGAGCAGACGCTGCTGTGCCCGATGGTCCTCGACGAGGGCGCCGCCGGGATTCCCCGGGTCGGCGCCCTGCTCGTCGCCGCCGAGGCCGAGGTGCTGGTCACCCTGCGCGACGCGCTGGAGGCACTGGCCGCCCAGGCCGCCCTGGCGCTGCAACGGATCAGCCTCAGCGAGGAGATCAACCGGCGCAACAGCGAGGCGTACTTCCGGACCATCGTGCAGACCACGACCGACGTCATCCTGATCGTCGACGACGACCATCGGCTGCGCTACGCCAGCCCGGCGGTCGCCACCGTCCTCGGGGTCGAACCGGCGCCCGGCACCCCGCTCGGCGAGATCGTCGCGGCGGAGACCGGGGTGCCGGTCACCGAACTGCTGGCCCAGGCGCGGGCGTCCGGCGGCCGGCCGGGGCAGTGGGCCGACTGGCGGCTGGTCCGGCCGGACGACACCCCGGTCCAGGTCGAGGCGAGCTATCGCGACCTGCGCCGGGACCGGACCGTACGGGGACTGGTCATCACCCTGCGCGACGTCACCGACCGGCGCCGGCTCGAACACGAGCTGACCCACGGCACCCGCCACGACGCCCTGACCGGGCTGGCCAACCGCACGCTTTTCCACGACCGGGTCAGCGAGGCGGTGGGGCGGGCCAGCGAGACCGGGCGGATCGTCGCCGCACTGATCATCGACTTCGACGATCTCACCGCCGTCAACGAGACCCTCGGCCACACCGTCGGCGACGAGCTGCTGATCGCCGTCGCCCGGAGGTTGACCACGGCGGTCGGCGGGCTCGGCACGGTGGCCCGCAACGGCGGCGACGAGTTCGCCGCACTCGTCGACGACCTGGGCAGCCCGGCCGAGGCGGAACTGGTCGCGGAGCAGGTGATCGCGGCGCTCGCCGAACCGTTCACCATCGACGGCGCGGAGGTCCGGGGCTCGGTGAGCATCGGTATTGCGACCACGGCCGACGCCGCCGACGCCGGCGAACTGCTCCGGCACGCCGACCTCGCGCTCTTCGTGGCCAAGGGCGACGGCAAGCGCCGGTGGCGCCGGTACGAGGCATCCGTACACACCGCGATCGTCGAACGGCTCGAACTGCGGGCCGCGCTCGCCCGGGCGGTCAGCGAGCGTACGTTCACCCTCGACTACCAGCCGATCGTGGTGATGGGCAGCGGTGCGATCCTCGGCTTCGAGGCACTGGTCCGGTGGCGGCACCCCACGCTGGGCTTCGTGCCGCCCGCGGAGTTCGTCGCCATCGCCGAGGAGACCGGGCTCATCGAGGCGATCGGCGACTGGGTGCTGCACGAGGCGGTCCGGGCGGTGGCCGGGTGGCGGCAGGTCCGCGCCGGGCGCGCCACGCCGTACGTCAGCGTCAACGTCTCGGCGCACCAGCTGCGGGCGCCGGCCTTCGTCGACAAGGTGAGCGCGGCACTCACCGCCGCCGGGGTCGACCCGTCCGGTGTGATGCTGGAGATCACCGAGTCGTCGCTGCTGCGCGACGACGACCGGGCCTGGGCCGAACTGGCCGCCCTGCGGCGGATCGGCGTACGGGTCGCCATCGACGACTTCGGCACCGGGTTCTCGTCGCTGAGCTATCTCCAGCGGATGCCGGTCGACGTGCTGAAGATCGACCGGTCCTTCACCTCGACCATCTCCGGCTCGCCCCGGCAGCGGGCCCTGGTGGAGGCGATCGTCGGGCTCGCCGGCACGCTCGGGCTCGAGGTCATCGCCGAGGGCGTCGAGTCGCGGGTCGAACGCGACCTGCTCGGCGATCTGGGCTGCCCGTACGGACAGGGGTATCTCTTCTCCCGGCCGCTGGCCGCGGCGGCGGCGACGGCGCTGCTGAGCGGCCCGACCGCGGTCGTACCGCCGGCCCGCTCGACGCTGCCCGACCGCTCAGGGTGACCGTGGGGCGGACTCCGTCGGGCGGTCCGACGGCACCGGCGCCGCCTCCGTGGGCCGGTCGTCGGGGCCGTCCGCCCGGGTCGGCACCGGGGTGGCCGGCAGGTCCGGGACCGGTGCCGGGGGTCGGGCCGGCACCGTCGGCGTGGCCCGGGCGGTCGGCGTGGCGCTGCCGGTCGGGGCCGGCGGGGTCGGCCGGGCGGTGGCCATCGGGCCGCCGAGCGTGATCAGATACCGGTCGCCGGAGAGTTCGATGGTGCCGGCGGAGCTGCCCGGTGTGGTGGATCGCCCGGCGGCACCGACGGCGAACGGCCCCAGCGCCGGGGTACGCCGGTCGGCCCGGCCGGCGGCGTACACGGTCAGGGTGGGGCCGGCCGGGTCGGTGTCGACGGTGACCGGCCGGGGCCGGCCGTCCCAGCCGGCGAAGACCGAGCCGGGCTCCGGCGGGCCGGGATAGACCACCACCAGGGTGGTCGCCGCGTCCGGGCTGGCCGGCCACTCCACGGTCCACGACGGGGCGTTCGGGCCGGTCGCCGGCACGTCACGCCCGTCGACGCGTACCGTGCCGTAGCGGGCCAAAGGCGGTGCCGGCGGCCCGGACGGCGCCGGGACCGGTGCGGGCGACGCACCGGCGGCCGGGCCGGGGGCGGTGATGGTGACCGGGTGGCTGCGTTCGCTCTCCGGGCCGGTCCAGTTGGCCTGCACCGGCCGCACCGTGTAGGTCCAGGTGCCCGGTGGTACGGCGGCGTCGGTGCAGTTCGAGCCGGTCACGATCTCCTCGCACACGCCCCGGGCGGGCTGTGCCCCGCCGGCGCGGTCGTACCGGGTGATCCGGTAGCCCGACACGTCGTGCCCGGCGACGATCTGGCTGGGTGCCCACCGCACGGTGACCGTGCCGCCGGCCGCGCCGACCTCCGGCCGGTTGCCGGGGGAGAGCGTCACCGCCGTGGTCGACATCGTGGTCGGTTCGCTGGTCACGACCCAGGCGGCCAGGGCGGTCGCGCCACCGGCGAGCACGGCCACCCCGGTTCCGATCGCCACGACGGCGGGAGACGCGGTGAGCAGGCGCCTCATTCGGCGGCGCTGACGCCGGCGAAGGTGAAGCCGAGGGTGAAGGTGGCGCCGGCGCAGGCGGCGGCGGACTCGTTGGTCATCCGGATCGCGCCGGGCAGCACGACGTCCTGCGGTCGGGCCTGGGCGTCGACCAGCACCGGCCGGGTCTGCGGCTTGAGCAGGATGCCGCTGTTGTCGGCGGTGCAGCCCGGCTTGTCGGTGGTGAGCTGCCCGAGGGCCAGGCTGGTCACCGCGACCTTGAACCGGTTGGGGTTGGTGACCCGAAGCCGTACGTCGGCGACCGCGCCGGGGTAGAGCTGGGTCACCGGCTCGGCGGTGGCGGTCAGTGCCTGCACGGACTGGGCCCGGGCGGTGGCCGTACCCGAGCCGGTGACCGACCACGCGGCCCAGGCGACGCTGGCCACGCCGAGGGTGACGACCGAGGCGAGCATGACGATGGCACCGCGCTTGGACAGTCTGATCACGGTGGATCCTCCGGATGGGTGCGGCGCCGGGCGGTGGGCGCGTGGGGGGAGTCGGCGCGGCGCGACGGTCGCCGGCAGCCGCCGGTAGTCTCTTTTCGGGCTCAACCGGACGAATCTCGAGATGGTGATGGTCGGGTCGCTGTCGGCTGGCCGACAGTCCGTCGGGACGGTCAGTCGACCGAACCCTGGAAGAGCGCCGTCCCCATCCGGGCCGCCGGGGTCACCCGGACCTCGATGAGTGACAGGTCGCCGGTCGGGACGCTGAACGTCAGGTCGACCGTCTGCTGCCGGCCCGGCTCGACGACGCCCCGGAAGCCCGGGCCGGCGCCGTCGGCCAGGGTCGCCGGGGTGCGGGCCGCGCCGACGTTCGCGCGTACGACCGCGTCCGACACGTCGAGCGGTTCCGGCCGGCGGTTGGTTATGGTGACCGCGAAGCGTACGGCGGTGGTGTGGCCCGCCCCCGCCGTTCCGGGCAGGACGACCACCGGTTCGCCGGTGGCGACGGTGATCTCCGACGCCAGGGTGAAGGGCTCACCCCCCATCCAGGCGGTCCCCGGCGCGACGGTCAGCGGGATCTCCAGGATGTATCCGGGGGTCGGGCCGGCCGTGCCGGTGGCGGGGCGACCGGTGCCGCAGGCGGCCAACGGCAGCACCAGCATCAGCAGTGCGGTGGCGAGCAACCGGTGACCTGGCACGGACAGCCTTCCCTGGTGGTTAGGGGGGCAGGCCCATCATGCCCGGGAGTGGGAACGCCCTACGGCGGATGCTGGGTTATTTACATGATGTGCACCAGTTTGCCCACCTCTGCCCGGGGAGCCTGATCGCACTGCTAGAGGCGCTGGCCGGGGACGGCGGGGCGGTCGGGTTCCAGTCGATTGCCACCTGATTCCCAACGGCGGGTGCCGTAATGATCCGATGAGACGTACCCGTGCCTTCGTCGTGGGCCTGCTGGCCGCCGCCACCGCCGTCGTCCTGCCCGCGGTCCCGGCCAACGCGGCGCCCTACTGCGACCGGCCGAACCCGCCGCCCATCTGCAACGAGGACCCCGGCGACCCGCCACCTCCACCGCCGCCGCCGTCGGACAAGAGTCCGGTCGGGGCGCTGGAGTCGTACCAGTACCTCGGCGGCGCGCAACTGCGCGTGTCCGGCTGGGCGTCGGACGCCAACGGCGGCCCGGTACGGGTCCGGATCCGGGCGTACAACTACGACTACGGCCTGTTCTACGCCGACCAGTACCACGCCGGCCGGGGCGGCTGGGTCGGCTTCTCGACCACGGTCCCGATCCCCGGCACGTACGGCACGCACGAGTTCTGCGCCTACGTCGAGAACTACCGCGACTGGACGACGCCGGTCGCGGCGGACCGCCTCCTCGGCTGCCACACCTACAAGGTCGAGCCGCCCGCGCCGACCGACCTGACCCTGTCGGCGTCGACCCACTACACCCAGAGCACGGTCCGGATGAGCTGGCTCGACAACTCCTGGAACGAGCAGCGCTACCAGGTCAGCGTCAACTGGATCCGCACCGTCTACAAGGCGTCCGGCCCGCCGGAGCGGATCCCGGAACGCCGCGACTTCTCCGTGGCGGCCAACCCGGGCAGCGGGCGGGTGTACTTCGACGCCACCGGCCTGCCGGCGAACACGTTCTTCAACGTCATCGTGAACACCGTGCAGGACGGCCGCTTCTCACCGGCCGCGACCGGCAGCGTCAAGTCGCCGGAGTGAGCGAAAGCCGTCGGCCCCCGTCCCGCCACTGCCTCGGCGGGGCGGGGGCCGACCCCTGATCCCGTTCGTCGCTCCGCCGGCCCGTTCGTCGCCGGCCCGGCGGCTCAGTCGTTGGCGTGCAGCGCGGCGTTGAGTTCGATGCCGGTGCCGGTGCGCGGCTTCGCCTCCAGCGCGCCGGTGACCGAGTTGCGCCAGAACAGCAGACCGTCCACACCGGACAGCTCGCGGGCCTTGACCACCCGGCCGTCGGGCAGGAGCAGCTTCGAGGCCGCGGTGATGTAGCAGCCGGCCTCGACCACGCAGTCGTTGCCGAGTGAGATCCCGACGCCGGCGTTCGCGCCGATCAGGCTGCGCTCGCCGATGCTGATCCGGTCCTTGCCACCGCCGGACAGCGTGCCCATGATCGAGGCGCCGCCGCCGACGTCGGAGCCGTCACCGACGACCACCCCGGCCACGATCCGGCCCTCGACCATCGAGGCGCCCAGCGTGCCGGCGTTGAAGTTGCAGAAGCCCTCGTGCATCACCGTCGTGCCCGACGCCAGGTGGGCGCCGAGCCGCACCCGGTCGGCGTCGGCGATCCGCACCCCGGACGGCACCACGTAGTCGGTCATCCGGGGGAACTTGTCCACCCCGTACACGGCCAGGTGGCGGCCGGCGGCCCGCTCGACCAGCCGCAGCTCGTCGACCCGGTCCGGCGGGCACGGCCCGGCCGACGTCCAGGCGACGTTGGCCAGCGCCCCGAAGATGCCGTCCAGGTTCAGTTCGTTCGGCCGCACCAGGCGGTGCGAGAGCAGGTGCAACCGCAGGTAAGCGTCGGCGGCGTCCTTGATCGGGTCGGCCAGTGAGCCGATCTTGGTGACCACCACGACCGTACGCAGGCCGGGCAGCGCCCGGTCGCCGGTCGCGCCGGCGAGCCGGCTGTCGTCGGTGTCTGCCGGCCGGGCGCCGAGCCCGAGTAGGCCGGCCGGATACCAGGTGTCGAGCACCTGTCCGTCGGCGGTGGTCGTGGCCAGGCCGATGCCCCAGGCGGGCTGCGTGTTCGTCACGGCCTCGAAGGTACCGTGCGGGGCATGGTGAACCCGCTGACCCCCGAGGTACTGGCCGACCCGGTCGCGCTGACCCGCGCCCTGGTCGACATCGAGTCCGTCTCGCTCGACGAGAAGGAGATCGCCGACCGGGTCGAGGAGGTGCTGCGGTCGCTGCCCCACCTGACCACCCACCGGCACGGGAACACGCTGATGGCGCGTACGGACCTGGGCCGGGCGCAGCGGGTCGTGCTGGCCGGCCACCTCGACACCGTGCCGCTCAACGACAACTTCCCGTCCACGGCCGAGGGCGACCGGATCTACGGCTGCGGGACCAGCGACATGAAGTCCGGGGTCGCGTTCGCGCTCAACCTGGCCGTCACCCTGCCCGAGCCGCGCTACGACGTGACCTACTTCTTCTACGAGGCCGAGGAGATCGAGTCCCGCTACAACGGGCTCAACCTCGTCGCGCAGGCGTACCCGCACTGGCTGGAGGCGGACTTCGCGGTGCTGCTCGAACCGACGTACGGGGTGGTGGAGGCCGGCTGCCAGGGCACCATGCGGGCGACCGTACGGACCCGCGGCCGGCGGGCCCACTCGGCCCGCTCCTGGAAGGGGGTCAACGCGATCCACGCCGCCGGGGCGGTGCTCGACCGGCTGGCCGCCTACGAGGCCCGCACCGTCGAGATCGACGGCTGCACCTACCGCGAAGGGCTCAACGCGGTCCGCATCCACGGCGGTGTGGCCGGCAACGTGGTGCCGGACCTGTGTGAGGTCGAGGTCAACTACCGGTTCGCCCCCGACCGGACGCCCGACGAGGCGCACGCGCACGTACAGGAGGTCTTCGACGGTTTCGAGGTGACGCTGACCGACTCGGCGGCCGGCGCGCTGCCCGGTCTCACCGCCGCTCCGGCGGTGGAGTTCCTGGCCGCGGTCGGCGCGGCCCCGGTCGGCAAGCTCGGCTGGACCGACGTGGCCCGGTTCGCGGCGCTGGGCATCCCGGCGCTCAACTTCGGCCCGGGCGACCCGAACGTGGCCCACGCACCCGACGAGCACGTCGAGATCGGTCTGATCCGCGAGGGAGCCGCCACGCTGCGCCGCTGGCTGGCCTGAGCACCGGCCGGCGGCCGGCCCGCGCCGGCGCCCGGTCAGGTCGTGGCCGGGCCGGGCTCCGGATCGTCGGCGCCGTCGGTCCGGCGCGGCGGCCGGGCGACCTCCACCCGGCGCTGGGCCACCACCTCACGGATTCGGCGCTGCATCTCCCGGCGCTGCCGGATGATCTCCGACCGGGTCATGGAGACACCCCGTCCGGTACGCCGCGCTCGCCCTGCGTGCGGTATTCGCTCATGGCGCTCCTCCCCCCGAAGGCCCCGGCGGCGGTGCCGGGGCGCCGCGCATACGCAGTATGTGGAATAAGAGACGCCGCCACCACCGATTTGGTTGCACCCGGTGCGGATCTTTTTCTCTCCACCGCTGGTGGGCGCGTTCATGCCGCCCGGCGCCGCCAACTACCGTGGGCGTCATGAGCGAGCGGAGCGAGCGAATCGGTTGGCCCAGGTCGGCTCATGGCGGCCGCGAGCGGAGCGAGTGGACGGCATGAGCGAGCGAATCCTTCCCGGCGGGCCGGAGTGGCACCGGGGCCCGGTGACCCTGCGCCGTGACGCGATCCCGCGGGCCACCGCCGACCAGGGGCTGCTCGACTCACGTGGCCGGGGCGACTGGAAGACCCGGGACGCCTGGCGGGCGCTGCGCATCCTGTCGGAGTTCGTCGAGGGCTTCGACAGCCTCGCCGACCTGCCGCCCGCGGTCAGCGTCTTCGGCTCGGCCCGCAGCAAGCCCGACAGCCCCGAGTGCCAGCTCGCGGAGCGGCTCGGCGCGGCACTGGCGCAGGCCGGCTACGCGGTCATCACCGGCGGCGGGCCGGGCGTGATGGCGGCGGCCAACCGGGGCGCGACCGAGGCCGGCGGCCAGTCGGTCGGGCTCGGCATCGAGCTGCCGTTCGAGCAGGGCATCAACGAGTGGGTCGACCTGGGCATCAACTTCCGCTACTTCTTCGCCCGCAAGACCATGTTCGTCAAGTACGCGCAGGCGTTCGTGGTCCTGCCGGGCGGGTTCGGCACCCTCGACGAGATGTTCGAGGCGCTCACCCTGGTGCAGACCGGCAAGGTGACCCGCTTCCCGGTCGTGCTGATGGGCGAGGCGTACTGGCGGGGGCTGCTGGACTGGCTGCGCGACACGCTGGCCGCCGACGGCAAGATCGGGCCGGCCGACCTCGACCTGATCTGCGTGACCGACGACGTGGCGACGGCCGTACGGCACATCGTCGACGCCGACGCGGCGCTCGCCGCCGAGCAGGAGGCGATCCAGGAGACCGCGGCCGCCCAGGTCGAGGCGGCGCGGGCCGAGGCGAAGGCGACCGCCGAGGCGGTTGAGCGGGGGTCGGCGGGGCAGCCGTCGGCGACCGAGCGCCCGGCGGGCCGCTGACCATGGCCGCCATCTGCGTCTTCTGCGCCTCGTCGCGCACCCTGGACCGCCGTTTCCTCGATCTGGCCGACCAGGCCGGGCGGGAGATCGCCCGCCGGGGGCACACGCTGGTCTCCGGCGGCGGCTGTGTCGGCATGATGGGCGCGGTCGCCGACGGCGCCCGGGCCGGGGGTGGCCGTACGGTCGGGGTGATCCCGCAGGCGCTGGTCGACCTGGAGGTCGCCGACACGCACTCCGACGAGCTGGTGATCACGGCCGACATGGCGAGCCGCAAGACCGTCATGATCGACAAATCGGACGCGTTCCTGACCCTGCCCGGCGGCCTCGGCACACTCGACGAACTCTTCGAGGTGTGGACCACCGCGACCCTGGCCATGCACCGCAAGCCGATCGTCCTGGTCGACTCCGACGGCTTCTACGCCGGACTGGTCGACTGGCTGGCCGGCCTGCCGGACCTGCGGTTCGCCAAGGAGGCCGCGATCGACCTGCTGCTCGTCGTCGACTCGGTGCCCGCCGCCCTCGACGCCATCGAGGAACGTCTCGGCTGAGCCGGCCGGCGGCCCGCCGCGCCACGGGTCCTGGGCCGTCGTGGTGTCGGTGCGTCATGGTGAGATGAGCGGATGCAGGCGTACCGGCTGGTCCGTCGGCCGGCCGAGGCCGCGCCGGCGACTGTCCGTGACCCCGGCCACGAGACGGCCGTCGCCCACGTCGACGGGCCGCTGCTGGTGGTCGGCGGGCCGGGCACCGGCAAGACCAGCACCCTGGTCGAGGCGGTCGCCGCCCGGGTCGCGGAGGGCACCGACCCGGAACGCATCCTGGTGCTCACCTTCGGCCGGCGGACCGCCACCGCGCTGCGGCACCGGATCGAGGCCCGCATCGTCGGTGCCGCCGGCCGGGTGGTGCACGAACCCCTCGTCCGCACCTTTCCCGCGTACGCGTTCGGGCTGCTGCGCCGGGCCGCCGCCAGCCGGGGCGAACCGTCGCCCCGGCTGCTGACCGGCCCGGAGCAGGACCTGATCATCCGGGAACTGCTCGACGTGGTCGGCCCCGACGAGGACGGCGACGATCCGTACGGCTGGCCGCTGGACCTGCGGCCGGCGCTGCGCACCCGGGCCTTCGCCGGGCAGTTGCGCGACCTGCTGATGCGGGCGGCGGAGCGCGGCGTCGGGCCGGCGCAACTGGCCCGCCTGGGCGAGCAGCTCGACCGCGCCGACTGGCCGGCCGCCGCCCGGTTCCTGCGCGAATACGTCGCCGTGCTGGCCCTGCGCGACGCGACCACCCGCGGTTCGGTCGCCTACGACCCCGCCGAACTGGTCCGGGCCGCCACCGGCCTGCTCGCCGACGATCCCGAACTGCTCGCCGCGGAACGCCGCCGGCTCGCCCACGTCTACGTCGACGAACTGGCCGACACCGACCCGGCCCAGGTCGAGTTGCTGGCGAGGATCGCCGACGGCGGCCGGTCGCTGGTGGCCTTCGCCGACCCCGACTCGTCGACGTACTCGTTCCGGGGCGCCGACCCGACCATCGTGGCCACGTTTCCGCAGCGGTTCCGCACCGTGTCCGGCGCCCCCGCCGCCACGGTCACCCTGCACACCTCCTACCGGGCCGGTGGCCGGCTGCTCGCCGCCACCAACCGGCTCGCCCGCCGGCTGCGCGGCCCCGCCGGCCACCGGGAGCTGCGCCCGCTGCCCGGCATCCCGCCCGGCTCGGTCGAGGTGCGCACCTTCCGGTCCGCGACCAGCGAGTCGACGTACGTCGCCCACGCGCTGCGCGAGGCACACCTGGTCGACGGCGTGCCGTGGTCGCGGATGGCGGTGATCGTCCGCTCCACCGCCCGCCAACTGCCGTCGCTCCACCGGGCCCTGCACGCCGCCGCCGTTCCCACCGTCGTGCACTCCGAGGACCTGCCGCTGCACCTGCAACCGGCGGTGGCCCCGCTGCTGCTGTTGCTGCGCTGCGCGCTGGAACCGGACCGGCTCGACGAGGAGGCGGCGGTGGCGCTGCTGCACTCGCCGCTGGGCGGCGCGGACCCGCTCGCCGAGCGGCGGCTGCGCCAGGGGCTGCGGGCCCTCGCGCTGGCCGCCGGCGACCGGCGGCCCTCCGGCGAGCTGCTGGTCGAGGCGCTGCGCGACCCGACCGAGCTGGTCGCGGTCGAGCGCCGCTGGGCGGCGCCGGCACAGACGGTCGCCGCCCTGCTCGGCACCGCGCGCGAGGCCGCCGCCGCACCCGGGGCGACCGCCGAGGACGTGCTGTGGGCGGTGTGGCGGGCCACCGGGCTCGCCGAGCGGTGGCACGGGCTCACCTCGCGCGGCCCGGTGACGCCCGGCGAGCCGGACACCGTACCCCGGATGCGGGCCGCGGCCGCCGACCGCGACCTCGACGCGGTCGTGGTGCTGTTCGACACCGCGGCCCGGTTCGTCGACCGGCTGCCCGGGGCCCGCATCGAGGTCTTCCTCGACCACGTGCTCGGCCAGCAGCTGCCGGCCGACACGCTCGCCCCGAGCGCCGACCGCGGCGAGGCCGTACGCCTGCTGACCGCCCACGCGGCCAAGGGACTGGAGTGGGACCTCGTGGTCGTCGCCGGGGTGCAGGAGGGGGTCTGGCCCGACCTGCGGTTGCGCGGCAGCCTGCTCGGCTCGGAGCGGCTGGTCGACGTGCTCGCCGGCCGGGCCGCCGGAGCCGGCACCGCGGCCGCGATGGCCGGGCAGTCGGCGGCCATGCTCGCCGAGGAGCGCCGCCTCTTCCACGTCGCGGCGACCCGGGCCCGGCGGCGGCTGCTGGTCACCGCGGTCGCCTCCGCCGGGGCCGGCGGCGGCGCGGACTACGAGGAACAGCCGAGCCGTTTCCTCTACGAGCTGGGCGCCGGCACCGTGGACCCGCCGACCGGCGACGGTTCTGGCGGTGCCGGCCCGCGTCGCGACGGGCCGGACGACGACGGGTCGGCCGGGTCCGGCGCGGCCGGGGACGGTCCGGGCGGGCCGGGGCCGGGCGGGGACGGTGCGGGCGGACCCGGGCCGGACGGCGACGGGCTGCCCGGCGACGGGCCGGACGGGGCCGGTGCCGGCGGGGCGGACGACGATCCGGTGGAGCTGCCGGTCAGCCGGCCGCCCCGGGCGCTCACCCTGGCGGCGCTGGTCGCCGAGCTGCGTACCGCGGTCACCGATCCTTCGACGGCGCCGGACCGGCGGCGGGCCGCCGCCGCCGAACTGGCCCGGCTCGCCGCCGCCGGCGTGCGCGGCGCGCATCCGGACGACTGGTGGGGGCTGCGCGCGCTCTCCGACGACCGGCCACTCGTCGACGAGGGCGAACCGGTGAAGGTCACCCCGTCCTCCATGGAGAGTGCGCTGCGGTGCAGCCTGCGCTGGCTGCTGGAGAAGCACGGCGGAAGCGCGCCGGCCGGGGCCGCGCAGGGCGTCGGCAACCTGGTGCACGCCGCGGCGATGCTCGCCGAGGACGCCACCGCCGACCGGGCACAGCTCCTGGAGTACGTCGCCGCCCGGTTCGACGCCATCGACCTGGCCGCCCGGTGGATGGCCGGCCCGGAGCTGACCCGTGCCGAGGCGATGGTCGACAAGCTGCTGCGCTGGCTCGCCGGCAACCCCCGGCGGCTGCTGGCGATCGAGCACGAGTTCGCCGTACGCCTCGACGATCCGACCCGTCCGGTGGACCTGACCGGCCGGGTCGACCGGCTGGAGGTCGACGCCGACGGGCGGCTGGTCGTCATCGACCTGAAGACCGGCAAGTCGACCTCGGTGACCGCCGCCGAGTTGGCCGAGCATCCGCAGCTCGGCGCCTACCAGGCGGCGGTCGAGGCGGGCGCGTTCGCCGAGTTCGGCGACGAGGCCGGGGGAGCCGCCCTGGTCCAGCTCGGTACGTCCACGAAGGATGCCCGGGAGCAGGGCCAGGAGGCGGTCGGCGAGGCCGAGGACGCCGGCTGGGCGCGGGCGATGGTGCGCCGTACGGCCGAGACGATGGCGGCCTCGACGTTCTCCGCGGTGGCCAACTCGAAGTGCCGGGTCTGCCCGGTGCGGACGAGCTGCCCGGTCTCCGGCAAGGGCCGCCAGGTGGTCGAGCCCCCGACCCCACGCAAGCCGGAGACCAACCCGTGACCGAGCGGAGCGAGGGAGCCATCAGGCGCAGGTTCATACACGGTGGCGCCGAGCGGAGCGAGGTGACGCCGTGACCCAGCCTTCGTTGTTCGCGGCGGCGCCGGCGCCCCGGCGGGCGCCCGACGCCGGCCCCCGTTACACCCCGCTCGAACTGGCCCGGCTGCTCGGGCAGCGGCACGCCCCGACCCTGGAGCAGTCGGAGATCATCGCCGCGCCGGTCGAGCCGCTGCTGGTCGTCGCCGGTGCGGGGTCGGGCAAGACGGAGACGATGGCGGCCCGGGTGGTCTGGCTGGTGGCCAACGACTACGTGCGGCCGGAGCAGATCCTCGGCCTCACCTTCACCCGGAAGGCCGCGGGTGAGCTGGCCCACCGGGTGCGTACCAGGTTGGGGCAGTTGGTCCGCCGGCTCGGCCGGGAGGGGCGGGATCCGGCCCGGGATCTGCTCGGCGGCGAGCCGACGGTGGCCACCTACCACTCGTACGCGGCGCGGGTGGTCGGCGAGCACGGGCTGCGGGCCGGCTACGAGCCGTCGACGCGGCTGCTCACCGAGGCGTCCCGCTGGCAGATCGTGGACATGGTGGTCCGCAACCACGACGGCGACATGTCCGATGTGGACAGGATGCCGAGCACGGTCACCGACGCCGTACTCGCGCTCGCCGGCGAGCTGGCCGAGCATCTGGTCACCCCGGACGAGCTGGCCGCCTGGACCGGGCGCTTCTTCGCCGACGTGCAGGATCCGCCGGGCAAGGTCTACGCCGACGTACGCAGGTCGCTGGCCGTCCAGCAGTTGCGGCTCCGCCTGCTTCCGCTGGTCCGCGCCTACGAGCAACGCAAGCAGGACTTCGAGGCGATGGACTTCGGCGACCAGATGGCGCGGGCCGCCCGGGTCGCCCGCGACCACCCGGAGGTCGGCGCGATCGAGCGGGAGCGGTTCCGGGTGGTGCTGCTCGACGAGTACCAGGACACCAGCCATGCCCAGGTGGTGCTGCTGCGGTCGCTGTTCGGCGGTGGTCATCCGGTCACCGCGGTCGGCGACCCGTGCCAGTCGATCTACGGTTGGCGGGGGGCGAGCGCGGGCACCCTCGACCGGTTCCCCGGTGACTTCGCGACCGCCGACGGCCGTCCGGCGCGTACGTTGACGCTGACCACGAGCTGGCGCAACCGGCCCGAGATCCTCGGCGTGGCCAACTCGCTGTCCGCCCCGCTGCGGGTCGCCGGGGCCCGGGTCGCCGAGCTGGCGCCCGCGTTCCGGGTCGACGAGCCGATCGTGGGCAGGACCGCCCGGGGCCGGCCGGGCCGCACCGTCCACTGTGCGCTGACCGAGACCTACGTCGACGAGGCGGCCTGGATCGCCGACGGCATGCTGGCCGCCTGGCGGGGCGCGGCCGGGATGCCGGACGCGTTGCCCGAGCACATTCCGCTCGACCGCCGGCCGACGAGCGCCGTACTGGTGCGGCTGCGCAGCCAGATCCCGCCGATCGAGGCGGCGCTGCGCGCGCGTGGCCTGCCGGTCGAGGTGGTCGGTCTCGGCGGCCTGCTGGACACCCCCGAGGTACGCGACGTCGTCTGCACGCTGCGGGTGCTGGCCGATCCGACCGACGGCCCGGCCCTGTTGCGGCTGCTCACCGGTGCCCGCTGGCGGATCGGTCCGCGCGACCTGGTGGCGCTGCACCGGCGGGCCAAGGTGATCTCGGCCGCCCGCCGCGAGCTTTCCCGGGCCGATGGCGAGCCGGAGATCGTGACCGACCGCCTCGACGACGCGACCCTGGTCGAGGCGCTGGCCGACCTCGGGCCGGCGCAGACCTACTCGGCGGAGGGGTATGCCCGGCTGCGGGCGTACGGCCGGGAACTCGCCCTGCTGCGCCAGCGGCTCGACCAGCCGTTGCCCGACCTGATCGCCGACGTCGAGCGGACCATCGGGCTCGACGTCGAGGTGGCCGTACGCGCCGGTGCCGGCCGGGGCGGTGACGCCGGGCTGGCCCGTGGCCATCTCGACGCGTTGGGCGACGTCGCGGCCCGGTTCACCAGCGACACCGACGGCGCGGCGCTGCCCGGCTTCCTGGCGTTCGTCGCGGCGGCCGAGGACGAGGAGCGCGGGCTGGCTCCCGGTGAGGTCGAGGTGGTCGAGGGGGCGGTGCAGATCCTGACCGCCCACGCCGCCAAGGGCCTGGAGTGGGACGTGGTCTCGGTGGCCGGGCTGACCCGGGGGGTGTGGCCGGGCCAGGTCCGCGCCTCCGACCACCATCTCGCCGGGCTCGGCGTGCTGCCGTTCCCGCTGCGTGGCGACGCCGACGGGCTGCCCCGGCTCGATCTCGACGGCGTGCGGGACCAGCGGGCGGTGCACGCGGCGTTCGGCGAGTTCCAGCGGAGCTGGCAGGAGCACGACGAGCGGGAGGAGCGGCGGCTGGCGTACGTCGCCGTCACCCGGCCCCGGCGGCTGCTGCTCTGTTCCGGTTTCTGGTGGGGGGACGGGGTGCGCAGGGCACGTGGTCCCTCGGTGTTCCTCGACGAGATCCAGGAGCGCTGCCGGGCCGGTGACGGCGTGGTCGACGAGTGGGCGCCGGAGCCGGCGGGGGACGCGGTCAACCCGACCACGGAGATGGTGCTGCGGGCCGAGTGGCCGGCCGATCCGCTGGGTGCCCGCCGGCCGGCGATGGCGGAGGCCGCCGCACTGGTCCGGCGGCTGATGATCGAGGAGGCCCCCGCCGGGGACGTGCCGGCGGCGCCCGGGCCGGATGCTGCCGGGGTCGAGGAGCCCGGTCCGCCGGGCGTACCGGGTGCGGGTGAACCCGACGGTGGGGGCGACCCCGTCGTGCGGCGGTGGCGGCGGGAGGTCGGCATGCTGCTGGCCGAGCGGGAGCGGCTGTCCGGCGCCGGCTCGCGGGAGGTGGCACTGCCCGGCCACCTGTCGGTGTCGCAACTGGTGGCGCTGCGGCGCGACCCGCAGGCGCTGGCCCGCCGGCTGCGCCGGCCGATGCCGGCCCGACCCGACCCGTACGCCCGCCGGGGCACCGCCTTCCATGCCTGGCTGGAGCAGCGGTTCGGGGCCGGCCGGCTGTTCGACGTCGACGACCTGCCCGGTGCGGCCGACGAGGACGCCGCCCCCGACGAGGCGCTGGAGTTGTTGCGGCAGCGGTTCCTGGAGAGCGGGTGGGCCGACCGGGTGCCGTACGAGGTCGAGGTGCCGTTCGCCACGGTCGTCGCCGGGGTGGTCGTACGCGGCCGGATGGACGCCGTCTACGCCGACCCGGGCGGCCGCTACGACGTGGTCGACTGGAAGACCGGCCGCCAGCCGACGGGTGCCGAGGCAGCCGCCGCGGCGGTGCAGTTGGCGGCCTACCGGCTGGCCTGGGCGGAACTCGCCGGAGTGCCGGTCGAGCACGTCCGCGCGGCGTTCCACTATGTACGCGACGGGGTGACGGTGCGGCCGGCGGACCTGCTCGACGCGGCGGGGCTGACCGAACTCGTCGCCTCCGTGCCCGAGGCCACATCGTGACCTTCGCCGGGATCTGCCAGCATTGCCGTTTGTTGCGTGTTAGGCTGCGGACGTTGCTGCTTTGGTTCCCATGACCATGTTGATTGGTCCCAGCTCTGTGCGCGCCCGTGGGATTGCGACCGCGGGCGCCATTTGTTGTGTCCGGAGTTTCCGGCGGGGCGATCACGACCGCGACGACAATCCGCGCGTCCGGCGCGGACAAACACATCGGATCCCGCAACCGTGCGGGGCCGACCGTTCCGTCAAAGGAGACGAGACACAAATGGCAATTGGCACTGTCAAGTGGTTCAACGCCGACAAGGGCTTCGGGTTCATCACCCCCGACGGCGGCGGCGCCGACGTCTTCGCCCACTTCTCGGCGATCCAGAGCTCGGGCTACCGCAGCCTCGACGAGAACCAGCGCGTCGAGTTCGACGTGACCCAGGGTCAGAAGGGCCCGCAGGCGGAGAACATCCGCCCGCTCTGAGTGGCTCTGTCGACCGGCCCGCGCCATCGGCGCGGGCCGGTCGTGTATCGGAATCGATTACGCAGCGTGACCGCCGGGTGGCGTCCGTGCCGCGTCTTTCTAAGGAATTCACCGAATCGCGTCTGATCGGCGACTGCATCCGGCACTCCGGTACGTAATGCTGTGAACTGGGGGATTCATCGGCGACCGGGGGGTGCCGATGACCGGGACAGGCGGTGGGGGAGGACGTGTGGAGGCGGGTGTCGGCACCGGTGCGGTGCGGGAAATCCTGGTGGTCGTGGGGGTTGCGGTGGGAGGTCTGCTACTCGCCGTAGTCGCAGCGTTCGCGCCCTGGTACAACGTGTCGGCCGGTCCCGGCGAGACGGAGGTCGTCGAGATGCGCGCGCCGGCCGGGCGCGTCGTCGGCGATCTGGCCACCTCGCCCGACGTCGGCTGAGGCGACCCGGCGGGTGGGGTTCGCGGCCGGGTGTTTCACTAGTGGAGATGTCCGCAGAGCCCCCGCCGCCGCAGCAGCCCCGATCCTCGTCGGGGCCGGACTGGTCGGCGGGTGCGGTCACCCGGCTGACCGTCCCGGCGCAGGCGCCGCCGTCGCCGCCGCCACCGCCGGCCGATCGCAGCGGGGCTGATCGGCGCCGGCTGTGGCTCTTCGGTGGTGCCGCCGCCGCGGTGCTGGTCGTCGGCCTCGTCGTGGTCCTGGTGATGGCGCTGTCGGGCAACCCGGATCCGTTCCGCCCGGACCCCGGTCCGGTTGTCGATGCCCGGCCGCCGCTGGCCAAGCTCTGTCCGGCGCCGACCGGATCGCCGCCGGCCGATCCGGCTCCCGCCGAACCGCTTCCGCCGGTGAGCGGGAACCGGACCGTCGACACCGAGGCCGGTATCTCCTATCGGGCCTACGACGCGCCGTGGCAGCCGTGGAACACGGTGTGGAGCGCCGGCTCGCTGGAGGTGCCGTACAAGGTCGGTCAGCACTTCGTCACCGAGCGGCAGTACAACGGGTTCAGCGACTACCACGCCTCGATCCTGTCGGCGGCGGTGCCGGCGGCCGACAACGACGCCCTGTCGGTCAACATCGAGTGTGTCGGCCGGCAGGTGGCCGCCGACGTCCGGGCGGAGTACTACCCGCAGCCCAACCGGATGGAGATGATCCGCGACGAGCGGGCCGTCGTCGGTGGCCGGCCGGCGTGGGTGACGGTGTTCCGGCTGCACTTCACCCAGCCCGGCCTGCGGGCCACGAACGAGTTGGCCGCGGTGGCCCTGATCGACGTCGGCCGGCCGACCGCCGCGATCCTCTACATCTCGATCCCCGGCACCCACCGGCAGTACGACTACGTGGTCGACGACGCGCTCGCCTCGGTCCGCCCGCTCTGACGCCCTGCCCTGTCCCGGTGGAGGCTGGCGTTCAAGGCCCTCATTTCCTATCGTGCTTATAGGAGTTCGGGTGGGCTCCCGGCGAGGGGGGACACGATGGCGGAGACGGTGGCGGTCGTCGGCGGTGGTTGCAGCGGCGTGCTGGTCACCCGGGAACTGTTGCGATGTACCACCGGCAGGGTGCTGCTGGTCGACCCGGCCGACGCACCCGGCCGCGGGCTGGCGTACGGCCCCGCCCACCCCTGGCATCTGCTGAACTCCCGGGTCGGGGCGATGAGTGCCGACCCTGACTCCGGCACCGACTTCCTCGACTGGTGCCGGCGCCGGCACCCGGCCGCCGGCCCCGACGACTTCGTGCCCCGGGAGTGGTTCGGCGACTATCTGCAGGAGACGCTGCGGGACGCCACCACGGTGAGCGGCGGCCGGCTGCGGGTGCACCGGGCCAGGGTCACCCGCATCACCACGGGCGACGGCCCACCGGACACCGCGCGGGTGTCGATGGTCGGGCTGGAACTCGACGACGGCGGTCGGCTGCACGCCGACCGGGTCGTGCTCGCCATCGGGCATGCCGCGCCGGCCGACCCGTGCCGGATCGACCCCGCCGTCCGGGACCACCCGGGCTACATCGCCGACCCCTGGCGTCCGGCGGCGCTCGCCGGGGTACCCGTCGACCGGCCGGTGCTACTCGTCGGCACCGGGCTGACCGCGATCGACGTGACGCTCAGCCTGATCCGGGCCGGGCATCGCGGACCGATCGTCGCGGTGTCCCGGCACGGTCTGCTGCCCCGGATGCACCGCCGGCGCGGCATGCCGTTCCGCCCGCCCGCGACGCTGCCCGAGACCGCTCCGTCGCTGCGTGGCCTGGTCCGCCAGTTGCGCGCGCAGGTCGCTGGCGGCGCCGACTGGCGGGCGGTGGTCGACGGGCTGCGGCCGCGGCTCGACGCCCTGTGGGCGGACCTGCCGGCCGACGACCGCGACCGGTTCCTGCGCCACCTGGCCCGGCACTGGGAGGTGCACCGGCACCGGATGGCGCCGGCCGTCGCCGACGAGGTGGCCCGGCTACGCGTCGCGGGCCGGCTTGAGGTGCGGTCCGCCGCCGTGCGCGGGGTGGCCGCGCATCCCGACGGTGGCCTGCTGGTCGCCCTCGATCCCGGCTACGACCGCGTCCCCTTCGGCGCGGTGGTCAACTGCACCGGACCGGGGGCGCTGCCCGGCTCGACCGACCGGTTGGTCGGCGCGCTGATCGCCGACGGGGTGGCCCGACCGGGGCCGTACGGTCTCGGGCTGGACGTCGACGACGACGGTGCGGTGGTGGGCCGCGACGGGCGTCCGGTACTTCCACTATGGACGTTGGGTCCGCCGCGGCGGGGCCGGTTCTTCGAGACCACGGCCGTACCCGAGATCCGGGCCCAGGCCCGCGAGCTGGCGGTGCGGCTGGCCGCCGGTGCCGGCGCCGGGCGGACCACCGGCCAGGTGGCCGTGCCGGCGTGAGATCCGGCGCTACCGGATATCCCTATTCAACTGGTAGACATGATCGGCTGGCGGTCGTCAGCGAGGCACCGGCGACGAGAGGCGGCGCGATGACCTTCCACTGGTTCCTTCCCACGTCCGGTGACAGCGACCAGGTCGGCGCGGCGACGGTCACCACCGGAGCCGCCCGGCACGACCGGACGGCGACGGTCGAATACCTCGGCGCGGTCGCCCGGGCCGCCGAGCAGGCCGGCTTCGCCGCCGCGTTGACGCCGGTCGGCTCCGGCTGCCCCGACCCGTGGATCGTGTGCAGCGCGGTCGCCCAGCACACGACGACGCTGCGGATGCTGGTCGCCGTACGGGCCGGGTTCGCCCTGCCGACCCTCGTCGCGCAACAGGCCCAGGCGTTCCAGGCGATCTCCGGCGGCCGGCTGGCGATCAACATCGTGACCGGCGGCGACCCGGCCGAGCAGCGGGCGTACGGCGACTTCCTGGGCCATTCGGCCCGCTACGCGCGTACCGCCGAGTTTCTCCAGGTGTTACGCCTGGCCTGGGCCGGGCGACCGTTCGACCACAGCGGTGAGCACTACCGGGTGGAGGCCGGCGGGCTGGCGGTGCCGCTCACCGACCCGCCGCCGATCTACTTCGGCGGCGCGTCCCCGGCGGCCGAGGCGGTGGCGGCCCGGTTCGCCGACGTGCAGTTGATGTGGGGCGAGCCACCGGCGGCCATCGCCCACCGGGTGGAGCGGATCCGGCGGCTGGCCGCCGGACACGGACGTACCCTGCGCACCGGCATCCGGCTGCACGTCATCGCCCGGGAAACCGCGGCGGAGGCGTGGGCCGAGGCGGACCGGCTGCTGGCCGGCATGGACGCCGACCGGATCGCCGCCGCGCAGGCCCGGTTCGCCCGGATGGACTCGGTCGGTCAGGCCCGGATGACGGCCCTCAACGAGGGCACGACCACCGGGCTGACCATCGCGCCGAACCTCTGGGCCGGCGTCGGCCTGGTCCGCGAGGGCGCGGGCACCGCGCTCGTGGGCAGCTACGACGAGGTCGCCGCCCGGATCGACGAGTACGCCGCGCTCGGGGTGGACGAGTTCGTCCTGTCCGCCTGGCCGCATCTGGAGGAGGCCGTACGGGTCGGCCGGCACGTGCTGCCGCGCACCGCCGCCGGTCGGGCCGCCGCGACCCGAGTCGCGGTCTCGGCCGCGACATGACGCGCTAGGGTCGCCTTGTGGCTGCCCGCAGAGCAAGGATCCCGGCAACGAAATACCCCGTCGAGCGGCTGACGCTCGACAACGGCCTGCGGGTGGTGCTGGCACCCGACCGAACCGCGCCGGTGGTCGGCGTCGCCGTCGTCTACGACGTCGGCATCCGGTCCGAGCCCGAGGGCCGCACCGGCTTCGCCCACCTTTTCGAGCACCTGATGTTCCAGGGGTCGGCCAACCTGGAGAAGCTGGCGCACTTCCGGCACGTGCAGGGTGCCGGTGGCACCTTCAACGGCTCCACCCACTTCGACTACACCGACTATTTCGAGACGTTGCCGAGCAACGCCCTCGAACGCACCCTCTTCCTCGAGGCCGACCGGATGCGCGGCCCCCGGCTGACCGAGGAGAACCTGCGCAACCAGGTCGACGTGGTCAAGGAGGAGATCCGGGTCAACGTCCTCAACCGCCCGTACGGCGGCTTCCCCTGGCTGAAGCTGCCGCCGGTGCTGTTCGACACGTTCCCGAACGCGCACGACGGCTACGGCTCGTTCACCGACCTCGAAGGCGCCACCGTCGCCGACGCGGCCGACTTCTTCGAGCGCTACTACGCCTGCGGCAACGCGGTGCTCGCGGTGGCCGGCGACTTCGAGGTCGCCGAGGCGACCGCGCTGGTCGAGCGGCACTTCGGTGACGTACCGGCCCGGCCGGCGCCGGAGCGGCCGAGCTTCGCCGAGCCCGACCTGACCGCCGAGCGCCGGCAGTCCTACACCGACCCGCTGGCGCCGCTGCCGGCGTTCGCGTCGGCGTGGCGGGTGCCGGACCCGATCGGCGGCTTCGACGCCTACCTGCCGTACGTGGTGCTGGCCGAGGTGCTGACCGACGGCGAGGCGTCCCGGCTGGTCGAGCGGCTGGTACAGCGGGACCGCTCGGTCACCAGCGTCGGCAGCTACCTCGGCTTCATGGGCGAGGCGTTCGAGGTACGCGACCCCACCGCGCTGCTGCTCCAGGCGCACCTGCCGCCGAGCGGCGACGTCGACAAGGTGCTGCGTACGGTCGACGAGGAACTGGACCGGCTGGCCACCGACGGGCTGGCCCCGGGCGAGCTGGCGCGTACCCAGGCCCGGATGGCGACGCACCTGTTGCGCGACAACGACGCGGTGCTCGGGCGGGCCCTCGGCGTGGCGGTGCTGGAGCAGCAACGCGGCGCCCCCGAGCTGATCAACGAGTTGCCGAGGCTGGTCGGTGCGGTGACCGAGGAGCAGGTGCGGGCCGCCGCCGCCACGTTGCGGCCGGAGCGCCGGGCGACGGTCGAGGTCATCGCCGGTGCCGCGGCCCCGGCCGGGAAGGGAAAGGCGAACCAGTGACGCACACGCTCCCGCCGCTCGGGCCCAGCCGCAAGCTCAAGCCGCCGAAGGAGACCGAGCGGACCCTGCCGAACGGGCTGACCGTACTGGCCATCCGGCGCCCGGCCGTGCCGCTGGTCGAGGTACGGCTGCGGGTGCCGTTCGCCCGCGCCCACCTGGCCCGGTCCGCCCTGCTCTCCCAGACGCTGCTGTCCGGCACCGCCACGATGTCCACGGTGGACGTCGCCGCCGAGTTGCAGACCGTCGGCGGCGCGCTGTCGGCGGGGCTGGACCCCGACCGGCTGGTCGTCTCCGGCAACGGCCTGGTGACCGGGCTCGACCGGATCCTCGACGTCCTCGCCGAGGTGCTCACCGGTGCCGCCTACCCCAAGACCGAGGTCGCCGTCGAACGGGACCGGCTCGTCGACCGGATCCAGGTCGCGCAGAGCCAGCCGAGCCACCTGGCCCGCGCGGCGCTGCTGCGCCGGATGTACGGCAGCCACCCGTACGCGGTGCAGACGCCGGAGGTCGACCAGGTCGAGGCGGTCCGGCCCGGCCAGCTGCGGGCGCTGCACGCGGCCCGGATCCACCCGGCCGGCGCCACCCTGGTGCTGGTCGGCGACTTCTCGCCCGGCAAGGCGCTCGACTCGGCCGAGCGGGCGCTGGCCGGCTGGACCGGTGCCGGCGCGAACGTGACGCTGCCGCCGGCCCCGCCGCTGGCCCCCGCCCCGCTGCTGCTGGTGGACCGGCCGGGTGCGGTCCAGTCGTCGCTGCGGATGGCGCTGCCGGCGGTCGGGCGGACCCATCCCGACCATGCCGCGCTGCAACTGGCCAACCTGGTCTTCGGCGGCTACTTCTCGTCCCGCTGGGTGGAGAACATCCGCGAGGACAAGGGCTACACCTACGGCCCGCACTCGTTGATCGAGCACAGCGAGGCGGGCTCGTCGCTGGTGCTGGCCGCGGAGGTCGCGACCGAGGTGACCGGCCCGGCACTGCTGGAGACGCTCTACGAACTCGGCCGGCTCGCCTCGTTGCCGCCGAAGGAGGACGAGCTGGAACAGGCCCGGCAGTACGCGCTGGGGACGCTGCAGCTCGGAATGTCGACACAGGCCGGACTGGCGAGCCTGGCCAGCACCTATGCCGGGTTCGGGCTGCGCCTGGACTACCTGACCGAGCACTCGGCGCGGCTGGCGAAGGCGACCCGCGAGGATGTCGCCGCCGCCGCCGCGAAATACCTCGCGCCGGCCGGTGCGGTCACCGTCGTACTCGGTGACGCGGACAAGGTCGGGGCCGCGGTGGCGGCGCTGACCCCGGTCGAGCGCGGGGTCGCGTAACCGTGACGGGATGGCCGGACGGCCCGGTGCCGCCGCTGGCCCGGTCGACCCTCGACCGGGCCGCCCACCGGCGTACCGACCCGGCCTGGCTCACCGACGCCTGGAAGCGGGCCCGGGTGCTGGTCGTCGACGTGGCGGGCGGTGGCCGGGCCCTGGTCGAGGGGCCGTCGACGGCACCGGTGCTGGTGCTCCTCGACGCCGACGCGGCACCGCGGGTCGACCCGGCGGGGCGGCTCTTCCTCGGTGTCGAGCCGGACGGCACGCCGCTCTTCGCGGTCGACGCGCCCCTACCGGTCCGGCCCGACGCCCGGGCGGTGAACCTGCGTGATGTCGGGCACCTGCTCGGCGACCGGGACGCCGGGGCGTTCACCAGCGCCACGGCGCTGGCCAACTGGCACGCCGCGCAGCCTTACTCGCCGGCGTCGGGGCAGCCGACCGCGGTGGCCGGGGCCGGCTGGTCCCGGGTCGACGGGGACGGCGGGCAACTCTGGCCGCGCACCGACCCGGCGATGATCGTGGCGGTGCACGACGGGGTGCCCGGGCCGGACGGCCGCTGCCTGCTCGGCAACAACGCGGCATGGCCGGACCGCGACGGCGAGCTGCGGTTCTCCTGCCTGGCCGGCTACGTCGAGCCGGGCGAGTCGGCGGAGGCGGCGGTGCTGCGCGAGGTCGCCGAGGAGGTCGGCGTGACCCTCGACCGGATCGACTACGCCGGCAGCCAGGCGTGGCCCTTCCCGGGTTCGCTGATGCTCGGCTTCCTGGCCACGGCCGACCCGGGCCAGCCGCTGCGGCTCGACCCGGCGGAGATCGCGGTGGCCCGCTGGTTCACCCGGCGGGAAATCGCGGCGGTGCTGGCCGGGGTGCGGGTCGACGCGGGCGACGGTCGGGCGGTCACCCTGCCGATGGAGTCGTCGATCGCGTTCTTCCTGGTCAGCCGGTGGTTGGAAGGCTGATTTTCCGGGTTTTCACCCAAAGTAGTCGAATAGTTGCATATGGTCGTTCTCGAATGGACTGACGGGACGCCGCCGCCAGGCGTCCGCAGGCAAGGAGAAGCCCCTATGCGCACCAGAATCCTCGCGGCCGCCGCCGCGACCGCACTCGCCGTCGCCGTCCTGGCCACCGGATCACCGGCCGCCGCGGCACCCACCGGCGACACCACCGCCACGTTCACCATCGAGGCCGGAACCCTCGACGTCGTCGTACCGGCGACCGCGACGATCGACCCGACCGTCGTGGACGGCACGATCACCGGTGCCCTGGGCACGGTGACCGTGACCGACGGCCGTGGCGAACTGTCCGCGGCCTGGGCCGCGACCGCCTCCGCCACCGACTTCACGACCGGCGGCGGTACCGCTTCCGAAACGGTGCCGGCCAGCTCCGTGGTCTACACGACCGGGTCGACGGCGGTCGTCAGCGGTGAGCCGACCGCGACGCCCGGCGCCCCCGGGCCGCTGGACGAGCCCCTGGAGGTACTGGCGGTCACCGCGGTCGGCAGCAACGCCGTCAGCTGGAACCCCACCCTCACGATCACCCTGCCGGACGCCCTCGTCGCCGGTACCTACACCGGAACGGTGACGCATTCGGTGGCGTGACCGGTTGCCGTCGCGGGCTGCCGTGGTCCTGGCGATCCTCATCGCCGGGGCCACGGCAGCCGCCGTCCCGGCCTCGGCCGACGACGGACGTATCGGCATCCGGCTCCTGGAGGCACCCGTCGACCGGCGCGACGACCCACGGGCCCGGGTGTACGTCATCGACCACCTCAACCCCGGCACGAAGATCGAGCGCCGGATCGAGGTGGCCAACAACGCGCCCACCCCGCGCACGATCGAGCTCTACCCGGCCGGCGCGGCGATCGAGGACGACGCGTTCACCATCGCCGAGGACCGGACGGCCAACGAGCTGTCGGAATGGATCTCGCTCGACCGCCCCTCGGTCGACCTCGACCCGTACAGCCGGACGACCGTGCTGGCCACCGTCGACGTGCCGGCCGCCGCGGCCAGGGGCGAGCGGTACGCCGTCGTGTGGGCCCAGGCCAGCGCGCCGACCGGGAGCCCGGGCGCGGGAAACGTCGGCGTCGTGCACCGGGTCGGCATCCGGGTCTATCTGGACGTGGGTCCCGGTGGCGAGCCGCCGTCGAGCTTCGAGATCGGCGACCTGACCGCGAGCCGGCGGCCGGACGGCGTACCGACGATCACGGCCGACGTACGCAACACCGGCGAGCGGGCCCTCGACCTGAGCGGGTCGCTGAACCTGGTGGACGGTCCGGGGGCGATGCGGGCCGGCCCGTACCCGGTGACCCTGGGCACCACGCTCGCGCCCGGCACCGCCGGCCAGGTGGTGGTCGAACTCGACGCCCGGCTGCCCGACGGCCCGTGGACGGCCGAACTGACCCTCGCCAGCGGCCTGCTGAAGGAGACGTCGACCGTGACGTTGACCCTGCCGCCGCCGGGCGCGTCCACCCGCGCCACGGCCGGCGACGGGCGTCCGTTCCTCGGGTGGACGCTGGTCGGGGTGGCGGTGGTCGCGCTGGTCGCGGCCGGACTGCTGGCCGTACGGCACCGGGACCGGATCGCGGCACGGCGGCCCCGCGCCAGACGGGCGAGCGCCGGGGTACGGCCGGCGGGGCGTACCCGCCCCTGAACATGGTCTTGGCCCGTGACCATCGTTGCCGCGACGGCCACGGACCAAGATCCGGTCCCGTCGTTGCCGGTCGGGCGTTCTTGCACGGCGGGGGAGCCGCGCCGGCGACGACGGTGTCTCGGGGGTGTTCCGCTGTCGATCGGGTCGGTTGCTACGTGCGGCGGTGCCGTCGGCCCGGAACGGGCTCGGCGAGGCGTACGACCTTGACCCGCTGGCGGCCCGACCGCACCGCGCCCACCGAGGACGACAGGGCCCGGGCCAGCAGCAGTGCGGCGTCCCGGTCGTCGGCGCGTACGGTCTGGCGGCGCGGTTCCGGCGTGGTCTTCTCGTCGCGGAGCCGCTGGCCCTCGGCCCAGGCGGCGGCGAGGTCGTCGTCAGCGACGGCGCGGATGTCGGTCCGTACGATGAGAAACCGCATGGTGTCTCCCGGCTCGGGTTGAACCGTTACGGATAGTCAGTGGTGTTGCCCGGTCCCGGGCGGGTCCGAGCTGTGAACATTCATCTGTGGAACTTCCACGGAACACCCTTGGTTATGTTCGCCCAGGTGTTTCGGGCCGGCAAGACAAACCCGATGATCGGCTGTGAGGCCCGTCCATTCGGGGGACAAATTACATTGATGCAGTTCGTTGCTTGATCGCTGCCGGCCGCCGGTGGGTGTTCCACCAGCGGCCGGCCAGCCCTTGTCCGGGTCAACCGCGGTCGAACTCACCCGCCTTCGCCGCGCGGATGAAACCCGACCAGCGTTCGGCGTCGAAGGTCAGCACGGGGCCGCCACGGTCCTTGCTGTCGCGTACGGCGACCGGCGCGCAGGAGCCGGCGCCCAGCGCGACCTCGACGCAGTTCGCGGTCTGACTACGGGAACTCGTCCGCCAGGCGGGTGTGTCGCCGGTCGGCATGGTGGGTCGACGGTTCGTCATCGATCAACTCCTGGTGTTCGACGGCCCGGCACACGGCGCGGTGGCGCTCAGCGCCCCGGGTGAGGTTGGACTTCGCGGGTGCGTCACGCCGGTGGCCCGACCAGGGCGCCCGGTCCGGCGGTGGCGTTCGACGCGGCGGGGGCACTCGGGGTGGCGGTTCCTGGCCCGGCGCCCTCCGGCGCGGCCGTGGTCCTGCGGCGGTGCGGATGTCCCGGGCGCGGTGGCGGCACCGGCCGGGGTGCGGCGGCGTCGGCGAGCCAGGCGAGCGAATCCGCGGCCGACAACGCGGCCTCGCGGAGCCAGCCGAACACTGCCGTGTAGCGGTCGATCTCGGCGCGGTCGGTGAGCACCAGGTGGATGGAGAGCCCTTCGATCGCCAGGGTCTCCGGGTCCTGCGGGTGGTCGAACCCGTAGAGCGAGAAGCCGGTGTGCGGCAGGTACCAGTCGCCGATGGTGGCCGCCCGTGGCAGCACCCGCAGGGTCACGTTGGGCCGGGTCGCCAGCTCGTGCAGGCGGATCAGCTGACCGCGTACGACGTCCGGCGGTCCACCCCGGCTGCCGAGCGCGGCCTCGTCGACCACGGCCTCGTACCGCAGCGACGTGTCGTCGCGGGTCAGCAGCGACTGGCGGGCCAGCCGGGCGGCCACCTCGGTCTCGGCGTCGGTGCTCTCCGCCGCGCCGGCGGCGAGCGGCCGCGACGAGAGAAAGCGCACGCGGGCGTACTCGGGGGTCTGCAACAGGCCCGGGACCAGCACCGGCGCCCACTCGCGGATCTCGGCGCAGCCGGCCTCCAGTTCGGCGTAGCCGCGCTGGCGGGCGGTCATCACCGGGTACGAACGCAGCCAGGCGCGGGCGTCGCCGGCGGCCCGGGTGACCGCGACCAGATCGTCGCGCAGCGACCCGTCGACCGAGTACGCGTCCAGCAGGTCGAGCACGTCGCCCAGGTCGGGGCGGCTGCGACCGTTTTCCAGCCGGGACAGTTTGGAGGCCGAGGCCCAGCCGACCCGGGCGATCACCTGCTCCCCGGTCAGCCCCGCGGCCTCGCGCAGCCGGCGCAACTCGGCTCCGAGCCGGCGCCGCGCGGTCGGGATCGACACTGGTGACACCGACACCACTCCCTCGTCCGAATCGGTTCCGACGAGGCCGGCTCGTCGGCGATCTTTCGGGTGGCGGCCCGCACCAGTATGGCCCGCATGTCCTTGTTTTGTCGGGCGGTTTACCAGGCGTGTCATGCCGTGGACCGGAGCGGTCCGGCCCGGGCGCGGTGAGATCGAGCCCTCCGCTGCCGGCGGACATCGGCGTCGCTCGTTACTCTCCGGCGGCGGCACGGCGGCGGCCGACTCCAGTCGCGCGTGGATGGCCGTCCGGGCGCGCCGGTAGGCGCTGAGGCGTCGGTGCGGTTCGGTGTCGGTCTGGCGAGACCAGGAGGCGCTACGGCGGTTCGTGGCGTGGCCCGACCATGTTGTGATCATGAAGCGCTACCGGCGGCGGGGCCGGCTGACATCGACCACCTGGGCGGCCGAGGGAGGCGAACCGTCGACCATCTGGCGGGCGGCCCGCGCGCACCTCACCGACCGGTGCGACTGACGGATCGCGGACGACCCGCAAGGCTCTGGAGAAACGCACAGACCCCGGCTCGCGGCCGGGGTCTTCCGCGTTGAGGGTCGCCGCGCGGTGCGGTCAGGCGGTCACGCCCAGTTCGGCCAACGTGTTCTTCACCTGGACGATCGTGGGGTTGGTCAGGACCGACTCGCCGCCGTTGGGGGAAACTATGCGGACCGTGGGTACGGTCTGGTTGCCACCGTTGACGCTCTCCACGAACTTCGCCGCCGCCGGGTCCTGCTCGATGTCGACCACTTCGTAACCGATGCCTTCGCGGTCGAGTTGCGACTTCAGCCGGTGGCAGTAGCCGCACCACGGCGTGGAGTACATCGTCAGCATGGTCAATCCTCCTGGGGATGAGAGATGTGTCCTTGATCGGACCCACCAGGAACTTCAACGTACGGAGAAGCTGCCATGATTCCTACCTGTGGGGGTTGATGCGGGGAGGCGTTCCGGGTCGCACGGTCCGGGGGCGGACCCTAGGTCGCACGGTCCGGGGGCGGACCCTGGATCGCACGGTCCGGGGGCGGGACGGGTGACGGCCGACCACGTCCTGGCCGGGCTCGACCCGGAGCAGCGGTCGGCGGTGACCGCCCCGGCCGGCCCGGTCTGCATCCTGGCCGGTGCCGGCACCGGCAAGACGAGGGCGATCACACACCGCATCGCCTATCGGGCCCTGTCCGGTGCGATCGCCGGCCGGCACGTGCTCGCGGTGACCTTCACCGCCCGGGCGGCGGCGGAGATGAGGGCCCGGCTGGCGTCCCTCGGCGTCGGAGGGGTGCAGGCCCGCACCTTCCACGCCGCCGCACTGCGGCAGGTCCGCTACTTCGCCCCCCGGCTGCTCGCCGGTCGGGAGATGCCCGAGCTTCTCGACAGCAAGGTCCGGCTGGTCACCCTCGCCGCCGCCCGGGCCGGGCTGCGCACCGACCGCGCCGCCGCCCGCGACCTGGCCGGTGAGATCGAGTGGGCGAAGTCGTCGCTGGTCGAGCCGGGCGACTATCCGGTCGCCGCGGCCAAGGCGATGCGGGAGACACCGCACGAGCCGGCCAAGGTCGCCGAGGTCTTCGCCGCCTACGAGAAGATCAAGCGCGGCAACGGTGTGATCGACTTCGAGGACATGCTGCGGGCCGCGGTCTGGGGGATCGAGGAGCACCGCGACGTCGCCGATCAGGTCCACGCGCAGTACCGGCATTTCGTCGTCGACGAGTACCAGGACGTCAACCCGCTGCAACAGCGGCTGCTCGACGCCTGGCTGGGCGGCCGCGACGACCTGACCGTGGTCGGCGACGCCAGTCAGACCATCTACTCGTTCACCGGGGCCACCTCCGGCTACCTGATCGATTTCCCGCGCCGGCACCGCGCCGCGGTCGTGGTCCGGCTCGTCCGCGACTACCGGTCGACGCCGCAGGTCGTCGGGCTCGCCAACGCGGTGATCCGGCAGGCCCGGGGCACCGAGGCCAAGTTGCGGCTCGAACTGGTCGGCCAGCGCCCACCGGGGCCCGAACCCGATGTGCGGATCTTCGCCGACGAGCCGGCCGAGGCCGCCGCCGTCGCCGCCCGCTGCCGGCAACTGGTCGACGCGGGCACCCCGACCCGCGAGATCGCCGTACTGTTCCGCACCAACGCCCAGTCCGAGGCGTACGAGAAGGCGCTGGCCGAAGCCGAGGTGCCATACGTCGTACAGGGCGCGGAGCGGTTCTTCGAGCGCCCCGAGGTGCGCCAGGCGGTGATCGCGCTGCGGTCGGCGGTCCGGTCGACACCGGGTGAGACGCCGCTGGTCACGGCCGTCGTCGACGCGCTCACCGCCGTCGGGTGGGCACCCGACCAGCCGCCACCCGGCGGTGCGGCGCGGGAGCGGTGGGAGGCGCTGGCCGCGCTCGTGCAGCTCGCCGAGGAGCACGCGGCCCGGCAGCCGGTGCTGCCGATCGGCGAGGCCGCGGCCGTCGAGCGTCCGGTCACCCTCGCCGACTTCTGCGAGGAACTGCAGCGGCGGGCCGCCCAGCAGCACGCCCCCACCGTCGAGGGGGTCACCCTCGCCTCGCTGCATTCGGCGAAGGGCCTCGAGTGGGACGCGGTCTTCCTGGTGGGCCTCTCCGACGGCACGCTGCCGACGACGTACGCCAAGACCGCCGAGCAGATCGAAGAGGAGCGGCGCCTGCTCTACGTCGGGGTGACCAGGGCGCGGGAATCGCTCTGGCTGTCGTACGCCGTGGCGCGCTCGCCCGGTGGCCGGGCGCGCCGGCCGTGCCGGTTTCTGCCCCAGTTCGACCGGCCGGGTGGCGATCGCGGCCGAGCCGCTGCCGGTGGCAGTCGGAAACCCGACGTTCGACGAAACCAGGTGGTTTCCTGCCGGGTTTGCGGCGGCACCCTGCTGGCCGGCGTCGACCGCAAACTGGGCCGCTGCCCCGACTGCCCGTCCGACCTCGACGAGGAGTTGCTCGACCGGCTGCGCGAGTGGCGCGGCACGGTCGCCTCGACGCAGAAAGTCCCTGCGTACGTGGTGTTCACCGACGCCACGTTGATGGCCCTGGCGGAGCGCCGTCCGACCCGGTCCGAGGAGTTGCTGGCGATCGCCGGTATCGGCCCGCGAAAGCTCGCCCTCTACGGCGCCGCGGCGATCGCGCTGGTGGGCGGTGCGTCGGTGGCCGAAGTGACGCCGGAAAAAAGTTCTCCGGAAGAGCCGTAAAACCGTTTGCCCTCGCCACCGATGCAGGCATAGCCTCATGGCACACCTCGCGAGCGGCGGCGTTGCGGCTGCTCAAAGGGTGTACGAGACCGTGTCAGTGACGAGGGAAGCGTGAGGAGGCGGCACCCATGGAGTTCTATGTCAACCAGCGTTCGGCGGGGCTGTCTGCTGCCCTCGTGTCGGTGCCAGTCGTCAGACTGCTGCCGGCCGCTGACGCTGCCCTACTGCCCGTGACGCACCCGGCGCCGACCCAGGCCGAGCTGATCCTGGCGCCGAAATCCGTCCAGGGCAAGGGGATCAGTGGCTTCGCCGGCGGCGATGTCCCGAACGCTCCGAAGCGTATGGACGTCCGCGGAGTTCCACCTCGAGGAAGGCCGGTCTAGGAATAGACCACCGGCTCACCTCGAGGCCGCGGAACCCGTAACCGGGATCCGCGGCCTTAGTTTTTTGTCTCACCCAGCAACGACGATCCACAAGATCGAAGCGAGAGAGAGGTGACCGGGCGATGAGTCTGGCGCTGGCCCCCGTCGACGTCAACGTCGAACTGGAGGCGAACCTGCCCTGCCGGAAGTTCGACCCCGACCTGTGGTTCTCCGACGCCCCCGCCGAGCTGGAACTGGCCAAGTCGCTGTGCGGCGACTGCCCGCTCCGGGCCGCGTGCCTGGCCGGTGCGGTCGACCGCGCCGAGCCGTGGGGGGTCTGGGGTGGCGAGATCTTCGAGCGTGGCGCGGTCGTCCCGCGCAAGCGGCCCCGTGGCCGTCCGCGCAAGGAGGACGTCGCCCGCGACCAGGTCCTCCGGGTCGAGGTCGAAGCGCGGATGGCGGCCAACGGCCTCGCCGAGTCGCGCAGCAGCGTCCGGCTGGCGGCCTGACATGAACCCGATCCGTAAGTCCGCCGGTGTCGTACCGGCAATGAAGAACGAAATGACCATCGTCACTGCGACTCCGAGTGGGGCCGACACCATGTATCTCATCCAAGAAGCGTTGTCCCGAGCGCGAATGCGCCGGCCTCAGGCCGGCAAGACCACGCGCACTGAGGCAACCCGATCCGCCCGTACCATCTCGATGCAGGCCCGCCGGCAGGCGGCCCGGGACATAGGCGGCTACTGATAGATGACCGGTCAGGGGCTCGGCGGGGTATCCCGTCGAGCCCCTGACCGTTTTCCGAACCGTCCTCGACCGGCCGGTGCGAGCGCGCGCCGGCCGGCGGGTCAGGGGATCGGGGCGAAACCGGGCAGCCAGCGTTCCAGGATCGAGCGGTAGGGCGCCTTCGCCTCCAGTTGGGACAGCACCCCGATCGAGCCGAGCGTCACCCGGTGGATCAGCAGGTAGGAGGGTGGCAGGTTGAGGTGCCGGTTGAGCTGGTAGGCCGGTGACCTGGGATTGCCCAGCCGGGTCGCCTCGGAGCGCAGCCAGGCGCGGGTGAACCGGAACTCGTCGAGGGCCACCGGTTCCAGCATCGGCAGGATGAAGTCGAGCAGCGCCTGCGCGTCGATGTCGTCGGTCTGCTTGACGAAGCCCTCCTCGCGGAGGCCGTCGATGACCGCCTGCGCGTCACCGGCCAGCGCGAGCCGGACCAGCCGGCCGATCGGCTCCGGGTGGCCGCCGGGCAGCCGGGCCACCGCCCCGAAGTCGATGACGCCCAGGCGCCCGTCCGGCAGCAGCCGGAAGTTGCCCGGGTGCGGGTCGGCGTGCAGGAGCCCGGCGCGGGCCGGTGCCGAGAAGTGCAGGACGGCCATCAGCCGGCCGGCCCGGTCACGCTGTTCCTCGGTGCCTTCGTTGATGATCTGCGACAGCGGGGTGCCCTCGACCCACTCGGTCACCAGCACGCGGGGGGCGGAGGCGACCACCTTCGGTACGAAGATCTCCTCGTCGCCGGCGTACGCCTTGTGGAACGCCCGTTGGGACGTCGCCTCCAACTCGTAGTCGAGTTCCTCGGTGATCCGTTCCCGCAGTTCGGCGAGCAGCGGCTTGATGTCCAGACCCGGCTGGATGGCGCGGAACATCCCGCCGAGGCGGGAGAGTTGCTTGAGGTCGGCCAGCAGGGCGTCGCCGGCACCCGGGTATTGGATTTTGACGGCGACGGGCAGTCTCGCCTTGGCGCGGGTCTTCCAGACCGCCCGGTGCACCTGGCCGATGCTCGCCGCCGCGGCCGGTGAATCGTCGAACTCGACGAACTTCGCCCGCCAGTCCTCGCCCAACTGCTCGGCGAGCACCTTGTGCACGGTGGCCGCCGGAAGCGGGGGCGCGGCTTCCTGCAACTTGGTCAGCGCCTGCCGGTAGGGGGCCGCGATCTCTTCCGGGAGTGCCGCCTCGAACACCGACAGCGCCTGCCCGAACTTCATCGCGCCACCCTTGAGCTGCCCGAGGACGCTGAAGAGCTGTTCGGCCGTACGTTGCTGGATCTCGGCCGACACGACGTCGGAGGCCAGCCCGGTGACCCTCTTGCCCAGGCCGAGAACGGTCCGCCCCGCGAAGCCGAGGGGCAGAGCGGCGAGCTTGGCGGTGCGGGCCACGGCCCGACGCGGGATATCGGTCACCAGATCATTGTTACCGACTCGGCCCGTCGTTGGCCGCCATGCGGCGGTCGCCGGGGCCATTGGTGCCCTCGCCGTACCGGCGCCGACCGCGCCGGATGCAGTCGCAGCGTGGGTGGGGTGGCCAGGCCCGGCGCCGAATCCGCCCGGGTGCGCAGATTTCCACGGCCGCCCCCACCGTCTCCGGGGTGGCGCCGTCGAGGTGGGCAAGGATCTCCGCGGTGGCGAATCCCACCGCGGCGATCAGGGTCGCGGTGCTGCACGGCTCCTCGAAACTGCTCGCCGCCAGTTGGGCGGCCAGTGCCGGCCAGGCCGGATCGCGGTCCAGCCGGTGCAGGTCGAGACAGTGCAGGCAGGGGGAGCCGTCGGCCGGGACGAGTGGCCCGACGACCGGTGTGCCGTCGCGTACACCCAGCAGCAGGTGCGCCTGCCGGCGGGCGGCGAAGCCGGCGGCGAGCAGTTGCGCCGGCCGGTCCATGCCGACCTGCACGACGAGCCCGGCCCGGCCCCGGCGTACCGGACGGGTGTCGGTGCCTGGTGCCGCCCGGGTGATCGCGGCGGCGAGTGCCTCGGCCCGGGGCCGGCGTACGTCTCCCGGGCCGAAACCGCCACCGACCGTCTCGGTCGGGCCCACCTCTCCGTCGAGTTCCGGGCTGACGTGACCGACGCCGGACTGGGCCAGGGCCACCGCGACGGGGGCGGCGAGCCGGCCGCGTCCGGTGACCACCACCCGGGCGGCGGCCCGGCGTCGCAGGACCTGGGCCGGGCTGCCGGGGGCGTCGGCGCCGCGCAGGGCGATGGCGTTGGCCTCGGCCGCCAGCCGGCGCCGGGCGGGCTCCGGCAGGTTGCCGGGCAGCAGGGCGTGGGCGCCCAGGACCAGTCCGGCGGCCCGCAGCGCGTCGATCAGGGTGCGGACGTCGTCGCGCGGTACGCCGATGCGGGCCGCCCGGTCGAGTACGGCGCGTTCGCTGTGCGAGCCGTCGAGCAGGTCGAGCAGGCGTGCCGCTCCCGGGTGGGCGACCTCGACCACGACGGCGTGGGCGGGATCCAGCCCGAGCTGGAGGGTGTGCCGGTCACGCCAGAGCCGGACCAGACCGGGGAGCAGGGTCGGGCGGGGAAGCGACGTTCTCGTCATGAGATGACACGCTGTCACCGTTGCCGAGCGCTCTGTCGTTCGTTATCCACAGTCAGCCGCCGCCGTATCCGGCGTTATCCACAGCGAAACCGGGGTTATCCACAACCCGCGGGTAGCTACTGTCGTGCCTCCGACACGCTGCGTCGGCACCTGGCGCGCGGGTGGGCTTGACCCGGTTTGACGGACATCTGAGATCCGTGGGGCTGTGCGCCCTCGGGAAGAATGTTCATCATGGAAGGCATGGGGAGCAAGCCGCG